>NZ_RHOV01000001.1 GCF_003946655.1 Lapidilactobacillus achengensis
GCGAGAGTGGCAACACGGAATCACACATTGAATCAGTAACGTGAGAAAAAATAGTCAGTATGTACTAACAGCCAGATTGGTGCCATCAGTATTCAGATAATTCTAGCAAATATCTTTATTACTAAAACCCACGTTAACTTGACGCCATCGCAGCGCGCGCTTTGTTTTTAAAAGTAAGAGAAATATCGTATAATGGAACCAGTGAGAAGATTTCAAGGTGAGCGCCAAGGCGCGCACCGTTTTTTAATGAGGTGTAGAATTGGCTTCTGAACATTTAGAGCATAAGTTAGCGTTATTGCCAGATTTGCCTGGCTGTTATTTGATGAAGAATCTGAACGCCCAGATTATATATGTTGGCAAAGCGAAAAATTTAAAGAATCGCGTGCGCTCATATTTCAAAAGTAGCCACACCGGGAAAACCGAACGTCTAGTCGCGGAGATCGTGGATTTCGAAACGATCATCACATCAACGGACAAGGAAGCTTTTCTACTGGAAATCACCTTGATCCAGAAATATCAGCCCTATTACAACATTCGTTTGAAGCAGGGCAGTGGGTATCCCTATATTAAAATCACGAACGAACGTGATCCGCGCATCATGATCACAGGGGAAATCAAAAAAGATGGCGCTTATTATTTCGGGCCGTACACCAATGTTTACGCGGCTGAGGAAACGATGCATTTCTTGCAGAAGGTTTATCCTTTGCGCCGCTGTGCCGGTCATTTAGGGCGGCCTTGCCTGTATTATCATATGGGGCAGTGTTTGGGCGCTTGTTTCCGCGAGGTGCCTGAGGCGGAATATCAGGCCCAAATTGAGAAAATCAAGCGGTTCCTTAATGGGCAAGTGGGTGCGGTGAAGCAGAAGTTGACGCGGGAAATGAATACGGCGGCGACTAGTTTACAGTTTGAGCGGGCCGCGGAATTACGGGATCAGCTGCATTACATTGATGCGACCGTCGAGAAACAGAAAATTATTTCCAACGATAATACGCCGCGGGATATTTTCGGTTATTATTTGGATAAGGGGTGGATGTCGGTCCAAATTTTCTTCATTCGCCAAGCGCGTCTGATGAAGCGGACCAAGCGCTTATTCCCAGTGGTCACAGATGAACCCATGGAAGAATTGAGTACGTTTATTTTGCAGTTTTACAATCGAAAGAACAATGTTTTGCCCAAAGAGATCTTGGTACCGAAGGAGTTGGATCATCAAGTTCTGAGTGAGATTTTGCAGGTGCCCGTCAAGACACCGGTGCGCGGGCGCAAGCGTGAATTGCAGGCGCTGGCGAATAAGAACGCGAAATTGGTGCTGAATGAGAAGTTTCGCTTATTGGAGTTGGACGAACGACAGACCATTGGGGCGCAAAACGAAATATTGGCGGCCTTGGGCTTACCAACGGGCCACGTGATCGAGGCCTTTGACCATTCCCATATCCAGGGGACGGATCCGGTGTCGGCGATGGTCAGTTTTCTCGACGGGCGCCCGGACAAACATAATTACCGTAAGTATAAGTTGCGCGGTGAGGTCGAACATCAGCGTGGCGCCGATGAAGCCGCCAATACGCGGGAAGTGATCCGCCGCCGCTATACCCGTCTGCTTAAGGAAGGGCAGAATTTGCCCGATCTCATTCTGATGGATGGAGGCATTATTGAAATGGCCGCCGCGAAAGATGTCTTGGAAAATGAACTCAATTTATTCATTCCGGTGGCGGGGATGGTCAAGAACGACAAGCACAAAACGGCGCAGCTGATTTTCGGCGAGGCTGGGACTCCGGTAACGTTGGATCCCAAATCTCAGGGCTTCTATCTGTTGCAACGCATCCAAGATGAAGTCCACCGCTTCGCGATCACCTTCCATCGGCAAACTCGGAGTAAGAACGCCTTGTCATCACGTTTAGAAACGATCCAAGGTGTGGGACCCAAGACCCGCACGAAATTACTGAAGCATTTCGGGTCACTGAAGAAAATCAAAAGCGCCTCATTGGCGGATCTGCAAGCACTAGGCATTTCCAAAACCGTCGCGCAAACAATCAAGCTGTCGATTCAATGACGGCTTTTTTTGTTGGGCAGGTGGGCCAGCGGGCGGAGCGAAGCGGGCGCCAAGAACGGGACGGCCAGAGGCATATTTCCCTTCAGTCCAGGGTTTCATGAATAAATAAAAGAATTTTCGCAAAAATAGTGCATAAATATAAAATATGGTGTATACTAATGCTATTAATTTGGTAGAGGATGTTTTTGATGAAAACAATCAAGCAGAAAATTGGGGCATTATTGGTACTAGGCTTATTGCTGGTCAGTAGTTTCAGCGGGTTGGTCAATTTGCGACCGGCGCAAGCAGCGGCGACCACCGATCCAACTTTGACCGCGATCAAGAAGCGTGGCTATATGGTTTTGGGCGTTTCCGCGGACTATCCCCCTTACGAGTTCCACAAGACAATCAATGGGGAAGACAAGATCGTCGGCTTCGACATCGCCTTGGCGCGGCAGATTGCCAAGGACATCGGCGTTGAACTGCATATCAAGGAAATGGGTTTTGATTCCTTGCTCGGTAGTTTGAAAACCGGCAAAGCGGACATGATCGTTTCGGCGATGACACCAACGCCGGAACGGAAGAAAGAGGTGGCGTTCTCCGATTCTTACTTAACCGTGGGCCAATCGGTGGTCGTCCGTAAAGATGATTTGGATAAATATAAGAGCGTGATGGATTTCAAGGGTGAGAAGGTCGGCGTTCAGAAACAGACCACCCAAGAAACTGTGGCCAAAGATGAACTGGCGGGGGCCCAGATCACCTCGTTGGAGAAAGTGACGGATTTGATTCTCAACTTGCAACAAAAGAAGGTTGCTGGGGTCGTGGTCGAAGAACCGGTGGCGGCCGCTTATGTCCAAACTAACTCAGCCTTGGCCTTATCCAAGGTCAAGTTCACCAACTCGGATTATGATTGCGCGGTGGCGGTGCCCAAGGACGCGCCAGCTTACTTGGCCAGCGTTAATCAAACCATTCGGAAGGTCAAGAAGAACGGCCAATTTACGGAATGGCGGAAAGAAGCTAATGCACAAATGTTGACCAAGCAGAACTTTCTGCAAGGTTATGGGAGCTATTTCCTTAAAGGTACTGGGATCACGATTGTGTTGACCATTATTGGTGTTTTCTTCGGGAGTCTCTTGGGCACCTTACTAGCCTTGATGAAACGGGCCAAAAACAAGTTAGTCAAAGCTATCGCCGTGGTTTATATTCAGTATTTCCGGGGCACCCCGTTGCTGGTCCAGGTTTTTATGATCTACTTCGGCACCCAAATCCTGCATCTGAATGTCTCTGCCTTCGCCTCCGCGGCGATTGCCTTGGCCTTAAATTCCGGGGCCTATGTTTCTGAAGTCATTCGTTCTGGGATCGAGGCGGTGGCCAAGGGTCAATCAGAAGCGGCCCGTTCTTTAGGCCTTTCCCAGAAACAAACGATGCGCTTAGTCGTTTTGCCGCAAGCCATCAAGACGATTCTACCTGCTTTAGGGAACGAATTTATCTCACTCTTAAAGGAATCGGCGATCGTCAGTGTGATCGGGGTCGGCGAATTGATGTTCCAGACCAGTGTGGTTCAGGGCTCAAGCTTCAAACCATTCTTACCATTGGTGATCACTTCTCTGATTTACTTCGTGTTGACCTTGTTGCTCTCCTTGCTCCTGAAATATTTCGAAAAGAAGTTGCACGCCAAGGATTCAATCAACCAAGCCGCCGATTAACAGCGCTTGATTGAAGTTCCCAGCGTGAGTGGCCTTTGGGGTAGCTAGATCTGGTGGCTCTCTAGCCTGTTGCTGTTGCTCAAGGGGTAGCACCACACCACCAGTTGACCAAGCGCCAAAAAAGCACCGCCATTCAGCGTCGAGAAAACGCGGAATGGCGGTGTTTTTTTGTTGGGCCAGGTGTGCCCAAGTCATTTTGGTGGCGAAAACCCCTGTGACGTCATCGGCGTCACAGGGGTCAGCTGGGTACTTTTATGAGACTTTGTTGCGGTGGAATCGATGTTCTAGGAATTCATGGCCCTTCAGTGTTTGGTTTTGGCGGTCAGACCAGATTTACTATCTGGTAATGGCTTCTTCCACAAACCAAGGATCAAGGCAGAAATCACGGAACCAATGATCACGGAAAGCAGATAGGCTAGCTTGTGGTCCGCCAGCGGTAAGACGAACAGGCCACCGTGAGGCGCGGGAACGTTGACGCCAAAGGCCTGGGAGATCCCGCCACCGATCGCGGCGCCAATGACGCTGGAAGTGATCACGCGCAAAGGATCTGACGCGGCGAAAGGAATGGCGCCTTCGGTAATGAAGGAAATCCCTAAGATATAGTTACTCAAACCTGAATTGCGTTCTGATTTGGTCCATTTGTTCGGCCAGATCGTGGTCGCCAAGGCGATTGCCAGCGGTGGCACCATCCCACCGACCATCACGGCGGCCATCAAAGCGCCATTTTGGGTGGTTTCAAAAGCACCAATGGCAAAGACGTAAGCAGCCTTGTTGAAGGGGCCACCCATGTCGATGGCCATCATTCCGGCCAGTAGCGCACCGAGAACGACGGCGTTGGCGGTGCCCATGTTGTTCAAGAAGTTGGTCAGGCCCAGATTGATCATGCTGAAAATCGGGTCAACAATGAAGAACATGATGCCGCCTGTCAGCAATAAACCGAGGATCGGGAAGATAAAGATGGGTTTCAAACCGTCCAGTGATTTCGGTAGGTTTTTGAAGACTTTTTTCAGCCAAAGGACAATGAAGCCGGCGATGAAACCAGCGGCTAACCCACCTAAGAAGCCAGCGGGACTCTTGGAACTGACGACGCTCATGCTGGCCTGGCTGGCCATGTAACCACCGACTAAACCGGGCATTAATGCCGGTCGATCACCAATTGCTTCGGCGATGTAGGCCGCCAAAACAGGAATCAGAAAACTGAACGCGGCGTTCCCAATTTGGTTGGGGAAGGTGAACCACAGGGATTGGTCACCAACGAAACGTTCCAGCAAGAAAGAAATTGCCATGATGATCCCGCCGGCAACGACGAAGGGCAGCATGTGGGAGATCCCGTTCATCAACTGACCATAGGCTTTGTGGCCGATCGATTCGTGATCAGCTTCGCCTTGGTCAGCGGCCGTTGCGGCGACGGCATCGCCGTCCGCATGGTAGATCGCGCCTTGTTCGTTGAGGGTCTTTTCGATTAGTTCATGGGGTTTCTTGATTCCGTCAATGACGGGGCGGTTCAATAGATGCTTGCCGGAGAAACGCGCCATTTCGACTTGTTTATCGGCGGCAATGATCACCCCTTTGGCCCGTTTGATATCGGCGGCGGTCAGTTGGTGTTTGACCCCATCAGAACCGTTTGTTTCAACTTTGATCGCGACACCCATTGCTTCGGCCTCTTTGATCAAGGCCGCTTCAGCCATGTAGGTGTGGGCGATCCCAGTGGGGCAGGCGGTAACCGCGACCACAAAAGGTTTTTCTGTTGCTTCTGGGGTTGCTGCGGGGCTGGTTTGCGCGGCCTGAGCTTGCTCTGCTGCCGCTTCGGCCGCTTCTTTAGCGTCCTTGGCCGCTTGGGCGGCGCCGAATAATTGCTGAACTTCTTCTGGTGTTTGCGCTTGTTTCAGCTTGGCCACCAGGTCAGGATCGATCAATAATGAGGAAAGCGCGGATAATGCTTGTAAGTGGGCGTTGTTGGCCCCAGCCGGTGCGGCGATCATAAAGAAGAGATGAACAGGTTGGCCGTCCAGCGCGTTATAGTCAACGCCTTGATTACTTTTGGCGAAAAGAACGGCCGCGCGGGCGACCGCGTCAGTCTTGGCATGGGGCATGGCGATCCCATCACCGATCCCGGTGGTTGATTCAGCCTCACGTTTCAAAATGGCCGCGCGATAGGTCGGCACATCTTGGACAACGCCGGCTTGGTGGTAACGGTCGATCATTTCATCGATGGCCGCTTCTTTCGTGGTTGCTTTGAGATCCATGATCATGGCATCTTTGATCAGTAAATCTTGAACTTTCATGTTAAACCTCCCAGAGTTTTTTCCTTATTTCTTCCAATTAAAGTTGCGAAAATCCGCAAGTTTGTTGCCGCTTAACGAACTGTGGTGATCTTGATTTGCGGGCGAATCGCCTCGATTTGCGTCCGATCCGCAATATCCTCAGTAAAGGCGGTGGCGCTGCCGCAAGCCAAGCCGTACTCAAAGGCCTGAACAGGATCATGATGTTGACTGAATTCACCTACAAATCCGGCAATCATTGAGTCGCCGGCGCCCACGGAGTTGACCACCGCTCCTTGTGGCGCCGCGGAATGATAAATGTGATCCGCCGTAATCAAGTAGGCGCCGGCGCCAGCCATGGAGATCAGCACATGTTGTGCGCCAGCAGTCAGTAAGCGCTGACCATGAGCCAACAGCTCGTCATCATTGGCAAAAGTAGTCTGGAACAGTTCGGCTAATTCGTGATGGTTAGGCTTGATGACCAAAGGGTGGGCTGGTAAGGTATCCAGCAGGGCTTGGCCGGTGGTGTCGACCACAAAGTCGGCGCCTTGCGCTTTGGTCAATTTGATCAATTGCGCGTAGAAATCGGTGGGTAGATCAGGTAAAAGACTGCCTGACATGATCACCACGTCCCCTGGTTTGAGTTGGTGGAATTTGGCGGTGAAGGCGGCGATCTCCGTCGTGGTTACTTGAGGGCCCGGCGCGTTGAGTTCGGTTTCTTCGCCAGCGCTGAGTTTGACGTTGATGCGACTATTGGCGGCGATTTGGGTGAAGTCGCTGTCGATTTGTTTCGCGTCCAGGGATTGTTGGACAAAGTGACCGGTGAAGCCGCCGAGAAATCCCCAAGCCCGATTACCGACGGCCAACTGATTGAGGATTTGGGAAACATTGATTCCCTTGCCCCCAGCAAGATATGCTGTTTCCTTGAGACGATTGACTTGGCCCAATGCCAGCGCTTCACCACGCATAATGTAGTCGATGGCTGGATTGACCGTAATGGTGTAAATCATAAAGTCAGCTCCTTGATGTTAGTTTGATGATAATGTTGCCGGATCTTATCGGGAATATGATTGGTGACCAACGCCGTCAACTGTTGTAAGTTGCCGAACGTGGCGAAGGCCATTTCTGAGAACTTGGACGCGTCGGTCATCACCACCGTTTGTTTGGCGTGACTGATGGCGACTTTCTTGACACTGGCCTCATCAATGCTTGGGGTCATTAGATCGCCGGAAGGTGCGACGGCGTTAGTGCCGATCAGCGCCAGATCGAAGCGATACTGAGCCAAGTCATTGACTGTCGGCGCGCCGACTAAGGCTTTGGTATCATTCTTCAAGCGTCCGGCCGGTAAATTCACCGTCAATTCCAATTCAGACAGGCGAGCGGCGGTTGTGATGCTGTTGGTCATCAGGGTCAATCCGTGGCATTCACTTAAATAGGGAATGATTTCTTGCACGGTACTGCCCGCGTCCAGGAAAATAAATTGTTGCTGATGAAGATATTGCTGAGCCACGTATTCCGCAATCTTACCCTTCTCCGAACGATGTAGCTGTTCACGATCGGTTTGAGCTTGATCGGTGGTTAGGTGGGCCAACAAACGAGCGCCACCATGGATCCGTTCCAGTAAACCTTGCTTTTCCAGTTCGTCCAGATCACGGCGAATCGTGGATTCCGACGCGTCGGTCAGGCGCACGAGTTCGTTGATCTTACAAATCTGCTGGTTCGCCAGCAACTGGAGAATGATTTGGTACCGTTGTTCAGTTAACATTGACTCACCTCATGACAGATAATAAATGATTTTCGCAGAAAAAGCAAGCTTTTTCCGTCAGAAACAATCAAAATATTTCAAAAGATTCGTCACGAACAGTAAATTAGGAAAACGCCACCAAAACTGTTTCACTGGGGCTGACCGCTCGGTGCCAACTTCTGAGGGCGGATGACAGGAAATGATTGTTTTGATCGCCTTGATTGTTTTCACGCTGAAGGTGACGCGGCGCCGACAGGGAAGTCAAATCAGGGCCCACAGAAAATAATGCCACGGATTAACGCTATTCTTAGTTTTTTGCCCGATAATTTGGTATCATAGGTAATGAACTTTTAGACGTTAAGTCAAGTTGCAGGAATTAGGAGGATGGATCACCCATGTTTGTTGATCAAATAACAATTGAAGTAAAGGCCGGAAAAGGCGGCGATGGTGCGGTTTCGTTTCGTCGTGAAAAATTTGTTCCCAATGGGGGACCGGCTGGTGGTGATGGCGGACATGGTGGTTCGATCATTCTTGTCGGTGATGAAGGCTTGCGCACGTTGCTAGATTTCCGCTATCGGCGTCATTTCAAGGCCGCCGCTGGGGAAAAAGGCATGAATAAGAGCATGTACGGTCGTGGCGCGGAAGATACCTATATCAAGGTTCCCACGGGCACCACGGTTACGGATGCCGATACCGGCGAGGTTTTAGGAGATATTGTCGCGAATCATCAAGAGCTGGTGGTCGCGGCTGGCGGTCGTGGTGGTCGCGGCAATATCCATTTCGCGACGGCCCGGAATCGCGCGCCTGAAATCGCTGAAAATGGCGAACCCGGTGAAGAACGCTTTTTGAAATTGGAATTAAAGGTTCTGGCGGATGTTGGCCTGGTCGGCTTCCCGTCGGTGGGGAAATCCACCTTGTTGTCAGTGGCGACTTCTGCCAAACCTAAGATCGCCGCTTACTCATTTACCACCTTAGTTCCCAACTTGGGCATGGTCCAATTAGACGATGGCCGTGATTTTGTGATGGCCGATTTGCCTGGATTGATTGCGGGCGCGGCTCAAGGAGTCGGGTTAGGTATTCAGTTCCTCCGCCATATTGAGCGGACACGGGTGATTTTACACTTGGTGGATATGGATCCCGATAATGGTCGGGAACCGTTGACGGATTATCAACAGATCCGCCATGAATTGGCGCAATATGATCCGCGTTTGTTGCAACGACCAGAGTTGATCGTCCCGACGAAAATGGATCTTCCTGGCGCAGCGGAACGGCTGGCGGATTTCCAAGCGGCTTTGCAAGCGGCTGGGGAAGAAGCGGAATTTATGCCGATTTCCAGTGTTAGTCATCAAGGGGTCCAACCACTTTTACAGCGCACCGCTGATCTGTTGGCTACGGCGCCGGCGGTTGATCCAATCATGGCGCAACCGGACAAAGATGTGCTTTACAGCTTTGATGAAGATCAAGCGGCCGGCTACACGATTGAAGAGGTAGCGCCGCATGAATTTGAGGTTCATGGTGACCGAATCGAGAAATTCGTGAAAATGACCAATTTGGATCACCAAGACGGCATTATGCGGTTCGCCCGGATTTTGCATAACTGGGGCATCGAAGACGCGTTGCGGGAGCATGGCGCGGAAAATGGTGACAGCGTAACGATCGCTGATTTCGTGTTTGACTTCGTTGAGTAAACTCGGCACTTTTGGTGGTTGTTGGCACGAAAAAATTTATTTTAGATTACAAGAATTAAGGGGAGAATCGTCATGCAGCGAAACATTCGCATGAAAAGAAGGTATATCAATGGGTTTAACGGGCTGCGGGCGCTAGGCGTGATCGCGGTGATTTTATATCACCTCAATCCGGATGTTTTTCGTGGTGGTTATTTAGGCGTGCCGATTTTCATGGTGCTCTCTGGTTATTTGATCACGGATCATTTACTGGCTGATTTGCGCCAAAAGGGGCGTTATGATTACCGTGGGTTTTGGCTACGGCGCATCAAGCGGTTGTATCCAACCTTGATCACGATGTTAATGGCGACGGCGGGTTATATCGTTCTTTTTCAACGCGACCTGTTGGCCAATTTACATCGAATCGTCGCGACAAACTTGATCTACCTATATAATTGGTGGCAGATCTTCAATGGGCAGTCTTATTTTGAGCGGTTTGCCAATAACGAGTCGCCCTTTACCCATTTGTGGACGCTGTCGATCGAGGGACAATTCTATCTGTTATGGCCGCTGTTGGTGATGGGAATCTGGCGTTGGTCAAAGCGCAAGAAAGCGACCGTGTTCTGGACCAGCATCGGGTTGGCGGTAGTTTCGGCCGGCTTGATGGCTTTGCTCTTCAATCCCAGCGCCGATCCCAGTCGGATCTATTATGGGACGGATACCCGGGCGTTCTCGATTCTCTTAGGGTGCGCCTTAGCGGTGGTTTGGCCCAGCGGGGAGTTACGCGGTAAATTGGCCTTAGGCGATCGCATTGGTATCGATATTATCGGCTTGATTGGTTTCGCAGGGATGATCTGGTTGACTTTGGCGCTGGATGCGCGGTCGTCTTGGCTGTATCGGGGCGGTATGGTGCTGTTTTCGCTGTTCACCGTAGTTTTGGTGGCGGTTGTTGCCCATCCTGGCGCCGATTGGGATCGTTTATTGACGAATCCGCTGTTTAATTGGTTAGGGAGTCGTAGCTATGGCATTTATCTTTACCAGTTTCCAGTCATGATCTTCTTTGAAGGCCGGATGCGCAATATCGCTGATCATCCGATTTTGTACCCAGTGATCGAAGTGATCTTGATCCTACTGTTGAGTGAGGCGTCCTATCGCTTTATTGAACGCCCCTTGGCTCGTTTTGATTATCGCCAAACATGGACTTGGTTCAAAGCCCTGTTCACCACGCCTAAAAATCGGGGAATGTTGCGTCAACGTTTCGTTGCTGGGATCATGAGTTTGATCATGATCCTAGGCCTGATCGGCGTCATTCAGGCGCCTAGTGTGCGTGCGAACACGGCGGATCATTCGGATTTGGCCAAAACGATCAAGAAAAACGCCGCGCAAACCAAGAAAGAAAACGCTAAAATTGCGGCGGCCGCGCGCTCTTCAGCTGCGGAAAGTCGCAAGGCAGCGTCGGACAAATCGTTAAGCGAGTCCTTGAGTATCTCGGCGAGCAAATCCAGTGCCGCGGAAGAATCCGAGGCGGCTAAGAATCCGGTCAACCAAGATTTGGAGAAGTATGGCTTGACCCAAGTTCAGCTCCATGCGGCGCAAAATTTACAGATCACCGGGATCGGTGATTCTGTCATGCTGGGGAGCGCGGAAGGTTATAAGCGAATCTTCCCGAAAATGTACTTGGACGCTACGGTCAGTCAACAAGTTTATACGATCCAGCCCAAAATCAAGGGTTTGCTGCAACAAGGCTTAGTCGCGACTAATGTGCTGGTGGGATTGGGCACCAACGGCTCATTTCAGGCCAACGATCTGGACGAGATCATGCATTTGTTTGGACCAGATCGCAATGTTTTTTGGATTAATGTGCATGTGCCGACTCGGGCGTGGCAGAATCAGGTCAATGCGGACCTGGCCGCCGGCGCCAAACGCTTCGCGAATTTACATGTGATTGATTGGTATGGCTACTCGAAGGCGCATGAAGATTGGTTTGCTAAAGATGATGTCCATCCTAATCCCACCGGGTCACCGTACTATTACACTTATGTTGCCAAACAGATCCTGACGACTTTGGCAGCCGCAGACAAGTAGCGCCACGGCGAACTGCGGTGGTGCGACGACTAGCACCGCATCGGCCAGTCATGACTGGCCAGTTTGTTGCGGCTTTACCTGTTATCAAAATTTGAATTAAGGTATGTGATCGAATGGAGTTAGAGTTTCTCGGAACCGGAGCGGGGGTGCCTGCTCGCGGCCGTAATGTTAGTAGTTTGGCCCTTAAAATGTTAGATGAACGAAATGAAATTTGGCTGTTTGATTGCGGTGAGGGGACCCAACAGCAGATTTTGCAAACGGCGATCCGCCCGCGCAAAGTGACCAAAATCTTTATCAGCCATTTACATGGCGATCATTTATACGGGTTGCCCGGCTTCCTATCCAGTCGCTCCAATCAAGGCGGGATCGAGCCCGTTGATCTTTACGGACCGATCGGCCTGAAGCAATACGTTCAGACTTCCTTGAAAACAACTGGAACGCGCTTGGGTTACCCGCTAAACTTTCATGAATTATCTGGGGCTGGCGTGATTTTCGCCGATGCGGGTATCACCGTCACGACGTTACCATTGGATCACCGGATCGCTTGTTTCGGTTATCGCGTGGTTGAAGCAGACCTTCCCGGTGAGTTATTAGTGGCAAAATTACGCGAGTTGCAGGTTCCCTCAGGCCCGATTTATGGTAAGCTAAAGGCAGGTCAGCAGGTGACTTTGCCCGATGGTCGCCAGTTGGATGGTCGTGATTTTGTGGGTCCGAATAAACCCGGTCGTATCGTGACCATTATTAGTGACACGCGGCAGACGCCGAATATTTTAAAGTTGGCGGAACAAGCCGATGTGTTGGTCCACGAAAGCACCTTCAGTCAGGCTGAGGCTCGCTTAGCGCATCAATATTTCCATTCTACGTCGACGCAGGCGGCCAAGGTGGCGCAACGAGCGCATTGCCACCAATTGTTGCTTACTCATATTTCCGCTCGCTATTTGGGCAAGGGTGTGCATCAATTGCAGTCTGAAGCGCAGCATATTTTCAAGGCAACTCGGGTAGTCAATGATTTCGATATTATCCCAGTCCCTTTCGCGGATTGAGTGATCAGGAGGTAATCGAATATGACAGATTCTGATTTGGCATTACGGCATAAAGTCGTCGTCATCACCGGCGCTTCTTCAGGGATGGGACGTGATATTGCGCTAGAGGCGGCCAGTCGCGGCGCGCGGTTGTTTTTGTTGGCGCGGCGGGTCCCTGAATTGATGGAAGTTAAAGCTCAGTGTGAACGGCTGTCTCATGAAACAACGACAGTTATTCCCGTTGATTTAGGTGATCTTGACGCCTTGGAGGCGGCGGTTGCAGAAATTCGTGCGGCCACACGCCAAGTGGACGTCTTGGTCAATGCGGCTGGCTTTGGTGATTTTGAAAGCTTCACCGACATTCCGGTGGCGCGGATCGAGCAGATGTTCCGGGTCAACGTGCTGGGGTTAATGATTTTGACGCGGGAATTGGTGCCGTTGTTGGTCAACACGCGGGGCCATATCATCAATTTCGGTTCGATGGCGGGTAAGATCCAAACACCGAAATCAGCGGTTTACGCGGCGACGAAAGCGGCTGTGATCGCCTTTTCCAACTCGTTACGCCTGGAGGTCAAGCCTTTGGGAATCAAGGTCACCACGATCAATCCCGGCCCGGTCAAGACTGATTTCTTCGCGACCGCTGATCAAGGCAATCAATATTTGGCTAAAATCGCTTGGTTGGCGCTAGATTCTGAACGCTTGGCGCAGCGGATCGTCGGCGTTTTTGGCCGTGATGTGCGGGAAATCAATACACCGTGGATCATGGAAGTCGCCGCGCGCATCTATCCATTGGTGCCGCATTTAGGTGATTTCTTAGCCAGCACATTAGGCAATCAGAAATAGGGGTCGGGTAAAATGAAAAAGCAAACGAGTTTCATTATTGGGCTAGTACTCGCTTTAGTCGTGGTTATCTTTGCGGTTTTGAACGTGGCGCCAACCGTGATCAATTTCGGGTTCGTTAAAGTCAAACTACCACTGATCATTATTCTGATCCTGGCTTTGATTTTGGGTGCGCTGATTGCGCTGTTGTTGTCAACTACGGGGAGTATTTCCCACAAACGCCAACAAAAGCAATTGACGCAAGAAATCAGTTCATTGAAGCAGAACCAACAGGCAACGATCGACCAAGCGGTGGCTGACGCCCGAGAAAAGCAACGGCAAGAATTGAAGGAAAAAGAGCAAACCATTGCCGCTCTTGAGGCGCAGTTATCAGACCAGCGCGCCTCCCATCAAATGGCCGGTGGTTCCAACGAATCCGAGCAATAATGTTGGCGGTTGACAACTGGCGCCGGTCAGCGACCACGAAAAAAATCGGCAGCGCGACTGACGAGAAAGTTAAATTTTACTTGCCATCAAGGAACATTGATAGTATCATGGATAGGTGAACGAAAACAGCATCTATTACGTTGCTTTGATCTCGCTTAAATAGTTGATTTGAAAAGGAGTTTTTAAAATGGCAGTCCCTGCACGTCGCACTTCTAAAATGAAAAAGCGCCAACGTCGTGGTCATATCAAGTTGCAAACACCTAACTTGCAATTCGACGCGGCAAATGGTGAATATCGCTTGAATCATCACGTTTCCCCTAAAGGTTTCTACAAGGGTAGCCAAGTGATCAAGAAGGCTGAAGAAGCTAATAATTAGTCCGCTTAGCGGGCTTTTTTATTTGTCCAATTCTGGTAGCAAGGCTAGCTAGTTTTCATTATGATGTGTTAAACTGGTGCTAGTGAGGTGTCATAAATGGAAAAGCAAAAGTTTGCCCAATATTTACAACAGATCCAAGTGCTGACAATTCCTCGGTGGAGCGAATTGCCGCAATTTGATTTGTACATGGATCAGGTGGTCAGCTTCATCAACAAAATGTTGGAGCCCCTTGAGTTCGATGAGTTAACCCCGGCGATGATCAACAATTATGTTAAGGCGGGTTTGGTGCGGGCGCCGCAGAAGAAGCGTTATAGCCAGCAACAACTGGCCCGGTTGATCGTGATCGCGATCTTGAAAAGTGTTTTTTCGATTGGCGAAATCAAACAAGGACTGCATTTGGTGGTCCATCCGGACAAGAATTCCCAAACCTACGATTATTTCGTGACCGTCTTTTTGAAAACAATTCAAGATGTGGTCGGCGACTTCGCCAACGAAGTGGTGATCACAGCGGCGAAACAGGACGATTTGGTGGTTGAAACCACCAATTTAGTGAAGTTAAGTTGTAGCGCCGTCGTTCAGCGGACGGTGGTCTTGAAGCTTTTAGGCAAGCTGGAGGCCCAACAAGCCGAGGAAGCCACACTGAAAATCGAGGAGAGTCAGAAAAAATGAAATTAACGATTCTATCTACCAGTGATACCCACGGCTATCTATTGCCCACTGACTATACTAGCCGCAACAGTCAGAAATCATATGGGTTAACGCGGGCGGCTACGGTGATCAAGGAACAAGTCGCCGCGGCTGGTGCCGATCCAGTGCTGGTGATCGAGAACGGCGACTTCCTGCAAGGTTCTCCCTTGGCTTACTATGCGGCCAAGGTTAGTCATGATTTGCGGCCGTTGTCCCAAGCTTATAACCAAATTCCCTACCAAATCGGCATTGTTGGTAATCACGAATTCAATTATGGCGCTGATTATTTAAGGACCGCAATTCAACAAAGTTCTCGTCATTTTCTTTGCGCCAATATTTTAGACGCCAGCGGGCAACCTGCTTTTGGACAACCCTATGAGCTTGTGCGATTTGGTGCTCTGACGGTCGCTGTGCTTGGGTTGACCACGCAATACATCCCGCACTGGGAAGCGCCAGAGAAAATACAAGGGCTTCAATTCCGGTCAGCTGTCGCTACCGCCGAAGACTATGTTCCTAAATTACGAGCATTGGCCGATGTGGTTGTGGTCGCTTATCATGGTGGTTTTGAGCGTGATTTGACCACGAACGCGCCCACCGAAGCGTTGACTGGGGAAAACGAAGGCTCGGCGTTGGCGTTGATTCCAGGAATCGATGCCTTAGTGACTGGCCATCAACATCGGGAATTAGCGGCTCAATTAGGCACGGTACCGATCACCCAACCAGGTTCAAAAGGGGAATTCGTCGGGAAAATCACGTTGACGGTGAATGAAGCCCAACAGGTGACCGCTAGTCAGGCCGAATTATTGCCAACGGGAACTGCCCAACCAGCGGCAGAATTAGTGAACGCCTTGACGCCCACCAATCAAGCGGTGGAGGATTGGCTTGATCAACCTTTGGGCACAACGACCGGCGATTTGACGATTACCGATCCGATGGCTGTACGATTACGGCCGCATCCTTATATCCAGTTCGTCCAAGATGTTCAGCGCGCGGCCACTGGCGCGAAGATCTCCGGCACCGCCTTGTTCAACAATGACGGTCGCGGTTTTGACCACGTGATCACCTTCCGCTCGGTGCTGACCAACTACATTTATCCCAACACCCTCGCCGTGGAAAAAATCACAGGCGCTGATTTACGCGCAGCCCTAGAGCAATCGGCGGAATATTTCTCGCTGGATCCACAGGGTCAGATCGTGGTTTCCGACCGCTTTAAGCAGCCAAAGCCGCAGCATTATAATTATGATATGTACGCGGGCATCAATTACGTGATCAACGTGGCCCGCCCAGTCGGCCACCGCATCACCAGCTTAACTTATCAAGGAGCGCCAGTTCGCGATGATCAAGCGCTGACAGTAGTGATCAATCAATATCGGGCCGTTGGTGGTGGCAATTACGCCATGTTTAAGGCGGACAAGATCGTCCAGGAAAATCCGGCGGATATGACGGAACTGATCGCTGATTATTTACGGCAACATCCGCAGGTCAGCGCTAAGACCGAGGATAATTTCCGCGTGATTGCCCAAGATTAGACTTGGGTGGTTGGTATTGGGGCATCTGATTAAATTTGTCCGTTGGCGTTCGCCTAATTGCAGGTATGCTGGGTTTGGATGCGGACGCAACCGCCTCAGGCCGTTTGTCGTGGCTGGAACGCGGTGGACGCTGTTTTGAGCCAACCCGCAAAGTGCGCGGCTTGTCTCAAAATCAGGTCTTTGTCTAAGTGATAAATCACTAAGACAAATTTCACCGCTGAGCCACACGTCCTGAGGCGGTTGCTAGGCAGAATTGCGCCTATCTGCAATTGAAGTTGGGTATTTGACGAAGTGCTTTTGCAAGCTAGCGGTCAAAATAATGGCCAACTTTTGGGGTGGTACGGCAATGCCAGCGGATTTGAGGTTATCAGCTAGACTATTTCAAGTCGTGCAATCGTGTTGACTGAGCATCACGCCAAATCGTCCACGAGTACGATTCGGCCGATTCATCCAGAACTTGCTTGAGTTCTTCAGGTCAACTATTCCGTTGTTACCAAGATCGAGCTAGTGACCTCTAACCATGATCGTCAATTGCGGAGATCTCTATCAATTGGACATAGCTTGTCAATTAGCGCGAGTGCCCAAAATTAGACTTGAGCGTTGGCGCTGGGTGCATCTGATTAAATTTGTCCGTTGGCGTTCGCCTAATTGCAGGTATGCCGGGTTTGGATGGGGACGCAACCGCCTCAGGCCGTTTGTCGTGGCTGGAAACGTGTTCGCCGACCCAGCTCCCTGCGCTTAGCTACGCAATCGTTCCGGAAGCAAAATACAGCTTCCAAAACAATTGCTAGGCTTATGCTCAGGAGCTACCCAGGTCGGTTCACACTCTGGCGTTGGTGGGCTGTTCGCTCGTTTGGCGGAAGGTCGGGCTGGGGGTGAGTCAGCCGCGATATTATTGTTGGCGATTTATCGCCTAGAATAAGGCCGAGCTTGAAGCTTTTCGGTGGTTTTCCGAAAAGCTTCAAGTCGTGCCCGCCGCGTTCCACCACCCCCAGCCCGACCTGGAGCCTCACCACATCTGCAATCCACCAACGCCCGCGCAGCGGGCTGATTGAACAAATATTTGAAATCATTTGGCAAGCTTGCCTTTTTATGCTACTATAATGCTTTGAAAGAAGGGTCGATCATGAAACGAATCGTGGTTATTTTTTGGTCATTGCTCTTGGGAATCGTCGCAGGATTTATCGGCGCGAAACTCGACCAGAGCAACTTTAACTTACAAACGAGTTTGATCGCCTTTTTCGTGTTCGGTCTGTTATTGAATTTCGTTCCGGGAATTGTCAAGAACAGCTGAGTTCGAGATTGGGTTTTGACAGAGTTAGATGTAAATATCCATTTAGAAAAGTGCTGGCGGCGAAACGTAATGTTTCATCACCCACTTTTTTATTTTGGCGTGATTTGGCAGCGGACGTGGTTCGCCGGGATCAAGACTGGCCGAACTGGGCGATTTGAGCCGTGTGCGCCGCGAATCATCGGCGTATTGGCCGGGCTAGCTTGACCGCAAACTCTGGATCTTTGGTATAATGGATTTATTAGAAAGGAACGAGTGAAATGGCTGATTTTGTTGATTTACAAGTCCGCAGTTGCTTTAGCTTACTGCAAAGCTCGATCACGATCGACGCTTTGATCGCCGCTGCCAAAACGCAGGGACATGAAGCGCTGGCCTTGACTGATTTCAATACAATGTATGGCGCCGTTAGTTTTTATCGGGCGGCGACGGCGGCGGGAATCAAGCCTTTGATCGGACTAACGGTGCAACTTCCAGGATTATTGGCTGAAAATCAGCAGGCGGAATTGATTTTTATCGCGCGCAATAATCATGGGTTACATCAGTTATTTCGCTTGTCCTCATTGAAAATGACGACGCCGGATTTAACTTGGGCCCAACTGGCGACCGAATGTCAGGACCTAATCGTGATCATGCCGGCATTGACCAGCGAGACGGCAGCAATCATTGATTTGCCAGCTGCCCAACAGGATCTGTGGTGGCAACAGTTTCAACCGCTATTTGCGCAAACGCCATTGTACTGGGGGATCACGACCCGTGGACAAACAGGGGCAATGCGACGGGCGGCCACTAAACTGGCGGCGAAATGGCAAATCCCACTGGTGGCCTTGGATGATGTGCGCTATTTGACCAGCGAGGACGCGTTTACCAATGATGTCTTGGCGGCGATTGGCCAGGGCCAGCAACTGGATCAGCCTTTGATCCAGTCCCAACAACAGGGGCAATACTATTTGGATCCGCCTGAAGTCAGCGCCCAACGTTATCAACAGGCTGAGCTTGAAGGCGCGGCGGCCAACACTGTTAAAATCGCGCAGCAGTGCCAGGTCCAATTTGATTTCAAACGAGCGGAATTGCCCCGTTTCCCCACACCAGCAGGGGTCAGTTCGGCGGATTATTTGGCGCAACTGGCGCAACGGGGGCTGGCGCGCCGGTTGCAGACCAAGTCCGGGGTCAAACCTGGCGCTTACCAGCAACGGCTTGCGGAAGAATTGAAGATCATCATTCAAATGGGTTTTGCGGATTATTTCCTGATCGTCTGGGATGTGATCAAACAGGCCCACCAACTCAAAATCATGATCGGGCCGGGTCGGGGATCGGCCGCGGGGTCGTTGGTGGCTTATAGTCTGGGCATTACAGACGTGGATCCGCTGACCTATCAGCTGCTGTTTGAACGTTTCTTGAATCCGGAACGAGTCTCCATGCCAGATATTGATTTGGATATTCCTGATGATCGGCGGGATGAACTGATTCATTACATGCACGATCATTATGGTGACGCGCACATGGCGCAGATCATTACCTTTGGAACCATGGCCGCGAAACAAGCCTTGCGTGATGTGGGGCGGGTTTTGGGCCTGAGTCAGCCAGAGATGAACGAGTGGTCTCGGGCCATCACGGATAGTCGGTTGGATCTGCGGGAAGCCTACAAACACTCCGACGGGTTGAAGAATTTAGTGGCGACCAGCGATCGCAATCGTCTCTTGTTTGTGACCGCGTTGAAAATCGAAGGGTTGCCCCGTCACTTCTCGACCCACGCGGCGGGTATTGTGTTGAGTGCCCAAGCCTTGACCGATACGGTGCCCGTCCAAAATGGCACCGAGGATATTAAGCTGACGCAGTTTCCAAAAGGTGATGTGGAAGCGCTGGGCCTACTGAAAATGGATTTCTTGGGGTTACGCAATTTAACGATCCTTGCCAACACGTTGCGCAGTATTCGCCAGCAGCCAGGATCAGCCGATTTCGACCCCCACCAAATCCCGTTGAATGATCCGGAAACTATGGCCTTATTCCAGCGCGGGGACACAGACGGCGTTTTCCAATTTGAATCGGGGGGCATTCGCCAAGTTTTGATCAAGTTGCACCCCACTAGTTTCGCGGATATTGTAGCGACTAACGCGTTGTACCGGCCCGGACCAATGGAAAATATCGATACGTTCGTGGCCCGGAAAAATGGCCGTCAACCAATTGCCTATCCAGACCCAGCCTTGGCGCCAGTCTTACATGATACTTATGGTGTGTTGGTTTACCAAGAACAAGTCATGCAAGTTGCTGTGTTGATGGGTGGGTTCACCATGGCCCAAGCGGATAACCTTCGCCGCGCCGTCAGCAAGAAAAGTCGCAGCGCTCTTGACGCGGCCAAGGAACAGTTCTTGACCGGGGCCCAAGGGCAGGGCTTCTCCTTGGAAGTGGCGCAAACGGTTTATGATTACATTGAACGTTTTGCCAATTATGGCTTCAATAAATCTCACGCGGTCGCTTATAGCATGGTGGCAGTTTGGTTGGCCTATTTGAAAGTTCATTATCCAGCGCCGTTTTTCTTGGCGCTGTTGAACGCTAACCTGAATAACCAACAAAAAGTCGCGAACTATTTGCAAGAGCTGCGCGGCCGGCACATCAAGATCCATGGACCAGATATCAATGAAAGCCGCTTTGGTTTTATCTTGAAAGGTGAGCAGGTTTACTTTGGTTTCAGTTCAATCAAGGGCTTGCGGCGCGATTGGTGCCAGCAGATCTTGGCGGAACGACAGGCGCGCGGTCGTTTTCAAAGTGTCACAGATTTCTTGAAAAGATTACCAGAGAAATTGTTGAAAACTGACTTTCTCACGATTTTGGCTCAGGTCGGGTGTTTCGACCAATTTGATCAGAATCGGCATCAAACGGTGCTCAACATGACCGACTTAAGTGAAAGTTTGCAGTTGGCCGGCAGCAGTATGCCGTTGTTCGATGTTTTGGCGCCGAAAGTGGAGCACGTGGCCGACTACGATAATCAAACGCGGTTGTCGCTGGAGAAGGAACTGCTGGGCGTTTATGTGTCGGGGCATCCTTTGTCCAACTATACCCAGGCCTTTCAGCGAGCCCGCGCCCAAACCTTGGCCCAATTACCACCAGCAGGTCAGCGGACGACGATCTTGGTGTACCTCACCGGGCTCAAGACAATCAGAACCAAGCGCGGGGAACAGATGGCTTTTCTGAAAGTTGAGGACCTAACCGCCGAAATGGATGTCACGGTCTTCCCGCAAACGTATCGGCAGTCCCACGAACTCTTGCAAAACGGGGCGATCTTGCTGCTGCAAGGAAAAGTCGATCAAAGGGCGGGGCGGCAAGGCCGAGCGCAATTTATTGCCGAACAGATCGCCACCGTTTCCGCCGATCAAAAAGTCGCGACCCTCTTTTTGCAGTTGACCGCCGCGACGGATCAGGTGGCTGTGAAACAAAAGCTTGAAAAAACACTGCTTTCCCATCGGGGACTTTCACCAGTTATCATTCATTTTGCAACAACCAAGAAAAACGTTCGCTTAGATCAACGCTTTCAAGTTCAGGTGTCCAGCGAGCTTCTAGCCGCATTGGCTCAATTGTTGGGTAGTGATAATGTGGTTGTCCGGAACTGACTTTCTGAAAAAAATCGGCGATTTCAAATATTTTTACTTTTTTTCAGTTTGATTTCATGATATTTGTCTTTAATTACAAGACAATTTTCTTTAAAGGTGGTAGACTGATTAAGGACTGTGGTTCTGGAGAGATCCGGGAGCACAAGTATGACAGTGAGAGATTGACTTGAGGTGAAGAAATGAAAAAAATCGGTATTTTAACGAGTGGTGGCGACGCACCTGGTATGAACGCCGCGATTCGTGCCGTAGCCCGGAGAGCTTCTGCAGAAGGGCTTGAGGTTTATGGCATCAACTATGGCTTTGCTGGTCTGGTTGCTGGCGATATTTTTCCATTAGATGAGGCTGTTTTAGATGATAAGATCGCTCGTGGTGGGACTTTCTTATACTCGGCCCGTTATCCAGAGTTTGCCAATGTCGAAGGCCAACTGAAAGGGATCGAACAACTGAAGAAATTCGGGATCGATGCTTTGGTTGTGATCGGCGGCGACGGCTCCTATCATGGCGCGCTACGTTTGACTGAACATGGTTACAACGCGGTTGGTCTACCAGGTACGATCGATAATGACGTGCCTTATACTGACTTTACCATTGGCTTTGATACTGCTTTAAGTACGGCGGTCGAGGCGATCGACAAGATCCGCGACACCGCCACCAGTCATCAACGGGTTTTCGTGGTTGAAGTGATGGGCCGTGGCGCTGGCGATCTGGCCTTGTGGGCTGGTGTCGCTACTGGCGCTGAGGCGATCATCGTGCCAGAGCGGGACTATGATGTTCCGGCCATTGCCAAGAAGTTGGAAGCATTCCGGGAAGCCGGTCACGATAACGCCGTCATTGTTTTGGCGGAGGGCGTGATGAGTGCTCAGGAATTCAAAGCGGAATTGGACAAGTATGGTGACTTTGATTCACGGGCGACCACGATCGGCCACGTTCAGCGTGGTGGTGTTCCAACCGCACGTGATCGGGTCTTGGCCAGCAAGATGGGCAATTACGCCGTTGAGCTGTTGCTTCAAGGTAAAGGTGGCTTAGCGATCGGGATCGAGAACAACCAGATCACTGAGCATCCTATGGAAGAACTGTTTGATGAAAAACATCATGCAGATTTAGACCTTTACGACATGAATAATAAGTTCAATCAGTAAGCATTTTGTGCTATGATAATACACGGTTAGAATGGCGTTCAAGCCTTTTAATAAAATCAATGTAAGGAGCGTTTTTTTTCATGAAAAAGACCAAGATTGTTTCAACACTTGGACCTGCAAGTAACAACACCGACATTATTGTGAAGTTGATCGAATCCGGAGCTAATGTTTTCCGGTTCAACTTCTCTCATGGTGATCATGAGGAACATTTAAGCCGGATGAACATGGTCCGTGAAGCAGAAAAGATCACTGGTAAGCTTGTTGGTATCATGCTTGATACTAAGGGCGCAGAGATCCGGACAACGGTTCAAGAAAACGGTTCTTTTGAAGCTCATACGGGCGATGTTATCCGTGTTTCAATGGATGACAGTTTGACTGGTAACCCTGACAAGATCGCGGTTACTTATCCTGGCTTGTATGATGATACTCATGTTGGCGGTCACGTTTTGATCGATGATGGCTTAGTTGACTTGAAGATCACTGCTAAAGACGAAGCTAATCATGAATTAGTTACAGAAGTTCAAAATGATGGCAAGGTCGGCTCGCGTAAGGGTGTTAACGCGCCTGGCGTTGAGATCCGCTTGCCAGGTATCACTGAAAAAGATGCTGACGATATTCGTTTTGGTTGCGACCAAAACATCAACTTCATCGCTGCCAGCTTTGTTCGTAAAGCTGCCGACGTTTTAGATATTCGTGAAATCTTGGAAGAAAAACATGCTGAAAATGTTAAAATCTTCCCTAAGATCGAATCTCAAGAAGGTATCGACAATATCGATGAAATCTTGAAAGTTTCTGATGGTTTGATGATTGCTCGTGGTGACATGGGTGTTGAAATTCCATTTGAAAACGTTCCTTTCGTTCAAAAGAACTTGATCAAGAAGTGTAACACTTTGGGCATGCCTGTTATTACAGCAACACAAATGTTAGACTCCATGCAAGAAAATCCTCGCCCAACTCGTGCCGAAGTTACTGACGTGGCTAACGCTGTCATGGACGGTACTGACGCAACGATGCTTTCTGGCGAAAGTGCTAACGGCGACTATCCTGTTGAAGCCGTTGCTACAATGGCCCGGATCGATACTCGGACTGAAACCGAAATGAAGAAGCGTAATACTTTAGCATTACAACGGTTTGAAGAATATAAAGGTTCTAACGCCACTGAATCTATTGGCGAATCCGTTGTTCGGACTGCTGAAGAATTACACGTTAAGGCCATCGTTGTGGCAACTTCATCAGGCTATTCAGCACGGATGATCTCGAAATATCGTCCTAACGCTAACATTTTAGCAATCACTTTTGATGAGAAGACGCAACGCGGTTTGACTGTCAACTGGGGCGTTACACCTGTTTTAGCTGCTAAGCCAGCTTCAACTGATGAAATGTTCGAAATCGCTGGTCAAAAGGCGCAAGATTACGGCTTCGCTAAAGAAGGCGACCTGATCTTGATCGTTGCCGGTGTTCCTGTTGGCGAAAGCGGCACAACTAACATGATGAAGATCCAATTGATCGGTTCTAAGTTAGCTCAAGGCCAAGGTGTTGGCGACGAAACAATCGTTGGCAAGGCTGTTGTTGCTGATAACGCTAAAGACGCGGTTGCTAAAGCAACTGAAGGTGGCGTTTTGGTTGTTAAGACAACTGACAAGGATTACTTGCCAGCTATCGAAAAATCAAGCGCGATCGTCGTTGAAACTGGCGGCTTGACTTCACACGCTGCTGTTGTCGGGATCGCAATGGGTATTCCTGTTGTTGTCGGCGCAGCTGATGCTACTAGCCTGATCAAGGATGGCGAATTGATCACCGTTGATTCACGTCGTGGCGTGATCTACCGTGGCGCTTCTAACTCACTTTAATCATTAGCTGATCAAGTGTGTTGTTCGCTTCATTGAATTGAAAAAGAGCTCGGGACCCGCGAGGGGAACCGAGCTCTTTTTGACCTTGATTACTGGAGGGACTGCCAAGATAAACTTGCGCGTCCACCGCCGCCGTCAGCGCGTCCACCGCCGCACGCAAACGGACCGTGAAAGATAGAATTTAGAATTTTTCCTCATTAACGCCACTTTTTTTGGTACAATGATGGAAGAATACAGGAGATGGGTGAAAATGTGGAAAGCTGGTTATTTCTCGGTTTGATCCTAGCAATCGCCTTGCTAGGTCGGAATAAATCATTGATCATCGCCACCGCGGTGGTCTTGGCGATTAAATTATTACCTCAGGCGGACAAATGGTTGAAATTTGTGGGCGATCGGGGGATCAATTGGGGCGTGACCGTTATTTCAGTGGCGATCCTAGTGCCGATTGCCACCGGGAAAATCGGGTTCAAAGATCTGGTCAACGCTTTTAAAACACCGGCGGGCTTCATCGCCGTTGGCTGTGGTATTTTGGTGGCGGTTTTGTCGGCCAAAGGGGTCGGGCTATTAGGCCAAAGTCCAGAAATAACGGTGGCCTTGGTTTTTGGGACCATTGTCGGGGTGGTGTTCTTCCGGGGCATTGCCGCTGGCCCAGTGATTGCGTCAGGGATGACCTATGTGATCTTGACCATGGTCAATGCCATGGTGAACCGCGGTTGATTCACCACGGTCGTGTATCGGAATGAACGGAAAAAGAAAGGATCTTTTAAATGTTAGAACAAGGAACGATCGTGACTGCTACGATCAGTGATCGAAACGAGCAGGGCTTCTTTGCCCAAGCTGAGGGTCAAACCTTACGAGTCGACAGTCCGCGAACCGATTTCCAAACCGGGACCGCCGTCAGCGGGTTTGTCTATCAAAATATGAAGGGGCAGTGGGTCTTGAATACTGAACCACCGCTAGTCAGCCGCAGTCATGTCGGCCCTGGCGAAGTTGTTCAGGTACGCCGTGACCTTGGGGTGTTCATTAATATTGGGTTGCCGGATAAAGATGTGGTCTTATCCCTAGATGAACTGCCAGAATTACACAATATTTGGCCGCAAAAGGGGGATCATCTCTATGTTTCTTTGAAGACCGATCACAAGGATCGGTTGTGGGCGGAGCAGGCCGGCGATGAGTATTTCAAGGAACATGGGCGTTTTAGTCAGGAATTCACCCGTAACGAAGCGGTCAGCGGTACCGTTTATCAGGATAAGAAAGTCGGTTCCTTCGTGGTCCTAACGGATAAACGGTTGGCTTTTGTCCATCATACGGAACGTTTGGATGAGCCGCGGGTCGGTGAACCGGTTCAAGGGCGGGTGATCGGCTTGACACGGGATGGTCGTTTGTCGATCAGCCTGCGTCCCTTAGCTTATGAAGAAATCGCCGATGACGCGAAAATGATCCTGGCGGTGTTGCAGCGAGTGCCAGAACAACAAATGACTTATCAAGATAAAAGCGATCCTGAAGAAATCAAGGCTTATTTTGGGATCAGTAAAGGGGCGTTCAAGCGTGCGCTAGGTAGTTTGCTGAAACTAGGCTTGATCAGTACCGACCGTGAAGGCACGCGCTTGACCGATAAAGGCCGCGATTATCGTGACTAACCTGTTAGCCGATTATTTACGGTCCTTGCGAATTGAGCAGGGGTTGGCGGAGAATTCGATTTTGAGCTACGGCCGCGATTTGCGGCAGTATTTGGCTTGGTTGACGGCGCAACAACTGACCGCGTTCCCTGAGGATCCAGCCGTGATCAGCGATTATCTTCATGTTTTGCAATTACAAGGAAAAGGCCAGAGCAGTCGCATGCGGGCAGTTTCTAGTTTACGGCAATTTTATCGTTGGTTGCGCCAATGCGAGCTGATCCAGCATGATCCCATGACCACGATCCCTTCGCCCAAGCGCGGGCAGCATCTTCCCGTGGCTTTAAGCGTCGCTGAAGTCGACCAATTGTTGGCGGCGCCCAATTTAGCCACACCACTGGGCCTGCGTGATCGGGCCATTCTAGAAGTGATGTACGCCACAGGTTTACGGGTTAGCGAGTTGGTTCATTTGCAATTGGCCGAACTTCATTTAGACTTAGGCTTATTACAAACTGTGGGTAAGGGAAATAAGGAACGGCTTTTGCCGATTGGCGATGTGGCGGTCAAATATGTTAGACTGTATCTTGACGAAAGTCGACCTAAGCTGATCAAAACAGATCATTTCGTGGGAACCTTGTTTTTGAATTTTCGCGGTCAACCGATGACCCGCCAGGCTATTTGGAAGCTCATCAAGAAATATATCGCTCAGGTCGGCATCAAGAAAGATGTCACACCCCATACGTTACGGCACTCATTTGCCACACATTTGCTGGAAAATGGCGCCGATCTCAGGGTGGTTCAAGAATTATTGGGACATGCGGACATCTCCACGACGCAGATTTACACGCATATTACCCAAAAGCGTTTGCTGCAGGTTTACGAGCGGGCTCATCCCCGCGACTAACGCAGGGCGCGATCAGTTCGGGAGGAATGACATGTTAGTAAAGTATAAACAGGATTACGAGAAAATCGCCTTAGGTTTGCTATCATTTACGCCAGATCTTAAGAAATTCGATCGGCTGGCGGCGGAGTTGAAGAACTACACCAGTGACGATCAATTGGCTTTGTATTTGTGGCGAACGGAGCAGGGGGATTTTGTGGGCATTGTCGGGATCGAGATCCAGTCGACTTATATCCTTTTGCGCCACCTGGCATTCACACCTGATTATCGCAACCAAGAGAACGCGTTTGCAGTGCTGGATGCGTTGACCCAGCACTACGAGGGCAAGCGGTTGATGGCCCCTGTTAATATGACGGAGATCGTCTCGGCTTGGGAGCGCCATCAAGGAACGGCGCCTGCCGCGCCTGAGAAGCAGTAAGTGACATCGATGGAATTAGAAATCAAATTATCGGAGTTTGAAGGTCCACTGGATCTCTTGTTACACCTGATCAAAATTCAACAGATCGATATTTATGATATCCCCATTGCCCAGATCACGGATCAATACCTGACTTTCTTACATGAAACTCAGGCCTTGACCCTGGATGTTGCCGGGGATTATTTAGTGATGGCCGCCAATCTGATGGCAATCAAAAGCCGGATGCTGTTACCCCGGCCGAAATCAGCACAGTTGGATCAACCAGACGAGGCCGAGCAGGATCCCCGGGAGGTGCTGGTTGCCCAATTATTGGCTTATCAAACCTATCAAGAGGTTGGCCACTATTTGCAGAGCCAAGAGCGCGACCGGTCCCAGTATTTTGTGAAGGAAGAGAGTTCGCCGCAAGAAACCATTACCACCCCGTTACCGCCGGATTTGGTGACGGTCAATGAAATGGCGGCCGCCTTAAGTGAGCTGCTCCAGCAGCGCCAAAAGGAAGCACATTTCTCGCAACAAACGATCAGTCGCGAGACTTTTTCTTTGGATGAAGCAATCATTCAGATCGAAGCGCAGTTGCAACAAGCGGCGGGGCAACGGGTGACCTTTATGAGCCTGTTGACCGGTCAGTTCGATCGGGAACAAGTGGTGGTCTTCTTCTTGGCCTGTTTAGAATTAATGAAAAACAAGGTGATCTGTTGCCACCAAAGTACCTTTAGTCAAGAAATCCAGTTGAGTGAGGAGTAATGACCTGTGACCCAGTATCAAGGTGAGATCGAAAGTGTGCTCTATACGGTTGGCGACGCCGGCATCACATTGAAGGAATTGGCCGGGATCTTAGGGATCCATCCCAGCGCCCTCCGGCAATTGTTGGCTCAATTGCAAGCCGACTACCAGGCTGGTCCCGGTGGCTTAACGCTGTTGAGTTTTGGCGAGCGCTATCAGTTGGCGACCAAGGCCCGCTTCGCGCCCTTGTTGCATCAGTATTTTGCCGGTCATCAACCCAATTCGCTGAGCCAAGCAGCCTTGGAAACCATGGCGATCGTGGCTTATCAGCAACCGGTGACCCGAATCGAGATCGACGCGATCCGCGGCGTTCAAAGTACTGGCGCGTTACAAACCCTAATGGCGCGGCAAATGATCAAGGAGGCCGGGCGCAAAGATGCACCTGGGCGCCCGATCCTTTACGGCACCACAGGCTACTTTCTCGATTACTTTGGGCTGAAGGATCTGAAGGATTTGCCTGACTTACAAGATTTTGCCGGCCAGGCTTTCGACCAGCATGGCAATCTGGATCTCTTCTTTGATCAAGCCAGCAAAGAAAACGCTCAGGTCCCAGGTGCCGCTGAACCAGCGGCGGCCACAGATCCCACAACCAGCGCGACCAACGAGTCAGCAGCATCTGTCAGCGCGACCGATGACAAGTCAGCAGCAACTACAAGCGCAACCGATGACAAATCAGCAGCAACTACAAGCGCAACCGATGACAAATCAGCATCAACTGCCAACGCAACATCAACCAATGCCCAACAGGCGTTAACCCAGGAACTTAAGGAGACCAATCATGAGTCAGAATAATGAACAACAAGAACGGCTACAAAAAGTAATCGCCAATGCCGGGGTCACCTCGCGGCGCAAGGCCGAGGCGATGATCGTCGCCGGCCAAGTGGCAGTCAATGGCACCATCGTTCGCGAATTAGGCACCAAGGTGGGTCCCCGTGATCATGTGGAAGTTGACGGTGTTCCGTTGTCAAAACCGCGCTTAGCGACCTATCTGTTTTATAAGCCGCGGGGGGTGATCTCCGCCGTCAGCGATGATAAGGGCCGTAAGGTGATCAGTGATTATTTCGTGGATAAGCAAGAGCGCCTCTATCCGATCGGGCGGTTGGATTATGACGCTTCCGGGCTGATCCTGGTGACCAATGATGGCGAATTAGCGAATCTCTTGATGCACCCCAAGTTTCAAGTCGATAAAACTTATTTGGCCAAAGTTGAGGGCATTCCCACCGCGGCCGCGCTGAAACAATTGCGCCAGGGTGTGGTCATCAAGGGCAAACAAACCGCGCCGGCCAAGGCTTGGCTCCAGAGTAGTGATCGAACCAAGCAAACGGCGTTAGTGGGGTTAACGATCCATGAAGGGATGAACCATCAAGTGAAGTTGATGCTCCAAAAAGTTGGTTATCCAGTGATGAAATTACGGCGCGAGCAGTACGGATTTTTGGATTTGACTGGGGTCCAACCAGGTGAGGCCCGGAAATTGAATACTAAAGAAGTCCATGAGCTGTATCAGTTAGCGGAGCATAAATAGGCTGCTGAGACTGGTGACACGAAGCGCTTGCTCTGGCAGCGCTTTTTTGGTATACTTTAACTGATAAAAAATAAGAATAATAGTTTGTCTTCAGGGCAGGGTGTGATTCCCGACCGGCGGTAAAGTCCGCGACCCGTGTGAACGGTTGACTCGGTGCAACTCCGAGACCGATAGTATAGTCTAGATGGAAGAAGACAGTCTTTTTTGTTATGTTGATCAAGACTGTTGGTTGTTCCCTGACTAACAGTTTTTATTTGGCTAACAGAGGGGCTGCGCGAAGACAGCTGTTTCGTAAAGGAGCGGTTTTAATGCGTAGTAGTCGGCGTTTGCGGTATTGGGTCAGTGTCACTTTGTTTGGGGTGCTCAGCTATTGTTTGATGTTGCTTGAGTTCCCGATTCCCTTTTTCCCATTCTTGAAATTGGATTTCAGTGATTTGGTGCCTTTGTCTGGTCTGATCTTATTCGGCTTCCCTGGCGCCAGTGGGGTGGTCTTGATTCGAGCGTTCTTGCACCTAGTCATGACCGGTTTCTCGGCCCCGGCGTTATTAGGTGAACTGGGGTCAGTGGTGGCTAGTTTCACGTTATTGGGCGTGACTTGGGCCCTGTTGAATCAGCGTTCAAATTGGCGCCGGCGCTTGGCGCTGATTATCAGTGGCACGTTGGCGTTGACCTTGGTGATGGCCATTTTGAATTACTTTATTTTAACGCCGTTGTATGTGCAGGTGACCGGTTTCAAATTGGGCATGAGCTATTTGAAGTATGTGGTGATGACCATCGTGCCCTTCAACTTGATCAAGGGGAGCCTGGTGATGGGCTTGTTTGTCTTATTGGAAATTCATGTGGGCGCTTATTTCCGCAGAAAGCATGGTGAGTTCCACCAAGCAAATTGATCCGGCGTGCGTCGCTTGATGTTGATCGAACGGGACGGCATCGAGAATTAAGCTAAGATCGGCCTAACAAAAACCACTTGTTCCCCACGCTTTCATGACAGCTTGTGATGCCAGCGGTGGAACAAGTGGTTTTCTTTTGATTGTGGAGCGGGGTTTGGCCGCTGTGTCGCGTATTTTAAGGATGAGGCTAGTGGGTGTTCCCCCAAATTCAAAAATCGGTTGGTCCGGTGAGCGCTTGGTTGAAAAGGAACGGCCACTGGGCTGGGATGACGTTAATGGTGACTGGGGTCGGTCAAATCCGGGTCAGCGTCCAATTGTTGGCGCTGAGCTTCGGTATAGGGCTGATTTTGACGAATGATCGCGCCAGTGGGACAATTGGTGTAAGCTGCTTTGAATTGTGCCTGCAAGGGCAAGGGAAGCGGCGTGGTGCCTTGGTTATTGTCGATTTTAACGTAAGCGATGCCTTCTTCGTCATAGGCAAAGAGTTCCGGTGCCTTCAATTGGCAAAGTCCACAAGCAATACATTGAGCAGGAACAACACGGGTATAGATCATCTTTAAAAACCTCGATTGGTGGTGTCGGTGTGCAAGCGACGATTTTATTGGTTACCTTCGCGGATCAGCCGCGACGCTATAAAGCTATTTTCTATCTTCTTCAAGGTAAACAAACGATTTCAAATCTGTTTGCGGGCCAAGAATACGATTTATTGAATCAATTTCATCTTTATCCTAATTTAAAATGGTCCGATTATCAAGCAAGTTTGCGTGAATTGGCGCAGGCTGGTTTGGTGACGCTGGATTCCAAGCAAGCGCTAGTCACGCTAACGGCTGCTGGGCAAACCGCTCGTGAGCAATTACTAGCGCGGGATTTTTGGCCCCGGGCGTACGATTATTGGCGAATGGGGGCAGCGTTGACGCAATGGACGCGACTTTTGCTGGCCGTTCAAGTGGTCAGCAACTTGGACCATCAAATCAAACATTATCAACCGTTAACTGAAAGCATTAATGTTCAAGGCCATGTCAAACGCTGGTTGCGGCGCTGGGGGCGTCAGGGCAGTCAGGGGCTGGCCCGTGAATTAGGTCAGGCCTTTAACGCCTTGCCGCCACGCACGGCTTTGATCATCGCGAATTCCTTTTGGAGCGATTATGATCCAGGTGTTTCCGCGGGCAGTTTGGCGCAGGCGTTGGGCTTGACGGCTGCGGAATTGCCGTTGGCGCAAATCGATTGTTTGGGCCAACTATTGACTTTCGTTCATGGTCACGCGGCGGCTTATCCGGTTTTGGCGCAATTGCTGCCGGTGCCGGCCAGTCCATTGAACGCTAGCGCTGGCTGGACTTATCAACAGGTTTTGTCAGGGAAAAGTTGGACTAAATTGACCCACGACTCGCGTTTGAAGGCAAGTACCCTGAAAGAACATCTCTTACAGGCGGCCATTTTGTGCCCCGATTTTGCTTTGACCGCGCCGGCGATCCAACAACTGCTTACTTTAGATCCCGATGGCTATTTCAGCCAGCGGATTCAGGAGCTGACCGCGTTGGGGCAATTCCAGACCACGGCGCAATCGTCCCAGCAAGGAGGCGTGACCCATGACTGAGATCGACTTAACCAAGTTGCAAACAGAATTACAGCAGCGCTTCGGCTTTGCGACCTTTCGTCCTGGGCAAGCGGCGTTATTACAAGCATTGTTGGCCGGCCGCGACGCCCTGGGGATCTTGCCCACTGGTAGTGGCAAATCGTTACTCTATCAATTCATGAGCCCTCATCTTGACGGACCGATCTTGGTGGTCAGTCCGTTGATCGCGTTGATGGCAGATCAGGCGTCGCGGATCCGCCGGCAAAATCTCGGTAAAGTCGCGGTGATCAATAGTCAGTTAGCCCCTGATGAACGGCAGCAATTGCTCCGTCAGCTAGGCGACTATCGGTTTATTTTCATGGCGCCGGAGACTTTGCAGCAGCCTGTGGTTCAGGCGCAACTGCGTCAGCTCGGCCTAGGCTTATTGGTGATCGATGAGGCCCATTGTATTTCCAGTTGGGGCCCTGATTTTCGCCCAAGTTATTTGCGCTTGGGTCAGTTGCGCCAGCAATTGCGACCACGCCTGACCTTGGCCTTGACCGCGACAGCTAACACCCGCGTTCGCCAGGATATTTTGACGAATTTGCGGTTAAGTCCGGAGACCTTTGTCTATCAAGCGTCGGTGGATCGGCCCAACATCTATTTACGTTTGCAAAATGTGCCAGATGATCAAACGAAGTGGCAGCAGACGCAACAGTTGGTGGCCGAACAGGTGCCGACCTTGATCTATGTCGCCACTCGTCGCGAGGCCGAAGAAGTCGCCTTACGTTTGAACCAGGCCCAACCAGGCACGGCTGCTTTCTATCACGCTGGGCTGGCGACGATCGAGCGGAATCAGATCCAACAATTGTTTCTCAAGGATCAATTACGGGTGGTGGTGGCCACCAGTGCGTTCGGTATGGGCATTGACAAAAGTAATTTACGTCTGGTGATCCATTATCAGTTACCAGCGAATTTCGAAAGTTATTTGCAGGAGATCGGCCGAGCTGGACGTGATGGGCTGCAAGCCTTGGCCGTGATCTTTGTCCAGCCTAATGATCAGCAGCGGCTGTCGCAGCGGCTCCAGACCAATCAATTGACACCAGGGTTGGTCCAAAGATTCTTTGACCAGCCTCAAGATCCAGTGGGGCTCAACCCAGGGCAACAGACGGTTTTGCAAGCTTATCAACAGGCGGGCATGCCCGCTGAACAGGTGATCGCGATCTTGCAAAAAACCGCGCAGTTGCGCTGGCGCCAGTGGGAGAATTTCTGGGCCTACCTGACGTCACAAAGTTGCTTGCGCCAACAATTATGTGCTTATTTTGACCCGGACCCGCCACAGATCCAGCACGATGAGCTTTGTTGCAGTGAGGCGCCAGCTCCCCGGCTGAGTGCCTTGTTGCAACAGTTGAAGTTGGCTCAAGTTGTTCCGGCGAAAACGGCGCCATCGGACCAAATTCGTGATCCTTTCGTGATTTTGACCCGCCTTTTTTGAAAGTTACGTGAGTTTTTTGCTGATTTAGTAGATTTCTGGAAAATATTTCTGAGATTATGATAGAATAATGCATAGACAGAAAAGGGGGTCAATCATGAGTAAGCAAGACAATCAAGATAATCAAAATCAGCCAACGGAAAAAGTCACGCGTCCGTGGGAAAAAAACTTTGATAATGATCGTGACGCCAATGGTCAACTTTCTCGAACAGCAACGAAGAAGCGGGAACGCAACAATACCGTTTTCGTTGCTGTTTTGGTGGTCATTTTGTTGGCCGTGATCGGCAGTACGATCGGTGCTTGGGTCAGCGATCAGAACGCTAAGAAGAGTCCCGAGATCCAGGTTTCTTCCAAAGCAGCACCAAAGAAATCGACGAAGAAGAATACGAATAGTACGACGTCTAAGGCCAATAGCGAATCTGCGACAAGTAGTTCGGAAGAAGCGGCTTCGTCTTCCAGCGAAGCGATCGCCAATAGCAATAATTCAACCGACAACACCACGGACAATTCGACCAGTTCGTCAACCAGCACGGCTGCTAGTTCCAGCACGACGGAGAGTTCGTCATCAACCAGTACGACCGCCGGAACATATACCGTTAAGGCGGGCGATAACCTTTACCGGATCGCGCTCAACAATGGGATCTCATTGGATCAATTGCTCCAACTCAACGGGTTGAGTAGCAATTCGGCGATCGTACCAGGTCAATCATTACGAGTCAAATAAGCAAACTGATAAATTAGTTAAGGAATGATAGGGCGTGCAAATAGCAATCGACGGACCAGCTTCGGCCGGGAAAAGTACCGTGGCCAAACGGGTCGCACAAGAATTAGGATTTATTTATTGTGATACCGGCGCCATGTATCGGGCCGCAACAGTTTTAGCCGCGGAGAACCAGCTGGATTATGGCGACGAGGCTGGCATCTTAGCCAAGTTGACCCAGCAAGAAATTAGTTTCAAACCGGGGGCACCGGGACATGAGCAGCAAGTATTTCTTGGTCAAGAAGATGTGACCTTTGCGATCCGGACACCAGAGATCACCAATAACGTTTCGCAAGTTTCAGCGTTGGCCCAGATTCGCCAAGCACTGGTAGCGCAACAACGGCAGATTGCCAGCGGGCATTCGATCGTGATGGATGGTCGTGATATTGGCACGACGGTTTTGCCCCAGGCGCAGGTCAAGGTATTTTTGGTGGCAAGTGCCGCTGAACGGGCGCGCCGGCGCTACGCCGAAAACTTGACCAAAGGTATCGAGACGCCCTTGGCCCAACTCGAGGACGAGATCGTCGCCCGAGATTATAAAGATTCGCATCGGAAAGTCTCACCGTTGACCAAGGCGGCAGATGCGATCGAAATCGATACAACCGCGCTGACGATTGACGAAGTTGTCGCAAAAATCGTCGATTTGGCGCAAAAAAAGCAATAAATGCAATAAAATTCATTTTTTCCGAGCAAATTAGTACTTTTTACTAGCTTGTTCGCTGCTTTTCTATTAGAATTAATGTGATGTTATAGTGCAGGAGGATAATTATGTCAGAGCAAGATTACAGTCAAAGTGAAATGGAAAAAGCGCTGAATAGCGTTCAAGAAATCAAAGTGGGCGATGTTGTCAAGGGCGAAGTTTTAGCAATCGATGACAATCAACTGGTTGTTGGTGTTCAAGGCGCCGGTGTTGAAGGGGTCGTTCCTTTAAAGGAATTGACCGCTGACCGCAACGCCAAGATCGAAGACCAAGCGCAAGTGGGCGACGTTATAGAATTAGTCGTCTTATCAAGCTTGGGCCACGACAAAGAGAATGGTAACTACCTGTTATCACGGCGTCGCTTAGAGGCACGCAAAGTTTGGTCCGATATTGAAGCTAAATTCAAGGCTGGCGAGACTTTGTCTGTCAAAGTGACCGAGGTCGTTAAGGGTGGCTTGGTTGTTGATGCTGGTGTTCGTGGCTTTATTCCAGCTTCAATGGTTGATGATCACTACGTTGATGATTTGAAGAGCTATGTTGGTCAAACCATGGAAGTCAAGATCATTGAGATCGAACCAAGCGAGAACCGCCTGATCCTGTCTCGGCGTGAATTGGTCAAGGCTGAAAAAGAAGCGAAGAAGGCAGAAATCTTCGCTAAATTGTTACCCGGTGATGTTGTCGAAGGCAAGGTTGCTCGGTTAACTAATTTTGGTGCCTTTATCGATTTAGGCGGCATTGATGGTTTAGTTCACATTTCTGAAATCGCTCACGAACACGTCAACAAGCCAAGCGATGTTTTAAAGGTTGGCGAAGAAGTCAAAGTCAAGGTGCTCAACGTTGATGCTGACAAGGATCGCATTTCCCTGTCAATCAAGGCTTTACAACCAGGACCTTGGGACAAGATCGCTGAGGTTGCGCCAGTAGGTGCGACAATCGAAGGAACCGTTAAACGCTTGACGACTTTCGGTGCTTTCGTTGAAGTTGCGCCTGGTGTTGAAGGTTTGGTTCACATTTCCCAAATTTCTCATCAACATATCGCTACTCCGAATGAAGTTCTTAAAGAGGGCGAAGTTGTTCAAGTCAAGGTCTTGAGCGAAGATCCTGAGAACAAGCGTCTATCTTTATCCATCAAAGCACTGACTGAAAAGCCAGGCGAAGAAGGTAAGGAAGAAGAAGCGACTCCAAGTGATTATGAGATGCCTGAAACTAGCAATGGCTTTAGTTTAGGCGAAATGATCGGCGATGCTTTGAAGAAAGACAGCGACGATTCAGACAAATAATCAGTGTCATACTTTGAAAAAGAGTTTGGACCTTTATTTGGCCCAACTCTTTTTTTACCGATAAAAAATAGAGGTGGTTAAATGGCAATTCCAGTAGTCGCGATCGTTGGCCGACCAAACGTGGGTAAATCGACGATCTTTAATCGAATCGCCCGGGAACGGATCTCCATCGTTGAAGACACGCCAGGGGTGACCCGTGACCGGATCTACAGCCGCGGCGTGTGGTTGAACCATGAATTTAGCATGATCGACACCGGTGGGATCGAATTCGCGGATCAACCGTTCATGACCCAGATCCGTAATCAGGTCGACATCGCGATCGAAGAGGCCGATGTGATCGTTTTTCTCGTGAACGCTCGGGAAGGCATTACAGACGCTGATGAACGGATCGCGCAGATTCTCTTCCGTTCCCATAAGGAAGTGATCTTGGCGGTCAATAAGGCCGATAATCCCGAACAACGCCAAGATATTTATGATTTCTATTCGCTGGGATTCGGCGAACCTTTGCCAATTTCCGGCACTCAGGGAACGGGGCTGGGCGATCTTTTGGACGCAGTGGTCGCACACTTCCCGCCTGAAGTAAATGATGAGGACGACCAATCGATCAAGTTTAGTTTGATCGGCCGGCCTAACGTTGGCAAGTCGTCTCTGGTCAATTCGATTCTTGGCGAAGAGCGCGTGATCGTTTCCAATATCGAGGGGACAACACGTGACGCGATCGACACCCATTTCACTGATGAGACCGGGCAAGAATTTACGATGATCGATACCGCCGGGATCCGTAAGCGCGGCCGGGTTTATGAGGCCACTGAGAAATATGCGGTCATGCGGGCGCAACGTGCGATCGACCGTTCCGACGTGGTTCTCTTCGTCATCGATGGCGCCGATGGTTTGCGCGAGCAGGATAAGAAAGTTGCCGGCTATGCCCACGAGGCTGGGCGGGCGATCATTATTCTGGTCAACAAATGGGACTTGGTCGAAAAAGACACCAAAACCATGGGTGAGTTCACGGAGAAACTTCGGGGACAATTACAGTATTTGGAATACGCGCCGATTATTTTCGTTTCGGCGGTCACCAAGCAGCGGTTGAAACAGTTGCCAGAAATGATCAAAACCGTTTCTGAGAACCAACAACGCCGGATCCAATCTTCCGTCCTGAATGACGTACTCTTGCGCGCCGTGGCGATCACACCGACACCAAACGTGAAAGGTCACCGTCTCCGCGTTTATTACCTGACCCAAGTGGCGATCAAGCCACCAACATTTGTGGTTTTCGTGAATGATCCCGATTTGTTCCATTTCTCTTACCAGCGTTTCTTGATCAACCAGCTTCGGGATAGCTTTGATTTCTCGGGGACACCGATCCGCTTGATTGCCCGAAAACGCAAGTAAAACGCCTTATTTTACCCTAATTTTAGGAAAAAAGGCGAAAGCTAAGATTTTTTTGCTAAAATCTCGCTTTTTTGGACAAAAAACCTTGTTATATCGCGCTTTCTATGATAACTTTATCAGTGGAATAATGATCTAAAACGTATCATTGTTTCAATTTCATAATTCATGAAATATAAAAGCATGCTTAGCGTGACGCTTGGCTGCGGGAGGTGAATTCCATATGGCAAATAAAGCAGAATTGATCGATAGCGTTGCATCAAAGACCGGCTTGACTAAGAAAGACGCAACTGCAGCTGTCGATGCTGTTTTCAACACGATCCAATCAACGCTTGCTAATGGCGAAAAGGTTCAACTAATCGGCTTTGGTAACTTTGAGGTTCGTCAACGTGCAGCACGTAAAGGCCGCAACCCACAAACAGGTGATGAAATCAAGATCCCTGCAAGTACGGTTCCTGCATTCAAACCAGGTAAGGCTTTGAAAGATGCAGTTAAATAATTAGAACGTTAGACTCGTTGGGGCGCAATGCTCCAACGGGTTATTTTTTTTACTTGATCCTCACGAGACGGCAAACTCGTCACCGGGTTCCGTGAACAACTCAGCGGCGCTATGACCGGGCTTGTCATCGTTGGCAATCGGTTCTTCGGTAAAAGGTCGTGCTGTTCCGTTCAATTTCAGCTGAAATCCGTTATAATAAAAAGGAGCTTGTCTGATTTAGGTGATCAGGCAAAGAAGGGAGTGCCACCATGAGTTATTCAGAACAAATGTTGCAAGACCTAGATGATCAGGATCTGACCGCGGCGCAGCGTGACTTCGCGTTGGCTTTGGCCGAGGATGATGACGCGACATTATTTAGTTTGGCGGAAGAGTTGCAGGCGCTGGGCTTTGATCAGGAGGCGGCGCAGATCGCCAGGCAATTGTTGGCTCATGACCCTGGCGCTGATGAGGCGAAGCTGATTCTGGCCGAAGTGGCGATCGATGACGATCAAACCGATCAGGCCTTGGATTGGCTGAATCAAATTAAGCCTGATTCACCGGTCTATCCAGAAAGTCTGGTCACGGCGGCCGATTTGTATCAAACCATGAACTTGTTGGAAGTCAGCGAGCAGAAACTTTTGGCGGCGCAGCGGCTTTTACCTGATGAGCCGGCGCTGGACTTTGGCTTGGCGGAACTTTACGCCAATATGGGTCGTTATCAGGAGGCGGCTCAATATGATCAGCGTTTGTTGGCGGCGGGGCATGATTATTGGGCCCAGGTTTCGATCAAACAACGCTTGGCCGAGGCACTCTCTGGTTCCGGTGAATACGAAGCCGCAGTGGCGTTGCTCGAGGAGCTAACGAAGAACTTGGCCACAGATGAACAACTGTTCCAATTGGGCGTGCTCTACCATAGTTTGCATCAGGAGGAACAGGCAATCAAGGTTTTGACCCGTTTGCAGCAACAAAACGCTGATTATAGCGCCTTGTATGAACCACTGGTTGCCAGCCAGCGTGCGTTGGGTCATGAGGCTGAGGCTTTACAGACGGCCCAGGTTGGTCTAGGCTATGACGCGTTTAATCTGAATCTGGCGCGGTTAGGGGCAGAGGCGGCCATCCAGCTACAACAGCCCCAAACGGCCCAGGAGCTCTTGGAAGCGGGTCTGCGGGTCGATCCTGACGCTCAACCGCTGCGGCTGTTGTTGGCGACGATTATGGCGCAAAAGGGCGATGATCAGGCCGTGATCGAGTTGTTGGCACCGATTGCCACGGCGGATCAGGCCGATCCACAGGTCAACTGGCAATTGGCGGCGGCTTACGATCGCTTGGATCAAGTCCCCGAAGCCAAGGCGGCGTTCTTTGCCGCCTACCCGAATTTGAAAACCAATCCTGATTTTATGCGGCAGTTCATCGCCTTTTTACAAGCGGAGGCCCAGACGTCCGAGTTGATTTTGGCGTTGAAACAATATTTGACGCTCGCTCCGGATGATCCTGATTACAGCGAGTTGCTCTTTGACCTGGAGCATGATCGCGAACGCTAAAACCAGCCACGTTCAAACAGGCGGCGCGACTGCCGAAAAATAAATAGAATCAGTAGCTCATCAAAAAAGCACCCCTAGCAATCAGCTAGCAGGTGCTTACGCCTCACCAAAATAGTGGTGGGGCAGGTTGTGGTTACGGTCAATGGTCGCGCAGCATGCCGTGCGCAAGCGGCTTACTTTTGACGACGGGCAATTCCGTCTGTTTGTTGGGTTAACCGGCTTTGCGTTTAGAAAAGAGAGAATGGTGCGGCCGGGCATAGGTGAAGCCTTCGCCCACAGCTTCGTGGACTTCGAGAATCGTCACAAAGGCCTTTTTGTCACAGGCCATGATGATGCGCTTCGCTTGGACCAGTTCGTTTGGCGCGACCACGCAGTAAATGATTTGGCGTTCGTCGCGTTGGTACCCACCCTCGGCGTTCAAGTAGGTCACGCCACGTTCCAGCTCATCCATTAATTTCTGGCTGATCACTTCATAATGGTCACTAATGATCAGCATCCCTTTGGCGGAATAACTCCCATCTTGGGTCGCGTCCACGATTCGGGAAAAGACGAAGGAGGCCAGCAGGGTATACATCATGTGTTCAATGTCCAGATAGCTCAGTGACGCCAACAACACGAGCACATCGAAGGCCAGCAGCGTTTTGCCCATTGGGACGCCGCGTTCGATTTCCAGGATCCGCGCCAACACATCGCTGCCGCCAGTGGTCCCGCCAAAACGGTAAATCAATCCGGAGCCAAAGCCACCGAAAATTCCCGCCAGCACACCGGCGATAAACAGATCATCATGAAGATTGATCAAATTTCCTACCGGCAAGCGTTGCCAGATCCACAGGGATGCGGACAAGGCCATAGTGCCGTAAATCGTGTAGACCAGGCCTTTTTTGCCGAGAAATCGATAACCGAGAATGATCAGCGGAATATTCAGCAGAATCGTGGTGTAGGCTGGGTCGATTTGCCACCAGGCGCGGAAAAGCAAGGTGATCCCAGTGATGCCCCCTTCGGCCAAATTGTTCTTGATGTTGATCGTCACCAAGCCAAAGCCATAAAAAAGCGCGCCGAGGCTGATCATCAAAATTTCCTTGAGATGTGTCCAAGTGAAGTGAACACGTAGTTTAGCTACCATATCCTGACCCCTTATCCGAATCAAACCACCACTAAAATTAAGAAATAGGTGTTGATAATCAATGTATTTATCTGAGTTTCCCCCAGAATTCCAACAGGCACTTCCTATTCTACAACAAATTGAAGCTAATGGATATGAAGCTTATTTTGTTGGCGGTTCTGTGCGGGACTTTCTCTTAGGCAAGGCAATCGCAGATGTGGATATTGCCACTAGCGCTTTCCCCGCGGAGATCAAAGCCATCTTCCCGGTAACCATCGATACCGGCATCAAACACGGGACTGTCACGGTGCTGGTTGATCACGTGGGTTACGAATTGACGACTTTTCGCACGGAATCGGGCTATCAAGATTTCCGCCGGCCTGATCAGGTCACCTTTGTGCGCTCGTTGGCCCAAGATCTGCAACGCCGCGATTTCACCATCAACGCCTTAGCCGTGCGCCACGATGGCTTGGTGATCGATCATTTCGCCGGGCTGGCCGATTTACGGGCCAAACAGATTCGGGCGGTTGGCGCCGCGGAGGCTCGCTTTCACGAGGATGCGCTGCGGATGATGCGAGCGGTGCGCTTTAGCAGTCAGCTAGGATTCACGATCGTCCCGGAAACTTATCAAAGTTTGATCGATAATCGGGCCTTGCTGGATAAAATCGCGGTGGAACGGATCCACACTGAGTTTATCAAAATGATGCTTAGTCCTAACTGGCAAGTGGGTTGGGCCAGCTTCCTGCAAACAGGACTGGTGGCCCACGTCCCTTTCTTTAAAGACCAAGCGCTAACCATGCCGACGTTTGCCCAGCGCGCCACCAGCGCTCTGCAGGATGAGGCCGCCGTTTGGACCATGTTGGCTGATGTGGCCGCGCTGTCGGACCAGCAATTGACGGTGATGTTACGTCAATGGAAAACCGCCAATCAAGTGATCGCGGCCAGTCGCGCCAGCTTAGCCTTCAGTCGTAAGTTGCAAGCGGGCCAAGCCATCAGCGCGGCCGATCTTTATCAACTTGATGATCAGGTATTGCCGCGGTTGGCAACGGTTGGCGCTAATTTAGGCTGGACGGTGGACTTCGCTGACTTGGAGCAACGTTATCAGGCTTTGCCGATCCATGACGCCCACGAACTTGCAGTGGATGGTGGCCTTTTAATGGCGCGCCTGGGGTTGACTCCTGGTCCGCAACTGGGACGGGCGCTGAAATCAGCGGAGCAAGCTGTCGTTTCTGGAGCTGTGATCAATGAGCCTGAGACCCTGATCGTTTGGCTACGAAAACGATTACCAGATATGATATGATAGGGGAGAACCTAGACTGAAAGCGAGAAAGGAAGTTATCTGGTCATGATTGAAGAACACGTGTTTAAGGAATTACGTTTTTATTTCCGCAATGGGGATGAATGGACGGTTTCTCACGCCGAAATGGCTGATGTTTGGATCGCTCGCGTCACCACTTCTTATGGCCGCATCAATGGTGCGGGTAAGATGCAAGAAATCCATCCTTGCAAGAGCTTTAAAATCGAGATTTTACCTGAGGCAGACCACACCAAGACAACCGATATCAATGCTGGTTCTCTAGAAATGGGGATGTTCGGGCGCGCGATCAAGTACCAAGATATCGAAAAATGTGATCTCGTGTTTGAGGAAAGTGACCGTAAACCATTACGGATCTATTTCCCTTTCAAACAAAAAGATGCCTCGGGGTTGGATAACATTTACCAAACCAGTATCATCTCGCCGCAAAATGGCCATCTCTACGTGGTGATCGACGCGAACCGAACCGTGTTTGATGTTTATCCCGAATTGAGAGCCTAATCTACAGATAAAGGATCAGTCAACGTGAATCAAAGCGAACAAACTTATTTGAATTTTTTGAATGATATTTTGACCCGCGGCCATTATAAATCAGACCGAACGGGGACCGGGACCTATAGCTTATTCGGCTATCAGATGCGCTTTGACTTGAGTCAGGGCTTTCCCTTATTGACCACGAAAAAAGTGCCCTTTGGCTTGATCAAGAGCGAACTGTTATGGTTCTTGCGTGGGGATAGCAATATCCGTTATTTGTTACAGCACAATAATCACATTTGGGATGAATGGGCCTTTGCTAAATTTGTGGCCAGCTCGGCCTATCAGGGACCTGATATGACAGATTTTGGGCGGCGGGCCCTGCGCGATCCGGACTTTGCGCAGGTCTATCGCCAAGAAATGGCTCGGTTTGATCAACGAATCATTGATGATCCAAGTTTCGCGCAAATCTATGGTGATTTAGGCCATATTTATGGGCAGCAATGGCGGCATTGGCAGACGCGTCAAGGCGAGACGATCGATCAGTTGGCCCAGGTGGTGGCGCAGATCAAGGCGACCCCGGATTCGCGGCGGCTGATCGTCAGCGCCTGGAATCCGGAAGATATTCCCCAAATGGCCTTGCCACCTTGCCACACCTTGTTTCAGTTTTATGTGAATGAGGGTAAATTGTCGGCCCAGTTGTATCAACGCAGCGGCGATGCCTTCTTAGGGGTGCCTTTCAATATTGCTAGTTATGCGCTGCTGACACACTTGGTGGCGCGCCAAACTGGCTTGGCAGTGGGCGATTTCGTCCATACCTTTGGCGATGCCCACATTTATGCGAATCATCTGGAACAAGTCAAGACGCAGTTGCAGCGGACCCCTCGGACGCTGCCTCAGCTGGAATTGACGTCAGCGCCTCGGGCGGATCTGGCCGATTATCAAATGGCGGATATCAAATTAAGCGGCTACGACCCAGCGCCGGCGATCAAAGCGCCGGTGGCTGTTTAAGGAGGTCTGCCATGATTGCCTTTGTTTGGGCGGAGGATCAAAATGGGTTGATCGGAGCTCAGGGGCAGCTGCCCTGGCGCTTGCCTGCTGATCTACGACGTTTCAAGGAAGTGACGTGGCAGCAAACGATCGTGATGGGGCGGCGGACCTATGCCTCGTTTCCCCACGGTCCGTTGCCACAACGGCATCATTTGGTCTTAACGCATCAGGCGGCGACGCAGTTTCCAGATGAGGTCGAGGTCTTTGGCAGCGCGGCCGCTTTGCGGCAACGCCTAGCCCAAGAACCGCAGCGTACTTTCTATGTGATCGGCGGCGTGGCCTTATTTACTCTATTTGCTGCCGAGGTGGATTTTCTTTATCAGACGCGAATCGACGGGCACTACGCTGGCGATACTTATATGCCCGCGCTGCCTTGGGCTGACTTTGAATTGACCCAGCAGCAAGATTTCTTGGCCCAGGGCTCTCAGCCCGCCTATCATTTTCTGGAGTTTCAGCGGATCCGGGCCACGGCTGGACCGTCTTCTGAATCCGTCGGGGAATGAAACGATCGCTGGTCCGCTTGCTTGTTAGAACAGCGCCCACGCGTTTGATCAAATCAACATTTTCCCAATGAGAAAGTCAGCCTGCTGACTTTCTTTTTTAATTTTTTCTAAAAGGGTTCGCACTTGACCAGCGAGTGTGGTTCAATAAAGTTAGCTTAAAAATAACGCCACGCTCCTTTGGTTTCTGAAAATGGGCGATTTAGGTGCGCGATCACGTGATTATGCGATTTGAGTTGCCGCGATCACGTGAGTCAGGCGATTAAAGTATACAACTATAATGGGGAGTGAGCAGGTGCGTCGACATCGTAAATGGATCAAATTAATTCTGTTAGTCGCTGTGATTTGGTTTTTCACTGGCGCCGGCAGTCCCTTGCCAGCGCAACAACGGCTGCAAGTTCAGCAACAGGTCAAACAAGTTTCGCTCAAAACCATCGCCTTGATCAAAGCCGGGTTCCAACGGTTGAACGGTGGCGCCACGCCAGCGGCGACTGGCGCGTCGGCTGCGGCCAGCGCGGCTGCGGCGAGTCGTGATTCGGCGGCGTCAACGCGCGCATCGAGTTCGTCAAGTTCGACTGCAGTGGCGCCGCAAACGTCGGATCAGGCGGCGAACACAACACCGATCGAGTCGATCGTCCCAACTGGAAAGTTGCAACGCACTTATTATTATCACTTTGAGGCGCAAACGCCCGACCAAGTGCGACAAGTTTTTACCAGCGCGATTGCCGCGTACAACGCCACCCGACTGGTTAATTTAGTGGCGGGCACTGGCCATGGTGACAGCAATCAGTTGACCTTGGGTACCTACCAGAAGAACCAAGGCGCTGGCGTTCAGACGACGATCGAATTAGGTCAAGGTGGACCGGCGATCACCACTTATCGGCTGGGAACTTACGAGCACGCGCGCAATCAAGGCTCGGCGCAACTGAACGTGGCCTATCCTCAAGCCGTGGCGGTTTCCGTGGCTTTGCATGAAGTGGGCCATAGTTTAGGGTTAGGCCACAGTACCGCGAAAAGTTCGGTCATGTATCCATTGGATCAAGGAGTGACAAGTTTGAGCGCCGCTGATGTGGCGGCTTTGCAACAAATTTATCCTGCTTGATCAGTTCGGAAAAACGGCAATCAGCGATCGCTTACTCGTGTTCGCCAGCCGACGGGAGCGCTGAAACGAGTAAGATAACGTTGAGCGGCTGGAGCGGAGAGAATCGGGGTGAGGTCGCCGTGAAATTGTCCTTGGTGGCTCAGCCACTTAGGACAAGGCTCAGCTTTGAGCTTTTCGGCGTCCTTCCGAAAAGCTCGAAGTGACGCCCACAGCGAGCTCACCCCGATTCTCGCAGTGCAAGCCGCGGGCATGATAGAAACGTGTTCGCCAGCCCAGCTTCTTGCGCTTAACAACGTCAGGCTTCTGGAGGCAAAGAGCGGCCTCCAAAATCCTGACGAGGTTAATGCTCGGAAGCTACCCGGGCTGGCTCACACTCTTTTGGGCGAAGTGCCCCTTTTTTGTTGGTTCGGCTAGTCACTTTTAATGAATTTGGCGGCTAATTCTGGTATACTAGCCAAATGAAGCCAATAAAATCATTGCGGTAAGCGCTTGAGAGGAAGCCTAGATATCATGACTAGCAAAATCAAGATTGTGACTGATTCCTCAGTCCAATTGACACCGGCAGAAATCGAACAATATCAAATCACGGTCATCCCACTGACGATCGTGATCGATGACGATGTTTATACTGACGGTGTGAATTTATCAAGGCAAGAATTTATGGAAAAAATGAGCCGATCCAAGGCCTTACCTCAGACCAGTCAACCTTCGATCGGCACGATCCTGGATTGTTACGATCAGTTAACAGCCGATGGTAGCGAAGTGATCTCGATTCATATGACTGAAACAATTAGTGGCACAGTCAACGCGGCCCGGCAAGCGGCCCAGATCTCTCGGTCGACGGTGACCGTGATCGACAGTGATTTCACCGATCGGGCGATGGCGTTCCAAGTGTTACAGGCGGCCAAAATGGCCCAGCAAGGCGCCAGTCGCGAGGCGATCATCGCGGCGGTGGATCAGGTCCGCGACCAAACGGAATTGTATATGTCGGTCACCAGTCTGACGAACATGGTCAAGGGGGGTCGCCTTAGCCGCGTTTCCGGAATGTTATCCAGTCTTTTGAATATCAAAGTTATTTTGCAGTTACATGATGCCCAGTTAGAGGCGATCTCCAAAGGGCGCGGGATGAAGACGATCCAGAATTTCTACCGGGATCTGGTCAAGAAAATGGCCAATGCCGGCGCTTCTGTCAAGATGGTCGGCATTTCTCACGCCGACGCGCAAGCCCTCGCTGATCAAGTTAAGGAACAAATCCAAGCCGTTTTACCACAGGTGCCGATCTTGGTGGCGCCAACGAGCCCTGTAATCGCCACCCATACCGGTGCTGGGGCGATCGCGGTAATGTTTTATCGAGGATAAGCGGGAAGAAAAGTGGGGCTACGGTTCCACTTTTTTGTTGATTTTTTCAGGTTTTAGAGTATGTAAACATGGGTCGTGAAAGTTAATGAAGAAAATGGGACAGGCACTTAAAGTTATCTTGACCATCGTGATCAGCGCGTTGGTCATGTTTTTGGTGCTAGAATTGGTGGTCAAATCACCAGCAGGAACAACCAGTCACGGGGGTCGTTTGACCACCAAGCAAACTAAAGTGAAGGCCACGGTCAACTATGTGGCCATTGGCGATTCGCTGACTTTCGGGTTAGGCGATGCCAGTGAGAGTGGCGGGTACGTGCCCTTGGTCAAATCACAGTTGGCCGAGGTCGATAATGTAACTCTGACCAGTGAGAACTTTGGTAAGAGCGGGGATACTTCCAGTCAAGTGTATCAGCGCATCGTTAAATCCAAGGACATTCAAGCGGGGTTGGCCAAGGCGGATCTGATCACCATGACCGTCGGCGCCAATGACTTGATGCACATCATCAAAAAAGATGTGATGAACATGGATTTGAATAAAGTTAAGGCAGGTCAGAAGGTTTATCAGAAGAATTTGAATCGGTTGATCAAGGAGATTCGCAAGTATAATCCCCAGGCGCCCTTAGTCGTGGCGAGCATCTATAATCCGTTTTATGTTTATTTCCCACAGATCACGGATATGAAAACCAGCATGGGCCTGTGGAATCAAACGACCCAACAGGTGCTCAAGCAATATACGCAAACGTATTATGTGGATATTGACACGGTGATAACCCAACCAAAAGGATCGATCCTGGCGAATAACAAGGCGGGTCAGGATGCCTTCAATCCGTATCTGTATACGGAAGATCACTTCCATCCGAATAATCGCGGCTACCAAGCGATTGCCGGTCGCTTCGTCAAGAAGATCCAGAGTATCAGAACAGCTTGGTTATATCGTTAGGAAATCGAGGAGTAAATCATGGCAGAACAAACGCAAACACAAACTCTACGGCGGACCCCAGCCGCGAAATCCCCTAAGAAAAACAAACCGAAACAACCTTTCAATCTGTGGAAGTGGCTTTTCCTAGTCTTGATCGGTTTGATTTTAGGCGTGGGCATTTTTGTCGGCACGAAGCTATTCATTAGCCCGGCGCCGACCACCTTATCGGCCGACGTGGCGGCGGCTGACGAGCCGGTCATGAATGTGCAGATGACCAAGAAGCAGGTCAATCGGATCGTCGCGTATGGACTCAGTGATTACTTGAAGAGTGATGACATTAAGTATCAGTTCAAATTAACCGATCAAGCCGTTTTGAGCGGCAATTTCGCCTTCTTAGGGACTCAGGTGCCCTTTAACTTATCGCTGGATCCCTACGTGTTGGAAAACGGCGACATCCAATTGAAGGCCCAAAGCTTGTCGATCGGCGCGCTCCCAATTCCAATCAGCCAAGTGATGAACTTTATTGGTCATGACTATAAGATTCCTAGCTGGGTCAGCCTGGACACGAAGAAGAGTACGATCACCCTGCATTTACGCAAGTACAAGATCAAAAACGGGATTAGCCTGCGGGCCACGCGCTTTGATTTAGATAACGATGAACTGGATTTCAGCGTGTATTTGCCGAAATAAGGGCGCAATTCGGACAAGCCGGCAGACGGAACTCACCGGGTTTGCGCTGATTAACTTTGCTGAGGCGCTGGCTTTATTTTTACTGACCTGGTGCCGTACTTTTGATAATGATTTCGCAGGAATAAGAAAGGTGGCGCGCGCATGATCTTCAGACGCAGCTTTTATCAATATTTAATGACCCAACGAAATCCCAACAGCCACGATGAGATCGCGCAGTTTGCCAACAACGCGTTCTTTGATCATAGTTTTCCTAAACAGGAAACGGATTATGACCGACTTTCGCGTTATTTGGAATTGAATGGCAATTATTTGCCGGGCATGACGATTTTCGATCAGGCCTACCAACAATATTTGGAAAGTGAAGCATAGCGAGGGAAAAGATTGAAATCAACAGATCAAGAACAGCCAACTGGGGATCAGGCTGAACAACCCCAAACCGCCGCCCCCAAGGAACCGGAACAAGCGGGAGCAAGCGCGGCGCCTGAGCCGCCTGTATTCGATACAGAGGCGGCCATCAACCTCATCAAGCTAACCTCAAATGAGGGGCAACTGGGGCAACTGTTGCCCAAGCCGCAACGTCCGAAGCGCTTTACTCGTTTGACTTATTGGGTTAGTGTGGCGGTCGCCTTGATTTTAGGTGTGGTGGGCGGCGCTGTTTTCACCATGCATCAGGTGTCGCAACGGCTGGCTGCGGTCAGTGAAACACAGCAGGTCAATCAAGTCTATCACACGATCAAAGCCAATTATTTTCAGAAAGTGAGTTCCAAGAAGTTGATCAACGGCGCCATTTCTGGCATGTTGGACAGTTTGGACGATCCGTTCTCGCAATATTTGACCACGGAAGAAACCTCCAGCCTCAATGACTCGATCTCTGGGTCCTTCCAAGGCATCGGAGCCCAGGTGCGACAGGGCAAGGAAGCCATCGAGATCGTCGCTCCGATCAAGGGCTCACCAGCGGAGAAAGCCGGTTTGAAGGCTGATGATCTGATCCTGACGATCGATGGCCACTCTACCGCCAAAATGACCGTGGATCAAGCCGTCAGCAAGATCCGCGGTAAGCAAGGTAGTACGGTCAAATTGGCGATCAAGCGGGGCAGTGACACCTTCCAAGTCAGTTTGAAACGAGCAGCGATCGATCAAGCTACGGTCAGTGGCGCCCTTTCAGAAAAGGGCTCCAACGTCGGGGTGATCAGTGTGACGACTTTTGCAGAAAACACCGCTAGTGGCATGAAAAAGACGATCAAGAAGCTCCGTCAGGCTGGGGCGACTCGTTTCGTGATCGATGTGCGTGGCAATCCTGGCGGCTTAATGGATAGCGCGCTGGCAGTGACCAGTATGTTTTTAGCCAACAAAAAGGTGATCATGCGGGTTCAGGATCGCGCCGGCCAGGAAGACATTTATCGCGCCAGCGAGAAATATGACAAAGGCTTTAAAGTAACAGAACCAGTGGCGGTTCTGATCGATAACAGTAGCGCTAGCGCGGCGGAAATTTTCGCGGCGGCGTTGCAGCAATCGGGTACGGCGACGCTGATCGGAACCAAGTCCTATGGGAAAGGCACGGTCCAAGCCGTGGTGCCACTAAGCAAAACCAGCGAAATGAAATTTACCACGGCGAAATGGTTGACCCCCAACAAGACTTGGATCAACCACAAGGGAATCACCCCCAATGTGCTGGTGGCTTACCCCGCATTGGCGAATCTGAGTCTGATTTCCAGCGGGGAAACCTTACAAGCTGGTGACGTCAGTGACCAAGTCAAATTGTTACAGCAGAATTTGCAAGGCTTAGGTTACCAGTTGGCGAATACAAAAGGTGTCTATGATGATAGCACCGTCGCCGCCGTCAAACAGGTGCAGACACAAGCGCAGCTAACCGCTACAGGCGTTTTTAACGAGCAGACGCGGATCGCGCTGTATCAAGCCGTGGCCACCTATTTACAAGCCCACGATCAGATGTTGACGCAGGCCATCGCCAAATTAACGGCAACAGGGGCCTGATTCACTTAAAAAAATATTTTAGACCCGATTATTTGGGTCAGACGAGCGCTGAGCATCGAGGTTCAGCGCTCGTCTTTTTTTTCGCTTGTTTTAGGATAAATGACTTGTCAAATTTGAAAATGGTGTTATTATTAAAACAACAAGTTATTAATATAGTTACATGTAGGAGCGATGATTTTGATTGAATTTAAAGGGGTCACTAAAGAGTATCAAAGTGGGGCGGCGTTGGCGGCGATCAATTTGCGCGTCGCTTCGCGGGAGTTGTTTGTTTTAGTAGGACCATCCGGCAGTGGCAAAACCACTTTGTTGAAAACAGTCAATCGGTTGGTGGTGCCAACTAGTGGGCAAGTGTTGATCGACGGGGTGGACGTTGCCGCTGGCAATTTGCAAGAATTACGGCAACATATTGGGTACGTGCTACAATCCAGCGCGCTTTTTCCCAATATGACGGTGCTACAAAACGCCGGGGTGCAGTTGGAGGCCTTGGGCTGGTCCAAGGCGAAGATCCGGCCGCGGATCGAACAATTGTTGCAAATGGTGGATTTGGACCCGGCCATTTACGCGAACCGAAAGCCGGCAGAGTTATCTGGCGTCGAGGCGCAACGAGTCGGGATCGTCCGCGCCTTGGCCGCAGATCCGAAATTGATGTTGATGGATGAACCTTTTTCCGCGTTGGATCCTGTTTCCAAGCGGCAGTTGCAGCAGTTGATTTTGAAATTGCATCGGGAGTTGGCCACGACGATTATCTTTGTGACGCATGATATGCATGAGGCAATGTTGTTGGCCGATCATGTGGCGGTGATCCATGATGGTCATTTGCAACAAGTGGGGCGGCCACAAGAGATCATTGGCGCTCCCGCCAATGAGTTTGTCGCTAACTTCTTCAAGGACATTATTGAAGACCACCAAACCTTGCGCCAAGTCGTTAAAGCGGGCTTTGGTCAAGCAACGGGCCCGTCACCTAGTCCGACGTTGGTGGCTTTGCCGCCGGAAACGACGATCTATCAATGGGCGGCGTTGATCCAGAACCAGCCGTTGGTTCAGGTCAAGGTTAACCAGACGACATTGGCCGCCACCGATTTGGTGAGTTACTTGGCCAGTTTAGAAAAGGAGGTTGCGACCAATGTTCAATGAAACGATCCATTACGCCCAAACGAATGGGCATGAAATCTTGGTGGCGTTAGGCCAACATATTGAGGTGGCCTTGATCGCCACGATCATCACCATCTTGATCGCGATCCCCTTGGCCGTGGTTTTAATGAACCATCGCCGCGGTGGCGAATTTGTCTTACAGGTGGCCAGTGTGATTCAAACGATCCCTAGTTTAGCGATTTTGGGCTTGTTGATTCCCTTGGTGGGTATTGGGACCGTCCCAGCGATTATCGCGTTGGTCTTGTACGCGATCATGCCGATCTTCCAGAATACATACGCAGGTTTGACCAATATTGATCCCTTATTGATCGAGGCGGCTGATGCCATGGGGGTGTCCAAGCGGTATAAATTGTTGCGGGTCCAGATCCCCTTGGCGATGCCGATGATTCTGTCAGGGATCCGGATCGGCGTGGTGATGATCATTGGCACGGCCACCTTAGCGGCGTTGATCGGCGGTGGTGGTTTGGGAACCTATATTCTCTTGGGCATCCAAACCAATAACAATCCGGCCTTGTTGATTGGGGCGATTTTGGCGGCGGCCTTGGCTTTGGTGGCCAGCTGGTTGATCAAATTGCTCTCCCACACCTCGCTGAAACGGTTGCTGATCGGTTTGGTCGCCTTAGTGGCGGTTGGTGGTGGTGTTTATGGCGTGCGGGCAGCGACCGCGCCGAAAACAGAAACCATCACCATCGCCGGTAAAATGGGGGGCGAACCGGAGATCTTGATCAATCTGTATAAAGATTTGATCGAAGCCGACAACAAGCATGTCAATGTGGAGCTCAAGCGGAATTTTGGCGGGACCAGTTTCCTGTTCAAGGCGCTGAAGGCGCAACAAATCGATATTTATCCTGAATTTACCGGAACCGTGTTGCAATCGTTGGTCAAGACCGATTCAGCAATCAGTCATGATCCGCAAAGTGCCTATCAGGACGCGAAAAATGGACTGGCGCAGCAATTCAAAATGAGCTTATTGCGGCCAATGGCGTATCAGAACGGTTATGGGATGACCGTCACCCGCCAGACCGCGGCGAAATATCAGCTCAAGACCATCAGTGATCTGGCCAAGTATCCGCAACTGCGGGCGGGGTTTGACCCGGATTTCTTCCAACAAAGTGATGGGTACCCTGGTTTACAGAAAACCTATGGCCTTAATTTCAAAAACGTGAAAACTTTGGAGCCGGCTTTACGCTATCAGGCTTTGGCCCAAGGTGATCTGGATGTGAGTGACGCCTATACCACCGATCCGCAGATCAAAAAGTACGATTTGGTGGTGTTGACGAACAACAAGTCGTTTTTCCCACCGTATCAAGGCGCGCCGCTGATGTTAACGAGTTTTGCGCAGGACCATCCGCAGATCGTCACCAGTCTGAATCGGATCGCGGGGAAGATCTCCACGAAAGACATGCAGGCAATGAATTATCAGGTGACCGTTGCGCATCAAAAGGCCGCGGTGGTCGCAAAACGTTACTTACAAGCCCATGGTATTCTCAAGCAGGATTAAGGCCTAGCGCGATCAAAGGTGAGATCGGTTGGCGCGGTGACTTGAAAAATGAATTAACCGCCAACCTGGCTGACTGGGAGATCAGGAGATTTCTGGTAGATTAGTAAGTTTAATGAGAAAAGGGGAAATGACAATGAAATCAACTTTGCAGAAATATTTAGTGACCGGGGCGACCGGCCATCTTGGCCAGCAAGTGGTGGCCGATTTAGTTGCCACGGTGGGTCCAGCGCAGGTCACGGCGGCGGTGCACACGGTGGCCAAGGCCCGAACATTGCAGGCTCAAGGTGTGAACCTGGCGGCGTTGGATTACGCTGATGTGGCTGGGATGACGCAGGCTTTTAGCGGCCAGGATGTGGTGGTTTACATTCCTAGTAAAACCTATGATTTACAGCGGCGCATCAATGAATTTGAAAATTCCTTACAAGCGTTACAGGCTGCGCAGGTGCCTAGTGTGATCTTCGTTAGTTTTTACGCGGATCAAGAGAATGATCCCTTTACCATGGCGCCGTATTATGCTTACGTGCCGCGGCGCTTAGCGGGGAGTGGCTTACACTACGCCATCATCAAGAATTCGCTTTACGCGGATCCGCTGGTGCCCTATCTACCTGAGCTGATCCAGCGTCAGGCTTTGATCTATCCGGTGGGGCAACAGGCAATGGCCTTCATCAGTCAAGCTGATAGCGCCGCGGCGATCGCGGCCTTGGCGACGAAACCGCAACTACGAGACGCCGGACAGGTGTATACTGTAACTCAGGAAGAAAGTTTGACGATGCCAGAATTGGGTCGAATCATGACAGCGGTCACCGGACATTCGATCGGTTATCAACCGGTGACAGGCGCCCAATTCCAGGAGATTTACGCGGCTGAAGGTGACGGCGCCGAACTGGCCAGCATGTATGCGGCGGCAGCGCTGGGTCTGTTCGACATTGTCACCGCTGATTTTGCGAAAATCACCGGTCGTCAGCCAGAAAATATGCGTGCTTTCTTATCGAGAAGTTACCCGGAGAGTGATTGAACATGAAGTTTTCCCATAAATTAAGCGATGCGGTCCATATCTTGGCCTTTGTTTATGTTTATGCGGATGGTAATCTGTCCAGCACGGCGATCGCGGCAAGCATTGAAGCGAATCCCAGTATGGTGCGCCGCATGATGTCGACCTTGGTCAAGGCCGGTCTGCTCAATAGCCAGCCAGGTAAAGTCGCCTTGCGTTTGGCTAAAGCGCCGGAAGATATTAGCCTCTTGGATGTTTATTTGGTGATTGAGGACAACCGTAATTTGCTCCATGTTGATGAGAAAACAAATCCGCTTTGTATTGTGGGCGGTAATATCCAAGGAACCTTGAATGGGGTTTACACCCAGGTCCAAACCGCCGCCGAAACTCAAATGGCCCAGGTGTCACTGCGCGATATCATTGACGATATCCTAGCGCGTCAGGCCCGGAAATAAGGCGGTCCGCCGCTCAAACCCTGCGAAAAGTCAGGATTTTCAACTAAAAATACGACCACTGGCTAAGTTAGCGCGACTGAATGATCAGTAGTTCGGCTAACTTGGTCTTTTTGGGTTCCATTTGCCTGACCTGATCGGTAACTTAGTAGTGCAGTATGACGGAAAACGACCAGCAAACATGATTATTTTGCGCGCCGGGCCCTTTTTTTGGCCACCCGTCGATTCACGTTTCAATATTCCCTGAAAATATTGGCGTTGAATGGTAAAATAGAGTCTGCTCATTAATCATTATTCATTGATCATTAAGCACTAGTCATTGATCAGGGTAGATCAGGCCACGATCAACAGGTCCATCAGAAACAGCAGTTGGCGTGAACCGACGACGAACAGGAATTTTGCGCTTGGCCGCACAGAAGGCCCCCAGTTCCATTCTGTGGCTTTCTGGCGAGGCGTTCGCGAAAATTAGAGTCCATGGGCGCCAGACCCTTGGCACGAAGGAGTTAGAACAATGGCAACAATTCAATGGTATCCCGGACATATGGCCAAGGCCAAACGGGAGATTCAAGAACGCTTAAAACAGGTTGATTTGGTTTTGGAGGTGGTGGATGCCCGCTTGCCGGAAAGTTCCCGCAATCCGATGTTACGGGAATTGATCGGGGACAAGGCACATTTATTGCTCTTGAACAAGGCTGACTTGGCGGACCCGCAAATGACCCAGGCTTGGCAGAAATATTACCAGCGCGAACAGCAACCAGTCTTGGCGTTGGATTCACAACACGGCCAGCCGCTTCGTCCCGTTTTGCACGCGGCTAAGCAGATCCTGGCGCCGAAGATCGCCGCGCAACAGCAAAAAGGGGTACTGAAAACCACGATCCGCGCCATGTGTATCGGGATCCCCAATTCGGGGAAATCGACTTTTCTGAATCGCTTGGCTGGCAAGAATATCGCCCCGATCGGCAATCGTCCCGGCGTAACTCGTAAGCAAAATTGGTTGAAAACCAAGGATGATTTTGAAGTGCTCGATACGCCCGGGGTGCTTTGGCCGAAGTTTGAAGATCCCACCGTCGGGCAGAAACTAGCCCTGACTGGGGCCATCAAGGAAGGTTTATACCATGAGGATGACATCACCTTGTTCGCCCTTGGTTTCTATCAAAAACAATACCCACAGATCTTACAACAAACTTATCAGTTGACTGCGGCGCAACTGGACCTGCCGGCGGTGGAACTGCTGTTATTATTGACGAAACAGGCAGGGTTCCGGGATGATTATGATCGGATGGCGGCGAAGTTCTTGCTTTATTTCCGTAAAGGTAAATTAGGACGGATCACTTTGGATCTGCCTCCAGTTGGTTGGGAGGCCACCGTTGCCGATGACTGATCTGAAGTTAGCCGGCGCCGATTCCGGCGCAGAAGCACCTTGGACTTTGGCCCGGATCAAGGCCCGTTTGGCCGACGCGCCAGCGCAACCTGTTGATCCCCAGTGGTTGCGGCGCTTGCAGGCCGATCCGCGGGTGGGCGTTCAGCACGCGTTGCAGCAGTATCAGCGCCGGGTGCTGGCCGCTGAACAGGCCCAAGCGGCCTTGGCCGGGCGCTTGCGGTTGGAGCGGCAATTTTGGCCGCAGTTTCCTCTGATTGCTGGGGTGGATGAGGTGGGCCGCGGCCCGCTGGCTGGACCAGTGGTCACCGCCGCCGTTATTTTGCCCCATGATTTCGCTTTGGTTGGTGTCGATGATTCCAAGCGGCTCAGCGCGAAGAAACGAGCAGCGTTGTATCCAGAAATTCTCGGGCAAGCGTTAGCTGTTGGCATCGGGGTCGGAAGCGCCGACCTGATCGATCGGGAAAACATCTATCACGCCACCGAATTGACCATGGCCCAGGCGATCAATCAGCTGGCTTGGCGGCCCCAATTGATTCTGGTGGACGCGATGACCATCCCTGTCCCGATCAGACAGGAGAAGTTGATCAAAGGTGATCAGAAATCCGCCAGCATCGCCGCCGCCAGTATTGTTGCCAAGCAGGTCCGTGATCACTTGATGGCGATGTATGATCAGGTTTATCCCGGCTATGATTTCGCTCAAAACGCCGGTTATGGCACCGCGGCCCATTTGGCTGGGCTGGCCCGCCTGGGACCTTGCCCGATCCATCGCCGCAGTTTTAGCCCGGTCCAAGCGGCTGGCCGCTAACGCACAAGGGTAATTATTTTCTTGGCAAAAAGGTCGAACAGAAAAAGTAAAATCGCGATCATCTGCGTACTTGATCATGAGTGTATGATTAAGAATGTAGGTGATTTTTTTGGAAAAAGACGCGGTGTTATTAGCGGCGTTGGCCCAACCGAAGTGGCGTTACCGCGATCGACTGTGGTTGGCGCTGTGGTTGCGGACTTTGGCAACGACTCAGGTGGCGACTTGGCAGTGGCCGCGGCTTGATCAGGAGCTGTTGGCGGCTTGGCCCCAGCGTCCCAGTCAGTTGCAACCAGTCGCGCGGCCGAATATGCCCTTTTTGACGATTCTAGATTCTGACTATCCCCAGGCCTTGGCCGAAATCTATCGACCGCCACTGATCCTGTATTATCAAGGCAACTTGCGACTGTTGACCACCGCGAAATTGGCGGTGGTGGGCGCCCGGGCGTGTACGAATTACACCCAACATTGTTTACGCCGCTTGATCCCGCCGCTGGTCCAAAATCAAATCACGATCGTCAGTGGACTGGCGGCGGGGGCCGATCAATTGGCTCATCAAGAAACGCTCTTGGCCCATGGGCAAACGATTGCGGTGATTGGGACGGGTCTGGATATTTTCTACCCCCAGTGCAATCGTTCGTTACAACAACTGATTGGGCAGCGGGGTCTGGTGTTGAGTGAATATCCACCTGGCACGGCACCGACCCGATATAATTTCCCTCAGCGCAATCGGATCATCGCCGGGTTGAGCCAAGGTGTTTTGGTCACGGAAGCTGAGCATCACAGCGGTTCTTTGATCACCGCAAATTTAGCGCTGCAAGAGAATCGCAATGTTTACGCGTTGCCTGGGGATATTTTGACGCCAACCTCTGTGGGGACCAATGAACTATTGGCCGCGGGCGCAACCCCGGTCCTGACCGCTGCCGACGTCTTGGTTGATTTTCAAAATATGGCGGCAATTTAGCCTTTTTCGGGTCAAATCGGCCTTGCTCCGAAATTCTTATGGTTGACAAGCGGTTGAAAACTAGCTTATGATTATTTCCGATTTGACCGTCACCGCTTTTGACGGTCTAGAAGTTTTGATAAATACGTTTTCTAGCAGAAGGAAAGGAGTTTTTGCATGGCCACCAAGAAGAACTTGGTTATTGTCGAATCGCCGGCAAAAGCGAAAACCATTGAGAAATACCTGGGGCGCAATTATCACGTCGTTGCCAGTTTAGGCCATATTCGGGATCTACCAAAAAGTCAGATGGGCATTGATTTTGATCACGATTATCAGCCGAAATATATTTCGATCCGAGGCAAGGGCGATGTCATCAAAGGACTGAAAGCCGCCGCCAAAAAAGCCGATCATGTTTATCTGGCAGCCGATCCGGACCGAGAAGGAGAAGCCATTGCGTGGCATGTTTCCCACATTTTGAACTTGGATCCGACGGCGAACAATCGGGTCGTTTTCAACGAAATCACGAAAAATGCGGTCAAAGATGCCTTTAAAGAACCGCGTAGTATCGACATGAATTTGGTTGACGCGCAACAAGCACGACGGGTGTTGGACCGAATCGTGGGTTATTCGATCAGTCCGATTCTCTGGGCCAAAGTCAAGAAGGGGCTCAGCGCCGGCCGGGTACAATCCGTTGCTTTGAAGTTGGTCATTGATCGGGAAAGGGAGATCAAAGCCTTTATTCCGGAAGAATATTGGAGTCTTGCGGCAGAGTTTCAAAAAGGGCGCGGCAAGAAGTTCGCGGCGAATTTTTATGGTTATGACGGGAAGAAGCAGGCTTTACCCGACAACGCTGCGGTTCAGGCCGTTCTTAAGCGGATCGACCGCCAACAACCGTTTGACGTGACCAAGGTGACCAAGAAAGAGCGGAAACGTTTCCCGGCAGCGCCATTCACCACCAGTTCAATGCAACAAGAGGCCAATCGTCGCCTAAATTACAAGACGCGCAAGACGATGATGATCGCGCAACAGCTTTATGAAGGAATCAATCTGGGCAAAGAAGGGACCGTTGGTTTGATCACCTATATGCGGACCGACTCAACCCGGATCTCCAGCGTTGCGAAGCATGAGGCGGCGACTTATCTGCATGAGACTTTGGGCGAGGCGTATGCGGCCACGAAGCTCCGGAAGAACAAGAATCCTGAAGGGGCTCAAGATGCCCATGAGGCGATCCGTCCTAGTTCCGTCATGCGGACACCGGATTCATTGAAGGAAATTTTGACTCGCGATCAATTGCGCTTATACAGCCTGATTTGGTCGCGGTTCTTGGCTAGTCAAATGACGCCTGCGGTCTACGACACGATGATGGTCCAGTTGGAACAGAACGGGGTCATTTATCGCGCCAATGGCTCGCAAATGAAGTTCGCCGGGTTCACCAAGATCTACCAGAGTAGCACCGAGGAGCAAAAAGAGAACAAATTACCGGATCTGGCCGTTGGCGACCAAGCTGATCTGGTCAAAACGGATCCGGAGCAGCACTTTACCCAACCGCCAGCTCGTTATACGGAAGCCAGTTTGGTCAAAGCGCTGGAAGAAAACGGCGTGGGGCGGCCTTCAACATACGCCCCAACCATTGATACAATCCAGAAGCGCTATTACGTGAAACTTCAAGGTAAGAGTTTCGAACCGACTGAACTTGGTGAGATCGTTGATAATTTGATTGAGGAATTCTTCCCTGATATTGTCAATATTGATTTTACCGCCAAGTTGGAAAATGATTTGGACGGGATCGAGGCTGGCCAAGGTGACTGGGTCAAGGTGGTCGATCAGTATTACCGACCATTCGCAACGGAATTGAAGACCGCTGAAACACAAATCGAGAAAGTTCAAATCAAGGATGAGCCCGCTGGTTTTGATTGCGACATTTGTGGCGCGCCAATGGTGATCAAGATGGGGCGCTTTGGGAAATTTTACGCCTGCAGTCGCTTCCCAGACTGCCGCAATACCAAGGCAATCACCAAAGAAATCGGCGTTGAATGTCCGAAATGTCATCAAGGTCAAGTTCTCGAACGTAAGTCGAAGAAGAATCGGATTTTCTACGGGTGCTCCCGTTATCCGGAATGTGATTTCGTTTCTTGGGACAAACCAGTCGGCCGCGATTGCCCGGTTTGTCAACATTATTTGGTGGACAAGAAAGTCAAGGGTGGTCACCAGATCCTGTGTCCGAACGGTGACTATCAAGAACAAGTCCAGAAATAAACGCTTGCGTCAGCACAGCAGGACAGTGGTTCAATTCAATCAGGGGCGAAATGAGCCCCCAAAAATTAGCGGCGTTTCTATGCTAGTAGACGAGTAGGCACGTAGTTCAAAATCAATTAAATGAGGTTAAGCGATGACCACAGATTATGTTAATGTTGTTGGCGCTGGTTTAGCAGGCAGCGAAGCCACCTGGCAGTTGATCCAACAAGGCATTCCGGTCCATTTGTATGAAATGCGACCGACTAAATCAACCCCGGCCCACCATACCAGTGATTTCGCGGAGTTGGTGTGTACTAATTCACTGCGGGCAAATCAGCTGACAAATGCCGTTGGGTTGCTTAAAGAGGAAATGCGGCGCCTGGATTCCTTGGTGATGGCGGCGGCCGATCGTAGCGCCGTTCCTGCCGGCGGCGCTTTAGCGGTCGACCGGGATCAATTCTCGGGTTATATCACGGCACAATTGCGCCAACATCCCTTAGTCACCGTCATCGCCACGGAGCTGACGGCTTTGCCAACCGGGCCCACAGTGATCGCCACCGGCCCGCTAACCTCACCAGATTTAGCGGCGGCGATTCAAGACCTTAACGGCGCGGCTGGTCTGCACTTCTTTGACGCGGCGGCGCCAATCATCACGAAGGAATCCATTGACTTTGATCAAGTTTATTTGAAATCGCGCTATGATAAAGGTGAAGCCGCCTATTTGAACTGCCCGATGGACGAAGCGACTTTCATGGCCTTTCGTGAGGCTTTGGCCACCGCGGAGCAGGCTGAGATGCATGATTTTGAAGACGACCAGGTTTTTGATGGGTGTATGCCGATCGAAGTGATGGCCCGGCGCGGTGTGAAGACCATGACGTTCGGTCCGCTGAAGCCTGTTGGTTTGGAAGATCCCAAGACAGGCAAGAAACCGTTCGCGGTGGTTCAGTTGCGGCAAGATAATGCTGCGGGAAGCCTTTATAATCTCGTGGGCTTCCAAACACATTTGAAGTTTGGCGAACAACGGCGGGTCTTTCGGATGATTCCCGGTTTAGAAAACGCCGAGATCGTGCGCTACGGTGTCATGCACCAGAACACCTTTATGAACTCGCCTGAGGTTCTAGAGCCGACTTATCGGTCGCGCAAACGGGCCGATTTGTTCTTCGCCGGGCAAATGACTGGCGTAGAAGGCTATGTGGAAAGCGCGGCCAGTGGCTTGTTGGCGGGGTTGAACGCTGGGCGGCTCTTGCGCGGCCAGGAACTTTACACCGTTGATCCGGCCACTTCATTGGGCTCAATGGCTCACTATATTACCCACGCCAGTAGTCGTCATTTCCAACCGATGAATGCCAATTTTGGCATCTTCCCAGAGCTGCCCACGACGATCCGTGACAAAAAATTACGGAAAGAGGCCTTGGCTCAGCGGGCGTTAACGGCCATCGACCAGTTGGCGCTCAACGTCCGATCCGATCGTCAGCTCGCGGTTGATGGGGCGTTGAACTAGGGCAGTTTCATCTAGCTTGTTTGACCAAGACCAGTGGCCGCCTTGGCGCTGGACCGCGGTAAGCTGCGCCGGCGCTTGACCGTTGGCTAGGCAGGGCGCTGGCTTGTAAAAGCCTGATTTTTGAACTTTAATTCTATTCATTCCTTTCACCAGTATGGTACAGTATACTTATTGGATGAGAGGTTTTTTTATGGCAGAACAACAATGGGTCACTGATTTCGGCCAGTATTTATTGGTGCAGCGGCAGTATTCGCCTCTGACGCAACAGGCCTACTTGGAAGATATTGCTGATTTCACGAATTTCTTGACCGCAAATGGTGGTTTAGCTTCCTATCGTCAGGTTGGCCGGCTGGAAATCGAGACGTTTCTTGATGAATTGACGCGGCGACAATTGGCCCGCGAGACGATCAGCCGGAAAATTTCAGCCTTAAGGTCCTTTTATCGTTATCTGGAAAATCATAAACTAGTTGCAGGCAATCCCTTCGCGACGGTGCGCATCAAGGGCCAAGCCAAAACCTTGCCGCGGTTCTTCTACGAGCAAGAGATGGCCGCTTTATTTGCCGCCGTGGTTGGTGATGAGCCGGTCACAGTGCGCGATCGAGCGCTGCTGGAATTATTTTATGCCACAGGTATGCGGGTCAGCGAGGTCAGTGATTTGACCAACGCCCAATTGGATCTGACCATGCGGATCGTGCTGGTCCATGGCAAGGGCAACAAAGATCGCTACGTGCCGTTCGGACATCACGCCCAGGCGGCTTTGCAGCAATATTTACAGGAGAGTCGTCCGGTTTTGATGCAAAAACTACCGCAAGGGCCAGCAACGCATGAGTATGTATTTGTTAATCAGCGCGGACAACAATTGACCAGTCGCGGGATCGCTTATATTTTGGATCGGATCATCAAGAACTCTAGTGTGAATAGCGATATCCATCCTCATATGTTGCGACATACTTTTGCGACGCATTTACTGGATCATGGGGCCGATCTGCGGACGGTCCAGGAGTTATTGGGTCATGCCAGTCTGTCCACTACGCAAATCTATACGCACGTGACCATGCAACATCTTCAGGCGGATTATCGGCAGTATTTCCCCCGGGCTCAGTCCGAAAGTGAGCCTGGCGCGTCTAGCTCAACAACAGAGCCGCCTAAACCAAACACCGCTACCGACTCAGCGGCAAGCCCCAACTCGGCGCGAACTGATCCACAAGCTAAAAAGAAAAAATAAAAGAGGTTGATATTATGACAACGATCGTTGCTGTAAAACATCATGATCAAATCGCCATCGCTGGCGATGGCCAAGTGACTATGGGTGAGAAATATATTATGAAAGCGACCGCCCATAAGGTTCGGCGGATCTTCAATGACCAAGTGATCACCGGTTTCGCCGGTGGTGTGGCGGACGCCTTCACCTTATCAGATTGGTTTGAAAAGAAATTGCAAAGTTATAGTGGCGATTTGCGGCGTTCTGCGGTGGAATTGGCCCAAGATTGGCGCAAAGACCCCACGTTACAGAAGCTGGAAGCCATGTTGATCGCCTTTGATCAGGAGCATTTATTACTGATTTCTGGCAATGGTGAAGTGATCGAGCCCGATGAGAATGTGATCGCGATCGGTTCAGGCGGCAATTTTGCGCAGGCGGCGGCGATCGCCATGACTCGGCACGCGCCAGAGATGACCGCGGAAGCGATTGCCCGTGAAGCGATCGAAATCGCGGCTTCCATCGATATTTTCACGAACCACAACATTATCACAGACCAGTTCTGAGAGGAGTCCAGTTTAATGGCACTAGAGAAAACACCCCGGCAAATCGTCGCGGCCTTAGATGACTATGTGATCGGTCAGAATTCCGCCAAACGCGCGGTGGCTGTCGCTTTGTATAACCGCTACCGCCGGCACCAATTGAATGAACAACTACAAAAAGATATTACCCCCAAGAATTTATTGATGATCGGTCCAACTGGGGTGGGTAAAACGGAAATTGCCCGCCGGCTGGCCACGATCGTTAATGCGCCTTTTGTTAAGGTGGAGGCGACCAAGTTCACTGAAGTCGGGTACGTGGGTCGCGATGTTGAGGCGATGGTTCGGGATCTGGCCGATGCCGCTGTCGCCATTGAAGAAAAGGCTGCCTATGATCGGGTTCGCGGGCAGGCGCTGAAAGAAGCCAACAAGAAGTTGATTCGCCTATTGGCCCCAGGTGAGAAAAAGCAACAAAAGCAAAACAATAACAACATGATGCAAATGATGAATCAGTTAATGTCTGGTCAACTGCCCGCGCCGGAAGAAGAACAGCCGGAAAAAGTGTCAGATCAAGTGCTGAATGAACGGTTGGATCTGGCCGAGAAATTGGACCGCGGTCTGCTTGAGAACCGCGAAGTGACCATCAAAGTTGAAGAAGCCAAGAAGAAGAATCCGATGATGGATACCATGGGTACCATGGGCGTTGATATGGGTGATATGCTGAGTTCCTTGTCACCCCAGCGGAAAGTTAGTCGGACATTGCCGGTCAAAGAAGCGCGCGAGTTATTGGTCCGCCAATATTCTGAAAAGTTGGTCGATCGTGATCAATTGCAACAACAGGCGCTGCAACGGGCGCAAGATGACGGGATCATTTTCATTGATGAAATCGACAAGTTGACCTCCAAGCAACAACGTAATTCTGGTGAGGTTTCTCGTGAGGGTGTGCAGCGGGATATTCTTCCGATCGTTGAAGGGTCGCAAGTCAATACGAAATATGGTCCTCTGGACACGAGTCACGTGCTGTTCATTGGTTCTGGAGCTTTTGCGCAAACCAAACCCAGCGATTTGATCCCAGAATTGCAAGGCCGCTTCCCGATTCGGGTGGAACTGGATGATTTGACCAAGGAAGACTTCATTGCGATTCTGACCGAACCGCATACTGCCCTGATCAAACAGTATGTCGCGTTGGTCGGCGCTGATGGCGTCAAGTTGACCTTCACCAAGGAAGCAATCGATAAGATCGCAGCGGTGGCCAATGAGGTGAACAAGACCAGTGACAACATTGGGGCCCGGCGCCTGGCGACTATTTTGGAAAAGGTGTTGGAAGAAGTTCTCTTCGACGGCCCTGATATGCAAATGGGTGAGATCATGATCACCGAGCAATATGTGGCTGATCGGATCGACGAAATCGCCGCGGACCGTGATTTAAGTAAATATATTCTTTAGGGGGCATTTCCATGGACATTCAAGTACAAAACGAGTTTTATCGGCTGACCGTCAATACGAAGGGTGCCGAAATGCAAAGCCTGATCAATCGCCATACTGGTCAGGAATACTTATGGCAAGCAGATACCCAGGTTTGGGGCCGGCATGCGCCGAACCTCTTTCCGATCGTGGGTAAATTGAAAAACGATCAGTATCGCTATCAAGGCAAGACCTATCAGATGACCCAACATGGTTTCGCCCGTGATTCGGAATTTACGTTGGAGCGCGAGACAGATCACAGTCTGACGTTCTTGTTGAAGGATAGTCCCGCTACTTGGGCCAATTATCCGTTCGCCTTCGAGTTGCGCATCAAGTATTCACTGATCAACCGCTTGATCAATGTGACTTATTACGTGACGAATCCCAGTACCGATCAACCACTGATCTTCGCGGTCGGTGGTCATCCTGGCTTCAAGATTCCGATGACTCCTGAGCTGAAATTCAGCGATTATTATTTGCGGTTCAAGCCCAGCAAAAGTCGGATTCAGATTCCCCTCAGTCCTGAAGGCGTTGACTATGAAGCCCGCACGCTAGCGCCGACAGATGTGGATTGGCGCATTGATCATGATGTTTTTAAGAATGACGCGCTGATTTTTCAGTTGAACAGCGCCAACGAGGTTCAAATCCGTTCCGATAAAACCCCGCACATGGTGACGCTGGACACGCGGGATGCTCCCTTTGTGGGCATCTGGACCGCTTATCCTCATGAAGGTGATTATATCTGTATCGAGCCTTGGTGGGGCATCGCTGATTTGACCACCGCCACCGGAGAATTGACGGAGAAGTTCGGCATGAACACCTTGGCGCCGCAAGAACGTTTCCGCGCGAAGTATCAAATCAGTTTCGCTTGATCCCACCGAAATTACGGAAGCTGTTAAAAAAGCTGCCACTAGTACCAGCGCACTTTGAATCAGTGCGGCGGGGCTAGGACAGCTTTTTTGCGCGACGAGGTGGGTCGCGGGGTTATTCTGGACGGTTATTGCTTCGGCGGCTTCGGCTTGTGTTGGTGATGGTAATACCAACCAAAGGGCACCAGATTCTCTGTGCCCTGACGGATCCGTTTGATATTCTCGCGATGACGAATGAAAATAAAAATGGTCAAGGCGGCGGCCAAGGCCGTTAGAAATGGATCCCGGTAAAAGAGCGAAAACAGGGTGATCAAGATCATCCCAAGCATGCTGGCCACGCTGACCATGCTGCTGAGCAACATGATGATCACGAAGGTGCTGGCGGCGATCACGAAGAAACTAGGATTATAGGCCAACAACACGCCGGCGCTGGTGGCCACGGCCTTGCCGCCAGCGAATTTGATGAAGATCGAGAAGGAATGACCTAAGATCGCGGCGACGCCGAAAGCGAGAATGGCGTAATGGGGCAGGCCCAGTCCAAACCACACCGGTAGACTGGCCGCCACAGTCCCTTTCAGGATATCCAAGGCCAAAACCAACAGACCAGCTGGGCGTCCTAAGACACGAAAGGTGTTCGTCGTGCCGATATTACCGCTGCCAAACTGGCGAATGTCCCGATGATAAAAAATTTTGCCGACAATGACGCCGGAAGGAAATGATCCCAGCAAATATGCTAAAATAACTAAGACTGCGATTTTCAAGGTGAGTCCTCCCAAAATGATTGCGTTCATATTGTACCATGTTTTCTCAACCAGTGGTATTCTTGGTCGCAACAATGGGGGCCGCGCTGCTGTTAGTCATTACCAAACGGCCGCATATGAGGTGGCGCTTGGCCGAATCACCGGTGTGTGTGGCGACCCAGTCTTGACAGATCGGTTTTTTTAATTTAATGTTTTGAAAGAAGAACATACATTCGTATGAAGCGCTAGTGGGGGTTTAAATGGTTAAACAGAAGTATGATGATAATTCGATCCAGATCCTCGAGGGACTGGAGGCGGTCCGTAAACGGCCAGGGATGTACATTGGCTCCACGGATAGTCGTGGGCTCCATCATTTGGTGTATGAGATCGTCGATAATGCCGTCGATGAAGCACTCAGTGGCTATGGCAAAGAAATCGATGTCTGCCTGAACGCCGATGGGAGTTTGACGGTCAAGGACCAAGGTCGGGGGATGCCGACTGGGATGCACCGATCCGGCCGGCCAACGATCGAAGTGATCTTGACCGTGTTACACGCCGGCGGTAAATTTACCGAAAATAATTACAAAACTTCCGGTGGGCTCCACGGGGTCGGCGCCTCGGTGGTCAACGCGTTGTCCAGCTGGATGGAAGTTCAAGTTTCCCGTGACCATCGCCTTTATCAGGAGCGTTTTGAACAGGGCGGCCATCCGGTTGGCACCTTGAAGCAAGTTGGTAAGAGCAAGCTGGCTTCAGGAACAACGGTGACCTTTATGCCCGATCCGACGATTTTTGCGAACACTAGCTTTAGTTATGATGTGTTAGCGGAACGTTTGCGGGAATCGGCCTTTCTATTGAAGGGGATCCAGATCACGCTGACCGATTTACGGGTGACGCCAACACGGACCGATGTTTTCAAATTCGATGATGGCTTGCAATCCTTCGTGCGCTATTTAAACGAGGACAAGGATACCTTGACCGATGTGATCAGCATCGAAGGCACCAAGGACGACATTGAGATCGAATTTGCTGGTCAGTATAATGATGGTTATTCCGAAAACATTATTTCATTCGTTAATAATGTCCGGACTGGCGATGGCGGCTCCCATGAAGTTGGGATGAAGTCGGGGTGGACCAAGGCGTTCAACGATTACGCCCGGAAGACAAATTTACTGAAAGATAAAGATAAGAATCTCGACGGCAGCGATGTTCGCGAAGGCTTGAGCGCGGTCATCTCGGTGCGTATCCCCGAGGAGATCCTGCAATTTGAAGGCCAAACCAAAGGCCGCTTAGGCACGCCGCAAGCGCGCTCGGCGGTGGACGGACTGATCTACGAACAATTGACCTTCTATTTGATGGAAAATGGGGATACGGCGCAAATGCTCGTGCAAAAGGCGCTAAAGGCGCGTGAAGCCCGGAATGCCGCCCGTAAAGCTCGGGATGAAAGTCGGAACGGTAAGAAGCGGAAGAAGAATGAAGGCCTGTTGTCGGGTAAATTGACGCCAGCCCAGTCTCGGAATCCGAAGAAGAATGAACTTTATTTGGTCGAAGGCGATTCCGCCGGTGGTTCCGCCAAGCAAGGCCGTGATCGGCGGTTTCAGGCGATCTTGCCTTTAAGGGGGAAAGTCTTGAATACCCAAAAGGCCAAATTACAAGATATTATCAAAAACGAAGAGATCAATACGATGATCTATACGATCGGGGCCGGTGTGGGCGCGGAATTTGATTTACCAGCGGCCAATTATGACAAAATCATTATTATGACCGATGCTGACGATGACGGCGCGCATATTCAGATTCTGTTGCTGACCTTCTTTTATCGCTATATGCGCCCGTTGATCGAAGCTGGTAAGATCTATATTGCCTTGCCGCCGCTATACAAGCTGCAGAAAGGTCGCGGCGCGAAAACGCAGATCCGTTATGCTTGGACCGAAAACCAATTGAGCGCGGCCACCAAGGAATTGGGGCATGGTTATAGTTTGCAGCGCTTCAAAGGGCTCGGCGAGATGAACGCTGACCAATTGTGGGAAACCACCATGGATCCGGCGCAACGAACGCTGATCCGGGTCAAGATCGACGACGCCACCTTGGCGGAACGGCGTGTGACCACCTTAATGGGTGATAAGGTCGAGCCGCGGCGACGTTGGATCGAGCAAAATGTTAAATTCACTCTGGATGAGGCCGGCAGTATTCTGGATACGACCGCGGCCGAAGATGTCCAGCAAAATACCGGGACCCAAGATCTTTTGAAACAAGTCGAACAACATAAAGGTGAGTGATCAGGGTGGCGGAACAACCACAGAAAATCGAGGAACTCTCCCTAGAGAAAGTCATGGGGGAGCGCTTCGGTCGTTATTCTAAATATATTATTCAAGAGCGCGCCTTGCCGGATATTCGGGATGGCCTCAAGCCGGTGCAACGGCGGATTCTCTACGCGATGAATCTTGATGGAAATACTTACGATCATGAATTTCGGAAATCAGCGAAGTCCGTGGGGAATGTGATGGGTAATTTCCATCCCCATGGTGATAGCTCGATTTATGAATCTATGGTGCGGATGAGTCAAGACTGGAAACTGCGGGCGCCTTTGATCGAGATGCACGGGAACAATGGCTCGATGGACGGTGATCCGCCAGCGGCGATGCGGTACACGGAAGCGCGGTTGAGTAAGATCTCTGGCGAACTGCTCCGCGATATCGAAAAAGACACCGTCAACATGGTGTTGAACTTTGATGATACGACGGAGGAGCCGACTGTTTTGCCGGCGCATTTTCCCAATCTCTTAGTCAATGGCTCTTCAGGGATCTCTGCTGGTTATGCCACCGAGATTCCTCCCCATAATTTGGGGGAAGTGATCGACGCGACGATTTATTTGATGGCGCACCCGCAAGCAACCTTGGCCGATTTAATGAAGTTCGTCCCGGGACCAGATTTTCCGACGGGAGGAATTTTGCAAGGGGTCGCTGGCGTCAAGGATGCTTACCAAACTGGTCGCGGCCGGGTGATGTTGCGCGCACAAACAGCGCTGGAAACCACCCGGGGTCAACGGGAGCAGATCGTCATCACCGAGCTGCCCTACGAAGTCAATAAGGCCCTGCTGGTCAAAAAAATCGACGAACTGCGGATCCTTAAGAAAGTTGACGGCATTTCCGAAGTTCGGGATGAAACCGACCGCACGGGTTTGCGGATCGTGGTGGAATTGAAGCGGAATGCTGACGGTCAAGGCATTCTTAACTATCTCTTCAAGAACACGGATCTACAGATTTCCTATAACTTCAATATGGTGGCAATCGCGGATCTGCGGCCACAACAAGTCGGCTTACAACAAGCGTTAAGTGCCTATGTGGCGCATCAGCGGGAAGTCGTGACGAAACGCACCGAATTTGATCTCAACAAGGCTTTGAAGCGCCAACACATCGTGGAAGGTTTGATTCGGGCCTTGTCGATTCTGGATGAAGTGATCCGCACGATTCGTGCCAGTAAAAATAAGGGCGATGCCAAAGAAAATTTGGTCAGCGCTTATCAATTTACTGAGGCGCAAGCTGAGGCGATCGTTTCCTTACAGCTCTATCGACTGACCAATACCGACGTGACCGCCTTAGAGGCTGAGCATCAACAATTGTCGGTGGCCATCGCCGGTTATCAGAAAATTCTGGCGGAAGCGACTGAGCTTGATCGGGTGATCCGTACGGAGCTGCAAACGGTCAAGCAAGCTTTTGCCACACCGCGGCTGACCAAGATCGAAGCGGAAGTCGCTAGCTTGGAGATCGATACTAGTGTCATGGTGACCGCTGAAGATGTGATGGTGCTGGTCAGTCATGACGGCTATATCAAGCGGAGTAGCCTGCGTTCTTACCAAGCCACCGGTGCTAGCGATAATGGACTTAAGGATGAAGATTTCCCAATCTACGCCGAACCGGCCAACACCTTGGAACATCTGTATATTTTCACCAACTTGGGACGGCTGATGTATCGTCCGGTTCATGAATTGATGGATTCTAAGTGGAAGGATACCGGTCAACATCTTTCGCAAGATGTGGGCTTGGCTAGCAATGAAACCGTCTTGGCCGTGTTTAAGTTCGCGAGCCTCGATCATGGTGGCAACTTTATTTTGACCACCTCTGATGGCTATATCAAACAGGTCAGCTTAAGCGACTTACAGCCCAGCCGTACTTATCGTTCCCGACCGCAAAACGCGATCACACTTAAAAGCGCGGCGGCAGTTGTGCTGGCGGTTGACTATTTGTTGCCCGAACAAGTGCCTTTCGCTGAGGTCTTTAGTTTCACGCGCCAGGCTTATGGGCTTCACTTCGCCTTAAGTGATGTTCCCGTTGTTGGCGCGAAAGCCGCTGGTGTGCGTTCTAGCAGTTTGAAAGACGACGACACGGTGGCGGCCACCTTGATCTTGAACGCGGACCAACTGGCGGAGCAGCCGATCTTAGGCATCTTGACCCAGCGCGGCGCCTATAAGCAAATGAGCGCCAGTGAATTGCCATTAGGTAATCGGGCCCGTCGTGGTCTTCTGGTCCTTCGGGAGCTAAAGAGTAAGCCTCATCGAATCGTGGGAGTGGTGCTGGTCGCAACCGAGCTGACTGAATTGCAGATCCAGACCTCGACGGCGCAATTCGTCACGCTACAACCAAGCGATTATCCAATCGGAGATCGCTACTCTAACGGCAGTTTTGTCCTAGATACCGATCAAGTCGGGGCCCCAACTAAAATTTTGCCGATTTTAGCGGATCCTGATGCTGACCCGGATTCGGCTAATTAAAACTCAATGATTGACTGATACAGCCATTCGACCCCGCAACGGCGGTGCTTGTTGAATGGCTGTTTCTGCATCTTGTTATAATACAACTCATTTAATCTGTACCTCAATATATATTATTTTGGCATATTTTTTTGTGATTGCGATAACAGTATTACATCATAAACACGTCGAAACCTTGCAATGATAGCGTTTTACGCTGTTATACCCCCTGAAAATAGGGCAGAGAAAAGGCTTGCAAAACTAATGTGATATGTTATACTTAAATCGTCAAATGTGTTGTAACTATTTTGTTCAAATGGAGGCTATATAAATGAAACAGATGGAAAAAACGGCGACTCCTTCTTATTGGGAAGGTTTTGTCGGCGGTGATTGGCAAACAACGATCAACGTTCGCGACTTCATTGAGAAGAACTTGAACCAATATGAAGGTGACGAAAGTTTCTTGGCTGGTCCTACTGCCGCAACAACTAAATTAAACGATGAAGTCCTGGCTTTGAAGAAGCAAGAACGCGAAGCTGGTGGCGTTTTGGACGCTGACAACAATGTGGTCAGCACGATTACTTCTCATAAACCTGGTTATATTGAGAAAGATTTGGAAACAATCGTTGGTTTGCAAACTGACAAGCCTTTGAAACGCGCATTCATGCCTTTCGGTGGGATCCGGATGGCTGAAGACGCTTTGAAAGCTTATGGCTTCGATGTTGACGCTGAACAACATAAGATTTTCACCGAAGACCGCAAGACTCATAACCAAGGTGTTTTCGATGCTTACACACCTGAAATGCGGAAATGCCGTCACTACAAGATCATCACTGGCTTGCCTGACGCATACGCACGTGGCCGGTTAGTTTCTGACTTCCCACGGATCGCCCTTTATGGGATCGATCGTTTGATGGCTGCTAAGGCTCACGACTTTGAAAATATTGGCGACGGCGAAATGACTGATGATGTTATTCGTCTTCGTGAAGAAGTTCAAGAACAATATCGTGCTTTGAACGACATCAAGAAGATGGCCGCTTCTTATGGCTTCGACTTGAGCCGTCCGGCTGAGAACGCTCAAGAAGCGATCCAATGGATCTACTTCGGCTACTTAGCTGCTGTTAAGACTCAAAACGGTGCGGCTATGTCTGTTGGCCGGATCGACACAGTTATCGATGCTTATATCAACCGCGATTTGAAGCGGGGCACGATCACTGAAGAACAAGCCCAAGAATATATCGATCATATGGTCATGAAGTTACGGATGGTTCGTTTCATTCGGACTGAAGATTACAACTCATTATTCTCTGGCGACCCGATCTGGGCAACTTTATCACTTTGTGGCATGGGCATTGATGGCCGTCATCATGTTACTAAGACTGCTTTCCGTTTCTTGAAGACTTTGGATAACATGGGCGCTGCGCCAGAACCTAACATCACTTTGTTATGGTCAGATCGCTTACCAGAAGGCTTCAAACGTTATGCGACTGAAGTTTCGATCAAGAGCTCAACGATCCAATACGAAAACGATGACTTGATGCGTAACGAATGGGGCACTGATTACTACGGCATCGCTTGCTGTGTTTCAGCACAACCAATCGCAACGGGGATGCAATTCTTCGGCGCTCGGGCTAACTTAGCTAAGGTCATTCTTTACACGATCAACGGTGGCGTTGATGAATTAGGTAAAGCACAAGTTGGACCCGCTTACGAAGGCATCACTTCTGACTACATCGATTACGATGAATTCATGAAGAAGCTTTCACCAATGATGGATTGGTTAGCTGACGTTTACGTTAACTCTCTGAACGCGATCCACTATATGCATGACAAGTATTACTATGAAGCTGCTCAAATGGCTTTGAAGAACACCGATCTTGATCGGACGTTCGCAACTGGGATCTCCGGCTTCTCACATGCCGTTGACTCAATTTCCGCAATCAAGTATGGCCACGTTAAGGTTATCCGTGACGAAAACGGCATCGCTGTTGACTTCACTGCTGACAATGACGACTATCCACGTTATGGTAACAATGATGATCGTGCTGATGATATCGCGAAATGGTTAGTTCAAGCCTTCTTCGAGAAGATGAACAAGCATCATCTGTATCGTGGCGCGAAGTTATCAACTTCGATCTTGACGATCACTTCTAACGTTGTTTACGGTAAGAATACTGGGACAACTCCTAATGGTCGTAAAGCTGGCGAACCATTCTCACCTGGTGCTAACCCTGCATACGGTGCTGAAAAGAACGGTGCCTTGGCTTCCTTGCTTTCAACTGCTAAATTACCATACCACTACGCACGCGATGGCATTTCCAATACCTTTGGCGTAACACCAAATACTTTAGGTCATGATGATGAAGCACGCAAAGATACTCTGGTTAACATGGTCGATGGCTATATCGAAAATAATGGGATGCATTTGAACATCAACGTATTCAACCGTGATACGCTGATCGACGCGCAACAACATCCTGAAGAATATCCTACCTTGACCGTTCGTGTTTCCGGGTACTGTGTCTACTTCGCAGACTTGACGAAGGAACAACAAGACGACGTTATTTCGCGGACTTACTTCGAAACAATGTAGTTCTACAACACATTTTAGTTAGGGAGCGCTGTTCAAGCGCTTTCTACAAAAGGCAATAAACAACTACGGTTTATTGCCTTTTGTAGTTTGAAAGGAATGACTGTTATGGTATTAGCAACAACAACAAAACCAGTGATGGGCTATGTTCATTCAATTGAAACATTCGGTTCCGTGGATGGACCGGGGATCCGCTACGTGATTTTCCTCCAAGGTTGCCGGATGCGTTGCGAGTTTTGCCATAATCCCGATACTTGGAACATTGGCACCGGGGACGAAATGACCAGTGATGAGATCCTGGCTGACGCCATCAAATATCGGGCTTTTTGGGGCAAACGCGGCGGGATCACCTGTAGCGGTGGCGAATCCTTATTGCAGATCGATTTCTTGATCGATTTGTTTACCAAGGCGAAAGCTGAAGGCATCAACACCTGTTTGGACACTTGCGGCCAGCCTTTTACTTATAAGGAGCCGTGGTTCAGCAAGTTCAAGCAGTTGATGGCGGTCACCGATGTCTCCTTGGTTGATATCAAGCAGATCGACACCGATCGGCACAAACGTTTAACAGGCTTTAATAACGAAACCGTCCTTGCGATGATCCAGTATATGTCCGATAACGGCCATCATATGTGGATCCGCCACGTTTTGGTGCCTGAACGCACTGATTATGATGAGAATTTGCGCGACCTGGGTCACTACATCAAGACCCTCAATAATGTGGATAAGGTTGAGATTCTGCCTTATCACACCATGGGCGTGGTTAAGTATGAAACCCTTGGGATCGATTATCCGTTGAAGGGCATTGAGCCGCCAACTCATGATCGGGTCGTTAACGCTGAGAATTTGTTACAGGTTGAAGATTATCAAGGCTGGCGTACACGCTAAAAAATAGTGCATTCATGCACGAAAAGTAGGACTTGGCTAGACAAGATAGTTAACTTTTTGTAAGCAAGTCGTCTTAGAAATGGCTTAAGCAAGGGCAACAATCAAAATTGTTGCCCTTTTTACGCCCTTATATTATTATAATGTTAAAGTTCCGAAGACTTTAAAATAAGTGGGGGGATTTTTATGAAGACACGTCAAGAGAACTTATTCGCCTCGAAAACGCTGACTTATTTCTTACAGTTGGCCGAGACGATGAATTACACGCAAGCCGCGCAGATTCTAGGAATTACGCAGCCGGCGCTAACACAACAGATCAAGAAGCTAGAGCGAACTGTGGGGGCTCCGGTCTTCTTCTCGATCGGGAAAAAATTATATCTATCGGATGCCGGGCGGACGATGTTAGCGACCACCCAGTCAATTTTCGCGCTGGTCAACGAAGCCTTGGATAAGGTACAGCAATCTACCAGCCCAACCAGTGGGTCAATCAATATCGGTTTTCTTTCGTCAATGGAAGACAGCGCTTTCGAGGCTTTCTTCATTCACTTCTCGGAGAAATATCCGGATATTAAGGTGCGGTTTGTTTTACTGACGCGGCGGGAGATCTGGGATCAACTAGAGAACAACCAAATCGATTTAGCGGTGATGTACGTGCCAGACCAAAGCATCAAAAATTGGCGTTCTTATGGTAGCCGCAAGATCTTTTCGGATCATTTGATTTTCTTCCATCAAGACGAGAAGTTGGCGAATAAACCTAAAGTTCGCTTACCAGCGACTACGAAAACCGATTGGGTCACTTATCCACCTGATTACTTTATTTCGCAATTGCTGATGGAAGTCTACAAGAATAAGATGGTTGATGAACCGGTCAGTCGGGCGCAGTTCACGTCACCATTCCAAATCATGCGTTTCGCGCAAGCGCGTGGCTTGTCAACCGCATTACCGTATAGCTTCTGGTTAGCTCACCAAAATGAGTTTAAGTTGGAGCAGGCAACCTTTGACCCGGCGATCAATTTCGATATGGCTTTCGTTTATCGTCAAGATAAGCTGAAGATTCCGCGGATCGAACGCTTCTTCAGTGAGTGGGATGATTTCTTCAAGGAACGTGATTATGGCACGGTCTTAAGCGAAGGCATCGCGCTCCGTTAAATTTGACCTAGCAATCCAGGGGACAGTTCATTGTCTCCTGGATTTTTTGCTGTCGGCAATTGGCTTGGGGGAATAAATTGCGATTGGGGGTCACAGACTCTGCTTTTTGCGGTAGAATAGAACTGAACAGTTAATTTGTAAAACAGGCAATTTAGCAGTCAAGATGATAACAGTGAAGGAGCTTTTTTTATGGCAAAGGAACTTGTCTTCGGACATCAAAATCCAGATACAGATGCGATCGCGGCGGCGATCTCCTACGCTTATCTAGAAAAACAATTAGGCGCGGATACGGAAGCGGTGGCTTTAGGCGCGCCGAATGAAGAAACGGCCTATGCTTTAGATCATTTCGGTGTGTCAGCACCGCGGGTCATCGAAACAGCGGCTAATGAAGTTCAAGCCGTCATGTTGGTGGATCATAACGAACCGCAACAAAGTGTCAGCGATATTGCCGACGTGCGCGTTTCACACGTGGTCGATCATCATCGGATCAGCAACTTCAATACGGCGGAACCTTTATATTATCGCGCTGAACCTGTGGGCTGTACCAGCACGATCCTGTGGGAAATGTATGAGCAACATGAGATCGCGATTCCTCAAGCGATTGCTGGTCTGATGTTGTCCGCGATTATTTCGGACACCTTACTTTTCAAATCACCAACCACCACACCTTTGGATCGCGCCGCTGTTGTCGCTTTGGCGAAGATTGCTGATGTTGACTATGAGGCCTATGGGTTAGCCATGTTGAAGGCGGGAACAGATCTGTCCGCTAAATCAGAGGCGGAATTGATTGACCTTGACGCTAAAAGTTTCGAAATGAACGGGAACGCGGTCCGTGTTGCGCAGATCAACACCATCGACCTTCCTAGTGTTTTAGCGCGCCAGACTGCGTTAGCGGCGGCGATCGATCAAGAAATCAGCGCCCACGATTACGCCTTATTCGTCGTCATCATCACTAATATTTTGACCAGCGATTCCCAAGTACTGGCCTATGGCGCCGCGAACGGGTTAGCTGCCTTCGAAAAGGCGTTTGGCAAGAAATTGGTTGATCACGTGGTTGAGTTACCTGGCGTTGTTTCCCGGAAGAAACAAGTCGTCCCACCATTGACGGCCGCTTTTTAGAACGATCAATTAGAGCAATCAAAGAATTTGATCAAAGCAGCGGTGGCAACAGTTTTCGGTTGTTCAACGCTACGGTACCAGCGAACGAGGTCAAGGATCAATGCTGATCCCTGGCTTTTTTCGTGGCATGGCAGGCCGCTGAGGTGGAATTGATCAGAACCGCGGTTTCATTCTGACCGCATTATTGTTAAAATAGAATGTTGTTAAATAGAATGTTACTAAAAAATGTTGCTAAAAGATGTTGCTAAAAATTGAGTGGTACCGAAGTAGAAAGTTACAAAAAATAGAATGATAGCGATAAAAGAGTTGTTTAAAATAGCTTGTTGCCAACTTGGCAGCTTGCTAGAAGACAACGCTAAATAAATATTTTGATAATCAGAAATCTAAAATAAAACCAAGCAATGAACCAAGTAACGAGACTGGGTCGACCAAGTGGCGGTGGCTGCTGGGCTGAGATCCGTCAAGACAGAATTAGCGCCACTAAAACGTAGCTACTCAAGATCAATGAGCGGTGATGGAGGGTCGATTTATGATCAATGAACTTTTGGTGCCGACGATGGCCGAGATTACAACGATCGCTGATATTTGGTTACAGGGTAATTTAGACGCGCATGATTTCATTACGGCTGACTATTGGCAGGAGAATTTGGAAAGTGTGCGGCAACAATTGCCCGAGGCACGCTTGTTTGTCGCGCGCGAAACGGCGACCGGGCCGATCATTGGCTTCTTGGGGCTGATCGATACAGAAATCGCGGGCTTGTTCATCTCGTCGGAGCATCGCCACCAAGGCTGGGGGCAGCGCTTGATCATTGAGGCGAAGCAGGCGGTCCCGCAATTGACCTTGTACGCCTACGAGGCGAATACTCACGCAATCAATTTCTATTTGCGCCAGAATTTCGTGATCAGTTGTCACCAAATCGATCAGAATACCGGATTCCCGGAGATTGCGATGGCTTGGCGCCGGGAAATCAGCGCTTAAACTGGTCATCGAACTTAATGGAATCCTTAATGTCATGTAAAATGTCATGTAATATGTGATGTAATTAGGAAGAATGATTTTGCTTGACGGCTGATTTGAGCAGTTCTAAAATCTAAAAATCAGAAACTAATCAAATTCAGATCCAATCAAATTCAGATAATGTTAGCCAAATAGATTAAGTTAGACAGAATGAAGAGGGTAATTATGGATCAGCGCATCGCAATTTTATCGGATGTTCATGGCAATGTTCAAGCGTTAACGGCAGTTTTGACGGCGGCGCAAGCAGAAGGCGCGACTGAGTATTGGTACTTAGGAGACTTGGTGATGCCGGGACCGGGGACCAACCAATTGTTTGAGTTACTTGATCAAGTCAATCTGACTGTTTTTCTCAAAGGGAATTGGGATGCTTTCGTTGACGAAATCAGTCGCAATGGCGCTCAGTTCGTTGATTTGGCCAATACGCAAGATGTCTACGTGACCAACTTGGTAGAATATGTTTGTCGTGACCTGAAGCCGGCCTACGCGCAACGGCTAGCGACTAGCCCAATCACCGCCATTGTGCGGCGCAATGGCCTGACGATTTCCCTGAATCATAATTTACCGCAGATCAATTATGGCCATCAGCTGTTACCCTTTGAGGAGCAAGATCAATTCGATAACTTGCTGACCCAGGCGGAGCAACAGGCTGGCGGTCCCGTTGATTTGGCCGTCTACGGACACGTGCATCATCAACTGTTGCGAACGAGTCGTCAGGATCAACTGGTGCTCAATCCGGGATCTATTGGGCAACCGTTTAGTGAGTGGGGGCCGTTGTTTCAAGATCACCGCGCCCAATTTGCCTTGTTGCACCTTGATGATCAAGGGTTCGCCGGGGTTGATTTTCGTCATGTGGCTTACGATGTTTCCGCGGAGCTGGCTGCGGCGGAACAAGTGGGGTTGCCATATTACGAGTTGTACCGCAAGGTTTGTCTCACTGGGCAGTCCAGTACCCATGATGCCCAGACGTTGGCCGCCTGCAATCAGCGGACGCCTTATGTAGCGCGGGCGAAGGCTTTTTTGACAGGTGAGCGCAAGCCAGCGGGGTCCACAGGCCCGGATCAGGCGCCAGAAACCCACGAATAATGAATCAAGTGGGGGCGCTAATTTCGGGAAAATACGTGAATAAGGTAACATGAAATCGTGTTTTTGAGGGGCTAGCATTCGGAAATTGCTGTTATTTCTTTGAACTAAAAGCTTGAGAAAAAAGGATGTGTCTGTTAATGGCGACCAGCAAGCCCGCTTCGGTCAGCTATCGTGATTTTCAACTGGAGGACGCTGAAGCGACTCTGGCCATGATTCGGCGTGCGATTCAGCAAATTCCAGATCGAGATTATGATTGGCCGCGGCGCCAAGCTTGGGCTAGTTTCAGCAATGAGGCTTGGCTAGCGGCGATCGCGTCCATGACAACGCTAGTAGCCGTTACTCAAGATCGAGAGATTGCTGGGTTTGCGGCAATGACCGCCACGGGTTACTTGGATTATCTTTATGTTGATCCGGCTCACCAAGGCGCGGGCATCGGCGCACATTTATTAAGGGCAATCGAGCGGCGCCAACCCGCATCGGTTTGGACGACGGACGCCTCGATCACAGCGCGACCGTTTTTTGAACATCATGGTTATCAAGTTATCAAGGAAAATCAGGTTGAGCGACAACAACTGATCCTGATCAATTTTCGAATGCAAAAGATTGCCTGAAAAAAAACGGATGTCAAAAAGGATTGGATGCAACAACCTTGAAAATTTCGGGATGGTGCGTCAGAAGGCTGTCAGCGGCGTTCAAACTAAAAAGGACCAGTAAGTCATCACAACTAAGCAATCTAAACGTGAACCGTGGCAGCAGTCATTGAACTGAGCTACGGTTCATTTTTTGTGATCGCGACTTGCACTTGGATTGCTGATCGTTAGTGTGGCTGTTGGCGCTAGTAGATACAAGTCGATAGATAAGTAACTAGAATGTCGGCGCGTTGATTGTTAGAGCGCTATTTGATTACTGACTGATGGCTGGTGATTAAATAAAAAGTCAGTGTTGTGATTTGGTAGCGGGAATGATTGGGTTGCAAGAGTCAGAATTCAGAACCCAGACAGATCTCGATAACACTAATAAGATCAATTACACGCTGAGCGGGCTTCATTCAAGGACGTACAAACCCAGGAATTATTCCCGTAACACTACTTCCGATAATATATATTATGTTAACTTAGATTTATCGAATGGCTCAGTCAGTTCGCGCTACCTAACCTACCCACCCATATCTGGACCATCCCCGAGATTATCCTGCGAATAACTATGGCGAAACCGAGAAAAAATTTTAGCGACGGCTGGGATGATCTAACTGAATTACATTACTTGAACATTTAATCTGGACGCAAAAAATGACAAGAAGAAAATCTGCTACTGCGAAAGATTCTCTCTTTGTCATTTTATTTATCCTTAGCGGAAGCGGAACTCGTATCATCACTTTATTACTCATCACTTGATCACTTGAGCTTCTGCACCTCATCAAGTCCCGAAATCAGTTCGCGAATTGCGCGCCCCAAGCCTGGGGATCTTGGCGCCATTGTTGCAGAATCTCGCGATCTTGAGCGCTGATATATCCTTGGTCGACGGCGGTCTCGATCAAGCTGGTGTAGTTGGTCAAGGTGGTACACGGCAGGTCTACGCCGACAAAATTCGCCTGGCCCACTGGCAGTTGATAGCTAAAGATCCCAACCACACCTAAGACTTGCGCGCCTTCACGTTGGGCGGCCTGGACGGCTTGAAGGACACTGCCACCGGTGGAAATCAAATCGTCGATCACGACAGCTTTGCTATTGGCGGCTAGATGACCTTCGATTTGACGACCTTGACCGTGGTCCTTGGGTTGGGAACGAATGTAGATCAGGGGCAGATCCAACAAGCTCGCGACGATCGCGGCATGGGGAATGCCCGCTGTCGCGGTGCCGGCAATCACGTCTACTTGCGGATAAAGTTGCTGGATCATCGTGGCCAGGCCTTGGGCGATTCGTTGCCGAATGGCGGGATAACTGATCGTTAGCCGATTGTCGGTGTAGATCGGACTTTTCAAGCCACTGGCCCAGGTAAACGGTTGTTGCGGGCTGAGTGTGACTGCTTTGATGCGCAAAAGATCAGCGGCGATCTGGTGCGCCAGCGCTTGACTGTCCACGGCCGCGCCAGTTGCGGCGGAAGCGGCAGAAGTAGCGGCTGTGTTTTTGGTCTGATTGGGATTGATTTGAGCGGTGCTCGAAGTTGTTGCGACTTGCTTGTTACCCATCTGTTGACTCGCTTTACTGGTTTGATTTTTTGCTTGTTTTATTGAGACCATGACTGGCTTCCTCCCAAAGTTGTTTGATTTGGTGATAGACGCTAACGGGATCGGCGGCTTCGGTGATCGGGCGCCCGACGACCAGTTGACTACTCCCCTGCGCAGCGGCCGCCTCCGGGGTCATGATCCGTTTCTGATCATCGCTGCCGGCCTGGTGCGCAACCAAGCGGATTCCCGGTGTGACCCGGAGAAATTCAGGACCGGTGATCTGGGCCAACATGCTGGCTTCTTGCGCGGAACAAACCACGCCGGCTAACCAGGCCTTTTGTGCTAGGCGGGCATAATGACTAACGCTGGTGTTCAGTGTGGCATTGACCAATTGCTCGGACTGCATCTGTTGCTCGCTGGTCGAAGTCAATTGGGTGATCGCCAATAATTTTGGTACCGGCTGGCCAGCGGCGGTGCCATCTTCCAAACCCGTCCGCGCCGCCAGCATCATGTCGCTGCCCCCCGCCGCGTGAACGTCGGTATAGCGGACCCCTAAGCCAGCGATCACGCGCATCGCCCGTTCCACAGTATGGGGAATATCATGTAATTTGAGATCAAGGAAGACATCGTGGCCTTGCTCGATCAACTGTTCGACGATCACCGGACCAGCGCTGTAATACAATTCCATGCCGACTTTGACAAAAAGGTGTTCGTCTTGGGGAAATTTTTTTAAAAAACGTAAGGTCGCTGTTTTACTGGGAAAATCAAGGGCAATGATCGGTCGCTTTGGATCACTTGGATCAATCGTTGGTTTCATCTGACTACCGCCGTTTCTTGGATCAGTTGTTGAATACTACTGATCTGATATTGGTCGAGCACTTGAGGCAATTCATTAATGATCCGAGGACAGGCTTGAGGATCAGCGAAATTGGCGGTCCCCACCGCCACGGCGCTGGCACCGGCCATGATCAATTCTAAGGCGTCACTGGCGGTCATCACCCCGCCCATGCCAATGATCGGCAGATCGGTGACTTGATGGACCTGGTGGATCAAGCGAACGGCCACCGGCTTGATGGCGGGGCCGGACAAACCTCCGGTACCGTTGGCCAGGATCGGTTGGCGGGTCCGTAGATCCAGCCGCATGCCCACCAAGGTGTTGATCATGGTCAAGCCATCCGCCCCTGCCGCGGCTACCGCCAGGGCAATCGGGCGAATATCGGTGACGTTGGGTGAAAGTTTGATGTATAGCGGAACTTGACTGACGGCGCGACACGCGGCGGTCAAGGCGGCGGCCATTTTAGGATCCGTGCCAAATTCTAGTCCGCCGTGGGCCACATTGGGACAGGAAATATTTAATTCGATGGCTTTCACATTGGGCGCTTGACTGATTCGTTGACAAACCGCCACATAATCGGCTTCGGTTGTGCCGGCGACATTGGCGATGATCGGTAGATCTGGGAAATTTGTGGCTAACCAAGGCAGTTTCTCGCCCATGATCGCCTCAAGTCCCGGGTTCTGCAGCCCGATCGCGTTCAGCATGCCGCTAGCCGTTTCAGCAACGCGCGGGGTCGGATTGCCTAACCGCGGTTCATTGGTCGCCGCCTTGATCATGATCGCGCCCAACTGGTTCAAATCGTACAGTTCCGCGTAATGTTGACCAAAGCCGAAGCAGCCGCTGGCGGGCATGATCGGATTTTTCAGATCAAGGCCAGGTAAATGGACGGCTAAACGGTCGGCCGACGCCAGGTGGTGGGCGGGGTGCTCGTTGGTTGCCTGATGATTCTGATGATCATGATTGCTTGTTGTCATAGTTTGACCTCCCCGGTGGCAAAAACAGGACCCTCATCGCAGACTTTATAAACGGCCGTGGCTGCCGTATCTGAGGCCGCGGGCACCACACAGGCGTAACATTCACCGACACCGCAGGCCATCCGACTTTCTAGAGATAGATAGGCGTGCGGATGGTCTCGATAACGGTTGTTGACGGCCATGAGCAAGCCGGTGGGACCACAGGCGTAAATCGCCGCGAAACGTGTCTGGGCGTCCGCGAATTGCGTGTCCAACAGTAACCCTAAATGACCGCGAAAACCAAGACTACCATCATTGGTGGCGCACGCCAGATCACCTAAGGCCGCGAATTCGGCTTGATAAAAAAATTGTGACTTGGTCGCAAAGCCCAAGGCGCTGGTCAGCTGGATCCCTTGTTGGTGGAGTTGTCGGCCTAACGCGTAAAGTGGCGGGATCCCCGTTCCCCCACCGATCAAGAGCGCTTGCTTCCCTGCTTGGAGAAAATCACTAGGGAAGCCATGGCCCAAGGGACCCAAGACTGCCAATTTTTCACCGGGTCGGGCCTGACTCAGAGCGGCGGTGCCGGCGCCGACCGTTTTGTAGAGCAATGTCAACTGACCTTGGGCGGGATCCAAGGCGGCCACTCCAAACGGGCGCCGCAAGAGTAGCCGCGGATCTGGGACTTGCACTTCGACAAATTGCCCCGGGGTCCAAGGCAGGCGTGCCATCGCCCCAGCCAAAACCAATTCATAGACATCGTCGGTCAATTGGTGCTGACGGACGATCGTCATTTGTTCTTGGATCATCGCACTGTTCCTCCTAACGGATTGGTGGTAAAGGTCCGTGATTCTAAGACGCGTAAAATCGCCGCGGCGGTATCAAGTGAAGTAAAGAGCGGTACATTGTGTTCGGTGGCCGTTTGGCGGATCTGAAAACCATCAGAAGCGGCATCTTGATCACGGTTCAAGGTATTGATGACGACTTGGATCTTACCTGCCTGCAATTGGTCAAGGATGTTAGGCGCCGTGGTTACGGGCAACTTCGCCACTGTTTGCCCGTTGATCCCTGCCTTCTGGAAATAGGCGGCGGTGCCAGCGGTAGCCATGATCTGATAGCCCAACTCACGAAAACGGCGGGCCAGCTGACTGGCTTCGGCCTTATCTTCGTCGGCCACTGTGAACAAGATCGTGCCATACTCAGGTAACACCAATTTGGCGGCGGTGAAGGCCTTGAAGAGCGCCTTTTCTAAGGTGGTATCGGTACCCATGACCTCGCCAGTTGATTTCATTTCCGGGCCTAACAGACTATCGACGTTGTGCAGTTTACTGAAGGAGAAGACCGGCGCCTTGACGTGGACCAAGGGACCTTCAGGATATAGACCATCTTGGTAACCGAGTTCTGCCAAGCTGGCGCCCAAAATCACCCTAGTAGCAACGCGGGCCATGGGGATCCCGGTAACTTTACTGAGGAAAGGCACGGTGCGGCTGGCCCGGGGATTGACCTCGATCACGTAGACTTGCTGATCACGGACGATAAACTGAATATTCATCAAGCCGACACAGTTCAGCGCTAGCGCTAATTGTCGGGTGGCGGCAACGATTTTGGCCTTGATGGCGGGGCTGAAGGAAGGCGCGGGATAAACCGCCATCGAGTCGCCGGAATGGACCCCAGCCCGCTCAATGTGTTCCATGATCCCAGGCAGTAAAACTTGGTGGCCATCTGAGATCACGTCAACTTCGCATTCCTTACCCACCAAATAATGGTCGATCAAAACCGGATGTTCGTGGGAAACTTGGACAGCGTCATGAATGTAGCGCTCAAGTTCATTGGGATCGGCGATGATTTTCATCGCCCGCCCGCCGAGCACGTAACTGGGACGGATCAAAACGGGATAGCCCACCCGTTCAGCGACGGCTAACGCAGCTGGCGCGGTGGTCGCGGTGTCGCCTAGTGGTTGGGGGATCCCCAGTTCTTGGATCACCTGCTCGAATTCATCCCGATCCTCAGCCCGGTTCAAATCGGCCAGCTCGGTTCCGAGAATTTTCACCCCTGCCGCTGCTAAAGGCGCCGCCAAATTGATCGCGGTCTGACCCCCGAATTGGACGATCACGCCCAAAGGTTGTTCCAGGTCAATGACATTCAGCACATCTTCCAAGGTCAAAGGCTCGAAATACAGCTTATCTGAAATCGAGAAATCCGTGGAGATCGTTTCCGGATTATTATTGATGATGATCGCCTCGTAACCAGCAGCCTGGATCGCCTGAACGCAATGAACGGTCGCGTAATCGAATTCAATCCCTTGGCCAATGCGGATCGGACCCGCGCCTAAAACCAAGACAGCCGGTTTGCCATTGGGCTGGCTTTCATTCTCATGTTCATAACTGCTGTAAAAATAAGGCGTTTGCGAGCTGAATTCCGCTGCGCATGTATCGACCATTTTGTAAACCGGGGTTAGGCCTAGGGCTTGCCGCTGTTGGCGGATCGCCAGCGCCGTTGTTTGCCAAAGCCTGGCAATCGTCTCATCGCTGAAACCATTGCGTTTAGCCTGCCGTAAAACCGCTTGATCTTGGGGATGGGCCGCCAGCGCTTGCTCCAGCTCAATAATGTGTTGGACCTTATCCAAGAAGAACAGATCAATCTTGGTCAACTCCTGCAATTCCGTTAGGTCATAGCCTCGGCGCAAAGCCAGGGCCAGATAGAACAAGCGGTCATCTTGGGGATGGATCAATTGGTCGCTTAATTGTTGGTCACTGACTTGAGCCAGTTCAGGCAGTTCCAAATGATGGGTACCGATTTCCAGCGAACGCACGGCCTTCAACAAGGATTCCTCGAAATTTCGCCCGATGGCCATGACCTCTCCGGTGGCCTTCATTTGGGTGCCTAAACGGCGTTCACCTTGGGCGAATTTGTCAAACGGCCAACGGGGGATTTTCGTCACCACATAATCCAAGGTCGGTTCAAATTCCGCCAAAGTCGTTCCAGTCACCGGATTGACGATCTCGTCTAGGGTCAGGCCCACCGCGATTTTGGCGGCGATTTTAGCGATGGGATAACCGGTGGCCTTGGACGCCAGCGCGGAGGAACGTGAGACACGGGGATTGACCTCGATCACATAATATTGAAAGCTCTGAGGATCTAGCGCCAACTGAACGTTACAGCCACCTTCGATCTTCAAGGCCCGGATAATTTTCAAGGACGCGTCGCGCAACATTTGGTTCTCGCGATCGGTCAAGGTTTGCACTGGCGCGGTCACGATCGAATCCCCGGTGTGGATGCCGACTGGATCAACATTTTCCATGTTACAGATCACCAAGGCGTTGTCGGCGGCGTCGCGCATGACCTCATATTCGATTTCTTTGAAGCCGGCGATGCTTTGCTCGATCAAGGCCTGGGTGATCGGCGATAGGCTCAAAGCGTTGGCGCAGATCTCCGCCAATTCGGTTGGATTGGCGCAAAGTCCCCCACCGGTGCCCCCCATGGTAAAAGCAGGTCGGACGATCACGGGATAGCCATTTTGTTGGGCGAATTCTAAAGCGGCCGCCACGGTTTGGACCGTGGTTGACGCGGGGATCGGTTGCTGCAAGTCAGTCATCAATTGCTTGAACAATTCCCGATCTTCGGCCTGATTGATCGCGGTCAGTTTGGTGCCCAGTAATTCGATCTGCAATTCGTCTAAAATCCCACTCTCCGCCAATTCCAGGGCGAGATTCAACCCCTGCTGGCCACCTAGTGTGGGCAAGATCGCGTCAGGCAGCTCCTTGCGTAAAATCCGACTGACGAAGGGACAGGTCAAGGGCTCTAAGTAAACCTGGTCGGCGATCTCGGGGTCGGTCATGATCGTCGCCGGATTGGAGTTGACCAAGATGACCTGATAGCCTGCTTCGCGCAGCGCTAGGCAGGCTTGGGTGCCGGAATAGTCGAATTCCGCGGCCTGACCAATAATGATCGGTCCCGAACCGAGGACCATGATTTTTTGGATATCTGTACGTTGAGGCATGAGGGAACTCCTTTTTTTCTGCTGATGGCATTTAACTGGGGCTCGGGTGGACGACAGGCGATGGCAGGTTATTACCGTCCACCTAAGCGTGACTCAAGCACGTTTCGTGGCCGTGATCATTTCGATGAACTCATCGAAGAGATGCGTGGCGTCGTGGGGACCGGGAGTGGCGTCCGGATGGAACTGAACGGAGAACGCGGGATAGCGGCGATGGCGGAGTCCTTCGATCGTTTGATCATTTAATTCTTCGTGAGTCACCAGGAGATCGGTGCCAGCCAAGGAGGCCGGGTCGACCGCAAAGCCGTGATTTTGTGAGGTGAAATCGATTCGACCGGTGGCGATTTCGCGGACGGGATGATTGCCGCCGCGATGTCCGAATTTCATTTTGAAAGTGGTGGCGCCATTGGCCAGCGCGAACAGTTGGTGGCCAAGGCAGATGCCCATCAAAGGGATTTTACCTTGGATCCCGCGAATCAGCGGCAAGGCGGCGGGAACATCTTGAGGATCACCGGGGCCATTACTGAGCAACACGCCATCAGGAGCCAGCGCTAACAGCTCAGCGGCGGTGGTCGTCGCCGGTAAGACGATCACATCGCAATCCCGCGCGGCTAATTGGCGCAAGATACTGTGCTTCAACCCGAAATCGATCACGGCGATATTATAACCTTTACCAGGACTGGGATAGGCCTTGGTCGTGGCAACTTGGGCGACCTGGTTACGAGCCAAGGGGGTCGCGCTGATCGCTTCGATTTGCGCCGGTGTAGGCAACTCATCAACTAACCGCGCCTTGAGCGTGCCTGCTTGGCGGATCAGTTTAGTCAATTCGCGCGTATCCACCTCGCTGATCCCCGGAATCTCCTTCTGCCGGAGAAAATCAGCCAAGGGTTGGCGTTGGCGCCAATTGCTGGCCAACCGCGCCACCTCACGAACAACGACCCCGGCGCAAGTGGGATCGATTGCTTCAGAATCGTCCCGGTTGATTCCACAATTCCCGATCAGCGGATAAGTAAACATGATCAGTTGACCGCAAAAAGACGGATCGGTCAACGATTCTTGATAGCCGGTCATCCCGGTGGTGAACACCAACTCCCCGGTAACCGCGGCCTGGGCTGCCCCGAAAGCCACGCCGGTGAAGACTTGCCCCGTTTCTAAAACTAAATAACGTGCGGTCATCTTTGGACCTCCTGACGTTGATAAACAAATTGCCCGGCCACCATGGTCGCGACGGTGTGGCCAGCAACGGGCCAGCCAATGAAAGGTGAATTTTGACCTTTGGAGGCAAATGTTTGAACCATGATTGGCGCAGTGTGATCCAGGTCGAAAAGGGCCAGATCAGCGGGACCACCAACAACCAAACGGCCAACTTGATTGAGTTGGAACAGCGCTGCGGGTCGTTGGCTAAGCCAGTTCAACAATTGGGCCAAGGTGAAGATCCCGGTTTGGACGAATTTCGTATACAACAACGCGAAGGCTGTTTCACTGCCGACAATCCCGAAAGGCGCTTGGCGAAAGCCTTGCTCTTTTTCAGCTTGGCTATGAGGCGCGTGGTCGGTGGCGATGCAGTCGATCGTCCCGTCTAAAAGCCCCGCGACCATGGCTTGGCGGTCGGATTCGGTGCGTAGCGGCGGGTTCATTTTGTAATTGGCGTCATCACCGGGAATGTCTTGGTCGGCTAGGAGCAGATGGTGGGGACTGACCTCACAGGTGACCTGGACGCCCGCGGCTTTAGCCTGGCGGATCAAGGTCAGTTCCGCGGCGGTGGCCACATGGCAGACATGGTAATGGACCCCGGTCGCTTGGGCCAAAACTAAATCCCGCGCCAATTGGGCCGTTTGGACGACCTCTAGTAAACCTGGCAGTCCTAATTCCCGAGCTTTGGCCCCGGCGTTGAGGACCCCACCATGGCGCAGGCTGTCATCTTCCACGTGAGCGGCCACTGGCTTATTCACTGCTTTGGCGGCCAACATCGCCCGATACATGGTGTCAGCGGTTTGGATTCCGGAGCCATCATTGGAGAAAGCCAGCACACCGGTTGCGGCAAGCCCAGCAAAATCCACCAACTGATCCCCACGGCGGTCGGTGGTCAAGGTGGCGTATTGCCCAATGTGCACCACGCCCTCGGTCTGGTTACGTTGATTCATCACGGCCAGTTGCGCCGGTGTATCTGGCGCTGGGGTCAGATTCGGCATGGCGCCAATATAGGTGAAGCCACCTCGAGCCGCGGCCTGGCTACCAGTGGCAATCGTTTCTTTGTAGGTTTGCCCAGGATCTCGCAGGTGCACGTGCAAGTCGACTAAGCCGGGACTGACCAAATGGTGCTCCGCGTCAAAAATCTGCCCGCTAAAGTTAGCGGGGATCGGGATCTCGGTGGCCATGGCGGTGATTTTGCCCGCTTGGATCAGCAGTTCTTGTGGTTGCAACTGGTTGCCGCCGGAATTGATCTGGGCGTTTTTGATCAGGATTGTGGTTGATTTAGAGCTGTTCGTCATTGCGTTACCCTCCTGTTTGATTTGAATTTGACATCATTGGCTTGCAAAACGGTTTCGATCATCGCCATGCGCACGTACACGCCATTTTGCATTTGTTCGTAGTAGCGAGAATGGGGACTTTCCACCAGGCTGCTGGCCAGTTCCACATCGCGATTGATCGGACCAGGATGCATGATGATTGCTTGGGGCTGTAATCGTTGCGCCCGCGCCTCCGTCAGCCCATAAGCTTGATGATAAGCGGCCGCGCTGAAAGTCTGGTTTTCCGCTGATTCTAAGCGTTCATGTTGGACCCGCAGCAACATCAGCACATCGACGGCGCCCACCAACTCATCCAGCGGGCGATATTCCCCATAACGATCGAATTGCGTTTGGTACCATTGCGCCGGACCGGAGAAATAAAGCTCGGCTCCCAGCGCTTGCAAAATTTCCATATTGGAACGGGCGACGCGTGAATGGGCGAGATCGCCGACGATCGCCACCTTTAAACCAGCGAAATGGCCAAACTCTTCGCGAATCGTCAACAAGTCCAGCAAACTTTGGGAGGGATGTTCACCACTACCATCACCGGCGTTGATCAAGGCCACTGGCAGATACGCTTGCCCCAGCAATTGTTGATAATAGGCATTCTCGGGATGACGGATCACCAGCAGTTGCACGCCTAACGCCGCCATGGTCAGGCAGGTGTCATACAAGGTCTCCCCTTTCTGGACCGAGCTACTTTGCGGTGAAAACTCGATCGTCTTAAGCCCCAAGCGCTGTTCGGCGATGCTGAAGCTGGTGTGGGTCCGGGTGCTATTTTCAAAAAATAAATTGGCCGCAAAGGTTGGCTCTTGAACTTGCGCCTGGGCGCCGGCTTTGAAAGCACTGGCCCGATCGAGTAATTGTGTCACCGCGGTTGCTGAGAAATCGGCCATTGAAACAATGGCTTTTTGCTGATTTAGCTTAGATAAAAAGATCATACTGGTCACCTCATGATGGATTATTTAATGCTATTTAGGCGTCTTGAGCGTCTAGTTGATTGCTTTTGGTGGGTAGCCGTGTTGGGGCTGCTCATCTGACGATGGGACTGGGGTTTTCCGCGCAAAATCAGCGCGGTTTTTCCTACAAAAAACGGTCACCCCACTAGTTTCCCAGAAGAATGACCGTTCGGTAAGAGCCCGACGCGAAACCATTCTGCCTCTCTCTGGGGACAATTAAATCGTTACGGTTGGTGATTTATGAATTTTTTTGAATGTAGATGCCGTCGCGACCATCGTGTTCCATGACCGCAACTTTGATTTGTTCGTCTAACGACGTGGGGATATTTTTGCCGACAAAATCGGCGCGAATCGGCAATTCACGATGGCCCCGGTCGACTAGTACCGCCAATGAAATTCGTTGTGGCCGTCCCTGACTAAGCAAGGCGTCCAAGGCCGCGCGGGCCGTCCGACCGGTGAAAAGAACGTCGTCAATCAGCACCACATGCCGGTTTTCGATCGAGACGGGCAGCGAGACCCCGTGGACTTCGGGATCGTTAGGACCAGGTTGATGATGATCGTCACGATAAAGCGTGATATCAAGCTCCCCCACCGGCACCTGCCGCCCTTCCAACTGAGTCAGGCGTTGGGCGATCCGCTGCGCCAGATAGATCCCCCGCGTTTTGATCCCGACTAAGACCAGATCATCAAGTTGGGCGTTTTGTTCGATGATCTCATAAGTAATTCGGGTCAGCGCTCGTTTCATGGTTACCCCATCAATAACTTCTTTTTCCATCTGGATCGGCTCCCTTTCCATAAAAAAATCCCCTGTCCAGTGGGCAGAGGAAGGATCCGTTTTGACACGGTTATTGCCAAGTCTAGGCAGACTTGGGCACTTATTCCTTGCTAGCCTCACGGGACTATTTTAAAGGACTGACTGATTGCAACTAGCATAGCGAACAAATCGGCTGCTGTCAAGAGGTTTTTTTGCGCAGCGCACAAGCTGGTGACTTTGATTGAGTTCATTTGAAAAGTAGCTTGTCCGCAGCTTGCGCTGCGAAATTCGGGGTGAGCTCGCTGTGGGCGCTGTTTTGAGCCAATCCGCAAAGTGCGCGGCTTGTCTCAAAATCAGGCCTTGTCCTAAGCGGCAAGCCGCCAAGGACAATTTCACGGCGATCTCACCCCGAATTTCTCCGCTCCAGCCGCTCAACGTTATAACAGTCGTTTGAGCACTCACGCCGACCGGCCAACTATTGTCAATTGATGAGGAGCCAAGCAAATGACGACCGTGGTTAGTGGTCACGGACTTTAAATTGGTGACTCCAGCGCAGTCTGTCTGATGAACTAGGACATGATCTTGATGGACTGGCTGAATCAATCTATTTCCACACATGGATTGGTTACGGAAACGAGTAGAGAAGCTCTGTTTCCAAAAATGTTCCGACCTCCTGGTCCGAATTCGTTGACATTGCCATACCACCCTAAAAAGCGGGCAATTGTTTGACCTCTAGCTTGCAAAAGCACTTCGTCAAATACCCAACTTTGATTACAGATAGGCTCAATTCTGCCTAGCAACCGGCTGGGACTGCGCGGCTCAGTGGTGAAATTGTCCTTGGCGGCTCTGCCGCTTAGGACAAGGCTCGATTTGAAGACAATTCCCACTTTTGGAATTGGCTTCAAACGATGCCCACCACGTTCCAGTCCGCAACAGCAGTCCCAGCCGGTTGCGCTTACGCGCAACACCCGCTACACCTGCAATCAGGCAACAAAAAAATCCAGATCATCAACCTCAACAGGTTAAATGATCTGGATCAAGTGAAGTGTCAGAGCTGCTAACACCACCGCAACTAGACTAGTGCAGGAAGGATAGGCCAGTTACGTTAAGAAGCAAGTGTTAACGGAACATTGTCCGCGTCGCGCGCGCCATTACCTTGGCGTTCTTCTCATAGTGATGGAGTTTCGTTAATTGACTGTCAGGAATGCCTAAAAAGTGGTAAACCGCGACTTGAGCAGCCCGGAAGGAATATTGTTCGGTGAAGACCATGTCAAATGGCATTTCCACGAATTGACTGATGAAAGCCAAGTTCTTGGATCCCTTAGGCACGACTGCAGGCCGGTCGCCGACAGCGCGTTGATTGAATAAGGCGCTGGCATATGGCATGTGTGCGGGGATCACGTTGACGATGCTGGCCATGATCTCATCCATATGGTTACGGATGTTGTCCCGGCTTGGATCGATTGCGGCCAGTTGGCCAATGAACTCTTCCAACATTTCCCGACCGGTCATTTCCATGAATAGTTTGTCCACATAATCGCCGACTTGGCGTGGGTACAAGCTGTAACCCCAGAAGACGGTTTCGTTTTCTTTTTGGGCATGGAAGTGAGGTTGATGGTGGACGACGATCGACAATAATTCATTGCTGTCAATGAAAGTATTCAGCGCGTTCCCTGGTTGTTGCTGGGTGATCCGGCAGATTTCATTCAACAGGTAATGATTGTTGGTCGTTACTGTGAAACTGGTCCATTCAGATTGTTCCCGATCACCGAAGAATTTATCAGGTTGACCTAATTGATAGAAATGGTTAGCGGCTTGTTTCCATAATTGCGCGGAAGCGGCATATTCCATATTCTCTTTCGCTGGGGTATCCATGTCACCGATCGAGCTACTATCAGTGATCGAACCATTGGTGTCAAAGACGAAATCGTCAGGATCAACTTTGATGATCCCGCGAGCGTCTTTGGCGTCCTTAGGTTGATCAACCCGTTCGTAGCGTAAGCCTTCAACGATAATATCATCGCGGAGCGGCGTGTCGGCGAACAATAATTCCGTGATCTTACAATTGTTAACGAACGTCACGCCTTGTTTCTCTAGGAAGTGGCGCATTGGCAAAATAATACTTTCATATTGGTTGTATGGAGAACGCGTGACCCCTTCCAACGTGTTGATCCGGCTGAATTCAAGGATCATCCGGTTCATGTAACGCCGCAGCTCCATCGCCGCGCTTTGCCGCTTGAACGCGAAGGTAGTTTCCCACATGTACCAGAAGTTCGTCGTGAACATATGCGGGCTCTTAGCGAACCATTCCTCAATACTGATGTTGTTCAATTCTGGTTCCTTGGATTCAGGCAACATCATCAATTTGGTCAAAAGTTCGCGGTCGCGGTTATTGAATTGCATGTGACGATAATCGTTCTTACCGCCGTTGATTCGCAATCCTTCAGTTTTATCCATCAAGCGGCCGACATCATGGGTTGGATGATCATGGTCGAAGTTCAGGATATCGTCAGTGACGCTCCAGCCAGGATGGTCTTCGGAAGGAACGGAACCTAACAGATCCCAAAGGTTCTCGTAAGTTTCTTCGTTGAGCATCCGGCCACCTTTCGCCAAATAACCCTTATTGTTGCTTAATGCCTGATTACTATATTCGTGTTCGTAATCGCTGACTTTAGCGCCATCGTTGGCACCGTGGGTTTCCAAACCATACATGGTGATTTGTTTTCCTTGCCAGTGACCATCACGAATCAGATAAAGACCTGCTGCTAAGTTACCAATACCTGTACCGATCATATAAGCTTTACGGGTCATAACTATCACTCCTTGTTTACTTTTACAGCTCCATTATAGGACCAGGGCGGCAAAAAACCATTAGACAAAACGGGAAAAGTGTCGCATTTTTGACACATTGGCCAAAGTGTCTAAAAACAGTCAGCCAAAAATGCTGAATAAACCCGTTGACCTAGTTAGGGGCTTTACTGAGCCAATGACCAAATTATGCCCGCTGAATATTAAGAAAATACCCCGAGAAAGTGGCGTTCTCGGGATATTTTCGTGATGTTATGATGAACTGTGTCTGCGCTTGGTGTGGCTGAGCGGCGAGGCGCGGTTGCGGTCGAGCCCCAAGCAGTTCTTTGGTCGACGTTGTTAAATCAGGGCTGAACCTCAGTGGCGAAGATATCCGGCATCCAGCCAAGCGCGATCGCCTTCTCACCTAAATGCGTGCCGATCACCGGTCCGAAATAAGTGATTTCGGTGACGACTTCGGGGAATTTGGCCTGTAAACTGGTTTGCCAATTTTCGGCGGCCTGGGGATCGTTGGCGTGAATGATCAACAACCGCAGCGGTACCGAACTTTGCGCTAAGTCCCGGGCGAAAATCGCCTCGGCGCGTTGATACGCACGTTTCAACGCGCGGACTTTGTCGAAAAGCACGATTTTATTCGTATCATCGGCAAATGTTAATAAGGGCTTGATCTTCAACATATTGCCCAAAACCGCGGACATATTCGATAAGCGTCCGCCGCGCACCAGGTTCTGCAAGTCATTGACGATGAAAACTTCATTGATTTGATGCCGCAATTGATCCAAACGGGCGAAGATCAGCTCCGGCGTGGCGCCGCGTTGGGCCAGCCGCGCCGCTTCGATGGCCATATAACCCAATAGCCGCACAGTGATCCCCGAGTCATAGGGCAAGACCTGCAAGTGCTTGACCTGAGGCGCCAGTGTCGCCAAAGTCTGATAAAAGCCGGAAATCGTGCTGGATAAATGGATCGAAATCACCGTATCATAACCAGCGTTAGCCAAGTTCTCATAAGTGCGCAGGAGATCGCCCACGGCCGGTTGCGAGGTACTGGGCAAGGTCTTGGCCTGACGTAACTGCTCATAGAAAGCGGCGGGCGCCAGATCAACGCCTTCTCGATAAACCCGATCATCCATGATCAACGGGATCGGAATCACGGTAATGCCGTATTGACGACATTCCGCGGCGGATAAATAAGCAGAACTATCAGTGACGATTGCGATTTTCAATGAATTAACCCCCAGAAATAAGAATGGCGTCCGCCCGATCGCGGCGACGCGGTCAGTTACTTAAGCGCCGCTTGCAGTCATCGACGTTTAGCAGTCGCTCATGGTAAAACTCGCTTGAATCTATGGTAAAATAGAACAGTCTGCCTACTAGGCTTGCGGTTTGCTTGCTCTGAATCCTTTAAGCGGTGTTGTCAGGCTTGATTAGGTTGACCAGTGTTTTTGTTAAATTTACTGGACTGGGCCCAACTCGGCAAGCTGTCGAGCTGGTCGGCACACTAAACCAGTTGACTCCCGGCTGATCCGTTAGTCCCCTTGAGTGGAGCTGGTTTTGTGGGATTCCTGCAAATGAAGTTTGGCGGTACTGCGCAACAATCGATTCAGTAGCGTGGTCAATAGCCGTTTCTCCTCTTGATCCCAGTTACCGATCAGGAATTCTTGCAAGTCGCGTAATTGCTGCTCGATTTTAGTTTGGACTTGTAATCCGGTGGGGCTTAGCTGGTAAAATCGTTGACGTTTATCGGCTTGCGTGACGACGGCCACTAAACCTTTGCTGGTCAACCCGGCCAATTGACGGCTTAAGGTGGAATTATCCAAAACCAACGTGGTCTTCAATTGGGCCAAACTGACGGTCTGCTCGGATAGCGTTAGTAATAAGCGCATTTGCGAAATTGGCAGATCCAGTTGCTCACTTAATTGTTGTTCAACCAGACGAATCTGTTGGGCCAGGTCGACGAGGACTGCGGTGAGAGCCTCCATAAGAATCAAATCTCCTCTATTTTTAAGATGATTGTATTATACAACAAAACGAATGCATAATACAACTAATAATACGAATGCTTTTTTATCAATGAAAGGAATGATTTTATGTCATTTGATGGTGTGTTTTTGCATGCGATGACGGCGGAGCTGGCAAACCAGCTGGTTGGTGGTCGAGTCGTTAAGTTGCAGCAACCCTACCCCCAAGATATTATCGTTGTGATCCGCAATCAGCGGCAGAATTTCCCACTGTTACTGTCGATCAATCCAACTTTGGCCCGGGCGCAGATTACGCGGATCCCATATGCCAATCCGAAAACCCCGCCGAATTTCGTGATGACGCTGCGGAAATATCTTGAAAACGCCACGGTGGTTGGCGTCGAGCAAGTTGCCAATGATCGGATTTTACAGCTACGGTTGCGCTCCCGAAATGAGTTAGGCGATCAGGAGGATCTTTTGCTGATTGTGGAGATCATGGGTCGCCACAGTAATATTTTCCTGGTGGAAAGTGAAACGAACCGCATCATCGACTTGATCAAGCATGTTTCACCGGATCAAAACCGTTTCCGCCTTTTGATGCCAGGAGCGCAGTATGTGCAACCGGAATTGCAGACGGGCTTTGATCCATTTGCGGCGCAGGCAATGACGGAGCAAGACTGGGAACAATTATTGTTGGCGTTGCACGATCTAAAAACCAAACCAAATCAGGTCTGGCAACGCACGTTCCAAGGGCTGGGTAAGGATACCGCAGCCGAAATCGCGCAACGGACCAGTCGTTGTCTGGATCTGGCCAGTTTGCGGGATACCGCGACCAATTTTTGGCAAAGTTTCGCCCAGCGCCAGGCGACGATCGGTGATTTCCAGGGGCAGTTGCAATTCAGCGCCATCCCCTACCAAACCATGACCGCTCAGCAAACCGATTTCGCGGATCTGAGTACAATGTTGGATCAGTTCTATGGACAAAAGGCTGAGACGGACCGCAAACATCAATTGGCCAGCAACATGTTGCAACGCCTGACCACTGTGATCAAACGGAACCAGAAGAAAGTCAAGAAATTACAGGCGACTTTGGACCATGCGGAGAACGCGGATATTGATCGGATCAAAGGTGAGATCCTGACGACTTATTTGAGTCAAGTTCCGGCCCACGCGAAATCTGTCACCCTCCCCAATTATTACGAAAACGAGACGCCGCTGGTGATCAACTTGGCGCCGGATCTGTCGCCATCGAAGAACGCGCAGAAATACTTCACGCGTTATCAGAAAGCGAAGACCGCCCTAGTGGTGGTGGCGGAACAACTGCAAGAGACTCAAGGTGAGTTGGACTATTTGCTTGGGGTTGAAGCCCAGGTTGGGGTTGGCGATCCGAAAGATTTGGTGGATATTCAATTCGAATTAGAGCAACAAGGCGTTTTGCGTCCGAATCAAAAGCGGAAGAAACAACGAATCAAGGTCAATCCGGCTGAACGTTTCTACGCCAGTGATGGCACCGAAATTCTCGTCGGAAAGAATAATCTCCAAAATGATCAATTAACTTTGAAAACCGCGAAAAAGACCGATTTATGGCTGCATACCAAGAACATTCCTGGCTCTCACGTGATCATCTCCGCCGCGGATCCGAGCGCGGCAACCATCAAGGAAGCGGCGATGTTGGCGGCATACTTCTCTAAGGCGCGACAATCCAGCCAAGTTCCCGTCGATTATGTAACGGTCAAGGCGATCCACAAGCCTAATGGCGCGAAACCCGGTTTTGTCATTTACACCGGGCAACATACTCTTTACGTCACGCCGGAATTGGCGCTCGTCGACCAGTTGCGTCAGAAACCGACTCAATCCGTTAGTAAGTAAGCCCCCTGGCTCAAACTGCCTCATTGCAGGCATGAACTAGCTCAGACATTTTCAGTACCAGCGCTAGCCACTTGGGCTCGCGCTGGTTTTTTTGCTTTCAGATTTTTCGAATTGGCGCGTTGGGTGATTTTGATTTTGCGAAATTGAAGTCGTTGGCCCTGGTCAGTCCCGATTGGCCAAATCGGACCAGCAAAAAGCCCAACCGTCATTGATGACGATCAGGCTGTTTTCTGTGTTGGCACGACGCTACCAGTTAGCGCGACGGTTGACCGTGCTCTCGCCAGTTAGATCAAGGGTTGGATCGCGAAGGCCCGTGATTCTAGTACGGTCAGGATTGCTTCCGCCTCATCCATGGTGGTGATCAGCGGGACGCTATGCATCACCGCAACTTCGCGCAACAACGCGCCGGAAATGCTAACCGGACCGCGCCATTCGGTGGTATTGATCACCATTTGGATCCGACCGCCACTGATTTCTGCGGCGATGTCCGGCTGTTTCTTACCGATATTGTGGACGAAATCAGTGGGTAAGCCCGCGGTTTGAAAGGCGGTGGCGGTTTTAGCGGTGGCAACGATCTGGTAGCCCAATTGCTTGAACCGTTGCGCGATCGCCAGACCTTGCGCCAAATCATGGGAAGCAATCGAGAAGAGGATCCGGCCAAAAGCCGGCAAAGGTTGCCGCGCTGCTTCCAAGGCTTTGTAGAGTGCTTTTTCAAAGGTGATGTCACTGCCAATGGCCTCACCGGTCGTTTTCATTTGGACCTGGGATAATTTCTCCCGCTTATTGAGCTTCGTAAAGGAATAAACTGGGATCTTAATGTGATAATTGGCGATTTTAAGGCTGCCATCGCCAGGATAGCCTAATTCGGCCAGGCTGGCCCCCAGCAAAACGCGCACGCCCAGCGTCACCACTGGCTCCGTGGTGGTTTTATTAATAAAGGCCAAGTTGCGGCTACCCTTCAAGTCGATGGCCAACACATAGAGCTGGCCCGCATTGACCAAGAAGCGAATATTCATAAAACCTCGCGCGGATAAGGCTTGCCCGACGGTTTTGAAAACATTCTTGATTTGTTCCGCCATGGCCACGCTGAGATTTTGGGCGGGGGTCACGGTCATCGCCTCGCCAGAATGCAGACTGGAATGTTCCAGATGCGCTAAAATGCCCGTGATCAGCACGTGTTCTCCATCGAAGATCCCGTCAACCTCATATTTGTCGCCACTCAGAAACTCCCGCAAGGTGAAGGGGAAATTCGCCAAATCGTGTTGGAAATGGCCCAAATAACGTTGGAGATCGGGGGCGTTGCGAATGACTTCCGTTGGTGAGAAGAAATGGTCAGGGTTGGGATGGATCAGCAAAGGATAGCGCAAGTGATGCCGCTGTAACAGCTCGGGAATAGCCTCTGGTTGCAATAATTGCACGATTTGCGGACCCTGCAACTGCAGGCGTTGCAATAATTCACGGAATTGTTCTGGTTGATGGACTTGATTTAAAGCCGCCGCGTCGGCGCCAAGAATTTTGAGACCGCGGGCTTCCAATGCGGCGGTCAACTTACTGGCGGATTTGCCGCCAAGCTGGGTGATGATATAGTCGGGTTGTTCCGCGGTCGCCACGTTCAGCGCCGATTCCGCGTTGATCGGCGCATAATAAAGGCGATCGGCAACCCCAACACTGGTGGAATACGCGTCGGGATTATTATTCAACAAGACAGTTTGATAGCCTAATTGCCGCAACGCCAACAGACCCCGAACCGTTTCATAGTCAACTTCGCTGCCCTGTTCGATCTTGGTGGGGCCGGAACCGATCAAGAGAATCTTCTCCCGTTGATCGGTGGGACTGACCTCATTGCCTGTGGCGTAAGTAATGAAGTATTGTTGCGAATGAACCAGCGGACTGGTAGCTAAACTATTGATTTCTTGAAAACCTGGCTCGATCTCCGCTTCTTTACGAAAATCGCGCAATTGGGCAACGGGGATCTCCCATAATTGACTAATCTTCAAATCAGAGAATCCGTAGATTTTCGCCTTGGCCAAGGTTGCTTGGTCGCCCTTATGGTTGCGGAGTTCTTGCTCCAATTGAATAATATTCTGGATTTTCGCCACGAAAAACGCGTCGACCTTGGAGATGTGGCTCAGATCGCTGACGCTGTATCCGCGCCGCAGCGCTTCCGCCAAGCAGAAAATTTCTTCATCCGTGGGGTGGATCAGCTGCGCGGTCAGTTCATCATCAGGCAAGGCCGCCACGTTCGGCTTCCATAGATGATCAATGTGCAAATTAAAGGAGCGCACCCCTTTCAACAGGGCCGCCTCCACATTCCGTTCAAACACCAAGACTTCGCCAGTGGCCTTCATTTCCGCGCCTAAGGTTCGATCAGCGCCAGTGATCCGGTCAAACGGCCAGCCGGGGAACTTGCACGCGATATAATCAAAAGCCGGTTCAACCAAGGCGGTGCTCCCCTGTTCATAAGGGTGCTCGATTTGATCCAGCCGCAGTCCCAAGGTTAATAAGGTGGCGATTTTCGCCAGGGGATAGCCCAGCGCTTTGGCCGCGAAGGCGCTGGTTCGCCCTAGCCGCGGCGTTGCCTTCATGATCCAAAAAGCATCGCTGTCTGCGGCGACGGCGAATTGGATATTGCAGGAGCCGACAATATTTAGATGTCGCCCGATCGTGATCGCGGTTTGCCGCAGTTGTTGCACTTGGCGATCGGTCAGGGTCTGGATCGGTGCCAGCGTGATTGAATCGCCAGAATGGATTCCCACCGGATTTAATTGCTCGCAGTTGAAAACCGCGGTCACCTGATCGGCCCGATCGCGTAAAATTTCGAATTCGATTTCTTTGGCACCGACCACACTTTGGCACAGCGCGACTTGATGCCGCGGCGATAACGCCACGGCCCGTTTGAAAATCTGCTGGAGCTGGTGTTGACTTTCAGCGATGCCCCCGCCTGTTCCGCCAATGGAATTAACCGGCCGCACCATGATCGGCCAGCCTAACTGACTGCTGGCGTGAGTCAATTCGGCGCTGTTCGTGACGATCAAGCTGCTTAAAATCGGCAGATCCAACGCCTGCATCGCTTGTTGAAATTGATCAACGTTGGTCGCCGGTGTTTCGCGACTAAGATCAGTGCCTAGAATCTGCACGCCCAATTGATCCAGCAAGCCCGACCGCCGCAACGCCATCACTAGATTAACGGTCGTTTGGCCGCCAACAGTCGCTAGAATCGCGTCAGGCAGCTCTTTGCGAATGATCTCGGTTAGAAACTTCTCGGTGATCGGTTCTAGATAGATGCTAACATTGGGATGCCGGTCGGTCATGTTGGTTGCCGGGTTTGAGTTGATCAAAACCACTTGATAACCGGCGGCAGCCAAGGTATTGACGGCCTCGGTACCTAAATAATCGAATTCGCTGGATTGCCCGACCACATAGGGCCCGGAGCCAATCACCAAGATTTTATCGATGTCTGTGCGTTTACCCATCAAAATACCCTCTGCTTTCGCTCAATATCCGCGTTCATTAGATCCAAGAAGTCATCGAACAAATGTTGCGCGTCGGTGGGACCAGCCGCGGCTTCAGGATCGAAATTGACCGCGAAAACCGGCAAGAATCGATGGCGAAAGCCCAGCACTTCCTGATGATTGACCGCCAAGTGGGTCGTTAACAGATTGGAGTCCGCAGGGATCGCGGTTAGACCATAGTTACCATTTTGGGCAGTCAGACAAATATTCTGGGTGATCTTCTCCTTGACGACTAAATTGATCTGATGGCGCGCGAAATGACGCGCCTCAACGGCCAGTCCATTGGCCAACGCCACCACCGAGAAGCCTAAGCCAATGGCGAAGATGGGATAATGACCTTGGATCTCCTGCAAAGTGGCGATGGTTTTCGTGAGGGCTTGGGGATTGCCAGGGCCATCACTGATCAAAATACCATCGGGCGAGATCGTCGTGATCGTTTCGCTGGGCGTGTCAAAAGGCAGCACTGTCACGTTACATTGACGTTTCGATAATTCCCGCAAAACAGTATTCTTCAGACCGAGATCCAAAACCACCACATTGCGCCCAATATTAGGACTGGGATAAGCCTGCTTGGTCGAGACCTGACTGACTTGATTGTTGGCCACGACCAACGCCTTGATCTGATCATGGGCGTGGTCATCATGGGTATCCATCAAGCTCGCCTTCATATTGCCGTGAGTCGCCAAATGTCGATAGAGTCGGCGGGTATCCACGTTTTTTAGACCAGGGATCCGCTTGGAGCGCAGAAACTGATCCAAGGTCATTTGCGCGCGCCAATGGCTGGTCAGCTCGTAAGATTCACCGATCACCACCCCCTTGATGGTGGGCTCGATCGATTCATAATCATCGCGATTGATACCGACCGCCCCTTGCTGGGGGTAAGTAAACCCAATGATCTGGCCGGTATAGCTCTTGTTGGTGATGGCTTCTTGGTAACCCGTCGCGCCAGTATAGAGCACCAATTCTCCCGTGGTGTTGATCGACGCGCCGAAAGACTCGCCTGGGAAAACAGTACCATCTTCAAGTATCAAAAATCGTTTCATTATTTTGGCCTTCATTTCCGGTCTTGTTAAGGGATGAGGACTGATCGTCGGCTAGGAATCAAGCAGCGCCGAACCTAGCCACGCTTGCCAGCGACATTGTTCTAAGCAACATTGAACTAAGCGACATCGATCAAAATAACATTGACGCCAGCAACATTGACTCAGGCCAGGATGACCTGATCAATTTCGTCGATCTCCGCCACTTGGACTTTGATTTTCTCGGTCCGGGCGGTGGGAATATTCTTGCCGACAAAGTCAGGGCGAATCGGCAATTCCCGATGACCACGGTCGATCAAGACCGCCAAGGCGATCTTTTGGGGCCGCCCCGCTGCCATCAAGGCATTCAACGCCGCCCGAATCGTGCGACCGGTATAGAGCACATCATCCACCAACACCACATTTTTACCGGTGATCGGCGTCGCTAATTGTGGTGGTGTGGGCTGGCTGACGGTCCGATCATCCCGATATTCAGTCGCGTCCAGGGCAACAACAGGAATCTTTGTATTTTCCAATTGGGCGATCCGCTCGCCGATTCGCTGGGCCAACACAATGCCGCGGGTCTTGACGCCGACAATCACCAAGTCGTTGAGCCCGCGATTCTGTTCGATAATTTCATAGGTGATCCGCGTTAACGCGCGTTGCATCGCCGTTTTGTCCAAGACTACTTTTGTCATGGGTCTCCTCCTAAAAAAACTCACGTCCCCTTGTGGCCGTGAGTCAAACATCACTGCTATCCCGCGCTGAAAAGAATGAGCGGCCCGCTTTCCCGGTCCAAGCTCAGGTCGATAATTTCAGTCTAGGGATCAGGATAATAAAAGTCAAGCACGCTGGACACCGGACCAGGACCATGCCAGCCAGGTGGGGAACGGGAACTGGCCACCGCGCCGCGTTCATCTGTTGGCAGTGGACAAGCCCCTGCTAATTCAGTCTCGCTTGGTTCCTGCTGCTGGGTGCGTCTGGTGCGCTTGTTGGGCGCGTAGTCGCACCAGTGTCTGTTGGAAAATCGTTGGTACCGGAACTGAGAAGGTTAACCATTCTCCTGTCGTTGGGTGGGTGAAACCTAGCGTCCCAGCGTGGAGAAATTGACCGTGACCAGGCAAGGTCTTTTTCGGGCCGTACAGCGGATCGCCAGCTAAAGGATGGCCAATGTAACGGAAATGGACGCGGATCTGATGGGTCCGTCCAGTTTCCAGGCGACAAGCCACAAGGGTGAATTGATCAAAGCGCTCCAACACTTCAAAGTGTGTGACTGCAGGCCGTCCACCCGCAACCACGGCTTGACGCTGGCGATTCTTAGGATCTCTGGCGATCGGCGCGTCGATCGTGCCGGTGTCGGCGCTGATCACCCCGTGAACCAAAGCCAAATATTGCCGGAGATTTGTTTTGGCCTTCAGTTGGGCCGCCAAACTACGATGGGCCTGGTCGGTTTTTGCCACCATTAACAACCCTGAGGTATCCTTGTCGATGCGGTGCACGATTCCTGGGCGAATCTGGCCATTGATGCTGGACAGCTGCCCGTGCGCCAACAGTCCGTTGACCAAGGTGCCGTCGGGATGGCCCGGACTGGGGTGAACGACCAGTCCTTGTGGCTTATTGACCACCAGGACTTGATCATCTTCGTAGATGATATCCAAAGGCATTTCCTGAGGTTCGGCGGCGATCGGTGTCGGCTCTGGGAGGCTCAATTCGATTTGATCACCGGTTTGAACGCTATATTTGGCCCGCGTGGGTTGCCCATTGACCAACAGCTGCCCCGCTTTGATTGCGCTTTGCACCTGACTACGACTTAATTCCGGGGACATTTGGCTGAGAACCTTGTCTAAGCGGCCCCGTTCGGCTTGAATGGTGAAAGTTTGTTTGTCCATTAGCGCTGCGATCCTTTCGAAGTTGTGTCCTCGTCACGGTCGAGAAAGAGCACATAAATGAAGATCAAGATCACCCCGACCGTCAACGCCATATCAGCCACATTGAAAATAGGAAAGTTGATGAAGTCCAGTTGAAACATATCGACAACAAAACCTTGCCGCGCCCGATCAATGAAATTGCCTAATGTGCCCGCCAAAATCAAAACCAACCCACTAAAGTAGACCAGACTGTCGTGGCGCCGAAACGCGCGGACCAACAGAGGTAGGATCACCGCCAAAGCCACGATGGTCACAATATAGAAGAACCAGGTCTGCCCTTCAAAGCTACTCCAAGCGGCGCCACTATTGTTGATCCGGGTCAAGGACAACAAGCCAGGCAACATTGTCCGCGCCTGCCCCATGGCTAAATTTTGCGTGATCCAGTATTTGAGTAATTGATCGCCGCCAAGAACCAGCGCTCCCAGCACCATGATAAAAATCTGCATCTATTTTTTTCTCCTTCGGTTTTACGCAGCGCGTAACAGTTTAGAATGGTTCGTCTAGGACAAACCGGTGATTTGCCCATCAGCGTCAATATCGATTTTTTCCGCCGCCGGGTGAGCCGGTAAACCTGGCATCGTCAAGATATTTCCCGCCATGGCGACGATAAAGCCTGCGCCCAATTTAGGAATCAGTTCGCGAATCGTTAAGGTGAAGCCACTAGGCGCGCCCAAAGCTTTCGGATCATCCGAGAAAGAATATTGGGTCTTGGCGATACAAACCGGTAAGTTCTCCCAGCCAAATTTGCGCAATTGGCGGAGTTGGCGCTGGGCGGTTGGGGTCAATTCAACGGCGGCCGCGCCGTAGATTTTCTGCGCGATCGTGGTCAATTTCGTGACCACATCGGCGCTATCCTGGTATAGGCGTTGGTAGGTGGCCGGCCGTTGTGCGGCGGTGACGACTAGATCCGCCAAGGCCAAGCCGCCTTTACCCCCGTCAGCGAACACTGAAGTTAGGGCGCTGTCCACGTGATCCGCCGCGATCAAATCTTGTAAAAGCGTCAATTCGGCGCTGGTGTCAGTCGCAAATTGGTTGATACTGGCAACGACGGGAATTTGGTAGCGTTGCATGTTGCGCAAATGGCGTTGAAGATTTTGGTAGCCTTGGCGTAACGCCGCTAGGTTCTCGTGATCCAGGTCCGCCAATGGCTGGCCGCCATTATATTTCAAGGCGCGAATGGTCGCCACGACCACGATCACATCAGGGGCTTTGGGCAGCTGCGGCGTAACAATATCCAAGAACTTCTCCGCGCCTAGGTCAGCGCCGAAGCCGGCTTCGGTAATCGCGTATTCCCCAGCGTGGAGCGCGGCCTCCGTGGCCAAAATACTATTACACCCATGGGCAATGTTCGCGAAGGGACCGCCATGGATGATTGCTGGCGTTTGTTCCAAAGTTTGGACCAAGTTAGGCCAAAGCGCGTCCTTCAACAGCACAGTCAAAGCGCCCGCCACGCCTAGATCCGCGACAAAAACAGGTTGGCGCTGGTAAGTATAGCCAATCAAAATCTGATTCAAGCGTTTTTTGAGATCGGTCAAATCATGGGCCAGGCAGAGAATCGCCATCATTTCACTGGCCACCGTGATTTGGAAACTGGCGCTGCGCATCTGACCGTTTGCTGGTTTCCCCAAACCAATGATTGTTTCCCGCAAGGCGCGATCATTGATGTCCAACGCTCGGGGCCAGCGAATCCGTTTCGGATCCAAGTTCAATTGATTACCTTGGTGTAAATGATTGTCGATCAACGCGGCCAAAGTGTTGTTGGCCGCGGTCAGCGCGTGCATATCCCCAGTAAAGTGCAGATTGATGTCCGCCATGGGCACCACCTGCGCGTAACCGCCACCGGTGGCCCCGCCCTTCATGCCCATCACTGGGCCCAAAGAAGGCTCCCGTAAGGCAATCACCGCAGAATGGTGACTTTGATTCAGGGCATCCGCCAAGCCGACGGTAACTGTTGATTTGCCTTCCCCTGCAGGGGTAGGATTGATCGACGTGACCAAAACCAACTTGCCTAGCGGTCGTTGCCGCAATTTGGCCAAAGTGGCACCTGGTAATTTGGCCTTGTCATGACCATAGGGCTCGATCTCGGCGGCGGTGAGGCCTAATTTGGCCGCAATCGTCTCGATCGGCGCGGCTTGATTTGCTTGTGCAATGGCAATATCTGTTTTCATGGTTCAATTTGCCCCTTTTGGATGATCATTTTTTGGAATTCACGGACGTGTTTCGCGCTGAGCCAGAGTCGATATTCTTTCGCTTTCGTGGTGGCCACCGTGATCGTGCGTTTACTGAAATCATACCGCTGGACTTCTGCTAAAGGTAACGTAAAGGCTTGGCGACGGAAGGGAAAATGGAGTTGTAACTGACCGGTCGTTTGGTCGAGCTGTACATAGGAACTTAATCCCAAATATGTAGCCAACCCTAGAAAAATCAGGCCGAGCCCGACGGCAATCCAACTAACCGCGCCGGTCATTTCCAATTGAAAGATCACGCCCAGCAGCAGGATCGCGGTGGTCCAAAGCCAGAGATTCAGACGATTCAACGTCAGTGTTTGACAGTAGATTTTCTTCGTTATTTTCATAAAAGGCGCACCTCATCGTCTATCTTATCACAGACTGTTGTACAATGGGACTATCAATCACGCCAGGTGATCACGTCGCCGCCGCTGTTCGCTCGTGGCGGTGAATCGGATCATTTAGCGAGTCAGGAGTGTGGCGATGCTTTGGCTGACAACGGATGCTGCGGTGGATCGCGCGCGGCAAATCACGGGACTAGGCTTCTTCATTCAAGATCATGATCGACCGGAAATGGCGGTGCGTTGGCAACAACAGGTTCCCTACACCGACAATCATCATGCCGAATTCGCGGCGGTCCTGGCCGGGCTGACCTATTTGGCGCAGCATTGGCCCTTGGCGACCAGCGCCGTAATTTTACAAACCGATAGCCAATTGGTGGCGCAGGCCTTGACCAAGCGCTACGCCAAGCACTATGACACCGAACTGAAACAAATTCTGGCGGTCAGTGACCAGTGCCAGCTCTTTATCGTCAAGCAAATCACCGATCGCCAGAATACCACCGCCCACCACCTAGCGCGTCAGGCAATCTATGGAAGTCAGGCCTGACGTTGTTAAGCGCAATGAGCTGGGATAACAAACACGTTTCAAAAAAGCCTTAACCGGATGTGGGTCCAGTTAAGACTTTTTTGTTGATCATTAACTAACAACTAACTAACATCAGATCAGCCAGCGCTGACGGGTCTACTTGAGCACCCGGAAGCGCTGATCAGCAGGCAAATAATCCTTGTCACCAGCGGGGGCTTCAATGGAACCATAAGGCATTTGCGCCCGTAAACGCCAGGTGCTTGGAATATCAAAGGCCGCCGCTACTTCCGCGTCGATCAGCGGGTTGTAATGTTGCAGGCTGGCGCCGATCCCGTTATTCGCCAAGCTTGTCCAAACGCCGACGGTCATAATGCCTTGACCTTGCTCCGACCAGTCTTGGAAATTATCGCGGTATAGCGGGAAATTCTGTTCCAGATCATGAACGACTGCCATATCCGTGTAATACAGAATCGTGCCGTGACCAGCCTTGAAGGTCGCCAGCTTAGCGGCCGTGCGTTTGAACGCTTCAGGATCGGGAACTTCTTTTTCCAGGCGTTTGGCGATCAGCTCCCAGAGTTGATCATGCTTCGCCCCGAATAGAAAAACAGCCCGAGTCGTTTGGCTATTGAAGGCGGTCGGTGATTCCGCGACCACCGCTTCCACCAAGTCAACCACTTGCTCATCGGTCAAGGTGATTTCCTTACCTAAGGCATAGATCGACCGTCGTTGTTTCAATAATGCTAAATAGTCTTGATTCATCATAAAAACTCCCAACTCAATTTGAATTTTATTCCTTGATTCCAATATATCAACTTGTTTAAAGTAAGTCTAATAATTATACTCGGCCGGGCGACTTTTTTCGATTTAGCGCGTGGGAAAAAGGTTGGAGTGGCCAAGTCCCTTGATTCGGGCGACTTAAGCGGTTTCCGCCGGCAATGGGCAGTTGGTAAAATAAACAGTTTGCCCGCAACTCGTGAATCTTGCGGGAAACTATGATAAAATTTAGGCATTATCTTAAAAAGGAGTTTCAAGATGAAAGTTGCAGTTATGACTGATAGCACCGCCTACTTGACACCAGAGCAAGCCGCGCGCTATCAAATCCATGTGTTACCGATCCCGATTCTCTGGGGCGATGAAACGTTACGAGACATGATCGATATTGGCCAGGAACCTTTTTATGATCGGATGCGTACCGATCCGGTCTTACCCACCACGTCACAACCTTCTATCGGGGCTGTCCAAGAATTAGTCGGTCAATTGGCCGATCAGGGTTACGAGGCACTGATCGCGCCCGTGATCTCTAGCGGGATCAGTTCTTTCTATAGTAATTTAGCGGCTTATGCGGCTCAGGAGCAACGCCTGAAAGTTTACGCGTTTGATTCCCACATTACCTGCGCGGGGTTGGCCTTTGCCGCCCAATTAGCGGGTAAGATGGCGCAAAGCCCGGATGCTGATCCGGAGCAAATCATGACCGCCCTAGCCGACCTCCGGGAAACGACCGGGGTCTACTTCATGGTCGATGATCTGGCCCACTTACGCCGCACTGGCCGCCTAAGTAACGCCTCCAGTTTTGTGGCCGGGCTGTTGAAAATCAAACCGATCCTTTCCATTGATATTCACGCCGCGGGTAAAGGCGAGATTTCCGCGATCGCCAAGGAACGTCAAACCAAACGCGCGGTTCAATGGATCATGGACCATTTTGCGGCTGCGATCGCAGAGGTGGACTACCCCATCAGGTGTACGATTTTTGACGCCAACGATCCCGCCGCTAAACAGGAATGGCTCCAAGAATTTTCCCAGAAATTTCCACAAGTTACCTTTGATACTAGCATCATTGGCCCGGTGATCGGTGTCCACACTGGTGAGAAGGCCATGTCCATGATTTGGGCCAAGGACTGGGAGAAATTCTAAGGCCAGCTTAATCAAGCTATTATTCGTATTTTCTTAGATCTCCTCGTTACCGTTATTATTTGCATAAGTTGATCAGTACTCTTTGTGGTCAGGTAATGAGCCAAGTTAGCTTTGTGCAGGACTAAGTGCACCTGGCAGCCAACTGAAACCGTTCGATTGAAACCATCGATTCCTTGGGGAGTCGATGGTTTTTTAAATGGACTGCCGAATAATGCCTGCAAGCTTTACCACACCACGCCTGGTCAGAAGACTAATGCCCCCCTCCATACAGCCGGCGAGCGCTGACAATCTATTTCGAAATTTTATCGAAAGACTTGATTTGGGTAGCAGGCCAAGTGTCCTAGGGTCACCAACAAGATGAATTGAGTTCGATAACCACGGTCGTCCATTTCGTGACTTGCCACCGATTGGACATCGCTGATCAGATGGTGCCAGCGCTAGAGCGAATAAGAAAACGGTGAGCGGCTGGAGCGGAGAGAATCGGGGTGAGCTCGCCGTGAAATTGGTCTTAGTGGCTCTGCCACTTAGACCAAGGCTCAGCTTTGAGATTTTCGGCGCCCTTCCGAAAAGCTCAAAGTGACGCCCACAGCGAGCTCACCCCGATTCTCGTAGCGCAAGCCGCGGACATGATCCCCACCCTAGCTTCTTCCGCTTAGCTACGTCAGGCTTCTGGAGGCATGGTGCGCCTCCAAAATCCTGACTAGGTTAATGCTCAGAAGCTCCCGGACTGGCTCACACTCTTTTTTAATTGTTCGCAATTCTTTTTAGTCGTTTTTCATAGCGAAGTTTGCTAGACTGGAAGTGCAAGAATTTAAACTGTCGTGCCTGGCGCGGCGGTCATTGGAGGGGTCGTTATGTACTATGTGGTCATGCCCAAGCGCGATATTCGCGACAACTTGGCGACTGAGCAATACCTGATGAATCAGAAATCTTTTGATGAGCCTTTATTGTTATTCTATATTGAAGCGCCATGTATCATTGTGGGCCGCAATCAGAATACTTTCGAGGAAATCAACCAAACTTACGTGGAAGAACACGGTATCACTGTGACCCGGCGTTTATCCGGCGGCGGCGCGGTCTACCAGGATTTGGGCAATCTTTGTTTCAGTTTCGTCGTTGACGCCAAGGATCAGACGTTTGGCGATTTCAAGTCCTTCGTCCAACCGATCGTGACGGCTTTGCAGAAGATGGGCGCGAGTTCCGTTGAAGTCAGTGGGCGCAATGATATTCTCGTTGACGGGAAGAAGTTCTCCGGCAATGCCATGTATACGCGTAACGGCAAGACTTTCAGTCACGGCACCCTCTCCTTTGACGTGGATCTGGACGTCTTGACCAAGGCGTTGAATGTCCCCGCCGATAAAATCGCCTCTAAAGGCATTAAGTCGATTCGTTCGCGGGTCACCAACATCAAGCCTTACTTACGCCCAGAATTTCAGGGGCTGACCACGGAACAGTTCCGTGACCGCCTGATCAAAGAAATCTTTGGGGTGGCTGATTTGGCGGAAGTCGCGGATAAGGAATATCGGCTTACCGCTGAGGATCAAGCGGCCATCGACTTGATTGCTCAAGACACTTACCGTAACTGGAACTGGGTCTACGGCAAGAATCCTCAATTCAGTATTCAAAAACGGAAACACTTCGATTATGGCACGATCGACGCTCGGATGTTAGTGGAAAATGGGCGCATCAAAGCCATCACTTTCTTCGGGGACTTCTTCGGTCCTCAGGATGTCCATGAACTCGCGGATCATCTAACCGGCATCATTTATGATCGCGGTCATTTGACTACGGCCTTGGCGAAACTCGATGTTAGTCAGTATTTCACCGGGATCAGTCAAGAACAGCTGATCGATTTGCTGGCGCAATAAGCACAAGTCTTGGTTGGCCAGGCAAGCTCACGTAAAATGTGGGCTTGCCTTTTTTATTCGTTTGTTTAACGGGGTCGATTGCGCGCGCTGGCTATTCTGACGCCTGGTGTAGCTGGCCCCCTGCTCAACTTTGGCAGAAGTTTGCGAATAAACTTGTTTCTCGACCGATTTTGCATTAGGCTGTAATTATCATTATCGCGAAGGAGCAAGTTATGTTACGGGTAGGACGAAAGACCAAGGCGGATAATCAAATCATCTCGGTGATCGCGATGACGCCGCAAGATCGCACGGAATTAATGGATAATTATCATTTGACGGGGGAGTTCTTGCGTTACGCGACGGACCCGCTGGAACGGGCGCGCGTCGAATTCAATTCTTTCACGCAAAATTGGTTGATTGTTTATAATGTGCCGGTCGCCGCCACCGAAGCAGATCGCCGCGTGATCCATCCGGTCAGCTTTATCATCAAGGATAATCTGTTGTTTGTGTTCGTGACGGAGCAGACCAAATACGTGCTGTCAATGACCACGGATCTGAATGTGGGTGATCAGACTAAGGGCGTTTGGGATTCGATTTTCTCGTTATTGTTTGAGATCACGACGACCTATTTTGATCATATTCAGCGGTTGACCCAGGTGCGCGCTCAAATTGAAACTCATTTACGGCAACGTCAGCGGAATAATTCGAAGCATATTTTTGAACTGGCTAATTTAAGTACGGATCTGACTTACTATTTAACTGGCGCCAACGGTAATTTAGTCGCCATCAGCCAACTAAGCTTGGCGGCGCGGCGAGCAGCCAATTTACAGCTGAGTAGTATCAGTCAATCTCAGCTGGAAGATGTGGAGGTCGAAGCGCGGCAAGCCCAAGAAATGCTGGAATTGAACAGTGACATCGTGGACAAGTTATCGAACACCTACAACAACCTGTTGAATAATAATTTGAACCAAGTGATGAAACTATTGACGATCTATTCCGTTGTCTTAATGATTCCGCCGATTATTTTTGGATTTTACGGGATGAATATGACCCTGCCCCTCGCCGACAAAGAATGGGGTTGGCTCTTCTCGATCTTGATCTCGATCATTCCGATCGGCTGGGTGATCTACCGGCTGCATCGCGACCACTTTATTTAAAGCGCTTCTCAAATGTTAACCTACCGAGAAAACAGCAACAAAAAGACGAGCAGTCATCCATCCTGCTCGTCTTTTTGAAATGTATTCATCCTCAATCCTCGGGTCGGCAATCGCGTGACCTTCCATTGATTGGACATCACCTATCACTCGGCGTGGCGCCACTTAATCGTATTAGTAAGACATTGAGCAGCTGGAGCGTGCGCTAAACTGTCTTCTGCGCTTAACTACGTCAGGCTTCTGGAGATGAAGACCGGCCTCCAAAATCCTGACTAGGTTAATGCTCGAAGTCAACCCGTTGTGTTCCGCACTCTGGCGTTGGTGGGCTGTTTGCTTGCTGGCGGAAGGTCGGGCTGGGGGTGAGTCAGCCGCGATATTATTGTTGGCGATTTATCGCCTACAATAAGGCCGAGTTTTGAGATTTTCGGTGGGTTTCCGAAAAGCTCAAAATCGTGCCCGCAGCGTTCCACCACCCCCAGCCCGACCTGAAGCCCTACCACATCTGCCCACCACCAACGCTTCGCGCAGCTTATGCCGCGGACATGATTCGAAACGTGTTCGCCAACCCAGTGCTTTCCGCTTAGCTACGTCACTGTTCCGGAAGCATAGTACGCTTCCAAAACAGCGACTAGGCTAATGCTCAAGCACTACCCAGGTTGGCTCTCACTCTTGTTTTTGTAATCTGGGCGGCCCCAATATTGGAACAGGTCGGTTCGGAGATAACCGTTATAGAGCTTGCGCCGTTTCGTGGCGCGCTGTCCGTAGAAATTCTGGAATTCTAGATCGCTGGTAAGAATGTATTTGCTCCAAGTCGTCAAGGGACGGAAAGCTTGGCCCATGTCCGCATAGATCTCGCGGGCTTTTTTCTGGTCGTTCAAGCGTTTCCCGTATGGTGGATTGGCGATGATGATGCCGTTCCGCAGGTCGGTCTTGAAGTCTTTCACGGCGACCTGCTTGAAGGTGATGTCGTGGAGAACGCCGGCTTGGGCGGCATTGACTTTCGCCAACGCGATCATGGTTTCATCGATATCATTGGCAAAAATCTGCAAGGTCAGATCGTTTCTGATCTCGGCTTGGGCCGCCGCGCGCGCCGCCGCCACCATTTCTGGTGTGATGGCCGCAAACTGCTCAAAAGCGAAATGCCGCTTCAATCCAGGCGCGATATTTCGCGCTTTTAGGGCCGCTTCAATGGCAATCGTGCCTGAGCCAGTCATTGGATCAAGAAATGGATCATTGGCCCGCCAAGGTGTGAGGGCAATCAGACCAGCGGCGAAATTCTCTTTCAAGGGCGCGCCACCGTGATCGATCCGGTACCCACGTTTGAAGAGGCTGTCGCCGGTAGTATCGATCAACAACTCGGCTTGATTCTTCCGCAAGCGAATATCAATTTTGGTGAGGGCGCCCGTTTCTGGTAACCGGGAGCGGCGATGGTAAGCATCCTGCAACCGTTGCACGATCGCCTTTTTAGTGATGGCTTGCACGTCGGGGACGCTGTGCAGTTTCGAAGCTACCGAGCGGCCAGTGACCGGGAATTGCGCGTCCATCGTCAAATAAGTTTCCCAAGGAATCGCGTTGACTTGATCGAATAATTCGGTGAAATCCATCGCCTTGAATGTCTTCACGATGATCATCACTCGGTCAGCGGTGCGCAGCCATAAGTTGGTTTTGATGATGTCCGCGGCCTCACCCTGGAAATAAACACGGCCGTTATCGGTTTGGGTCTGATACCCCAACGCTTGTAATTCTTTCGCCACGATTGCTTCGAAGCCGGCCGCCATGGTGGCCATTAACTGATAGGTCATTTGTTGCCTCCTCACAAATACAAATGTTAATCATGCCAATCTTGCTTAATGTTCCTGGCAAACCGGATTGTTAAAGACTAATCCTCAACAAGCGTATTTGCCGCCAATATTTGCTGTTTTAAGGAACTGCCGTTTAGTGGACAGTTTGATTTTTTCTGAAAAAAATTGACGCAAAACGAGTTTGCGCCAACCACCTTGGTAAATTTCTATAAGCCACGTTTTGTTCCAACCAGAATTAGGTCCATTCTGATCTTCAGTAATCATCTATCTGCTGACGCTCCTACTTTAGGTTCGATTTCCGCCGTAGGACTCCCCTACCAAAATTTGGGTTGCTCGCTCGTGGGGTTTACCCGTTCCAGGCGCCGATTTTCAGGGGCGCATCGTCTCTGTGGCACTTTCAAGGCATTGACCATGGCGTATACTTTAGGTCGCTGCCTGCCGTTACCTGTCACCAGGCACCTTAGCTTATTGGGCTAAGCGCGAACACTACAAGCATCACAGCTTGTGCGAGCGTGGACTTTCCTCAGTTTATCCGAAATAAACCGCGATTACTCGAAACTTACCATTATTCACATGAATTGATGATGTTGCGATGATCGGTGTTATTTAGAACCGATCGATTTGGCTTGGACCGCCGAAATTATTACTCGGTTGTGTCGGCGTTGTTGGCTGAGTTGTTGCAGGATTACCTGCGATCTTCGCCGCTTCTTTCTCGCCAAACACATGACGCTCCAAGTTACTGATCCGCCGCAAAATATCATAATTAGTGGTATTTTGCACCGCGGAAACACCGCTATTGAAGCTCGGCGTACTCGCGCCGTTGGTATCAAGTTGGCGCGACAACTCATCGACCCGCTTGACCAGGCGCGTATTCTCCTGCTCTAAGGTCTTGATTCGATTACGAAAACTCTCATAATCCTGAATGACTTGATCCAAAAAGGGATCGACCTCCGCATCGTCGTAACCACGATACTTTTTCTTGAAGTCCTTGTTAACAATGTCTTCAGGTGAAAGATTGATTTTGAATTCGCGATTCTCTTCTGGTTTGTCCATAAATTCTTGCACCTCATTAATCATCGATCACGCATCTTTAACAGTATACCAAAAAATCAAGCAAATGAGAACTAAAACTCCCGATTTCTCCCGATTACTTGCAAAACTCACTCCCGTTGATTCATTTCGTCGGCTTGATCTTGCAACTGATAGAAATCGATCAGTTCTAATTCATACCCTTGAGGCTGCAAGGTTTGAGTAATGTATTCGTAGTCATAACGCGGCTTGCCCGGATGTTCCGGATCGTACAACAGCAAGGCTCGTTCGGTATGCTGCCCCATAAAGTGTTGATAATTTTGTAGCTGGCTGGGATTGCGATAGGGCTCCTGAGAAGTGTAGCCAACAAAATCAGCTTGGGCCAGGATCTGCGCCAGCTTGTTTTGGTTTTTCTCGTTCCACTGTTGCCCAAACGCACTAAACGGCAACATGATCGCGACCCGCAATTGGGGATAAGTTGCTTTCAGCTCCACCGCCGTGCTAACCGCCCACTGCTCCGTGCCTAATTGGGCGCCGGTCAACACCCACTCCAGACCATCATCTAGATAGCGCTGTAAGGTATTTCTTAGCGAATACTTAATAACTTTCAATTTCGGGTCCGTATCTTGATAAACATTGAGTTCGTACGAACGATAACCAGTCAACCACAATCGATTTGCCATGGGGAAACAGCCTTTCTAATGAAGTTCAGGGGGACAATCTGGTATAATGTGGGCATTGGGAGTGTCGACAATGATAATCAATTATCCAAATGGGCAACCATATCAATTTCAACCAGATGAATCTCAGTCTAACACAAAACAGCCGCGCCCGCGGTCACAAAAAGTGATTTTTGGCGGCCGGGGCATGACTTTGGAAGAAACCATCAATGAAAGCAACGACTTCTACCGTCAGCAAGGACAAGCGGTGATCTATAAGAAGCCGACGCCGATCCAGATCGTTAAGGTGGACTATCCGCAACGCAGTCAAGCGGTGATTCGTGAGGCTTATTTCCGTCAGGCCTCGACGACCGACTACAACGGGGTTTACCAAGGTTATTATCTGGACTTTGAGGCCAAGGAAACCACCAATAAACAATCTTTCCCCTTGAAGAATTTCCATCAACATCAGGTCGACCATTTCCAACGCTGTTTGCAACAAGGTGGCATCTGTTTCACGATCATGCGATTCACCAGTTTGAATCGGTATTTCGTCACGCCCGCTTCCCTGTTGATCCAGCATTGGCAGCAAGCGCAAACTACTGGGCGTAAGTCGATCAGTCTAACCGAGATCGCGGCCACGGGCTATGAATTACGGTTGCATTATCGACCCAGCTTAGATTACTTAACGGCAGTTGATCAATTGATCCAGAAGACAAATTTGAAAAAATAGGTGATCGTTTTATGGCGCAACAAAATAAAGCAATGACTCGCGAGGCGCGGAAAGCTGCGCAAACACGGAACAAACGCTCGAAGAAGCCAATTAAGAAGAAAAAGCCACTGTGGCGGCGGATCATCAAATGGTTCCTTTGGCTGATCGTGGCGGGCACCGTTTTTGGTGTCGGGCTGTTCGCCTACTATGCGAAGGATGCACCAGCATTATCCGCCAGTAAATTGGAAAGCGGCCAAAGTTTGACCATCTATGCCGCCGATGCCAAAACAGTTCTGACGAAGCTAGGTAGCGAGAATCGGACCAATGTGAAGAGCACCGCGATCCCGCAACAACTGAAGGACGCGGTCGTCTCGATCGAGGACCGCCGTTTCTACAATGAGCCGTTTTGGATCGATCCGATTCGAATTGCTTCTTCGGCTTTTTATAACTTGACGCACCCGAATAGTGATCCCCAAGGTGGGAGCACCTTGACTCAGCAGCTGGTCAAACTGACTTACTTCTCCACCAAGAAGTCTGATCAAACCTTGCGGCGTAAAGCCCAAGAAGCTTGGCTGGCAATGCAAGTGGAACGGCACTTTTCCAAGGAGCAGATTCTGGAGTACTATATCAACGCGGTTTATGAGGCCAATGGGATCTATGGCATGGGAACTGCGGCGACCTACTATTATGGCAAGGATCTGGACAAACTGACTATTGCCCAGACGGCACTGATCGCCGGGATCCCCAACTCCCCGAATAATTACGATCCTTATGTGCACCCCGAAGCGGCGAAAAACCGGCGTGATCTGGTCATTCAAGCGATGGCTGACAATGGCAAGATCTCGGCCAGTGAAGCAGCTACCGCCAAGGCGACCGCCATCGATACTGGTTTACAGGCGAAAGCAGCGGCGGCCGGATCCAATGACAATGCGCTGGTCGCCGACGCGTACATCCAGGAAGTCATCAAGGCAATCAAGAGCAAGGGCTATGACCCCTACCGCGACAATTTGTCTGTGGTGACCAACTTGGATTTACCAACGCAAAAGTATCTTTATCAATTGGTCAATGGGACACAGATTGCCTTCCCAGATGATTTGTTCCAAACTGGGGTCACGATCACCGATCCCAATAACGGCAATGTGATCGCGATGATCGGTAATCGTAAGGTCGGCAATGTGCAAATGGCGCTGAACCGAGCGACACAAACCGATCGCAGCAACGGCTCAACGATCAAACCACTTTTGGATTACGCGCCGGCCTTTGAATATCTCGACTGGTCCACCGCCCAAAAGGTTGAGGATACCCCTTATACCTACCCAGGCACCAATATTAGTTTGATGGACTGGGACCGTAAGTATCTAGGCACGATGACTTTGCGGCAGGCACTGGCCGTTTCCCGGAATATCCCTGCTGTCCGGACGCTGGAAGAAGTCGGCTTGACCAAGGCCAGCCAATTCGTCAGCAATCTAGGAATCAAGATTCCTAGTAGCGCTGGCTTATCCGTCGGGATCGGGGCGAATATTTCCACCCTGCAAGTGGCTTCCGCTTACAACGCGTTTGCCAATGGTGGGACCTATTACAAACCGCAGTACATCAAGAAAATCACCACCGCTGACAAAATCGAACACGATTACACCGACAGCAACGAAGGCACGCGGGCGATGAAGGCTTCCACGGCGTACATGATCACCGATGTGTTGAAGGACGTGATCACCAATGGCAGCGCGACCAGCACCGCCATTTCCGGCCTTTACCAAGCTGGCAAAACCGGGACCACCGGCTATACAGATAAAGAAATCGCCAAGAATGCGGCCTTGAACAATACGGTCAAGGATTCTTGGTTCGCTGGTTATACCAAGCATTACTCGATCGCGGTCTGGACCGGCTACGACAAGGCCAATCAACACGGGGTGGCCAATCAAACGATTGCCCAGTTGATTTACCGCTACATGATGGTTTACCTCAGCCAAAAAGTCAGCAACTCGGATTGGACCATGCCTAGTAGTGTCGTCAGCCAAGGCGGCGAATTGTATGTCAAAGGTTCTGAGCCTGACAGCGCGACCGATGATCAAACGGATGAATCATCCTCAGAGAGTAGTAGTTCCAGTTCCAGTGAAAGTTCGACGAGTAGTAGCGCAATCGATCAGGAGCAACCTGGAAACGGTGAATCTTCGTCCAGTAGCACCACGACCACCCCGACCGAACCTGGCGGCAACGATTCCAGCTCCAGTAGCAGTTCCCCAACAACAGGTGGCGGCAATGGCGGTGACACCGAATCGCCAGGAACTGGCAGCAGTAGCACGACGCAATAATCAGTCTCACCTTAAACAGCAGTCTAGTCACTTTCGTAGTGACTGGTCGGCTGTTTTTTTAAACGTGCTCACCTTGATAAGTACGCAATCTGGCAGGTTTTTGCCGTCACAAAAAAATACCGAATCAAAAATCCCAAGATTTCTGATTCGGTATTTCTATTTTAGCGTTTCTATTTTAGCATTTCTATTTAAGTGTTTCTATTTCATAAGACACTTTAGTTCTCCTCAACCCATCGGCGCCAGCCGGTTGGTGTGGCCCATGAGAAGTGGCTTAGTGACTGCTCTTTCGCCAGATTTTCTCGTAACTCATCCCGATGAGCGCCGTGACGCAAATGCCCAAGCCGGCAAACAGGAAGCCCCATTTGGCCCGAATCGAAACGAACTCGGAGAACATCCAAGTGCCCACCGGCATGAACAAGACCGCCACCGTAAAGACGGCGCTAAAAACCCGGCCTTGAATTTCATCATTCACGCTCATTTGTAAAATACTAAAGAACTGGACGTTATAGATCGTCAAGCAGATTTCAAAAATCGCGTTGGCGATGATCGTGCCGACAAGATTGGGTGACAGGGCCATCAAAACAATAAACACACCACTGGCGGCCAACCAGCTCAGTAACGAAAAGACACTGATTCTTTTCCTGATTTTATTGGACATGAACGCGCCAATGATCGAGCCGATCGCCCCCGAACTGAGGAGCATGGCATAGGCTTTATTGTCCATAAAGATATTTCCGCCAAAGGGCAACAGATAATTATAGCCAGCCAAAAACAAATTGATCAGCGCCGAAACGATCAGCAGTAGTCGGACAGTCGCATCATGAAGCACATATTTGAGCCCATCGAAAATACTAACAAGAATGCCAGGGCGTTTGCCAACCCGAGACGTGTTTGGATCACGGGCGACAATGAAACTGTTGAGTAAGGCGCTGATGAAAAATGAAACCCCATCGATCAACAACGCGCCGCGAACGCCAACGAGTTTTACCAAGGGTAACGCCAGCACGGGCACACTAACATTGATGATTTGGATCGCCGTTTCCATATTGGCGTTGAAATTTAGGATATCATCCTTTTTCATAACTAGAGGAATGATCGATTTATACGCCGGACTGGAGAAAGCGCCAATGAGCGCCAAGAATGAATTAACCACGATCATGCCTAAAGCCATGGTGGCGGTTTGATTGAACAACGAGATGATGATACAGGCGCATCCGCTCAAGACGTTGGCCACGACGATCAACTTTTTCCGATTCGCTTTATCGGCCACCGCCCCGCCGAATAAATTAAAGATGATCGAGACGACTGATTGGACCGATTGGTATAAGGCCACGTACTTTGCGGCCATACCGGCGCTAAGTCCCGCCATCCAAGTGACGTTGCCATAATCGAACAGCACGTCCCCGATCTTGGAAATACTTCGACTTGAAAATAAATATCTTTTATTCTTATTCATCCCTGATCAGATCCATTCACTTCGATTCGCGGATCAAGGCACGCCAATGATCAAGTCTGGACCGAACGCCACGATTGCCCTGGCTTGATCCGCCGGCGGAGTTGCCCCGTTGACTTGATGTTGGTCGTCAATCACCACGCTTCGTTATTCTTACTACCAAAATTTTCATTATCACTGTAAGCCTCTGTTATTGAAAATCGCTAACATGCCCTTATTTTCCACCGCAGTCACATACACCCGCGGATCACTGGCGTTCAATCGTTTCTGAATCGTCACCACATCCCGCCTGAATGCTTCAAGCTCCTGATGCGTCACGCGACCTAAGAAGTTCACCACCACCAGATCCGCGGCGCTGACGATGGCCTTGATTTGATTGCGGTCTGGGTCATTCTGAAAGGCATCATCCTCTAAAATCGAAGAATGCCGGAAATTCTCAGTGGCAAACAAGTTCAGGACGCGCTGTGCTCTGGCTTTAAACGCCGCGTAAGTATCTGTCTGATAGTAGGGAAATGACATACTAACATGCAGATCACCCACGGTTTTGTTAAAGGTGAATCCCGGGAGGTTGCGAATATTCATAATGGTGCGCACGGCCACCGCACTTTGGTCAAGCAGAGGTAAAAGCCGCTGGCCGACCAGATAGGCGGTCTGAATCGTCGCATCCACGCTATCCACAAAGGTGAAATCTTTTTCGACGAGGCAACTGTCGATGCCACCTAGATCGGCCAACACCGCTTCATGATGAGCCACCGCGCAGTTCTTTAACGCTTGCATGTACCAATTGTTCAAGGTGGCGTCGGGATCGGTATTGTTCTGCCGGATCAATGCGCAATAATCTTGATAAGGTGGCACCGCAACTAAGGGGTGGTCGCCGGGGCTGAGAAGCAAACTAAGCCGATCACGGATCGCCGTCAAGCTTGGCGCGTCGGCCACGGTATGATCGAACAACCCCACCACATCGGTATGGGTGTCATAGACCAGAATCATCCAGACAGCCAAGAAACCTTGATGGTAGCGGGCATAAAACAGCTCATCTTCATAGTTCGCGATCACGAAGTCATTGAATCGCGGCGCGTCCCCTTGGACTCTGATCACCGGGATCTTCAAATCGGCGGGCACCGCGTAATCTTCGAAAAGTAATTTGCCGTGCCGCTTGACAATTTTCGCGTAAAGCAGTGTGTTCTCCTGCATCAACTGGCGAATCGCCTGTTCGATCGCGGCGACACTGGCATTGTCATTGGCTTTAAAAACAAACGGCAAGGTGTTCTTGGCAAATTTATCGTAATAAAACCGCTGTAAGTAAAGCGCCTCATAAGTGGCCTGCTTAACCAGCTCGTTCGGCGCGAATAAGAAGGCGCCTACCTGCTTGCTGAGACTTGCGATGGCTTGATCATTGTTTGACGTGACCCCGCGCGCGAGTTCGGTCCCAGCGTTGGGTGCCGTCGAATTGGATTCGCGCTGAATTTGCCTGATCAGTTTCTCCGCGGTGCGCAACTGATACACCTGGTCGACGCTGATCGCTACGCCAAAGGTCGTTTCAATTTCGGTCAATAAGCCGATCGTATCCAGCGAATCCGCGCCGGCACGGAAGAAATCGGTCTGGGCGTCAAACTGTTGCTTAGTCTTACTAGCAAGTACCCGTTGCATCAAGCCGACCAAAATTTCGGTGCTCTGATCCGTGGCCGCTGGTGTTGCGGCGTTAGTGGCCGCGGCTGGTTGGAATAGCTGCTTCAGTTGTTTGCGATCAACTTTATTACTGGCGTTCAAAGGAAGTTGCGCCAGCACGCGAATGTCACTGGGGATCATGTAGCGGGGCATCCGACTGATCAGACGTTTCTGCAATGCCGGCACATCTAAAGCTTGATTGGCAGCGGTGACGACCGCGGAAATCGTGGCGCCATCACTGAAAACCACCGCGTCAGTGATCTCCTGGTCCTCGGAAATCCGGGATTCAATTTCGCCCAATTCCACTCGGATCCCATTGATTTGGACCTGCTGATCGTTACGCCCATGGAAGATGATCTGGCTATTTTCCTGGCTGACCAGGTCACCTGTCCGAAATGATCTGACGCCAGCAACATCACGGAATCTTTTTTTATTTTCAGCTTGGTTGTTCAGATAGCCGTGGGCAATTCCTTGGCCGGATAAAACCAATTCGCCGACGCCACTCGCGTTCGGATGTTCGATTTGATAATGGCAACCTGCCAATGGTTGACCAATCGGAATATTGGTGCCATAATCGTTGCCCTTGACCAACTCGTAAGCCGTGGCGTAAACGGTCGCCTCGGTGGGACCGTATAAGTTGATCAACCTGAAATCCCAGTCGTTGCGGTTCCAGGCCTTGGCTAGTTCCGGCTTGAAAGCTTCACCGGCCACCATCATGCATTTCATGTGGGCGAAAAGCCGCCGCAACTGCTCCTCACGATAAACCTTGATCATATTGAGTAAGCTAGAGGGCGAAACCGCCATATGGGTGACGTGGTTGGCGTAAGCCACGTCGGGGAAACGCTTGAACTCGGCATACTCCGAACTATCATAGACCAATATTTTCGGATCGAGGGTAAAAGCGTAGATCTCACTGACCGCCACATCAAAGGTATAAGGCGTGCTAAAGCAAACCACATCGTCGGGTTCATATTGGGCAATTGTTTTTAAATTATGCAAAATATAACTAACATTGCCTGCGCTGACGGCACATCCTTTGGGCACGCCGGTACTGCCTGAGGTGAACAAGACGTACAACTCTTCATCCGGTTGATAGAGGTGATGATCAGCGGCGTCTGCGGGTACCAGCATCATCGGCGACTGATCAAGAACGATCTGGGCCAATCCGGCCAAACGAGGATCGTCTTCCTCAGCGGTAATGACGAACTTCGTCTGACAGGCCGCGGCGATTTTAGCGATATCCGCCGCTGTGGCACCATGACGCACGGGTACATAGCTATAACCCAGCTTCAACACCGCCAAAACACTGACAATGATTTTGTATGAATGGGGCAAGTACAGCAGGATCCGCGCCTTTTCACCGGCGACCTGACGTTGAAGGCTGGCGGCCAGGGTGACAACCTCCTGGCACATCTGCCGATAGTTTATTTGTTGGGATGCCGTTAAGATCATGATTTCGTCAGGGGAATTGGCAACCTTAGCGCTAAATTCTCCGAACACATCAATTGTTGGCCCCGTCTTTATTTTTTTCATTTCATTGATTGCCAAATCAGACCCATTCTTGGCCCGCTTGGTTTCCTCCTCTTCTCCATCATTGTCAAAACTTGAACTGGTCGCGCCCCTTCAATTATCCGGTCGGGGATGCCCTTCCCCGTTGAAACGCGTTGATCATCACCAAACTGAACAAATTCTGATCCGGAATTGACCGCGTTCACGGCCGCGTCAATGCTGATTTGTTTGAACGCCCGCTCCCAATCGAGCGCCAGTTCCGAACTTTATTTCACAAGTGATTGATAAGATAATAAAATAAAATTAGAATGAAGTCAACCTCTTTTAATGATTCTTTTATCTGGCAGCGAATTTACGTTGAATAATATCTCGGTATGAATATTATTTCCGTTAGATTGATGCTCAAGATACGAACGAGAACTATCCAAATAAGTTAGGATTGTTTGTTGGAATCAGTGAACCAACGCGGTTAAAACAGGAATATCGTTTTTTGACACCAGCACCTCTCAGTACTAGTTCTGCTATCCTTGGCTGAAACACGGATTTGATTATCCAAATAAATGTATTTTTAATATTTCAAAAAAGCTCTCATAAAATGAAAATTATTTTTTCCACCACCGATGATTGGGCAGCGCCAGGCAAGCACCGCCAGCTGATGACGTGACCACCAATGCGCCTAGGCCCGTGACCTTCTGATTATCAGAGCCAAATTAAAAAGGCCCGGACCAAGAAATTCGTTGAATTTCTCGGTCCGGACCCTTTATTTGATTCGGCCAATGATCCTTATTTTCCCTTATCGCTCGCTGAAGGACGCCGTTAGCTTTTGCCTGGAGTGTCGCGGGGCCAAATTCAGCCCAAGTTAGCCAGATAGCTTTGGCCAAACGCGCAAATATCGAACAGCGGACAGGTTTGGCAGGCAGGCTTTTGGGCGTGACAGATTTCCCGACCAAAGTAAATCATTGCGTGGTGGCCATGGATCCACTCCGATTCAGGCAAGGCGCTGGTGATCCGGGTCTCGACTTGGCGCACACTGTCGGTTTCCGCGGCGATGGCCAACCGCTTGCTGACGCGAGTCACGTGGGTATCCACCGCAAACGCGGGAATCCCAAAGGCATCGCCTAAAACAACATTGGCGGATTTACGGCCCACGCCTGGCAGGGTCACCAGTTCGGCCCGCGTTTGGGGCACTTGGCCGCCAAAGTCACTTAGGAGTTTGCGACCCAACGCGACTAAATATTTGGCTTTATTGTGATAGAGTCCGATCGTTTTGATGTAAGGTTCGACTTCCGCCGGGGTGGCCGCGGCTAAGGCAGCGGCGTCCGGAAAACGCGCAAACAAAGCCGGAGTCGCCTTATTCACCGAGACATCCGTGGCCTGAGCGCTGAGTAAAACCGAAACCACTTTCTGAAACGGCGTGCGCGCGTCTAAGCTGGGCACGGCGTTGGGATATAAAGCAATGATCCGTTCAATGGCCAGACGAGTCTCGTCTTTTGATAACATTTTCCCATCCCTTTCATCTTGATGCCGGCACAACGATGGCGAAGTCCCCCATTACCACCGCCGCAGGGCCAACAAGCTTGCTAAGTCAATGGACCCCTTTGTCGACACTAAAGAACGACCGCCAAAACTGGCTGAAGCTAATTGAATTTAGCTTTATACTTCTGGAGGTCGGTAGCGTTGGTAATGTGCCGCTTTTGCCAATCCAATAGAATCCGATCGATGTAGCGAAGTGACCGCGCGTCGCTAAGCACGGCCTCACGCAAGGCCAAGCGGATCAGATCCACACTGTAACGGTCGCGATTAAGCCAGTTGTCGATGGTTTCCATTTCGAATGGGGATAAGGTGCGACCAAATTCCACTTGAAATTCTTTGTAGAGTTTGCTGATCTCGGCTTGTTCCGCTTGAAATGTTTGGACCGCTTGTTGCTGATCACGTAATTGGGCGACTCGTTGAAAGAATGGCGCCACGCTATACTGATCGCGGTGCTGCTCTTGATACGTATCAGTCGTCACACTGATGAAATGTTGTTGCGTCAGTTGAGATAGAACTTGGTAAACCTCCCCCACCGGCTTTTTGACAACTAAGGCCAGTTGATCCGGACTAGGAAACTTCTCATCCCGCTGGCTATATTTAACGATTTGTAGAAAAATTGCCAACTGATGATCGTTCATACCAAGTTCGGCATAGTGATCTAAAATCAAGTTGGCAATTACCGTGTAAGAGGTTCCGACCAAATCGTTGATAGTAAATTCAGTCATTTGATCACGGTTCCTTTTTTAAAATAGTGGCGAAATTGCCGCCTGCGCTGGTTGCTTACGGTTCGATCCGATTGATCATCCGAGGGAACGGAATCGCCTCACGCAGGTGATCTAACTTGCAGATCCAAGTGATCGCCCGTTCAAAACCTAAGCCGAAGCCGGAATGAGGGGTGCTGCCGTATTTGCGTAAATCTAAATACCAATCGTAATCAGATTCCTTCAGACCAGCGTCCAAGATTCGTTGCTTTAAGACCTCGTAGTCCGTTTCCCGCTCGGAGCCGCCGATGATCTCGCCGTAACCTTCAGGCGCTAACAAATCCGCGCATAAATAAACGTCATCACGATCAGGCGCCTTCTTCATGTAAAACGGTTTGATCGCCACGGGGTAGTTGAGAACAAAGACGGGTTGGTCAAATTGATCGGATAAGAAGGTCTCGTCCGGCGCGCCAAAATCATCGCCCCATTTAATATCCGTGCCATGATCTTGCAACATCTTGACCGCTTCATCATAGCTGATCCGCGGATAAGGCAACTTGGTATATTTCTTCAGAACTTCCGGATCGCGACCTAATAAATGTAACTCGTAGTCACAATTATCCAACACGCTTTGCACCAGATAGGCAATATACTTCTCTTGGACCGCCAAGCTTTCCTCTTGGTGCGTGAAAGCCATTTCCGGTTCGATCATCCAAAATTCAGTCAAGTGCCGCCGAGTCTTTGATTTCTCCGCCCGGAAAGTTGGGCCAAAGGAGAAGACCTTGCCAAACGCCTGCGCGCCAGCTTCCATGTAAAGTTGACCACTTTGGCTCAAGTAAGCGTCATGATCGAAGTAATCGATCTGGAAGAGTTCGGTTGTCCCTTCTGGCGCCGAGCCAGTTAGAATTGGGGGATCGATCTTGATGAATCCTTCTTGATTGAAGAATTCATAGGTAGCCCGAATCATTTCATTGCGAATCTGCATGATTGCGAAGGGCCGCTTCGACCGCAGCCAGAGGTGACGGTGATCCAATAGAAATTCGATCCCATGATCTTTCGGTGTGATGGGATAATCGTTGCTTTCGCCAATGATCTCAATATCGCTGACTTCGATCTCATAACCGAAATGCGAACGGGTATCTTGATGGATCGTGCCGGTGACCCAGAAACTTGTTTCCTGATGCATCTCTTTGGCCGCTTCGAAGACTTCCGGCGCGACATTATTCTTGACGATCACCCCTTGGAAAAAGGCGCTCCCGTCACGTAATTGCAGAAAGGCGATTTTTCCGCTGGAGCGTTTGTCTGTTAGCCAAACGCCAATTTTAACTTCTTCGTCAACGTGATCTTTAGCCTCGTCGATGCGAATGATTTGTACCATCTTAAAAACTCCCAACTTTTATTTAATCTTGCTTCAACCCATTACAAATTATAAGTTATCGATCAAATCGACTGTCTTGCCCGTATAGAAATCAACCAGGCGATAGCTGAGTCGCCCATTACGTTTCTTCGTCGCGACTTCCCAAACTGGTTCGCCCGCATCGATGCCTAAATTGATCCCATAGATTTTCTGTGGAGCTTGTTGCGTTTGGACCTGCGCTCGGACAGCTGCCTGGGTCAACCCCCGGCGTGCCGCCAGCACCTTGATCTTACCGGTTTTGCCATTGACGATCACGTAGGTCAGCTGGTCTTTCTGATTATAGCCAGCCACCGCATAATAAGTCTGCTGGCGGTGATAAATCATAAAGTCAGTGGTGCGCGTCAAATTCCCGGCCTTCTTAGCAATGGCTTCTGTTTGCCGTTGCGCGCTGATCCGCGGCATCATGGTCGCCAAATACAGACCCACCAGTAAAACCACGGCTGCCAGAACACTGATCCAAATCGTGCGTTTGCGCCGTCGCGTCATCGTGGTTCACTCCTTTGAAAAAGTCCCGCCTCGCCGCCTCAGCCAGTTGCACCTTCCCGATCAGCTCCAGAAAGGTGGCTGGTATTGAGCAGCCAAGGGTCACTGAAATTATTATAGCAAAAAAACCCGGCTTTGGAACGTTAAGTCGGTAAATACTCCTTTTTTTAGCTGAACTTAAGGTTTACCGATTGGTTTCAGTCGCGCCAGTTCGGCGACCGCCTAGGCTTTAAGGAAATCGTGAATGTGGTCGGGTAAGAGCGAATTAGCCAGCTTGACGCGAGGGAGGCCCGCGGGAAAGGCCTGTTGAACGATCCCGGCGTAGCTACTTTCATCCAGGCGTTCGTCCAAAACCACCACTAAACCGCGATCGTCTTCCGAACGAATCAACCGGCCGAACCCTTGCTTGAGTTTCAAGACCGCTCGGGGCAGGCCGTCATCCCAGAAGGGGCTGCCGGAGCCATGACTGGCCAGTTGTTGTTGCCGATAATTGGTCATCGGATTTTTCGGGGACTCAAACGGGATCCTGGTAATGATCAACAAGGATAGTTGTTGCCCCGGGAAATCGATCCCCTCCCAGAAACTTTGCGAACCCAATAAAATCCCGTTATTGGTAAACCGGAACCGTTTGGCAATTTTGTCATTACTGCCGGTGATCCCCTGGGCCATGATCTCCCGCTCCCCACCTAAAACCCGTTGCAAGGGGTAGTAGACGTTCTTGACACTGGCCAATGAATTGAAGAGGATCAAGGTCTGCGCCTGGGTTTTCCGCAGGATCGGCAAAATCACCGCCACCAACCAATGATCGTAGTCGGCGCCATTCTCGGAGGGTGAATAAGTGGTCGCGGGGGTGACCAATTCGGCCTTTTGACCATAATCGAAAGGCGATGGTAATTGTAAAAGGTCAACTTGCTGGCGCTGATAATGCAATTGTTTCAGGAAATAGCTGAAATCGGTGCCGATCGCTAACGACGCGCCGGTATAAATTTGGCGGGGAAACTGCTGGTCAAGGGCCTGACGCATGACTTCGTGTGAACGTGCCAACCAATTGAAGCGATAATTGATGCCATCATCATCCAGATCCAAATAAAATCCGAACTCGCTAAAGGCCTGCTCCTGCAAACGCGTCTGCGCATTTTCTAACTGATCGAGACCGCGCTCCAATTTGGTGTTGAGCCGCTGCCAATCGGTGACTTTTTGCCGGGTGCTAGACTGCAATTGGCTGGCGCTGAAGTTCTGTTCCAGCGCGAAACTGGCTTCCAAATAATGATCGAGGGCGCGACAAGTCTGACGCAAGGTTCCGATCAGACGTTGGCGCTCATCCGGATTGGCGGTCAGATCCAAATAAACGGGCTTGGTAATAAAGCTAGCGTGGGCCAAGAGCAGCACCGAATCATTCAAGGTCAAGAGTTCTTGTTGGAACAAATTCAGCAAGCTACGCGTCTCGGTCAAATGCAAATAACTTTGTTCCAACGTGGGTTCCACATCATTATTATCAATCAGGGTGTGCAACAACTCCAAGGCTTGGCGCGCCCAGCTAACAAGGCGCATCACCGAGAAGTAATGGTGCGAACTGTTGGTCAGATCATCGGCGAAATGCTGGGCTTCATCCACCACCAAAATCTGCTGGTCGGCTGTGAACTCAGCTAAATGTTGGGCCAAGTACGCGTTATTGGTGATGGTAATATCCGCCTGGGCCGCTTGAGTGACGATGCGCCGCCAAAAGTCGACCGCGGCGTAGGGACTGCTGGCGGTCAGTTGCGGCAAATGGTTGATGCTTTGGAAAAAGGCAGTTTCGTAATTCGTCATTTGGAGCTCGTCTAAATCGCCGGTTTTGGTTTGCATCAGCCAGATCAACAGGCGCATTTCATTGATGACAGAACCACGATTCTGCGGACCCTGCCGCAAGTAGCGGGTGAAACGATCCAAATCAACATAGTGGCTGGCGCTTTTTAGAATGGCCGCGCTGAAATGGGTTTGCCGCAAATCATTGAGTAAGGGCACCGCTTGTCGATAAAGTTGGTTTTGTAAAACCGTGGTCGGCGTGGTAATCACTAACCGCAAGGGCGTGGGCGCCGCTGTCAATTGGTACGATAACGGCAGCAAATAACCCAGCGATTTCCCGATCCCCGTAGGCGCCTCGATCACCAACGGCCGCCCTGCCGGCTCATGGCGATGTTGCTGAATAAAGTCCATCATTTTGAACTGACTTTGGCGCGGGCGTAATAATTTGCCCCAAAGTTGCATTTTCGCCGTGAATGTTTCCGGATACTGGGCGACGGGCCCCAGCGGCTGGCTGGTTGCCGCTGGTAAGGGCCGCCGCAAGACCAATTCACCCACTTGCACCAAGTGATCGGGTAACGGTTGCTGATGCCGCCGCGAAGCCGCCCGCTGGAAAACCTGTCCGGTCTCCCGGCTCAAATAGCGGCCGAGGCGACCAAGTTGTTGCAAGACAGGACCAGGTACTTGGTCGATCCGCTTAAGGAGCAGCAGCAAAATTTTGGCAGTGGCGATCGCGTCACTGTCCGCTTGGTGAGGATGTTTGTGGGTGATATTCAGATATTGACTCAAGTCTTGCAGCCGATAACTGGCCGCTTGGGGTAACATGATCTGGGCCAACTCCACGGTATCGATCGCCGTCACATGAAGCGGCGGCAAGCCGACATCTTGAAAGGCCTCGTTCAAAAAAGGAAGATCGAAATTCACGTTATGGGCGACAAAAATTTTGTTTGCTAAAAGTTGTTGGAGGGTCGCGGCCACTTCCTTAAAAGTTGGCGCCTGCTCAAGCTTCTTCGGATCTAGCTTGGTTAGCTGGAGAACCTCCAAGGGCACTTCACGCTGGGGATTCAGATCCAGCGAAATATGTTCGGTCAATTGCCGATCATGAATGATCGCGCACCCAAATTGAATGATTCGATTGCCAGCACCACGCTGGGTCCCGGTCGTTTCAAGATCCACCACCGCATAATCTCGAGTGTTCACCACCCTCACCTCCATTCATTCCATAATTGTTCCAATAAATCACGCTGTCAAATTATTTCCCGTCAACGCCACCAATTTATTCGCGCTCAGGAAATAGAGATACTGTTGTGAAACCGGTCGTTGCAAAATACTGCTTAACGCCTGGCCATATAAATTCAGTTGACCGCGATATTTCTCAATCAGGGCCGCTAAGCGCTTAGCTTGATTTGGCCCACTACCAAGATGATCCGTCTTATAATCGAAGAGAATCACCTCATCCGGCGTGATCACGTACCCGTCCATAATACCATGAACCAGCAGATTTTGGATCTCGGGTTCATCTGGCATGGCGAAAATCGCCTGGGCCGGCAGCAATAGCGAGAACGGCACCTCACGAAAAACTTGATTTTCAGGCGCCTGCAGGAGTTGACCCAAGTCAGTGGCGAAGAAATTTTGAACGGCTGTTAAGTCAATCCGTGCAGCCACCGCAGCATCGATCAAGCCGGCCGTGGTCAATTCTTGACGCAGGCCAGCTAAATAAGCCAAAGTCATCGTTTGGCGCAAATCAACGCGCTGTAGCAAAAGATGCGTCGCGGTCCCGATTTGAGCGCCAGTGACTTCCTGCGTCGCCGTCAAGAAGGCCGGCGCCGGAAACTCTTGGTCCAAATAGCGACCACTTGGGGCGGGCTGCCTAGATGCCACGGGCTCGTCCATTTTGGCGTTCGCTGCGGCCGGTTGTAAGCTAGCCGCGGTCTGACCGGTGGCTAGTGGCAAGAAGCTCAACTGAAATTGATCGGGATCGGCAAAGGCTTGTTTGATTTCGGAAACCGACTGATAGGCGGTCGTCTGAGTGGCGGTTTGGTGCGGATATTGAAAGTCGAGCAACTTCGTGATGGTCGCCGCCAACTTCTCATCTAAATGAGTTAAGGTGGTAGGTGCCGTTTTCGGTGCGGCCATGCTTGGCTGGATCGTTTGCATCAATTCTGGCGCTTGGTACAAGTGGATCAAGAAATCGGCCTGATTCAGGGCGATTTTGGCGGCGCTATCGGTTTGATCACTGCCACCGCTGATCTGCAACTTCGGTGAGCGCAGGACCGCGGGCAAAATCATACTTAAGAAGTTATGAAGTTTGCTGGGATCTCGGAGTGTCACTGGTAGTAACGGTGTTTGCTCCGCTTCCGGATTCTCGAATTTCGCTAAGGTGCTCTCCCAAGTGTCGATCGCGCCGACCAGCAGCAATTTCTGCTTGGCCCGAGTCAAGGCCACATAGAGTTTCCGCATTTCCTCGGCGATACTCCCCTGTTGCCGCTGTTGGCGAATGAACGTGTCGATCAAGGTCGGATATTTGATCCGCGTTTGACGGTCATAATATTTCAGCCCTAACCCCAGCTGGCCATCAAGCACGACGGCGTTTTTGGTGTAGTCACTGTTATTGAAGCCATGGTCCAGATCATAAAGGCAGACGATCGGGAACTCCAGCCCCTTACTGCCATGGATGGTCATGAGTTGAACCGCGTCTTGATCGGCATCGCCTACTTGCGCTTGGGCCAAGTCCTGCTGATGACTCTGCATCTCTGCGATGAAGTCAATAAATTGATAAAGCCCTTTGAAGCTGGACTGTTCATAGACAAAAGCGCGTTGATACAAGGCGTGCAAGTTCATCGAGCGTTGCAAACCGCCAGGCATCCCACCCACATAATTTAAATAACCGGTGGTTTGATAAATTCGCCAAACCAATTCGGCGATGCTGTGTTGCGCGCTATAATCACGAAAGTCCTGTAACATAGCCAAAAAGTCCTGCGACTTCTTGGCCAGCGTCCGCAGTTGATCGCTAAGTTGACCGGGTTCGCTGGTCTGGCTTGTCGTTGCCTGTTCTGCCGCCACCGGGTCAATTGCTTCGGCGGCTGGAACGCTTAAAGCCGCCAGTGCTTGCAGCGCTTGGTAGAAGTTACCTGTGCGTTGGCGCCCGCGGATCGCCGCCAGATCATTCTCATCGAAATCACCGATCGGTGACCGCAAAACTGTCACCAGTGGAATATCTTGTTCCGGATTGTTGATCAACGCCAGCAGTGCCAGCATCACTTGGATCTCGGTCGTTTGGAAATAATCATTGGCATCTTGCACATACACGGGGATTCCAAATTCAGCCAATTGATTGACGATTTCCAAATTATTGGCCCGGGTTGGCACCAGGATCGCCACATCCCGATAAGCCATCGGACGTAGCGGCTGATCAGGGCCATCACAGATTTGATAGCCGCTGGCGTGCATTTGTTGCAAACGTCGTCCCAAAATCGCGATCGTCGCCTGCTTTTTATCAAAAGCGGCGTAGGCTTCGGGACTGATCCCTGCGGATTCCGCGGCCGCGCCGCTATTTTTAGCTTCATATAGTAACAATTCGGTGGTGGTGCCCAAGCTGGCTGGATAGGCGGTGGCGCCGGTTTTCAGTTGCGCGTCCTCATCATAATCCAGTTCGACCAGATCATGGTGCATCAATTGCTCAAAGATAAAATTAGTGCTGGCGTTGATGTTCTCGGCCGAGCGGAAGTTTTCGGCCAAAATGATCCGCTCACCTGGGTTGGACGTTGCTTTGAAGGCCGCGTATTTATCCAGAAACTTCCGCGGGTCGGCCTGGCGAAAGCCATAAATCGACTGTTTAACATCCCCGACCATGAATAAATTACCTGGATCGCGTTGGGACACCGTCTGCAAAATCGCTTCCTGCAACGGGTTGATATCCTGATACTCGTCGACCATCACCTCGTGGAACCGTTGTTGATAGTAATCGCGAACCGGCCGTGTTTGGTCTTGAGGGTCTTGATAGCTCAAAAGTTGCCAAGTCAATTGTTCCAAATCGTTGAAGTCCAAGGCCTTCAGACGACGCTTCTCGGTTTGATAAGCCGAAATGAATTCGGTGGTGATTTTGGCTAAAGTCTGAACCACTTGTTGGGCTTTTTTCTGATCGGCGACAATTTGCGTTTCGGAGCGTTGGAAATAATCCCCACTGAACTTCTTCAGATCTTCCCGGAGCGTTTGTAATAACCGACTGACCGTTAACCGGGTATCTGTTTCGGCGGCGGTGATCACCTCCCCGTTCTTCTTTAACGCCTTCATGAAGCGGGCAGGCAACTGCAAGCCGGCAATCGTGTTCTTGAAATCCGCGTAGGTTGGGTGGGGTTGGGCCAACAACGCCGTCAGCAACGCTAAACTAGCCGCCGCTGGTTCGGTGACGACTTCGGCCTTGATGATCGGTTTCGCGGTTTGCGCCAGGACCGTGAATTGTTGCTGCAACTGCTGACAACGTTGCCGGAAGTAAGGCGCCAACCATTTCTGATAAAACAGGCTACTATCAATTGTTTGATCGATTTGATAATTCTGGGTCAGACCGGTCAGCCACTGCCCGGTTTCCGGTCGAGTGATGGCAAAATAATACAATTGGAAAATCACTTGCGTCAAACCGTCGTCAGAACGATCACTGCCGAATTGGTCCGCCAAGTCAAAGAATTCACGGTCATCCGCGTCGTAATAACGATCTCGCAATTCGCCCCAAACCTGCTCCATCAATAATTGCCGCTCGGTGTCATCGGTCAATAACCGGAAGCTGGGATCCAGATCCAGTAAATAATAGAATTTATGGATCACCTGCGAGCAAAAGGCGTGTAAGGTGCTGATTTGCGCCGCCGCCAATAAGTTGATTTGCTTGCGGAGCCGTTGTTGTTCGGGGGCTTGGGCACGGGCCAATTCTTGTTCTAAGGCCTTGCGGATCCGCGCCTGCATCTCGGCCGCCGCGGCGTCCGTGAAGGTCACGACCAGTAATTGGTCCAGATCTGTCCCCTGCTCCAAAATCTCGGTGATCAACCGTTCCACCAAGACCGTGGTTTTGCCGGAGCCGGCCGAGGCTGACACGAGAATATCATGACCGTGATGACGAATCGCGTCTTGTTGCTGCTGGGTAAAATTAGGCATGAGGTTGTCCCTCCTTGGCCGCTTGGGCGGCGGTAAATTTCATTAATTCTGCTAAGAAATCCGTTTTATCAAGTGTGATCAATTGGCGATATTGATTCTCAGGTAACATCGCGTCAAACATCATGATCCCCTTGAAATCACTGTACTGCAATCCGGTTTCGTCGGCGCCGATCCGATAAGGCGCGATCCGCAATTTTCCAGAAAAGATCTCGATCGCCGCTTGGGTCAATAAATGCCGATTGAACGCTAATAATTCTGGTAATTGCGGTCGTGGGAAGCCATTATCCGAGGTGACCGCGTAGCCTTTCGCCTTACTGAAACCGCGCGGATACAGGCTGGACTTGCTGGCCTGATTGGCCGGGTCTAGCGCGGCCAAATAATCCTGGTTGGCCTGAAGCGACTCAGCTGTGGTGGCTTCTTTCGCCGTGGTGTTTTCCAAAAGGATCCCGTTATAGCGATGATCATCGAGAATCTGCGCCAAGAGCACTTTGGCGTCGTCAAGCCCGGTTTTATAGGTCATTTTCTGATCCGACAGATGCAGGTAAAAAGCGCCGATAGACGTGGCCTCAGGTAGCGCCAGTTGTTGGCGATTGTCTTGGACACTTTGCAAATAAGTCAACAGCTGCAAGGATAGACCGTAGAAAACGCGGGTATAATCAAATTTCTTCTGGCCCGATTTGTAGTCGATGATCTGATAATACCAATCCCCGCCCCACTGGCCCACGTCAAGGCGGTCGATCTTCCCGCGTACTGACAGTTCGCGCTGTTCAGGCAACTTGAAATCCAGCGCCGGCAGTTGCCCTGGCGCGCTGATCTGGCCAAATTGGATCTCGGTTTTCGCAGGCCGTAAGAACGAGTGACTGGCCTGCTCTTGCAAGACGTTGGCCATAAAGGCGCTGGTCGTGGCCAAGCGACGGGCGAAATAATGCATCTGACCAGGACCGTTCAGCAATTGATAACGGGGATCTTCGGCCAAAGTCTGTTGGATCTGTGTTGTGATCTGGGTCAGTTCGGCGGCCGTCAACTGGGCAAGCGGCTGATCCGTCGCCGCCACTGCCTTCAAGAATCGATCCAAATAGTCATGGAAATAGGTGCCAGTATCAGCACTATTAACGGCAAAGCGTTGTCGTGGCCGCAAGCGTAAGCCGTATTTCAGGAAGAATTCGTATGGATTCGTATAGAAACTCTCCAATTGCGAAACCGAGCTAAATAAATGGTCGCCATAGATCAAGGCGACGTTTTGCGCTTCAAGATTGACAGCCTGATTGTGATAACTCAGACTCCGCCACAAGCGCCGGTAAAAGGCGCCGGCAGGACCAGCCAAGAGAATCGCGGCCACGCGTTGCCAGTCAGCAGGCAAGTCCGTCTGCTTTGTTTGCGCCTCGCGCGCCAGTAACAATAAGGGTTCGGCGACCCCCGCGCGCGACGCGGCATAGCCCAAGGCCGGCTGTTGCTGCCGCGTTGGCGTCAATTGTGGGTGATCCGCCAAATAGGCCGGCGCGCCCAATTTGAATTGCTGCTGCAACCGGGCCACATAAGGCGATAATTCTTGGGCGCCTTGCTGGTCATTGTGACTAGGATAGGTGAAAATCAACCGCTCGTTGCTACTGAAGAAAATATTAGCGTAGCGTAAAGGCAGATCCGCCGAACTTTCCACGCTGGCTTGGCGCAATTGGGGCTCACCTGGTTCTTGATGCAGTTGGTTCAATAATTGGCGTTCCTGATCATCGATCAATTGTTGCCCTTGGGTCAGGCTGGGCAAGTTCTGCCGCGTCGCTCCCAAAATAATTGTGACCCGCTGAGTCTGAGTCTGGACCATCCCGATTTTGGAAACCAGCACCGCGTCTAAAGTGGCCGGGATCTGGGCAAACTCGGTATTGCTGAACCCGGCGTTCAACAGATCGGTGAATAAGGCGAGGTCAAAGGGCTGGGCGCCCCACACCTGCACATAATCGTCCAACAAGCCAATAAAGGCCTGGTAGGTTTGCTGCGGGCGTTGGGCCAACACCAAATCGTTGGCGGTCACGTCAGCCTGGGCCCATTCCTGCAACCGGGCGATCACGCCATTTTGCTTCAGGAATTCAAACAGCGCTTGGGCGAACTGGGCGCCTTGCGTCACGTGCTTAACAGTTTGTTGCCATTGCTTGAGCGCTTGCCCGTAGAACTGGTGCAGCTCTTCGATGGCGGCCTGTTGGGCCAATTGCTCAGGCGAACTCTGCGGCGCCGGGTCAACGGGATGCTTGACATACGGTCCCGCCATTGGCCAAGGCGTCGCGTTCAACCAGTGATAGCTCCGCAACCCAAACGCCAACGCATAGTTTTCTAACCAGTCCAAGTGTTGGCGGAATTCGGTCAACGATTGGGCTTCCGGTCGCCACAGTTCCGTCCGCAGCAGCACCAAAAGGTCATTGAGCTGGAAATTACCTTGACTCAAGGCCAATAAGCTGCGAATGAAGACAACGAAAGGATGGTTGGCCATCGGTGTTTGTTGATCGCTAAAGAAAGGCAGCTCGTTTTGGCGGAAAAGCGCCTCGATCGTAGCCGAATAAACGTTCAGATCCTCAGCCAAAACCAAAAAGTCACGGTAGCGGTAGCCTTGCAAGGCCACCAACTGGCGAATATAATTGGCCACACCCCGCACCTCACTGGTCAACGAGTCAGCCTGCCAAACCTGAAGATTCTGCTGGGCCAAGGTGGCTGGTGGTGCCACCTTGATGCCGGCGTTGCTGGCGATCCAGAAATCTTCAACTAGCTGCAACTCGGGACTCAAGCGCTTCTGACTGGCCGGAAACAGCGCCGCCGTCCCTAAATCAGCCAATGAATCATAGCCCAATTGTTTCAAAATCCGCCAAGAACTATCGAAGTAATAAGGAATCTGGCTCGTGGCCGCCGGGAGATATAACGTCAAATAAACCGTCGCGCCCTGACGTAAGAAGCCACGGATCAAGCTCAACTGTTGCTGGTTGAATTCAGAAAAGCCGTTGATGAAAATTTCGAACTGACTGAAATCACGCTGCTCCACCTGAGCGATCAAATAAGTCATCAGCTGTTCATTGGTCACGAAATGACTGGCGATCTCCGCTTGATACAGTTGTAAGATCCGACTTAATTCTTGTAATTTGGCCGTGGTCGAGCGAGGCACCCCTTGAGTCGCCAACTGGGTCGCCGCTTGCTGCAAATCGGTGGGGCTGAATTCCCCCTGAGCCAGTTCGGTCAACTGCGCCCCCAATTGCTCTAGAAAGCCCATTCGTCGCCGCTCGCCGTAGAAAATCGGAAATTGCGCCCGTTCCCGATTCAGCAGCTCGCTCAACAACATGGCCTGGCTAGCTGCCGTTAGTTGGGGCTGCTGATAGTAAGGATCATCCCGCAAGAAGTACCAAAGCAGTCGCGAAAACGACAGAATCTGTAGCCGGCTGCTGGCAATCAGACCATTACTGCTCAGGCGTGGATCACTGGCACCGATCGCCTGTAAGATTCGCACCTCACTACTGAATTTGATGTGGTTGGGCACCAAACAGATAAATTGTTTTTCCGGCGAACGCTGATAAGCTTGGCCGATTTGTTGGTACATTTCTCCGGTCACATTATCTTGCTGTAACCCATAAATGATTTTCAAAGACATGCGGGCACCTCCATGATTTCATCTCAACTTATCTTATTTTAGCATATAATATTGGTTTAATTTGCGCGGGGCCGCCGTTATTTTCAACTGGGTGATCACGGCGGCCGTCTAGTTGTGACCTGCGGCGGTGAAACGGAGCCGCCGTTGAAAATTCAAATATTTTACGAAAGTGAAAGATTAGCAATTAATGAATATCCTAGGTCGCCTATGCTATAATCGAATAAGAAAAAGCGCCAGCTCCGGATGATTTCAGCGGTTGGCGGATCTTAAATCAAGGAAGGCGGATCTATTTGAGCACTACTTCCCCAGAATCAACCACACCACAGCAGTGGCCGCTAGTCCAAACTAGCGTGGGCGCCAGTCATGCCAAATTGATTTTGGCAGGTGAACACGCGGTGGTTTACGATATTCCTGGCATCGCGATCCCACTGCGGGCTATCAAGGTCACCGCGCAAATCAGCAGTCAAGGCCAGCAAGCAGGCCGAGCGCCAAGCGTCACCTTGCTGTCTGACCTCTATCAGGGCGACTTGGCGCTTGCCCCGGCGGAACTCGCCAATTTACAGGGACTGTTCGCGGCCTTCTTCGCCTACTTTCCGGCGGCGCAACCTTTGCCGGCAGCAATGCAAGTCACGCTGACCAGCGCGATCCCCTTCGAACGGGGCATGGGCTCGTCCGCGGCGATTGCTTCGGCGATTGTCGCGGCTTTGGCGGTTCAATTTCCCTCGACCTTATCGCTTGCCCGCCAAAAGGCACTGATCGCCACAGAAGAGAAAATCCAGCATGGCAATCCCAGTGGATTGGATGCCTTAGTGGTGGGATCGGCTCAGGGTTACTACTTCCGCCGCGGACACATGCCAGAAGCATTGAACTTGCGTTTGCCAGGCGCGTTATTGATCGTGGACAGCGGTCTGACTGGGCAAACGGGAACGGCAATCGCGCAAGTGGCGGCGTTACGGCAAGCGCAACCGCAACAATGGCAAGCCCTGATGCAGGCTATTGGTCAGATCACCCCGCAGATCCGGCTGCTATTGCAACAACAACCAACCCAACCTGAGGCCCGCCAAGCAAGTCAGCGGCGACTGGGAGAACTTTTGGACGCCAATCAACAAGCCTTGCAGCAATTGCAGGTCAGTCTGCCCCAGTTGGATCAATTGATCCAGCGGTTGCGCGTGGCTGGCGCTTGGGGCGCAAAATTGACCGGCGGCGGCTTAGGCGGTTGCGTATTCGGCTACTTCCCGACGGCCCTGGCCGCCAAGCAAGCGCGGCCAGCCTTCGCGGATTACCAAACGTGGGTCACCGACCTCTCATGATGGTGTCGGCAACGCCCAGCTCAATGAACCAATAGCACGGCGGTTGATCCAGTTCAAAACTTGACCGTCAGAAAAAATCAACCCTCTCAAACCAAACGAATCAAACAATCAAACGAATCAAACCAAAGGAGTTGCGCCATGGCTACCGCTCGCGCCTATACAAATATTGCCTTGATCAAGTACTGGGGCAAGCAAGATCCTCAACAAATGTTGCCGTATAACAGTTCGCTATCCTTAACTTTGGATCAGTTCTATACGGAGACCAAGGTCGAATTTCTGCCTAAACAAACGAATCAGACCGCTGATTCGTTTGTTTTTGCTGGGGTGGCACAACCGGTCAGTCCTAAAATAACCCGCATGCTGAACTTGATTCGGCAAGCGGCTGGCTGGTCGAACTTCGCCCGCGTTGAAACTGAAAATCATGTCCCGACCTCCGCGGGCTTGGCCTCCTCCGCGTCGGCGTTCGCCGCGTTGGCCGCCGCGGGCGCGCAGGCTGCGGGGCTGCAACTATCCCCGCGCGAATTGTCGATTTTTGCTCGGCACGGTTCTGGCTCCGCGTGCCGTTCGATTTTCGGTGGGTTTGTCGTTTGGCATGCTGGTCATGATGACCAAAGCTCTTACGCGGAACCCTTGTTGGCGACAGTCGATTTCCCCATTGTGGTGATTGCGGTCCTCGTTGACCAGCGCCCGAAGAAAGTCCTGTCCAGCGCCGGGATGCAGCAATCTGTGGCAACCTCCCCCTTCTACCCCGCGTGGGTCCAAACCGCGGAGAGTGGGATCGCCACCATGTCTCAGGCCATCGCTGCCCACGACATTGCCCGAATCGGTCAGCTCGCCGAGGCCAACGCGATGCAAATGCACGCCACCACCTTGAGCGCGGTGCCGCCCTTCACCTATTTTGCCCCCATGACCTTGAAAATCTGGCAGTTGGTCCAGGAATTTCGTACAAAAGGGTTAAGTTGTTACATAACGCTTGACGCCGGTCCCAACCCTAAACTACTATGTGCTAAGCAAGATGCCGCCGCCGTGGTCAAAAAGTTGCAGGCAGCGCTACCCCAATTGCAGTGTACGATCTGCCAACCGGGACCTGGCGTCGCTTACCGAGATTGAGGTCGGCAGCCTTTGACCGCGGGGACAGATTGCGGGCGTCCCATCTCCCATCTGAAGAGGCGCAGCGCAAGCGTCGTCTCTCAGCAATAACGATAAAATGTCATAACGCTAAAAGATTTAACTGCTGCAATTTAACTGCTGCAGATGTTTTAACTGCTGCAAATGTTTGAATGCTGCAATGTTTGAAAGCTGCAAATGTTTAACAGTTTCAAAAGATTAATTCATTCAGGAAAGGTCGATCAATTGCATGATTACAGTAAAGGCACCGGGAAAATTATATATTGCAGGCGAATACGCGGTTCTGGAGCCTGGTCATCCGGCTTTGGTTGTGGCGCTAGATCGTTTTATCACCGTTTCGATCACGGAGACCCAAGATCAAGGGACAATCAATTCGCGACAATATTTGGAAACTAATTTTCACTGGCGTCGCCGCGGCGATCAAATGATTTTCGACAATCGGGATAATCCTTATCATTATATTCTGGAAGCGATTCGCGTGGTTGAGGCTTTGGCATTGGAAATGGGGCACACGCTGCGGGTCTTTGATTTGGATATCAACAGTCAATTGGAGGATCAAGGTGGCCGCAAATATGGGTTAGGCAGTTCTGCAGCGGTGACCGTAGCCACAGTCAAAGCGCTGATCGAATTCTATCAACTGCCTTTGAATCGCTTGGATATTTTCAAATTGGCCGCCATCGCGCATTTCAACGTTCAAGGTAACGGCTCCTTAGGCGATATCGCGGCCAGTGTTTTCGGCGGCTGGATCGCCTTTAGCACCTTCGACAAGGATTGGCTGCGCACTGTTTTGAAGAACAATACCTTTAGTGAGATCATCGCCAGTGATTGGCCCGGCTTGAAAATCGAATTATTACGCGTACCCAGCGAGTTGGAACTGTTGATCGGCTGGACCGGCTCACCAGCGTCAACGAGTCACTTAGTCGATCGGATCACGATCGCCAAATTTGCGCAAAAGCAGCAGTATCAGAATTTCTTAGAATCCAGTCGCCGCTGTGTGGAAACGATGATCAAAGGCATCAAGGCCGCCGAAGTCAATGTCATCAAGGATGGCATTCGCCTGAATCGCCAACTGATCAAGCAATTAGGCGTCTTCTCGCAGGTGGATATCGAAACACCCGAATTGGCCGAACTTTGCCAGATCGCCGAAGATTATGGCGGCGCCGCGAAATCCTCTGGCGCCGGTGGTGGCGATTGTGGGATTGTTTTGACCGACCATAGTGTTGATCAGGCCCGCCTGATTTCGGCTTGGAACCAACATCAGATCACCACCCTACCCTTAACTGTTTTCGAATTAACAGGAGCGAATGTATGACAGCCATCGACCCGCTGCAACAACAAGCGCAACGCAAGCGCGCCCACTTGGCTTTGGCGGAGAAATTCTATCGCCAACATCCCCAAGGCCATCCTGATTTCGCGCAAGTGCGCCTGCTGCATCCAGAATTGCCGGAAACGGATCCAACCGAGATTGACTTGGCCCGATCCTTGTTTGGCAAAACCGTGCAGGCACCGATCTACATCAATGCCATGACGGGGGGCACAAATAGCGCCCAAACGATCAATGGCAAGTTGGCTCACTTGGCCGCTCATTTTCAGATTCCCATGGCGGTTGGCTCCATGAGCATCTTACAACGAGCACCAGAATTAGCGCCAAGTTTTACGATCGTCCGCCAAGAGAATCCCCAAGGGGTTGTTTTCGCTAATCTGGGTGCTAGTCATTCCGTTGCTATGGCGACTCAAATGGTGACCTTGCTGCAGGCCGACGCTTTACAGATCCATTTGAATGCGGCCCAGGAATTCGCCATGCCTGAAGGAGATCAAGACTTTCACTGGCGCCATAACTTTCAAAAACTACAACAAGCGCTGGGCAGCCAGGTCCCACTGATCGCCAAAGAAGTCGGTTTCGGAATGGCGCCCGCTGCCCTGCGCGACTTTGCGGCTTGGGGCATCGCCGGCGTTGACCTTTCTGGCGCCAGCAGCACCGATTTCATTGCGATTGAAAACGAACGCCGGTCCCAACCTCTACTTTCTGATTTAAGCGATTTCGGTCTTTCAACCGTGGAAAGTTTGCTAGGCCGCCAACAAATTTGGCAAACAACCGGTCATTTCACGCCTCTAACTTTTGCCAGTGGCGGGATCAGAACGCCTTGGGAAGCCATCAAAGCCTTCGCGCTAGGCGCCGATTTCGTGGGCATGTCTGGTTACTTTCTCCATTTGGCCCTGCATCAGGACGAGGCGGCGATGGTAACCTCCTTTGCGGCTTGGCTGGCTGAATTTCGCGGTTTATTGAACCTGCTGGGTTGCCGCCGTGTTCACGAACTCCGCCAGGTTCCGCTGATCTTGAGCCCGGATTTGGCTAATTTCGGCCAGCAAATCGGTCTGGACCCAACCGCCCTGACCCACCGGCGCGGTTGAACGCTGCCAACTTGTCGCTGGCACCCAAACTGATTGAACACTTAGCTAATCGCGGCGCTTGGCAACCAGCGCCGGCGGATTCTGCCAGTATTGGCGTCAGATTTTGCCACCAAAGCTGCTGTATTGAAAAAAACCACCAGACCAGAGGAACCGTTGGCTACTCTGGTTTGGTGGTTTTTTAGATTGGCATTTGTTGGGTCTAGAATTTTTGGTGTTGTTTGGTGTTGAAAGATGATCTCACACCAGGCGTTCTTGACCTTTTATTTTAACATTTCGTTGGTTGGCTTGGTCGCGCTACTCACAGTCTGGCTGGCTTAACGCGTTCGCAAATTTTTCGGGTAGAAATTCTTGATCGTAGTATCCACCAAATAACCCCAACTAAAGATCAAGCCTTGGTGGGCCACGGGATACCAACCCTTGTGCAATCCCAGTTCAGCCATCATCGTGGCGGCCAGTGAGACGGTTTCTCCATGACGAAACCGTTGATAGTCAGATGCCGACAGATCGAGGATTTGTCCAAAAGCCGTTGCGGGCAAGGCCATGACCAAGGCCTGGTTGGGCACGAAGCGGTTCTTGCGCCATTCGCCTAACCACAACCCGCGGCGCACGTAGCGGATCCGCGAATCCGCCGGTAGGCAGTTGGGCCGAGCAAATAACTGGTTTTGCACCCGCACTAGGGTCAATTGCGCGAAGAAATCCGGCAAGGTCAAGCGATTCTCTTGCAAAAAAGTGGTCCAAGTCTGGGTTTCAGCAGCGGTCAGCGCTTGCGGCAGCTTACTGTCAGCTTTGGTCGTTCCGCGTTTAGCCAACTTGGTTCTGGCAGTGTGACTATTGGATGGCGCTGATGGCCAAGATTGCCGCTGGTCTGAAGTCACTTCTTGAGCGGCGCGCTCGGCCCACTCGTTGAGGCGCGGTGGTGTCACGCCAGGTTCAGCTTGAAGGGGCTCAGTCAATTGATGGACGTCCGTGCGGATCAATTTGGCCATGAAATGACCTTCACCCCGCAATTTCTGCGGCCAAAAGCGTAGAGTGGCCGTCATTTCAGGTCGATTAGCGCCCCAGGCTGGCCGCCCGCGATCAACTTGGTCCCAGCCAGGACCTTCTGGCGCGACGACTTGAAAGCGCGGTTCTTGCGCCAGCAACCAAGCAATATTTTCCTCGTCTTCTTCTGGCGCGAACGTGCAAGTCGAATAAACCAAGCTGCCATTGGGCTTAAGCATGGTCAACGCTTCCGTCAAAATTGTCCGTTGCCGTTGTTGACAGGCCAACGGATAGTCGGGTTCCCAGTACTGGATCGCGTCTGGATCCTTGCGGAACATGCCCTCACCCGAGCACGGCGCGTCCACAACGATCAAATCAAAGAACGCCGGGAAAAACTGGGCCAACTGATCGGGGGCATGATTGGTCACCACCACATTGCTGTACCCAAATCGTTCCACATTTTCAGAAAGGATCTTGGCTCGTTGCGGATCGATTTCATTGGCGACCAATAACCCGGTCTCGCCTAGAAGACTGGCCAACTGAGTGGTTTTCCCGCCAGGCGCGGCGCACAGATCCAGCACCCGGCTCCCCGGCGCCGGTGCCGCCAAAGCCGCCACCGCCTGGGCACTAGGCTCCTGACTGTAAACCGCCCCGGAGGTTTGGCTAATGGCCAACCCCTTGACCTGCCCGTAATAACCTTGAGGGCTCCACGGAATCGGTTGATGGGCAGCACGGAGCGCCATGATCTCGGGATTAGCACTGCTGGCCTTCTTAGGATTCAGGCGGAAGCCCTTCTCCGCCGGCGCTTGGAAACTTTCCAGAAAACGGGCAGCTTCTTCAGGACCAAGTAGCGCTTGATATTTCTGACAAAAGGCTACTGGTAATTGTTCGGTCGTTGTCAATGCTTGAATTCCTCCTGATTGAGCTGATCCACCGCTTGTTGCAACCGTGGATAATTCCGTGAAAAAGTTAAATACAAGAATGTGATCAGTAACGCCACCACGTCAAATGATAACAATAATCCTAGGATCACCATGGCGTGGCTCGCCGACCAAATTTTCACACCAATGAAATAACCTAGCAATGTGGGCAGAAAAAGATGAAAGGCAGTTTGCCCCAACAATTTCAATCGCAGTTGTTCTTTCAGAAAACCACCCAAATCGAAACCGCGACCGGCCAACACAATATAGTAGATCATGATCCAAGCCAGCGTGGCCATCACCGTAAATATCAGGATCGCTTGTGTCAACAAGATGCCTGACCGCTGGAACCAGCCTTGTCGTTCCCGTTGAACCGACGAAGTATCCACCAACCGTGTGGCCTTCTTGGCGTCAAATAATTTGATGATTTCCTTGGTTTGCGCGCTATTCGGCTCTTTCGGGTCATAAACCACGCGAAAATCGGTCGTCATTAAATTTTGATCGCTTTGATTAGGTGAAAGTGAAATGAAAATATGATTGTTGATTGCGTAATCGCCACTAGTCCCGATCACCCCAATCACCGCCAAATAGTGATCATTTTTCAGAAAATACTCTTGGGATTGTGGTTTGTAAGCTTCCTTAAGGCGGTTCTTACCTAAGAGGACAAAGGGCACTTCGGACTGAAAGTCATTGGCATTAAGCAAACGCCCTGAAACCGTGGGCATCACCTCGGTCACATCGCCTTTGATGTAAATATAGGAAAAATTATCGTCCTTGTTATCGATCAATTGCAACTGGAAATTATCCAGATCACTACTGGCTAACGTTTTGATCAGCGGCGTCACGGCCAGCTTCTTGCCACCAGTAATGATCAAACTATTCTCGGACAGGCCATTCCGATCGAGCTGGCTTTGGTTATTCCGCTGATCGTCCTGTTGAAAGCACAAGACCAGCAGTCCGCTGAGCACCACTAATAATAAGTCCAAAATCATTCGTCGTTTCATCTTCACCGACCCTTAACTTTTCTGAAAATTCTCCATTTGTTTCATTTATTATCATTAGATTTTTTAGCACTGGAATTTCAATAAACCCGTAATTGTTCACGGAGTCCGTCGCTGGTCGCGGGCAAATAGCGGGAGATCAGTTGTGCCGGCGCCGAGAAATGGTGCGGGACCTGCTGCCAAAAGAGCAAGCTGTTCGTCACGCCGAATACCTCACCTAGAACCAGCAATTGCGGTCGCTGCGCCGCCGGTAGCCGTTGTAACTGTTGCCACAATAGTAAATCAGTCGGATCATTATTGGGACTCCATGACAAAATGACCGCGTCCACCTGTTGGGCATACTGTGCTACCGCCGCCGTGGCCGTCAACCGCTGCACCGGGAAGAAAGTCTGGCGACCAGTTAAATTCTCCCCCTGCCAAGCGAAACTATCGGTCGCGATCACCTGTTGGCCGCGCGCCGCCAGAGCCGCGGCGAGCCGACCATCACCGGCCATCACTTCTAAATAACGCCGCCAGGGCCACTGTCGCGTCCAAATCGTCAACGCTTGTTGTGAGATCAGGGTCCACTGACCAAAGTGATATTGCAAATATTTACGAAAATGATGGAGTAAATGATCCAGCTGTTGAAAATCGTGTTGTGCCACGGACAAACTCAGCGCTTGGGTCTCGGCAACAGTCACCATTTGCCACCAGATCGACTCGTTCAAGCATAGCGGCGGTAAAGGCCGCGACAGCAATTGTCCGGACTGCAATTCAGCACAACAACGCCGAATCTCCTCAACTTGCAATTGGATGTCGAGGATTGTCGCGTAGCGGCGGGCCAAATGGTCGATGTTTTTCAAATAATCCATGGCCGCCTCCTTGTTTTTTGCGGGTGAGCTGTCCAGCCCAGTCTTTTGTTATTATACCCTAAAATCCATACTTTTTGAACGGCAGGATGATCAGCTGTCTGCCTAGATAATTGTGTAGGTTGACCGCGACTTACGCTGCGAAATTCGGGGTGAGCTCGCTGTGGGCATCACTTTGAGCTTTTCGGAAGAGCACCGAAAATCTCAAAGCTGAGCCTTGTCCTAAGCGGCAAAGCCGCCAAGGACAATTTCACGGCGATCTCACCCCGAATTTCTCCGCTCCAGCCGCTCAACGTTATAACAGCCGTTTGAGCACTCACGCCAACCAGCAAGCTATGGCCAGTTGATGGGGAGCCACGTAATTGACGACCGTGGTTAGCGGTCACCAGCTTGAAATTGGTGACACCAGTGAAGTCTGCCTGATGAACTAGGACATGATCTTGATAAATCAGTTAAATTAGTCGGTTTCATCAAGAATTGTTTATGGAGCGGGTAAAGATGTTCAACCGATGCAAACTGTACCACCTTCTAATCCGAATCCGTTGGCGTTGCTGTACCACCTCAAAAGTGGGCAATTGTTTTAACCTCTAGCTTGCAAAATCACTTCTTCAAATCCTTCGCTTCGATAACAGATAGGCTCAATTCTGCCTAGCAACCGCCTCAGGACGTGTGGCTCAGCGGTGAGATTATTCTTAGCGATTTATCGCTTAGAATAAGGCCTGATTTTGAGACAAGCCGCCGGGCTTGCGGATTGGCTCAAAACAGTGCCCACTGCGTTCCAGCCACGATAAACGTCCTGAGGCGGTTGCGTACCCAACCAAACCCACCACACCAGCAATCAAACAAGAAATCAAGAATAATAACCAGTCAGTTCAAACGATACCCGCCTGATCTTGCCAACAATTTGCCCAGTGAATTTTCTGGAAAAAATTGGAAGTTTTTCAGAGAACTGCTGGTCTTTTCACAAAACTACGTTAAAATATAGATGAGAGCGTTTAACCACGTAACAAGAAGTTAAATGCCGTGATCAAAACAGAGACAAAGGATGGACTTAAATGACGGTGAAATATCAATTTGGTGATGATTTAACAGCATTGACCGATGCAATGGCAGCTTGGCGCGCTGATCGTAACGATGGTCGCGTGGTTGTGCCTACTGGGTTAGCGCCACTGGATGACACCTGGCAAACAGCGGCGGCCCCAGATTTGTTGGCGGCGATTTTGCAGGCGTTCTTACCTGAGCGTGACTTAACGGAATTAACGACGCTGGCGACAACAGCCTTAACAGCCACTTGGGGTAAACGGGCGCCGATCGCGGTCACCCCGAAACGGGGAAAATTGGCGACGCGCTATGCCGAGATGGCCACCGGACTAACCATGTCAGCGGCTGATTGGAACACGGCCTTGGTGCAGTCCCTCGTGGATACGGCTCAACCGCTAGCTCTGGTGGCGCACGACGCCAATGCCTTGATTGCCTTGGCAGAACATTTGGACGCCGGCAACCATCTAACTGGCTACGCGGCCCTTGCAACAGTGCCACCTTTGGTTCAAAAACAGTTTGCCGCAGCAAGTTTAGCGGAACAGGTCACCCCCGTTGCGGTTGACGAAACAGCGTCACTGAACTCTTTGACGGGCTGGCAGGCCGAACAAGCGGCTCTCAGTCAGACCACTAAGGCTGCGGGCCAAGTCTATGTTCCTGTGGACGGTGGTCAATTAAGCGTGTTGGTTCCGCAAATTTTGAGCTACTTCCTGATTGCCCAACAAGCACCTGCTGAGGAATTGACGATTGTTTGTGCCAGTGATGATTTAAGCGAGGTGCTGGCCGCCCGCTACGCGCAACTTTTAGGCGCGCCAATCAAACGGGTCCTGGCCGCAATCGGGCCGGACAGTCCACTGGCCGCCGTAGCCGCTGGCGCTGAACTGACTACTAACTGGCCTCTAGCCAAAAACGCCTTGCGCCTAGCTGCCAGTTTCCACGAGCAAGCATTGCCATTGACTAGCGCTTGGGCTGACCTCCAAACCAGTTGGTCGTCTTGGCTCAGTTGCGCGCCGGTGACAACCACCGCGGGCTTGCGGGAGATTCGGCGCGGACAAACACAAGATCAAATGACCTTAGGTGCTCAGACAGCCTTGGCCAGCGCCCTTGTTCAGTCCGAACAGCTGCCCGATGCCATTGTGCTCAGCACGACTGATCCTTTCCAAACTCCGGAAGCGATCATCACCGGAATCACGGACCGAGATGATGGTAAAACCGATTTTGAAGCGGTTCAAATTTTACGCCAGATCGTTGACCTGAAGGTGCCTCGCGTCATTACGCATTTGAAGAGTAAGGAATTGCCAGAACTGCCGAACTATCTGCAACAAGCGGCCCTGGCACAACTTCAAGCCGGGCTGAACGCTTAAGCAGTCCCGCAAGGGCTGACCCCCACCATTGACGCCGCTGATTTATCAGGTGCTACCTGACTGGCAAGCGGGTTAGTTAGTCCGATTTGGTCGGTTATGGGCACAGGTTCAAAGGACGTCTTGGCGACCATGATTTTTTGGGCGTCCCGGTCTTTGGGTCCCGTTTGAAACCCCGATTCGAGGATCCTGATTGCCCGTTTTCCACCCAAATAAAAAAGCATTTCCGTCACGTGGATGACGTCCAGCAGGACCACCACGACACCGGAAATGCTTTTTTCAGTTGTTTGAATGAGTTCGTTCACAGGTATTGCGTGCGGCATCCGGTCAGCCAGATCATTGCCCCAGTGATTTTGAGGAAATCAGTGGATGCCTTGCCCCTGCTCGTCGATGATCGGCGCGTTGAAGTTGCGGCGATAGTAGTCGCCGTCAATAATTTTATATTTCTTATTGACAAAACGCGCGATGATCTTGCCGTATTCCACTGGCGCCCAACCTTCACTCCCGAGCACAACCAGGCGCTCGTTGATCACGTCGGCCTTCTTGCCATAATCAGCGCCGAAGAAGGCTTTGACCATGGTCATGGTTGTTTTTTCGCTATATGGCAGGAAATTAGCCATTTTTGTGGTTGAGAAAGCGGCGAACTCGCCGGTGGGGAAACTTGATAAATCTTGATTTGACATCTACTTCACCTACATTTTATTTTGTATCTCTCTAGATTAATGCTAAAATTAACTTGAGTCCAATTTCCGACTGACATTAAGGAGGTATGACGAAATGGCACTATCAACTATCGGCCAAGCTTTGATTGATTTTCAGAAACAGAAAGAACTGACAGACACGCAGATCGCGTTCGAAAGTCACTTTACTGTGGAGAAAATCCATCAAATCAAAGCAGGCGAAAGCGAACCCACTGACGAAGAAGCTAAACGGCTAACGGCCTATTTTGCAAGTAAAAAATAACCGTTGTCATGACAGTGAAGGCCGCTGATGCGGTCTTTTTTTGTTGAACGGGATGGGGTCGCTCTTGGTCTCACGTCCGCAAAATCTTCGCCATGGCGCGACCGCGAGCCAATTCGTCAACCAATTTATCCAAGTAACGGATTTGTTGCATTAACGGCTCGGCGATCGTTTCCACCTGGACCCCACAGATCTTCCCGGTGATCAGTTTCGCCTTCGGATTGAAGGCGGGCGCCTCGGCGAAAAAGGTATACAAATCAACTTGCGCGGCAATCTGTGCTTGGACCTGCGCTGGCGAATAGCCGGTCAGCCAAGTAATGACTTGATCTAATTCGGCTTGTTGGCGCCCTTTTTTCGTGATTTTCTGTAAATAAAGCGGGTAGATCTGACCAAAGCTCATGCGATAAATTCGTGGTTGGGCCATTTCATCAGCTCCTTGATTTGGTAAAACTAACCGATCCCCAATGAGATTCGCGCGTAACGGCTCATCATTTCCGGTGTCCATTGGGGGTACCAAACTAAGTCAATCGCGACATCATTGACTTCAGGTAGTTTCATCACGGCGGTGTCAATGGCTTCGGATAAATAATCGGTCAACGGGCATCCCATGGTCGTCAAAGTCATCTTGATCGAGCACAGGCCGTCGTCGTCTAATTCAACTTCGTAAACCAGGCCGAGGTTGACGATATCGATGCCTAATTCTGGGTCGATCACGGTTTCTAAGGCGCCGAGAATCTTCTCTTGCATTGCTTCTGCTTGCTCCACTGCTATCACTCCTTACCGTCATTATACTGATTCACTTACAAAAGCGCAATTGACAAATAGCGTGTTTTCACGCTGGCTTGGGTAGCCTTCTGTGCATTCGTCTCGCAAAAGTTGGTTGCCCGCAGCTTGCGCTGCGAAATTCGGGGTGAGCTCGCTGTGGGCGCTGTTTTGAGCCAATCCACAAAGTGCGCGGCTGTCTCAAAATCAGGCCTTATTCTAAGCGGCAAAGCCGCTAAGAATAACGACACGGCGATCTCACCCCGAATTTCTCCGCTCCAGCCGCTCAACGTTTTAACAGTCGTTTGAGCGCTCACGCCGGCTGGCAAGCTATGGCTAATTGATGGGGCACCACGCAATTGACGACCGTGGTTAGTGGTCGCCATCTTTAAATTGGTAACACCAGTACAGTTTGTCTGATGAGCTCAGGCAGCGTCTTGACGAATCAACCGAATCATTGGCCTTCACTCAAGGATTGACTAAGATTGTCTAAGGAACCGAGCGAAGTTGGTCAACCTATGCAACGTGCCCACTTGACTAATCCAAACTCGTTGGTGCTGGCTCCGACCTGGATCAACGTAAATAACGAGCTAAGGCAATTTTTGGGACGAGAAATACCAGAACAAAGCGCCATTTCTGAATTATCTGCTTTATTTATGCGCTATTTTTTGCTAAAATAAAGCAACATACCGATTTATTGTATGAAAAATTGAGAAAAATTAAAAAAGCAATTTAAAGTGAAAGATTGAAATAAGGAGTAACCGAAATCATTATGACAAAGAAATTGATTGCCTTAGATCTTGATGGCACAACGTTGAACAACGAGTCAAAGATCACGGCGAAAACCGTTGAAGTGTTGCACCGGGCCGCGGCGCAAGGACATATGGTGGCGATCGCGACCGGTCGGCCAAATCGGATCAGCGAGAATTATTATCATCAGTTAGGGCTTCAAGGACCGATGGTGAATTTCAATGGCGGGTTGATCCACATTCCTGAACATCAATGGGCTGGGGAATATTCATCAGCGATTCCGCGGGATCTGGTTTTTGATGTTTTGAAGTTGAAGCAAGACCTGCCGATCGAAATGATCGCAGCGGAAGGTAAAAATTTTGTTTACGCTGACCGAGTTTCTGACTTGGATATCGGCTTCTTTCCTAAGGCGCTGGGTCCAGATCAGGTTTTAAACGAGCGAAATCTGCAGGCGGATCCCACTTCCCTGACGATTTTCGTGGATAATCAGGATCAAGAATTCATTCGCGAAACGCTCTACGCTAAATATCCGAATATTGAAATGAATAGTTGGGGCGGCGCGATCAACGCTTTGGAAATCGTCGAGAAAGGCATCAACAAGTATCGCGGCGTTCAATATTTGGCGGAGTATTTTGATATTGCCAATAAGGACATCATTGCGTTTGGCGATGAGGTCAACGATTTGGAAATGTTGACCCATGTTGGTTGGGGCGTGGCGATGGCTAATGGCGTTCCTGCGGTGAAGGCCGCCGCCAATGATATCACCACTTTGCCGAACAACGAGGACGGATTAGCCGACTATTTGACCAAGTACTTGGCCGTTTAAACAGAGTGTGAGTTACCCCGGGAGCTTCTGAGCCCTAGCCCAGCAAAGGTTTTGGAAGCACGGGTTTGGCTTCCGGAACATTTGCGTAGCTAAGCGGAAGAAGCTGGGGTAGCGAACACGTTTCAAAAACAGAGTGAGAGCTACCCCGGGAGCTTCTGAGCATTAGCCTAGCAAAGGTTTTGGAAGCACGGGTTTGGCTTCCGGAACATTTGCGTAGCTAAGCGGAAGAAGCTGGGGTAGCGAACACGTTTCAAAAACAGAGTCGCGGCGCCGCTTGTGGGCAAAACCGGACTCTATTTTTTGATTCTGGTCGAATTTTGCCGCCGGGCAAGATTGGCGGTTCGCCTCAGCGCGATCACACCTGTTGTTTGCCCGTCGGTTAATGGGCGCTTTCGCTCAGCTGGTTTATTGCTCGCTGCGTAAAACGCCGCCGTCCGCGTAACGGTTCGGCTGCATTTCGTTCAAAACGACATGGACATGTTCCGCCGGCGCGCCGGTATTCTTGACCACTGCAGCCGTTACCTCGGCGACTAAAGCTTTCAACTGGTCTTCACTACGGCCAGCAATCAAATCAATATGAACTAAAGGCATCTTTTTTTCCTCCTTAATTGGAATTGGGGCTGCCTTTATCATGAACAAGGAGCGCTTAAAATGCAACCAAAAATTCAGAGAAGTTCTTGCACTTCGATCCTGATCGGTAAAAACGCCAGCAATGATGGTTCGGTGATCATCGGGCGTAACGAGGATAGTCAAACGGCTTGGCCGAAGCATCTGCAATTCAATCCCCGCCAAAGGGTCACAGGTAATCATTTTCGCTCGCGGGCAAATAAATTTGAACTGAAGCTGCCCGAGTTGATTTTTCAACATTCGGCCACTCCAGAGTGGACAGATCGTTACGGGATCTTTGCCGAAGACGGGATCAACGAGTACCATGTGGCGGTTAGCGCGACCGAGAGCGCTTATGGGAATGAACGGGTTTTGGCCCATGATCCGTTCGAAACGGAAACCGGCTTATTGGAAGAGGCCATCGTGACCGTCGTGCTCCCCTACGTCAAAACCGCGCGAGCCGGCGTACAACGTTTAGGCGCGATCATCGACGAGCATGGTAGCGCGGAGGCCAATGGGATCTTATTTGCGGATCAAAATGAGGCTTGGTATTTCGAAGTCGCGGCTGGGCACCAGTGGGTCGCGCAACGAATCCCAGATGACGCGTACGCCGTTGTCGCCAATCAGATCTCGATCCAAACCGTGGACTTTTCTGATCCAGATCACTTTATTTGGGCACCCCACTTGCAAGATTTCGTCACGGAAAATAACCTGTGGCCTGCCGACCGGCCATTCAATTTTCGTCGGATTTTTGGCACCAACGATGACTCGGATCTGACCTATAATACGCCGCGCGTTTGGAGTGGCCAACGGTTATTAACGCCATCCTGCCAGCAAACACCTCAGGATCATGAATTGCCGTTCTTGCGGCAGCCAGATTATCCGATCACGATTGCGGCCGCGGCGCGTGTTTTAGGCGATCATTTTCAAGGCACGCCTTATGATTTAATGGGAAATCAACCGGTGGCCAAGCGTTTTCGCCCGATCAGTGTCGCCACCACCCAAGAATCCCATTTGTTACAATTGCGGCCCACCGCGACGCCAGAGTTGGTTGGGATCCATTGGCTGGCAATGGGCGTGACCGCGCAAAGTGTTTTTGTGCCTTTCTACAGTCAAGGCGCGAAGGTTCCGCAAATGTATCAACGTGGTCGAGAAACTTATGCCCCCACCTCGGCTTATTGGGTCTTCAAGCAGGCTGGCGTTTTGGTTGACCGGGCGCCTCAGGCCTATGCCCGCGATTTAAGTGGCACGCAAACGCAAACCACGCAGGATTTATGGCGACAATTAGCGCTGGCCGACGCTAAGATCAGCGCCTTGGCTAGCGAGCAACGCCAAGCTGCTCTGGATCAAAGTAATGCCCAGGTGGCCAAAGTCGCGCTTAGTGCTTATCAAAAGCTGATCAGCACATTGATCACTAAGCAGACGGCCCGGTCGCCGCTGAACTTTAAGGTGGATCCTAACTTGTAAATTGCTTGGGTTGGTGGGCTTGGGGCGTTGGTGGATTGCAGGTGTGGTGGGGCTCCAGGTCGGGCTGGGGGTGGTGGAACGCGGCGGGCACGATTTTGAGCTTTTCGGAAGCCCACCGAAAATCTCAAAACTCGGCCTTATTGTAGGCGATAAATCGCCAACAATAATATCGCGGCTGACTCACCCCCAGCCCGACCTTCCGCCAGACGAGTGAACAGCCCACCAACGCCAGAGTGTGAGCCGACCCGGGTAGCTCCTGAGCATTAGCCTAGCAATTGTTTTGGAAGCCGCCCTTTGCTTCCGGAACAATTGCGTAGCTAAGCACAGGGAGCTGGGTCGGCGAACACGTTTTGAGTGCGGAACACAACGGGTTGACTTCGAGCATTAACCTAGTCAGGCTTTTGGAGGCTGGTCTTCGCCTCCAGCCGCTCAACGTTTTAACAGCCGTTTGAGCACTCCCGCCGACTGGCAAGCTATGGTCAATTAATGAGGATCCACGGAAACGACGACCTGGGTTAGTGGTTACCAGCTTTAAATTGGTGACACCAGCGCAGTCTGTCTGATGAACTAAGGCAAGTTCTTGATGAACCAGCTCTTCACCAATGTTCGAGCAGCGGGACAGGACATTCTCAATCAATTCAGCATCGTTATCACCACCACAGCAAACAAAAAACACCGTCAGAATTCACGTTGAATTCTGACGGTGTTTTTTAACCAGTAAAGAAGCGGCGATGAAGCTCGGCCGCCAAGTCAGCTGGCGCTGGGACGGGGTCGGTCAGGACCAATTGTGCCGTCGCCACTTCCGCGTACAACTCTTGGCGGCGCTCAAAACGCTGCCGCAAGCCATCGCGGGTCAAGGTGTCGACTAGTGGGCGTCCGGTGTCGTGACTGATTCGCTGCCAGGACAATTCAAAGCTTCCTTTTAGCCAGAGTACTTGTGGCTGGGTCTGTAAAAGTTGGCGGCTAGCAGGGGTTTCGATGATTCCGCCGCCTAAAGCGAGAATATCCGGTCCACGTTGCAGGCACTGGGTCAAATTGTCGTATTCCAATTGTCGAAAACCCGCCTCCCCCCTTTGCTCAAAGATTTTAGCGATGGGGCCATGTTCGCGGACGATGACTTGGTCAAGATCACACAGCGATAACTGGTAGCCTTGGGCCAAGGTTTGCGCGACGGTGCTTTTACCAACACCCATAAAGCCGATCAAGATCAAGGTCATGCTGGTCCCCCCAACGCGCGCACTAAATCCTGTAAAAAGGTGGGATTGGAGATGGCGATGCTATCCAACCCGGCAATGGGAACTTTCGCCTGCAGCAACAATTCGGCGATAACCAGCGTCATGGCGATTCGATGATCGCCATGGCTGTTCAAAGTGGCCACCGTGGGCGCGTGTAAGGCATGGCCGCCGTGAATAACCAGTCCCGTGGGATTCTCATCGATTCGGGCGCCAAATAAGCGGAGCTGTTCGGTAATCACGGCCAAGCGATCTGTTTCCTTATGGCGCAAGGTCGCCGCGTCAGTAATGACGGAAGTTCCAGGCAATTGGGTCGCCAATAGCGCCAGCAAGGGCACTTCATCAATGACGCCACCCAGATTATGCTGGTCGATCTGGATGGTCCCCGTCGGTTGGGTCCACGTTTCAACCAAGAGATCTGCGGCGGGCTCAACTGTTTTTGTTTGGCTCGAAGGTAAAATCGTGATCGGCGCGCCTAGCGCTTGCAACAGCCGCAACAGCCCTGTTCTGGTGGGATTAAGGCTGTGGTTGGTGATAGTCAGTCGACTGTGGGGCCGGAATAAGGCGGCGCAAATCATGAAAGCGGCGCTGGAAGGATCCCCGGGAATCGTTAATTCTTGGGCCTGTAAAGGCTGCCGTTGTGGAGTTACTTGAATTTTACCGGCGGTGGCCGTTACCTGCGCGCCGAATAGTTGCAACAGCCGTTCGGTATGATCGCGTGTCGGCGCTAATTCCCAGAAGACACTGGGTTGGTCTGCCTGTAGCGCCGCCAAAATCAAAGCACTTTTCAACTGGGCGCTGGCGACCGGGAGGCGATAGCGCAAGCCATTGAGCCACTGATTGGGCGCGATCATCAATGGCAGTGTCGCCGTTTCCGTCGTGAACTTGGCGCCCATTTCACTCAACGGTTCGATAATATCGCGTAACGGGCGCTGGGACAGACTGGCATCGCCCTGCAAGTGACTGGTAAAACGTTGGCGGGCCAACAAACCGAGCAACAGGCGGGTCGTTGTTCCCGAGTTGCCTAAATCAAGGCTGACCGCTTCGGCAGTCGGTTGGAATTGCCAACCCCCCTGGCCAATAACTTCGGTGGTGTGATCACGGGTGATCAACTTGACGCCTAAACTTTGTAAGGCTTGTTGCGTTGAGCGGATGTCCGCAGCCGGCAATAAGCCATGGATCACCGTGGTCCCTTGCGCCAACGCGCCGAGCAACAGCGCTCGGTGGGAAATGCTTTTGTCGCCAGGCGTCTGGTAGTTGCCCTGCAATCCCGCGTCAATTGTCGGATCAAATTCAGTTGTAAATAGCGTTGTCGGCGTCATCACGGACTCGCTTCCTTTCAAGGTTGTTCTGAATCATCAAGCCAGGATCATTGGCAGTCGACAACCAGCGGCCCAGTAAGCTAGCGCTGGCGGGCGGGCCTGACGCAAGCGCAAGCCGCCAGTTGGACACCGACGAACCAAGCGCTACTTATCAAAGAATTCCGCTTTGGTCGTCGTTAAGTAGTGCTGATAGGCCGCCTGGATCCGACCAAACTCATCGCCGCCAAACATTTCGCAAAAAGCCTGCATCAACACGATCGCGGTCATACTCTGGGCGATCACCGCAGCGGCAGGGACAGCGGTCACATCCGCGCGTTGCACCGTGGCCCCAGTGGCGCGCATCGTGCGTAAATCAACGGTGGGCGCGCCTTGAGGTTGTGTGGGAATCGGCTTCATCACCAAATCGATCACCAGGGGTTGGCCGTTCGTCATGCCACCTTCCAGGCCGCCTTGATGATTGCTGGCCCGAGTGAAGCCATTTTCGGTGGCTAGAATTGGGTCCAATGTCGCGCGCCCCAGCTGTTCGCCTAGCGTGAAGCCGCCACCGAAACTGACCCCTTTGATGGCGTTGATACTCAATAGCGCTTGGGCCAAGCGACCGTCAAGTTTGGTGTCGGCGGCCACATAAGAACCTAAACCGATCGGCAAGCCTTGAACGACCACTTGCAAGCGGCCGCCTAATGTGGTCGCCGCGGCTTGCGCTTGATCGATCGCCGTCCGCATGGCGGTGCTGGTCGCCGGATCAATTGTGCGCACAGGATCGGCGGCCACTTGTTGCTGGATTTTAGCGAAAGCGGTCAAACTTTGCGGCGCGCTGACCGCACCACGCGCTTGCCGGGCGGCCGTGACGGCACCGATCCCGCTGACCCAGCCCAAAATCTCGATTCCAAACGCTTGCAAAAACTGACGACACAAACTGCCGACGGCGACGCGCATGGCGGTTTCCCGCGCGCTGGCCCGTTCCAAAACATTGCGCAGATCTTGCGTTTGCGCGTATTTCAGCGCCCCACTAAGATCCGCATGACCGGGGCGCGGTTGACTGATCGTCCGTTTCCGTCGCGCGGCCGAGCTAGTTTGACCGCTGGCGTCATTTTCCGCCGTGGGCCATGGCGCCATCACGTCTTGCCAATTGGTAAAATCTCGATTGGGCAGTAGCAGGCCAATCGGTGAACCCAGCGTCCGACCAAAGCGCAACCCGCTGATAACTTCCACCTGATCGGTTTCGATCTGCATGCGCCCGCCTCGACCGTAACCCTGTTGCCGTTGCGCCAAATCTGCCCATAAGGTTGTGCGCGATAAAGGCACATTGGCTGGGAAACCGCTAATGATCGCGGACAGATATGGGCCGTGGGATTCACCCGCTGTGACATAATTCAACATTTTGACCATCCTAACCAGTCCCCTAACGCCGCTAATGGGACTCGATGCAGATAGGGTTGACCCCAATCCCGCAGTAAAACCAGCTCAACTTGACCGGCGGCGACTTTCTTGTCCAGCGCGATCTTCGCCAACAATTGCGCTGGCGTCATCGCGGCCGGGATCGCTGTGGGCAACTGCAACGCCGTCAACGTCGCGCTGACGGTCGTCAGAACCGCCGGAGCCAGCAACCCATGGGCGACGGCTGCGGTCAGAATACTCACCATGCCAATACTGACCGCTTCGCCATGACGCAATTGCCCCGCGGCCAAAGCTTCGACAGCATGGCCGACGGTATGGCCGAAATTCAAATAGCGGCGTTCGCGAAAATCGTAAAAGTCGCGGGTAACCAAGTCGGTTTTCACCTGAGCGCCCTGGCGCACTAATGGGGCGATCAAGGCCAACAGCGCCGGGTCCCCTTGCTTGATACCAGCGCCTAAACCAGCGTTCAAGCTGGTCAAATGGGTCTGCGCTTGATCAGGCTGAGCGCCGATCAACAGGCACTTGATCATTTCCGCCAAGCCACTGCTGATTTCTCGCGGTGGCAGACTGGTCAGAAACACCGGATCACTGAACACCGCCTGGGCCGGATAAAAGCTACCGATCAAGTTCTTCGTTTCCGCGAAATCAACCGCCGTTTTACCGCCCAGGCTACTGTCACCTTGGGCCACGACAGTCGTTGGGAGTTGGATCAGACCCATCCCCCGCATATAGGTGCTGGCCACAAACGCGCCAAGATCACCGATCACCCCACCACCTAAGGCAATCAAGACATCTTGGCGGGAAAATTCGTTTCGGCGCAAAACCTGATAAAGCGTGCTGGCGGTCGTTAAATTCTTGCTGGCCTCACCAGCGGCGATAACCTGCGTGATCACCGTCAACCCAGCCGCGGTCAGCTCAGTGACCAAGGAACGCAAATAAAGCGGCGCCACATTGTCGTCGCTTAAGAGCAAAATTTTTCGCGCCGCGGTCGTTTGTAGAAATGGCCGTAACTGCTGACGCGCGCCAGGTCCCAAGGTGATCTGGGTCGTTTTGTCCGCCAGCGCCAAGGTCCATTGGCTCAATTCAGTGGCACCAACCGTTGCCGGCGCCGCGCTGGACTTGGCCACGGGTTGAAGTTGAGAAGCACCGTCATTGGGCTTAGTCATGATCAACAGGTGCCGTAGTGGCAGTGGACTGCGCCGGCGTCTGCAGGTCTGATGTTAGCGGTTGTTGCAGCAAGGCGTGGATCTGTTGAACTTGTTGCACCAAGGGCGCGAACTGCGCTGGCGTTAATTGTTGCGCCGCGTCGGACAAAGCCTTGGCGGGATCTTGATGAACTTCGACCAACATGCCTTGGGCGCCAGCGGCCACGCCAGCCTTAGCCAACGGCGCAACCAGATCAGCGTGACCAGAAGCGTGGCTAGGGTCAACAATCACCGGATAGTGGCTGAGTTTGCGTAAGACCGCAATGCCGCCGACATCCAAAACATTGCGCGTATAGGTACTATCAAAGGAACGGATTCCCCGCTCGACCAGCATGATCTGTAGATTGCCCTGGGCCGCGATGTACTCCGCCGCGTTCAACATTTCATCGATTGTCGCAGCCAGGCCCCGTTTCAGCGCGACAGGTTTCCCCGCCTTACCCACGGCCTTTAATAGGTCAAAGTTCTGCATATTGCGCGCCCCGATTTGGAAAATATCCGTGTAAGGCGCGGCGACGGCGATTTCATCGATCGACATGACCTCGGTGATCACATCCAGACCCTGTTGATCCGCCGCGGCGCGTAAGTAGCGCAACCCGGTTTCCCCTAGGCCTTGAAAGTCATAAGGTGAGGTCCGCGGTTTGTAGGCGCCACCACGAATCACCGTGGCGCCCGCCGCTTTGACCTTCGCGGCTAAATCAGTGATCATCGCCTGGTTTTCCACAGAACAAGGGCCCGCCATCACCGTGAATTGCTGCCCACCGATCCGGTTATGCGCAGTTTGGATAATCGTGTCCTCCGGATGAAAAACCCGACTTCCCAAGACATACCGTGGTTGTTCGGTGATCACGTCCGCGATGGCTGCCTGCTCTCGCGGCGTTAATTCCAAATGGGCCACATCAAAGATAACCAAATGATTTTTAACCAAGATGCCATGATAATGAGCATCCTTGAGTTTACGCAAAATCTCTTGGAGGACCGCTTGATTCACTGGTTGTTTAAATTGAATAATCAAAGTAAAACCTCACTTTATTTTTAAATAGTCTCGCAATTGGGTCAAGGGTAATTCTTGCCCCGTCCACGTTTGAAAGGCCGCGTCCGCTTGATATAGCAACATGGCTAGGCCATTATGCGTCGCCAAACCACAGGCGGCCGCTTGGGCCAACAACTTGGTCTGGCGCGGTGAATAGATCACATCCCACACACTGGCCGTCGCCGGCAACTGCCGCAAATTGGCCAAGGCTAAGGGACTCTGGTTCTGGTGAGCGCCAAAACCAAGATCAGTGGCGTTGATCACCAAATCGACCTGTGACCACGCGACCTGATCCAATTGGGCCCAATCCATCACGGCAACTGTCGCCGCGCCTAATTCCGCCACCAATTCCTGTAATTGGCGAAAATGAGGCCGTTGCTGGCGCTGGAAAACTTGTAACTGCGCCACCCCGGCTTGCACCAAGGCCACCAAAATCGCCCGCGCCGCCGCGCCGCCACCCAACAACACGATTCGACTACTGGTCGTGGTGATCCCCGCAGCCTGTAACCCACGAACAAAACCGATGCCGTCCGTATTCGTGCCGACGAGCTGACCCGCCGAATTGGTCACCGTGTTGACCGCGCCAATTAATTGAGCCGTGGGCGTCAGCACGTCTAAATCAGGCAAAATCGTCTCCTTATCTGGCAGCGAAAGATTACAACCGCTCAAATTCAAGGCCCGGATACTTGTCGCTAACGCCGCGCCTGAATGGTTCCCACTGTCAAACGCCAGATAAACCGCGTTAAGTTGACGCGCCGCAAAGCCTTGATTATGCAGCCATGGTGATAAACTATGATGAGCTGGATGAGCCAACAAACCATAAACCTGCGTGGCCGCATCGATCGGCATAGCCAGCGGTTTGGCGGCCAGACCTGCGTTAGCCGCGCCGGCCATCGCCTTGCTTTCAGCTGGCTTATTGGGCATTCAATTCACTGATCTTCAAGATCACGTCCACCGCTTTTTCCATCACTTGTAACGAAACGAATTCGTAACGGCCGTGCATATTCTCGCCGCCTGCGAATAAGTTAGGCGTTGGCAAGCCCATGAAGGAGATCTTGGAGCCATCGGTGCCACCGCGAACAGGTTCTTCATCAGGCGTGATTCCTAGGGCAACCATCGCTCGCTCCGCCAATTCAACCACGTCCATATGGTCCTTCATCACTTCGACCATGTTGTAATATTGGTCATACATCTTCACTTGAACACGTGGTTGGGCAAATGGTTCGTTCAATTTCGCCGCGATTTTTTCCACCAAAGCCTTGCGCCGCGCCAAACCGTCGCGTTCAAAATCCCGAATGATATAGGACATTTTCGCTTCGTCAACGGTTCCATTGAAGCTCAACAGATGGAAAAAGCCCGCCCGTCCGTCCGTTTTTTCTGGGACTTCCGCCGCTGGTAAAGCGTTTTGGAAATCGATTCCCAGTTGTAAGGCATTGACCATGATCCCCTTGGCCGTGCTAGGATGCACGTTTTTGCCGGCGATAGTAACTTCTAAGGCCGCGGCGCTAAACGTCTCGTACTCCAACTGACCTTCGGGACCGCCATCAACGGTATAAGCGAAATCAGCGTTAAAATCAGCCACATCAAACTTATCGGCTCCGGTCCCGATTTCTTCATCAGGCCCAAAACCAACCTTCAAATCACCGTGCTTGATCTCCGGATGGGCCAGCAAATACGCCAGCGCGGTCATGATCTCGGCCACCCCTGATTTGTCATCGGAACCAAGCAGCGTACTGCCATCGGTGGTGATCAAAGTATGCCCCGCATAATGGGTCAGCGCCGGAAATTCTGCCGGATCCAAGACATAGTTGCCAGCCGCATCAAGCGGAATGATGGCTTGACCGTCATAATTCTCCACGATTTGCGGGGCAACCCCTTCCGCGTTGAAATCAGCGGTGTCCACATGGGCCAAGAATCCGATCGTGGGCACTTTTTTGGCTTGGTTACTTGGCAAAAGCGCAGTCACGTAGCCATTAGTTTCGTTATACTTTACTTCCGCCAAACCCAGATCCTTTAATTGCTGGACCAACTTGTTTAGAAAAACGACCTGACGTTCCGTTGAAGGAATTGTCGTCGAATTTTCGTCTGAGCGGGTATTTTCTTTCACGTAACTGAGGAATAAAGGGAGTAGCTCTTGATATTTTGTCATGGGAAAACCTCCAAATTTTTTAAACGTGTTCGCCAGCCCAGCTTCTTCCGCTTAGCTACGCAACTATTCTGGGGGCATAAACCAGCCTCCAAAATAGTTGCTAGGCTAATGCTCGGAAGCTAACCGGGGTAGCTCACACTCTGCTAAATAAATTGAAACGGATCGGTACTCAATTGGGACGAACACACGCTGAGTTGCCAGTTGTTGGCCTGGGCCCACTGGCTGATCAGCGGCGGCAGTTTGGTCTTGATGACCGCTTCGATGTGATGTCCGGGATCGATCACCGATAAACCATGGGCCAACATATCGTGCGCGGTATGATAATAAACATCACCGGTGATCAACACTTGCGCGCCTGTCCCAGCCACCGCCGGATAAAACTTACCACCGTCACCACCAATGATCGCCACCTGCTCCACCAATTGGTCGGGCTGGTGCGTGATCAAGCGTAAACCAGCGACCTGAAATTTGCTTTTGCAAGTCACCGCAAACTCACGGACCGTTTGCGCTTGCGGCAAACGCCCGACCACACCCAAATATGCCGCCAATTGGGGCTCGGCTTTCGGACGCGGATTGAACGCCCGCAACTCAGTCAAACCCAGAACTTCGGCCAGCCACGTATTCATGCCGCCACTGACCTCATCGAGGTTTGTATGCGCCGCAAAAACACTGATGTCATGTCGCAATAACGTGGCGTACATGGCGTTTTGCGGATCCGCCAGATCCAAATTGACCGCGGGATGGAACATCATTGGGTGATGGGCGATGATCAAATCGACCTGGGCCGCCACCGCCTCAGCCACAACTTCGGGCCGCACGTCTAACGTGACCATCACTTTGTGGACCACTTGCTCCTGCCGTCCTAACTGCAATCCCACAGGGTCATGCGGTTCCGCATAGGCCGGTGGCGCTAATCGTTCCATTTCAGTGATCAATTGTTGCACAGTTGGTGTGCTCATCAGTGCCCTCCTTGACAAAAAATTATTTTCGCGGTTGGACTTGTTCGAGCCCGGCTTCGATCAAAGTGATCTCGCGTTGCAAGGCCGCCAATTTCTCCAGCGGCAAGGTTTGTGCCTGTTGTAGTTGACGCACCAATTTCTGTCGTTGCGCTAATTTGAATTGCCAGTAGCGCACAAACGTTGGCTCTGCCCCGGCCTGAAGCAAGCAAGGCCCCATCAACGCTTCGAGGTCGGTATATTGCAGCGGTTCCTTGCTGGGCTGCGCCTGCATCATCTGATAGCAGTGCCCATCGTCAAACACGATTTTCTCCGCGGTGATCCGCCATTGATGGGCCGCCAGCCATTGCCGCACCTCGGCCACATTTTGGTTCGGTTGTAAGACCAGCCCCGCTAAACTAGCGACCGTCGCCGCACTGCGGGCTAAGATCTGCGTGATCAAAAAACCACCCATTCCCGCCAAAACCGCGCATTGCATCTGATCGGCAGGCGCAATAGCCGCCAACCCATCGGCCAAGCGCACCGTGATCCGCTCACTTAAGCCCGCGGCGGCCACGTGTTCCTCCGCAATGGCGAAAGGTCCCGGGATCACTTCGCCAGCCACCCCTTGCTGCAATTGACCGATCTCGGCCAAATAAATCGGCAAATGGGCATGATCGGAGCCAATATCAGCGATGCGCGACCACGGCGCCGTCAAATCCGCGACAGCCTGTAAACGTCTTGATAATTTTTGGATCGCAGTGACCTCCTTCAGCATTTCAATTCTTCAGACAAGTTGGGACTCGTCAGTTGATAATATCCCTATTATAGCAATTATTCCGCTTTGAAAAAACCTCCCGCAGGCGCAAATCTTGAGGTTGCTGGTGGGAAAAACGAAGCTCCGATTAAAATTAGCTGGGGATTGGGCGGGAATTGCTGTTTAGTGGGCTTTTAGTTCCCTGTTTTGATCTATCGCCTAATTGCAGGTTTTGGTGGGTGTTGCGCGTGAGCGCAACCGGCTGGGACTGCTGTTGCGGACTGGAAACGTGCTCCGCGCAACTGACTTCTGTGCTTAGCTACGCTCTTGTTCCGGAAGCGAAGGACGCTTCCAAAACAAGAGCTAGGCTAATGCTCGAAGTCAACCCGTTGCGCTACGCACTCTGTTTCGAACGTGGTGGGCGTCGTTTGAAGCCAATCCGCAAAGGGCGCGGCTTGTCTTCAAATCGAGCCTTGTCCTAAGCGGCAAAGCCGCCAAGGACAATTTCACCACTGAGCCGCGCAGTCCCAGCCGGTTGCTGAACAGAATTGAGCCTATCTGCAATCGAAGTTGGGTATCTGACGAAGTGCTTTTGCAAGCAAGAGGTCAAAACAATTACCCACTTATGGGGTGGTACGGCAATACTAACTGATTTGGATCAAGCGGTCGGGCTATTTTGCGCAGGCTGAACAGTTCTACTTGTTTCTTTAACATTCCCTGGGTGAAAACCGACCAATTCAACCGACTGATCAAGAACTTGCCTCAGTTCAGCAAGCAGACTGCGCTGGTATCACCAAATTAAAGCTTGCAACCACTAACCATGGCCGTCATTTGCGTGAAACCCCATCAATTGGCGATAGCTTGTCAGTCGGCGGGAGTGCTCAAACGGCTGTTAAAACGTTGAGCGGCTGGAGCGGAGAAATTCGGGGTGAGATCGCCGTGTCGTTATTCTTAGCGGCTTTGCCGCTTAGAATAAGGCTCAGCTTTGAGATTTTCGGCGCCCTTCCGAAAAGCTCAAAGTGATGCCCACAGCGAGCTCACCCCGAATTTCGCAGCGCAAGCCGCGGCCAACCTACTTTTGTCTGCGAAGTGTCGTGTTCCACCACTCCAGGTCTGCTGAGCTACGCAACCAAACTTTTTATAAGATCGGCATCGTCGTCATTTGCTGGATCTGCTGATCTTTGATCAACAAATACTGATCGAAATTCTGTTCCAGAAAATAGCGATCATGACTGATGGCCAGCAAAGTCCCCTGATAATCATGGATCAACTGCTCGATTTCCTCTTTCGCTTCAATATCCAAATGGTTCGTCGGTTCATCAAGGATCAACAAATTGACCGCTTGCTGCGCCAATTTCGCCAAAACTAACCGCACCGTTTCGCCGCCGGATAAATCTTGCAAGCGTTTGGTCACTTCTGATGCGGGAAAGCCATAGCGAGCCAGCAAGCGTCGCGCCGGTTCCTCGGCACCCATGAAGCCCATCGCATAGGCTAACAAGCGTTGTTGCGGTTGCGCAAAGCGGATATGCTGCGGCAAATAACCGATCTGCAAACTGGCGCCGCGCTTCAACTCGCCGTCCGCCAGTTCATGTTGCTGTAAGATCGTTTGAACCAGCGTGGTTTTGCCGGCGCCATTATCACCTAGCAGGGCCACCTTATCACCACGATAAATGGCAAAATCGCTGTCAGCGAAGAGTAACTTCTCCCCTGCAAAACAGCCGATTCCCCGTGCCAACAGGACTTCATTGCCCGAACGCGAGCTAGCGCTGAGTTTCGGGACGGGTGGCGTTTGCGGCTGCGGTCGCTTGATCACGGTGAGCCGTTCCAAACGTTTGGCCACTTCCTTAGCCTTCTTGAAGAATTTCGGATTATCACTTTCCACGCCCCACTGGCGATATTGCCGAATCAAACGTTGCAGTCGCTTGATCTCTTTTTGCTGCAAATCATAGTCTTTTTGCAATTTTTCCAACTCGGCCTGCTTCAAGAAGCGAAAACGCGAATAGTTGCCAGGGTAACTCTTCAACTGACCGTCCTCAAGTTGGTACGTCTTGGTCGTGACGTGATCAAGAAAAGCGCGGTCATGGGAAATGACCAGAAAGGCCGCTTTGGTATGCTTCAAAAACTCTTCCAGCCATAAAATCCCGGCCAGATCCAAGTGATTGGTTGGTTCGTCTAGTAAATAAAGATCGGCCTCCTGAGCCAAGGCCTTGGCCAGCTCGACCTTCACTTTCTCGCCCCCGCTAAGCTGATCCAGCGGCGCTTCAGCCAAATCGCCTAAGCCGACCCCCTTCAAAATACTTTGCAGGCGCTCCGCTAAGGTATAACCGCCGGCGGCCTCATAATCCTCCTGAACGCGACTGTATTTGGGCAGAATCGCGGTTAGATCTTGTTGCGGATCGGTCATCAACTTTTCATAGTAATGAAGTGTTTCACTGAGTTGGCTGATCTGACTGAAATTCCGGAGTAGATAAGTCATCACACTGACGGATTCATTGGCGGTTTGTTGCTGAACGTAACCGATGCGCAAGCCTTTCTGTTGGCTCACACTGCCCGCATCCACCCCTTCAATCCCCAGTAAAACCTCGAATAAGGTTGTTTTGCCGCTACCGTTGACGCCGATCAAGGCAGACTTCTCGCCAGGTTCCAGTTGCAGGTTTAAATGGTCTAAAATCGGATAATTGCTAAAACGTTTGGTAATGTCATTTGCTTGTAAATACATAGTTGGACTCCTTATCCCAGCCCACAAAAAAAGTCATGAAGCGAGATTCATGACCTAAAAAGCCGTAACGGCGTTTTCAAATTGAGGGACATTGGTCATTTTCTTCGTGTTGGTTTGCTTAAAAAAGGATAGACTGGTAGCGTTGTTGGCCCACAGTCGAACACGATCGCATGACAAAAACTGGTGTAGGCACCGATCAAATTGCGTGGTTGTAGGGTTTCTGACATGCTGACCATCGAACTGTCCCTCCTCTCTAATAAAATAATAATTTAATTGTACGCTATTGGGCCTACTTCTGGCAAGCCCTTCGGACAATTTGCCCGCGGCTGAGCTGTTGGTACGTTGCAGATAAAAGTAGGTTGGCCGCGGCTTGCGCTGCGCGTGGCGTTGGTGGTGGGCAGATGTGGTGGGGCTCCAGGTCGGGCTGGGGGTGGTGGAACGCGGCGGGCACGATTTTGAGCTTTTCGAAAGTGCGCCGAAAATCTCAAAACTCGGCCTTATTGTAGGCGATAAATCGCCAACAATAATATCGCGGCTGACTCACCCCCAACCCGACCTTCCGCCAACAAACAAACGGACCACCAACGCCACGCTTCGCTCCAGCCGCTCAACGTTATAACAGACGTTTGAGCACTCACGCCACTCGGCAAGCTATGGTCAATTGATGAGAAGCCACGCAATTGACGACCGTGGTTAGTGGTTACAATCTTTAAATTGGTGACACCAGCGCAGTCTGCTCGAGGAACTGAGGCGATTTCTGGATGAACCAGCTGAGTGGGTTGTTTTCATCAATGAACTGTTAAGGAAACAAGCAGAGCTGTCAGCCGACACAAAATGTCCCAACCTCCCGATCCAAATCCGTTGGTGTTGCCGTACCACCCCAAAAAGTGGACGATTATTTTGACCTCTAGCTTGCCAAAGCACTTCGTCAAATCCTTCGCTTCGATTGCAGATAGGCGCAATTCTGCCTAGCAACCGGCTGGGACTGCGCGGCTCAGTGGTGAAATTGTCCTTGGCGGCTTTGCCGCTTAGGACAAGGCTCGATTTTGAGACAAGCCGCGGGTTTTACGGATTGGCTCAAAACGATGCCCACCACGTTCCAGTCCGCATCAGCAGTCCCAGCCGGTTGCGCTCACGCGCAACACCTACCACACCCGCAATCAAGCGCAGAACCTTGGTCCCAATATCGGCCGACAAAAAAATCACCGGACCGCGAACGGCCGGTGATCTCATGATAATTTTGCAAAAATTTTGACTAGTGATTTAGAACTTCGGTGAACTTCAAAAGTTGCCTATTGTTCAACTTCTTGCAATTTCTGATTGTCGTCTAATTGCGAGACACCCATCAGATGCTTCTTTTGCAAATGATTCATTACTAACCATAACAGTGCTAGGAAGATCACGCTGACCAAGATCAGGAAGAAGATCGCGAAGTTGACTGTTCCACCGTTGATGCCGCTGGTGATGGCTTGACGGAAGCCCATGATCGAATAACTCATTGGTAGGAATGGATGGATCACGTTATAGAAGTGGTTGGTAATCTGCATTGGGAAGGTCCCGCCGGCGCCACCTAATTGAAGCATCAGGAGGATCATCGCGAAGAACCGACCTGGGTTGTCCAGCCACATGGACAGGAACATGATCAGGTACATCGAGGCCATCGCGAACAACCAAGCAATCAGGTAGAACAAGCCGACGTGATCAACTTGTAAGCCGAATGCCATGATCAAGCTCGCTTCAACCAAGGCCATCCCGGTCGCGACAACGGCGCCAATGGTAATTTTACTGAAGAACCATTGTGTGGCCGTGCCGTCTTTCTTGGAAACCTTACGAATCGGATAAGCGAAGTTAAAGACTAACGCGCCGACGTACAGGGCCAAGGACAAAACATATGGCGCTAAGGCGTGACCATAATTGGCAACTTTACTGTAATAAGTATGAGTTGTCTTGGTTGGCGCCGCGAACATTTCCGCGGTTTCGTTGCTCAACTTGATGCCATTGACTTCTTTGGCGCCATCGCCCAATGATGAGGACAAGGTTTTGCTGCCAGATTGAAGCTTGTCAGCACCGGAAGTCAATTGATCGTTCTTGGCGGTCAGTTGAGTGGTGCCCGCTAACAATTGGTTGACGCCACTGGTCAAAGTTGGAATTTGACCATTCAAGGTGGTCAAACCACTAGCCAATTGACTGGAACCACTGGTCAACGCGCTGCCGTTAGCCGCCAATTGTTGGCCACCAGCGTTCAGTTGGTTGACACCAGCAATCAACGCGGGCACGCTGGCATTCAAGCTGTTCAAACCTGTATCTAACTGGCTAGCACCAGCTTTCAGCTTCGGTCCATTGGTCTTCAAGGCCGCGATCCCAGCGTTCAAAGCTGGTAATTGCGCTGCCAATTTTTGGGCTGAGGCTAGGTTTGCTGCACTCAAAACTTTGGTGTCGATCGTTGTTAACGCCGAACTCATGCCTTGGAGCAGTTGAGTAGTAGCCTGGGCTTCGCCATTGCGAACCTGAGCCAGGCCATTATAGGATTGCTTCATTGCGGTCAGGCCGCCCTGAATTTGAGCCTTACTCTGTTGCGAAAGATTCGGGTCGGCCAACCCTGCGTTGATGGCAGCCTCGCCCTGTTCAAAAGCCGCATTGGCCTTCGCGACGCTTGTCTGATTCTCCTGCAACGCGCTACTCAACTTCGTGATACTGCTTTTCGCAGTGGTCAACTGAGTTTGGAGTTGACCCGCTTGTTGGAGCATACTGGTCAACGGCGTTAAGCCATTCAGTATCTGGGTCGTGCCGTCAACGTATTGGCTGACGCCGGCGTTTAAGGATTTGCTGCCTTGAGCTAATTGCGCGACGCCTGTCTTCAAGGTACCGGTTTGGCCATTCAAGGTGTTTAAGCCGGCGGCAACTTTGGCGGTGCCACTAACATAAGTTGTTAACCCACTATTCAGTTGGTTAGCGCCAGTGGCCAATTGTTGCACGCCGCTGGACAATGGCTTGACCTTCAGGCTCATGGTTTGGATGCCATCATGAACTGTGGACACCCCGACAGTGTATTGGTTAACGCCGTCGTCCAAGGTCACCAACCCGTCGTTCAATTGGGTCGCACCCTTGGCCGCGGTTTTCATCCCTTTGCCCACCAATTTGACTTGGTCGAACAAAGCGCTGGCATAAGCGTTGGTCACATTGGCGCGAATTTCTTTGTCCAACGTGGACACCCCAACGCCGGAAATAACTTGACTCAGGTAGTTCAACGAATCATTGGTTTCATACTTGAGTTGCATTTTCTTAGGATGTTCATCAAGAACCGTTGCCGCATTGGCTGAAAAGTTCTCAGGAATCGTGACGACCGTGTAATATTTGTTGTCCTTCATCCCTTGTTTAGCCTGCTTGGCGCTAACAAAATGCCAGCCAAGTTCTTTGTTCTTGCGCAACTTCTTCTCGGTTTCTTGACCGACATTCATCGTTGTGCCGTTATATTTGACTGCCTGATCGTTATTGACCACCGCGACCGGCAGATCCTGAGTACTGCCATAAGGATCCCAGACCGACTTCAAGAAGAAGATCGCGTACAAGAAGGGAATCACCATAATGACCAGTACCGATAATAAAATCAATTTATTTTTCTTAATAAAACCAAATTCGTCCTTAACCATTTGAAAAAACACGTCCTCCCGCTAGGAAATGACCTCTCCTAGGTATAAATCGATCAATTGTTGGAACGACCGGTGCTGCTCAGCGCCGACCTTGTTTAAAAAACCCATGATTTCGATCACCGTATAACCCATCACGCTGCTAATGAAGGCCTCTTCAAAAGCGTCGTTGTCCATTTGTTTGAGCTTGATGTGCCGAATCACTCGTCGCAATAGATTTAAGACCCGTCCAGTTTCTTGGACAAAGGGACTCTCTTCAGAATAACGATGGACATAATACAGTAACTGCACCATCGGTCCTTGCGATTCGAAATAATCATGAGCGATATTGGCATATCCGCGAAGCGCGTCCTTGCCGGAGATCCCGGTCAAATTTTCCGTCATTTTCAAATACAAGGTCTTCATGAAAGTCGCCCCCATATCTTCGATCACCGCATCGATATTCGCATAATAGTTATAAAGCGATTGCGAACGAATATCGAGTTTCCGCGCTAAACTCCGAAATGACAATGTCGGAAAACCGTTCTCTTCGACAATTTCCTGAGCCGTGGCCATAATCTTTTCTTTACTCATATCACGCTGCTTTGCCACAAGTAATCACCCGCCTTTTTCCCTTGGTGTGCCACTATTATTACTACAGTTTTGAATTATATTACGACACTGTGCATTAGTCAACCTACATCTTGTAGTTTTTTAACTGCTAAGCCAACTTTATTTTCTTGAAGCGTTTCCATTATGATGCCACTGGGATTTGCTTTCTTGAAAGAATTTTTGCCGTCTTTCTGGCGGATGCGCGATGCCGAACGCGACCATTGAAAGTGACTTGGACGCAAAAAAAGCAGTGACACCAGGATTGCCTGGCGCCACTGCTGATGATGATTCAATTGACGTTGCTGTTCATGCTTATTCCAAAAAGTCTTTCAGTTGATTAGACCGTGATGGATGCCGCAATTTCCGCAGCGCTTTAGCTTCGATTTGGCGAATCCGTTCCCGCGTCACACCAAAGACTTTGCCCACTTCTTCCAGCGTCCGTGTTCGGCCGTCGTCAAGACCAAAGCGTAACCGCAAGACATTTTCTTCGCGGTCGGTCAAGGTATCCAGCACACTCTCTAATTGTTCTTTGAGTAACTCATAGGAAGCGTGATCTTCAGGGCTGGTCGCGTCCGCGTCTTCAATAAAGTCACCTAAATGAGAATCGTCCTCTTCGCCAATTGGGGTTTCCAACGAAACCGGTTCTTGGGCGATTTTCAAAATCTCACGAACTTTCTCCGTAGGCATATCCATTTCGGCGCCGATTTCTTCTGGTGTCGGTTCCCGTCCTAGATCTTGCAGCAATTGACGCTGGATCCGAATCAGTTTATTGATGGTTTCCACCATATGCACCGGAATCCGAATGGTCCGCGCTTGGTCGGCGATGGCACGGGTGATGGCCTGACGGATCCACCAAGTCGCGTAGGTGGAGAACTTGAAGCCCTTGCGGTAATCAAATTTCTCGACGGCTTTCATCAAGCCCATGTTGCCCTCTTGGATCAGATCCAAGAACTGCATCCCGCGCCCAACGTAACGCTTGGCAATGGAAACAACCAACCGCAAGTTAGCTTCGGCGAGCCGTTGTTTCGCGATTTGGTCGCCTTGTTCGATTTTAAGCGCTAAGGCGACTTCTTCTTCTGCTGTCAGTAAAGGGACCCGCCCGATTTCTTTCAGATACATCCGCACGGGATCGTTGATCTTAACCCCGGTCGGCGCTGATAAATTGGCCATTTCCTTCTTCGTGACGGTCTTTTGCTTCTTGAGGGATAATTCGCTGGGGTCACCATTCGCATCAACGATCGCAAAACCCTTGTCTTCCATTTGTTGCAATAATTCTTCAACAGCCTTGTCCTCCAACTGATAAGGTTGGACGATCTTGCTGACCAATTCATCATTGGTCACCTCTTTATCGGCTTTGTGCGCCGCGATCAAGTTCTTGATTGCGGTTTCCAATTTAACATCGGGTTGTTGGACTGTTTTTTTCGTGCTCTTTGCCATCAATTCTACCCCCATTTTAACTAGTAAACTCACTTATAAAATTCGTGCGGCATAACTGAATCTGTTTAAATCAACTGTCTTTTCAGATTCAGCACCTGATTGAGCCAAACCATTTCCGCCTCTTCGTCGCCGACCTCGGTGGCGTGTTGCACATTTTGCTGAGCGGCGACGAGGGCTTGTTTGATTTTGGCCTGAATGATATTGCGCTGATAATCATCGATTTCTCCATCGGAGACCTCGTCAGGCACTTCCATCATCTCGATCTCCATCAACAAGTTCTGCAGATCCGGACTCAGCAGATCAACGAAGGCCGACAACGAATGACTGCCGGCACTCTCCGCGTAATCCCGCCAAGCCTCGAATAAGGCCTGGATCTGTTCATTATTGAAATGAAAATCATCATCGGCGGCCAACCGCGCCAAGAGACTATCTTGGCGGATCGCCAGATAGAGCAGCCGCCGTTCAGAGATCGCCGCGCCATCCAGTTTCGTTGACAACGCTGGCGTCGGTGGTTGCTGCGCGGTTGGTGGCGCCACCTCACGCGTTTGCCGTTGTTGCGCTCGTTGTTGGCGATGAAATTGCCGCGCCGCACCTTCGAATTCTTGATGAAGCGCCGTTAAATCAACGTTACCTTGCCGCGCCACCTGTTTCAAATATAGATCTTGTTCCACGGCGGACGGTAATTTGACCAGTTCCTGCAAGGCTGCCTGGACATAGGCCAACCGATCCGCGTCTTGATTTAAATTATACCGCCGCGCCAGTTGCGCCAAGGTGAACTGGATCGGAGTTTGGACATGATCCTGTAATTGCTTTTGAAACGCCAGCGCCCCGTACTTTTTAACGAACTCGTCAGGGTCCTTTTGCTCGGGCAAACTGACCACACCGACTTCAAAATCAGTCTCTTTCAACAGTTGTAGCGCTGCCGCCGAGGCGTGCTGACCGGGATCGTCACCATCATAACAAACGATCAGTTTCTTCGCCGCACGGGACAACAGATACAGCTGTTGGCTGGTCAGGCTGGTTCCCATGGAAGCGACGCCGTTCTTGACACCCGCCCGAAAAGCCGTGATCACATCCATGAAGCCTTCAAACAGGATCGCCGTTTGTTCCTGACGAATCACCGGTCGAGCCTGAGCGAAATGATACAACGTTTCCCGCTTCTGAAAAAGCTTCGTCTCCGGAGAATTCAAGTACTTCGGTTCATGCTCTTTCTGACTAAGGATCCGCCCGGAAAATGCAATCACATTGCCATTTTGATCTTGGATCGGGAACATCACCCGATCCCGAAAGCGATCGATCAAAGTGCCATCCTCGCGCTGCGCGAAGAGCCCGGAACGCACCAATAACTCCCGGGAAACCTGACGACTGGTCAGGAAATCCAATAACACATTAGCCTGTTGCGGCGCGTAGCCCAAACCGAACTCACTGATCGCCTCATCGGTCATTTCGCGCTGATGTAAATAAGTCAACGCGCCCTCACCGACTTGAGTCTTGGTCAGAATATGACTGTACAGCACCTGCGCGTCCTGATACAACTTCTGCAATTGCCGCGTTTCCGAATGCTGATCCTGCTGATTAGCGGCGACCACATTCTCTGGCAAAGGTAAATCGCTGAACTCGGCGACCTTAATGACCGCTTCTGGGAAAGAAATCTGTTCCAGCTCCATCAAAAACTTAAAAACATTGCCACCGCGATGACAACTGAAACAATGGAAGATCTGCTTCTCTTCATTGACTGAAAATGACGGCGTCCGTTCCTCGTGAAAAGGACACAGACCAAACAAATTCTTGCCCGACTTGTGTAACTGGACAGTTTGGCCAATCAAATCAACGATATTCGTCTTGGAGCGCACCATGTCGATGTAGCTCTCGGGAATCTTCGTTGCCATGATCTTCACATCCTTTCCTCGTAACTCATAAGCAAGAAATAGGCTGACCACAATCTGTTCGCCAGCCTAGACACACTTATACAACTTATAATTTAACATAAAATCGTGAGAACTTCAAATGTGGTGCTTGCGGAAAATTTTGGCTAGCTGGGCAACTACGCCGACTTAGGTTGGCCGCAGCTTGCGCTGCGAAATTCGGGGTGAGCTCGCTGTGGGCGCTGTTTTGAGCCAATCCGCAAAGTACGCGGCTTGTCTCAAAATCAGGCCTTGTCCTAAGCGGCAGAGCCGCCAAGGACAATTTCACGGCGATCTCACCCCGAATTTCTCCGCTCCAGCCGCTCAACGTTATAGCAGCCGTTTGAGCACTCACGCCATCTGGCAAGCTATGGTCAATTGATGAGGATTCGCGCAATTGACGACCGTGGTTAGTGAGCCAAGCTTTAAATTGGTGACTCCAGTGCAGTCTGTTTGATGAACAGAACTAGTTCTCGGTGAATTAACTGAATTGATCGGCTTCCACCAGTGGATTGTTAAGAAAACGAGTAGAGATGTTCAGCCTACGCAAAGTATCCCGGTCTCCTAATCCAAATCAGTTAGCATTGCTGTACCACTCAAAATGGGCAATTGTTTGACTTCTGGCTTGCAAAACCACTTCGTCAAATCCTTCGCCTTGATTGCAGATAGGCTCAATTCTGCCTAGCAACCGCCTCAGGACGTGTGGCTCAGCGGTGAGATTATTCTTAGCGATTTATCGCTTAGAATAAGGCCTGATTTTGAGACAAGCCGCCGGGCTTGCGGATTGGCTCAAAACAGTGCCCACCGCGTTCCAGCCACGACAAACGTCCTGAGGCGGTTGCGTCCACCCCCAAACCCACCCCACATGCAATCAGGAAAGAAATTAGAACGAAAATTGCTTTTTGCAAAGCCACGCAAATAAATTTTCTGAAAGATCATCCTCTTTACAAATAAATTTGCCTCTCTGCCACCGTGGCGCTAAACTAGGAATCATCATACTAGGTTAAGATGGGGGCGTAGAATGCTAAATTTTCAAATTTCAACCCAGCTCAGCGAACAACAGACTGAAGAAATCGGGGACTTGATCGCCCAGTGTCATCTTTATGATGGCGGCGCCAAAGATCCTTATTTGGATAATCGCTTTAACTATTTTCAGGAAATGCCTTGGGTTGCGTTGGCGATCAGTGACCAGCACGTGGTCGGCGTGGCCACGATCTACGCCGACGCCAAACCACCAGAGGAAACGGAAATGGCGGTTTTTGTGCTTCCACAGAAGCGGCGTCAAGGGATCGGCCAGCAGTTATGCGAACTTTGTCAAACAACGTTGCGTCAATTTGGCTATGAGCACTGGGAATATTGGACGGAACTGGCCTTTTTAAACAGGGAGCCTGATTTTTTAGCTGCGATTGGGTTAACGGCGGATCCGGATTGGGAAATGCAAATGGTACGCCCGCGACAAAAAACACTGGTCCTCCCTGTGCGCGCCGATACTGTTTTACGACCACTAAGTACTGATGAGATTCCCAACGTTTTGCCGATCTACCAGGCAGCCTTCCCAGAAAACACCATGGACAGTACCCGCCAATATCTGTTGGGTTGCCTGCAGGATCAACAAAATGACTTTCAAGTTCTTTGGCAGGGGCAAGAACCGCTGGGTGCTTGCGCCATTAAGTTGGATGGGGACAGCGCTTATCTATTCAGTTTGTTCATCAGCCCGGAGCGGCAAGGTCGCGGCTGGGGCACTTATTTGCTTAACCAATTATGCCTAACCTATGATCAAATCCCGTATTTACGCTTAGGTGTGGAGGCCAGCAATGCCCGGGCCCATCAGTTATATGAAAATGCCGGCTTCCAAGTCGAAACCACAGTGATTTACTTAAGCTGACGTACTTACACGGCGCCAAGTGTACAAACCGACCCAGGTAGTGCTTGAGCATGTTTCAAAATCAGCGCGCTCCTTTCGAATTGACCTTTCACGCGCTTTTGGTTAAAAACGTTCCCTAGTTGCTAGCGTTACCGTTATTAACGATATTCCACCAATCAAAAACCGCTCCTCAGCCGCGCGTCAGAAAATCAGCGTGTTACTGAAAAGCGGGTTTTATATTTTTAGTCGGTCAACCGTAGTTTAAAACAGCCGCGCCTATTTGACGACTAATTCTTGCAGATCACCGAAAATCGTGATCAGCTTCTGCAGGATTCGCAATTGGTTCAAGCGATTATTCCGCACTTGCAGATCGTCAGCCATGATCATATTTTCTTCGAAATAGTTTTCGATCAGCGGGCGTAGATCACGGAGCGCTTCATAATTTTGTTCAACCGTTTGGTGGGCGAAATGGCCGCGGATCTGGACCACAGCGTCATACAACACCTGTTCGGAGGGGTTCTCAAACAAGGCGGGATCGACGGACAACTCACTGGATTTGGCGTCGGTTTGCTTGGTCAAACGCAAGACCCGAGTCAACGCTTCGATGGTTTCCTTGAAGTCATCATCGTGGCGGTGCTCGTTCAGAGTCTCGGCCACCTCGTTGATCGTGGTTGGATCGATCGCGTTGGAATCAGCCAAGGCTTCCACGAAGTCATGGCGGAAATTCTTCTCACTGAACAATTGACGCATTCGGTCGGCGAAGAAATGCCGCAGTTCGGCGCCGTTCTTTAGCCAGTCCAGCTTGAAGGTCAAGCCCCGGTCGGCCAAAACTTGTTCGATTTCGGCTTGTAATTTGCCTAAGGAAAGGTGCCATTGGTTGGCCAACAGGATCCGGACTACGCCGTAAGCTTGCCGCCGCAGCGCGTAAGGATCGTTGGAACCATTGGGAATCATTCCCACCACGAAGAAGGCCAGCGTGCTGTCGAGTTTATCGGCGATCGCCAAGGTGGCGCCAACTTTCGAAGCGGGCAAGGCGCCTTCCGCGGAGATCGGCAAATAATGTTCGCGGATCGCTTGGGCGACGGCGTCATTTTCACCGAAAATCTTCGCGTAGATCTCCCCCATCGTGCCCTGTAATTCAGGGAACTCACCGACCATGCCGGTCACCAGATCAAACTTGTAGATTCGACTGGCCCGATCCAAATCAGCCATCTCTTGCGCGCTTAAGCCAAATAAATGGCCTAGGCTTTGGGCAATGACATTGACCCGCTGCATTTTCTCATAGAGCGTGCCAATCTTGTCGTGGAAGGTGACCTTCTTCAATTTCGCCACATAAGCGTCGATCGACAGCTTCTGATCCTCTTCGAAGAAGAAGCGAGCGTCATCTAAACGCGCAACCAGCACTTTCTCGTTACCAGCAATGACATTGTCTAGATGTTCGCGATTACCATTGCGAACCCCGATAAAATCAGCGGCTAACTGGCCGTTTTGGTCACGCACGTAGAAATAGCGCTGGTTATCCTTCATCGAAGTGATCAAAACCGGTTCAGGAACGGCCAAGTATTTGGGATCAAAGTGGCCAGCGAACGCCGTTGGGTATTCCACCAAGTTGACCACTTCTTCCAACAGATCAGGGTCAAGATCAACTTGCCAATCATTGTCGCTAGCGATGGTTTGAATCTGAGCCTCGATCAAGGCCTGCCGGCGCGCCAAATCCGCGATCACTTTCTCTTGGGCCAAGTCTTGTTCATAATCAGTCGCCGTGGCGATTGTCACCGGTTGCCCCAAGAAACGATGGCCCTGGGAAACGCGGCCAGCGGTGACGTCTAACAGACTCATCGGAATGATTTGATCATCCAGCAGACTGACCAACCAGTGGATCGGCCGAATATATTCGAAGTGATTCGTGCCCCACTTCATCCGCGTTGGGAAGGTCAGGCCTTTGACCACCTCGATCAATTCTGGCAAGATTGCGGCGGCGGGTTGACCCACCGTCTTTTTTTCAACGAAGACATAATCAACGCCCTTGAAGTCTTTGAAGGTGATTGCGCTGGGATCAACGCCCTGACCCCGAGCAAAACCAAGCGCCGCCTTGCTGAACTCGCCATCAGGTGTCAAGGCGATCTTCTTAGCGGGACCTTTGACTTCTTCAACTTGGTCGGGCTGTTCTGTCGCCAGATCCCGCACCAAGACAGCTAAACGCCGCGGTGTCGCGAAGACCTCGATCCGCGCAAACGCCAAATGCTGGTCGTTCAAAAAAGCGGCCGTTTTGGTCTTCAGTTGTTCCACACTTGGGCGCACAACATGGGCCGGCATTTCTTCCAAACCAATTTCTAATAAATAATTTGCCGTCATTTTAGTTTTCCTCCCCAGCGTTTGCTTGAGCATGTTCCAATAATGGGAAGCCCAGTTTCTTCCGTTCTTCCACGAAGGCCTTGGCGATCTTGTGCGCCATACTGCGGATCCGTGCTAAATAGCCGGCCCGTTCGGTCACGGAAACGGCACCGCGGGCGTCCAACAGATTGAAGGTATGGCTACATTTCAGCACGTAATCATAGGCAGGATGGACCAGCCCTAATTTGATCAACCGCAGCGCCTCTTTTTCATAACTGTTGAAGAAATTCAGCAACATTTCCTGGTCGCTCTCTTCAAAAGCGTACTTTGAGTGCTCGTATTCTGGTTCCTTGAAAATATCGCCGTAGAGCACGCCATCGCCCCACTGCAAATCGAAAACGGAATTGACGTTTTGGATATAAGAAGCCAAACGTTCGACCCCATAAGTGATTTCAGACGTGACCGGATCAACGGTCAGTCCCCCGACTTGTTGGAAATAGGTGAACTGCGAAACCTCCATGCCATCCAGCCAAACTTCCCAACCAACACCGGCACAACCCATTGACGGATTTTCCCAGTTGTCTTCAACGAAACGAATATCATGTTCCAAGGGCTCGATCCCCAGCTCCCGCAAGCTATCCAAGTAATATTCTTGGATATTCTTCGGTGACGGCTTCATGACTACTTGAAATTGATGATGCTGAAACAAGCGGTTCGGATTCTCGCCATAACGCCCATCTGCCGGCCGCCGTGATGGTTCCACATAAGCCGCGTTCCAAGGTTCTGGCCCGATCGCCCGCAGGAAAGTATACGGCGACATCGTACCCGCACCTTTCTCATTATCATAGGCCTCCATCAACATACAACCCTTTTTCGCCCAAAATTGTTGCAACGTCAAGATCATCTCTTGAATATTCAACTGTTTGACCATTTCCTCACCTCATCGTTAATTGTCCATCCGCCTTAAGCGTTCCCGGAACATAAAAAAATCCCTATGCGGCTACACTGGTAGCCACATAGGGACGATTATTTTCGCGGTTCCACCCTAATTTAGATGCGTACATCTACACTTCATTGCTTAACCGCTCCTAGGCGCCAGATAGCGTGACTGTGCCCTTTCACTGTCGGCACTCGCTGGGTACGCTGATTGACCTGATCATTGCGGTGGTATTAAGTTACGACTTATGATAGCCCTAAATTTGTGAAATTGCAAGAGTTAAAATTAATGGCGGAGTCGATAATTGCCGGTTTAGCAAGGTGGAAAGTCGCTTGGCCGCGGCTTGCGCTGCGCGGGGCGTTGGTGGTGGGCAAGTGTAGTGGGGCTCCAGGTCGGGCTGGGGGTGGTGGAACGCTGCGGGCACGACTTGAAGCTTTTCGGAAACCCGCCGAAAATCTTCAAGCTCGGCCTTATTGTAGGCGATAAATCGCCAACAATAATATCGCGGCTGACTCACCCCCAGCCCGACCTTCCACCAGCTAACGAACAGCCCACCAACGCCCGCACCGCTCCAGCCCCTCAACATTATCCTAGTCATTGAGATACGCACGAATACTATAAAGTGGATTTGAAGATAACAGCCCTTCCCAATCGGAAAATATTAAAGTCATGAGACATGACTCGCGGGTATTATGAGTTCATCCGCCATTATTTGTGTGTTTTTTTAATAATGACTTGTTGAGCTTGGGGAAAACTCGTATACTGAAATAGTTGTATAAGTTTTAAAATTTTGTTTTTATAATTGGAGGAGTGCTATGTCACTTTGGAAATGTATCAAGCGGCAGCGTCGGCTTAGTCTGATCACGCTGTTTTGGCAAATCGTGGGCGCTGGTTGTACAACCATGTATGGCTTGGGCAGTGCAAATATTGTCACGAATATCGTTAAGTTGAATCTGAGAGCTGTCATTTTATGGCTGGTTGTTCTCGAATTAACAAATATCGTTTGGGGTTGGCAGATCGTTGCGAACGAAACCAGTATGGAAAGATGGGTCCAAGCCATGGATCAGGATATTCGCCAGCAGATCGTGGTTAATTTAAGTCGCTTGCCGTATGCGGATTATCATCAGCAGGACCAGGCAACCTATCTTTCTTGGGTGACCAACGATATCAATACGATCAACGATTATGGTTTTGAGACCTTGGCCTTAGTCGTCTCACAGGGGCTGACGATCGTGATGAGTATTGGCGCGATCATTCAATTTCACTATTCATTGATCATTACGATCGCGCTCCTGTTGGCAGTGATGTTGACGGCGCCACGCGTTTTCACGAAGAAAATGAACGCCGCGGCCTTGAAGTCCTCACACAGCGCCGAACAGCTGACCAAAAGTTTTACGGATCTGTTTGGTGGTTTCGATGAACTGATGCAATTGAATCGGCAGAAAGCCGCCGTTAAGTTCACGAAAGGCGCCACGACCAACTTTGCGACCAGCAAGATCGCGCAGGCGCGCACGTCTGGGCGTATGATGGGCGCCTCAAATTTCATCAGTTTGACTAGTCAAGTCATTGTCATGGCCCACGCCTGCGCTTTGTTCTTCGCAAAACTGGTACCGGTTGGGGCAATCAGTGGTGCGCGCTACTTTTCCGCCACGATCTTCGCTAACCTGACGGGCTTGATGGCCAATCTGGTCGAAATGAAAACTGTTGAACCGATTTTTGCCAAATATACGCAAGTCACAGCGTCGCCGCACATTTCCACGACCACTGCCGCACCGGCACAATTAGCGCCGGCGACAGTCAGTTTGGAGGACGTCACGTTTACTTATGACGACAAGCCGATCCTCCAGGATTTCTCCTATACCTTTACCGCTCAGCAAAAATACGCCATAATCGGACCATCAGGTGTGGGCAAAAGCACCTTGCTTAATTTATTGGCCGGGCGACTCATTCCCACAACGGGAACTGTGACGCTGGCCGGTCAGGACTATCAACAATTGCCCGCTCCTCAGATCCGCGAACAAATTGTTTATCTCAGCCAACAGCCGCATATCTTTTCGGCGACGTTAGGCTTCAATATCATGTTGGACGCGCCGGAAGATCCGGAACGGTTACAGGCCGCCTTACATTTCAGCGGGCTCGATCAAATGCCCCAGGTTTTTCCAGCGGGCGTGGCAACAGAGATCATTCAGTCTGGTCAGCAGTTATCAGGTGGCCAACGGGAACGGATCGCGTTGGCCCGTGGTTTCTACCAGCAACGGAAGATCTGGCTGGTTGATGAGGCGACAGCTTCGCTTGATCCGCAGGCGGCAACTGCCATCGAGACTGCCTTGTTGCAACTGAGCGACGTCACGCTGATCGTCGTCAGTCATCATTTTGCTAATCCAGATTTTATTACCGCGGTTGACGGAGTCCTTGATTTCAACCAATCGCAAAATATCTGACAAAATACTCGAAAAGTACCCGTTTCAGGCTAGCCTAGATCCTGTGGTCAACCTCAACAGCTAGAAAGTTATCTAATTCAATAAATGGCATGACTCGCAATGAAACCTGGAGTCATGCCATTTATTTGTTCATATAGAGTAAAATGACGAATGCGCCAACATTGATCAAGCGAACGGGTCAACCCGCCAACACCGGCGATAGCGCCTACTTCGCCAACAAATAACTTTCCTCTATGCGCTGGCAAATTTCAGTCAGCGGCACCGACCCGTCTAGAATGATCGTGTACCAATGTTGCTTATTCATGTGCCAGCCGGGATAATAGTTCGGCCGTTTAAGCAGCCCAGCTAAGTTCTCTGGTGCGCTGCGCAGATCAATGATCTCCACGATTTCATCGGAATCACCGCCTAATTTACGCCGCGGGACAGTCAGCAACAAGCCATACCATTTCTTATTATCCTGGCGGCGCCAGACTGCGTTGGTGGGAAATTTTTCCCAGAGAAATTCTAACTGATCGCCGTACTGTTGTTGGACAGCGTTGATCAGCTGGATCGCTTGCGCGGTTTTAAAAACCGTGGTCACGCAACATTTAGCGGCAATGTCGTCCAGAACCGCGGCGACGGCTGCGCGCACTTCCGCGACAAACGCGCCCGTGGCGTTGGTTTGATAGAGAATATATTCCTCATTGCTCGCTATTTCGGTCAAAGTTGTCTGCCCGCGGCCGTCTTGATCGATCAAAACCGACAAATGAAAATCGCCGTTCAAAATTGTTGTTCTATAGTGATAGCCCCGACCGACCGCTTGAAAGCCGTATTCAAGTAACTTTTCTGGCAGCGCGTTGCGAAATGATGGTGCTTGTGCCATTGCTAAATGACCTCCAAACCTTTCAATGAGTTGAACCAACTAGTAATCAATCTCGCTTCAACAATAGCCCATTACCGCCATTGACCAGTCCATCCAGAAATTTCTTACTCTTAGGCACTAGCCCGACTTGATCTTGATAAATGTGATCCAGAACGCGTTGTAATTCGCGCTTGGTCCGCGGATTCAGGTCCGTGGCGCCCAACTGCAAGGGCATCATCCGCGCCAAGCGTTGCACCAGCACGACGGCGTTAGGTTGGGCGTGGAGGCGATGGGGATCACGGGCCCAATGGTTCTGGCAAAGCAGGCCGCCAAACGCTTCCGAGTAATCAAGAGGCAGATCATTGCGGCCGCAAATGGCGCAACCGCTAAGATCAGGGGCGACACCGAAACGGTCCAGCAATTTGATTTCCACCATGTTCGTCAATAATTGCGGATCAATGCCGCCGTCGATTTGGTTCAAGGCGGTTTGGATCAAGGTGAAGGCCCGACCCAAAGGCTCACCTTCGGGAAAAGCCGCGCCAGCCAGGCTGAGAATGTAAGCCGCGTAAGCCTGCAACAACAGGTCTTCACTGATGTTACGCCAGAGTTTGGTTGTTTTCGTGGTGGTCAAATAGGATAAGCCCTCGGGACTGATCCGCCCGACATAAGTTGCTTCCGTAAATGGCAAAATAGCGCTGGTCAGCTTGAACCCGCGCTTTTTTGCTCCCCGAACGAGAAACATTTTCGGGCCGAATTGATCGGTCAAGATCTGAACCAGCAAATCACGCTCGGCGTAATCACGCCGATACATGACCAAGCCTTGAAATTCGGCGTCGATCAAACGACTCAATTCTTGAAATCCTTCTGATTGTAGCCAGCTCGTTGTAAGAAAATCGGGTTATCGCGCCAATTCCGTTGCGTCTTGACTTGCAGTTTCAAGTTGACACGCTCACCAAGTAGCGGCTCGATCTCCTTCCGGGAGCGGATCCCGATCTGCTTGATCATCGCCGCCCCTTTGCCAATGACGATGCCCTTTTGACTATCCCGGTCAACGAAAACTGTGGCGTCGATCACCAGCTTCCCCTGCTCATGGGTATTCATTTGATTGACGATGACCGCAGTGGAATGGGGAATCTCGTCGCGGGTCAGTAATAGGATCTGCTCGCGGATCAATTCCGCCACGATAAAGTACTCAGGGTGGTCGGTCAATTGGTCGTCAGGATAATATTTCGGTCCCGCTGGCAAATAGGATTTGATTTCTTTGACCAATTCGTCCACATTGTTGCCTTCCGTGGCCGATAATGGAATCACTTCGGCAAACTTCGCCAACTCTTGGTAGCCCACGATCAGGTCCAGCAAGTCGTCAGGATGGACCAAGTCGATTTTGTTGATGACCAAGAATAAAGGCGTGTCCAGTTTCGCCAAGCGCTCCAAAATGAAACGGTCACCAGGACCGATTTTATCGGCGGCGCCGGTCATATAAACGGCGATGTCCACTTCACTTAACGCGGAGAAAGCCGCTTGGTCCATATAGTTGTCCAGATCGTTTTTAGGTTTGTGGATCCCCGGGGTGTCCAAGAAAATGATCTGAGCGTCGGCGTCGGTGATCACGCCCTGGATCTTATTGCGCGTGGTCTGCGCTTTAGGTGACATGATCGCCACCTTTTCGCCAATGATTCGATTCATTAACGTTGATTTGCCCACATTGGGGCGGCCTAGTAAGGCCACGAAGCCTGATTTAAATGGTTGTTCCGTCATTACGATCATCCTTTAGGAAAAATGAAAACGGCAAGATCTCACTGACCGATACCGTTCTGGTGTCACCATGAAGATTGCTCATGGTGATGGTGCCATCTGGAGCCATGAACTCGGTCATGACTTGGCGGCAAGCGCCACAAGGTGAAACGGGGCCTTTCGTGTCAGCCACCACCGCGATCGCCTTGATGTGCTGTTGACCCGCGGCCACCGCCTTGAAAATCGCCACCCGCTCCGCGCAAACTGTCAGCGGAAAGGACGAGTTCTCAATGTTACAGCCTTGATAGATGGTGCCATTTTCGGTCAAAACGGCGGCACCCACCGCAAATTTGGAATAAGGTACATAGGCAGCCAGCCGCGCCTCTTGCGCCGCTGCGGTCAATTCTGTTAGATCCATCCAAAAATCTCCCTTATCATGCAAAATGTTTTTTAAAACAATAACTGCCAAAAATATGGTATGAAAATAATCAAGCCGACGATGACCGCCAACGCCGCGGCTACCAAGACAATCGCCGCGGAAACGTCCTTGATGTGCTTGGCCAAGGGATCATACTGTTTGGCCACCAACAAATCGACGATATATTCCACCGCCGTATTCCACAGTTCGGCGATCAACACAATGAAAATCACCCCGATCAGCCAGAGCCACTCGGTGGTATTGACTTGGATCACCGCGCTGAAAATAATCACCAACAAGCCGATCAAGACGTGAAACTTGAAATTCTGCTCATGCTGGAAGGTGAAGCGCAGACCGGTCCAAGCGTGCTTGAACGACTGCCAGAAATTATGGTTCTTGCCTGTTTGCGGCGGCTTAACGTTTGAGGCCATAAGCATCAAGTATTTCTTCTTGAAGTTTGATCATCACCTGCTCATCGGCGGGCTCGATGTGATCATAACCATTTAAGTGGAGAAAACCGTGGACCACCGTATAGCCGAATTCCCGGTCAAAACTATGTTCGTAAGTTTTGGCTTGTTCCGCCACATGTCCAGGGGCGATAAACAAATCGCCGATATTGCGCGGAATGTCCAGCTCGTCTTCCAGCTCGCGGAAGTTGGGCCACTCATCAGCCTCATCATCCTCGATGGCGAAACTGATCACATCCGTCACCCGATCCTTGTCGCGATACTCCCGATTGATCTCGCGGATCTTGTCATCGGTGATCAAACTGATCGACATTTCCGTTTCGGCAGGCAATTCCAGCTTCGCCGCCGCAAATTCGACTAATTTACGGATCCAATCTTCCCGTTCTGCGGGCAACAAATGGTCGTCATTAATGATTTCTAGATTCACGTTTCATCTGCTCCTGATCAAATTTTTCGTACGCGTCAATGATTTTAGCGACAACTGGATGGCGTACCACATCCGTTGAAGAAAAGCGCACGATCCCGATCCGCTTGACTTGCTGCAAGATCTCGGTCGCCTGCCGCAACCCACTCTTCTGATTATGCGGCAGATCCACTTGGGTCAAATCACCGTTAATGATCATTTTCGAATTGATCCCCAAACGGGTCAGAAACATCTTCATCTGAGCGGTGGTCGTGTTCTGGGCCTCATCCAAGATCACGAACGCCTCTTCCAAAGTCCGCCCACGCATATAAGCCAGCGGCGCGATCTCAATAATGCCCCGATCCAGCATCCGATTGGCCTGCTCCGTACCCAAAATCGTGTACAACGCGTCATACAGCGGCCGTAAATATGGATCGATCTTCTCTTTCAAGTCGCCGGGAAGAAAGCCCAGACTCTCACCTGCTTCAACCGCGGGCCGGGTCAAAATGATCCGCTGGACTTGGTTGCTCTTCAAGGCCGAGACCGCCAAGACCACCGCTAGAAATGTTTTCCCCGTCCCTGCTGGTCCTACGCCAAAGGTGATTTCATTGTGGCGGACCGATTGAACATATTGGCGCTGCCCCAGATTCTTCACCCGGATCGGCCGCTGTCGACTGTCCCGGATCAGGACTTCCTGATAAAGTTCGCTAAAATATTCCAAAGTCCCTTTTTGCGCCATTTTCAAAGCGCTTTGAACATCGGCGGTGCTGAGGGTGATTCCTTGGGCGCTGACTTGTGCTAATTGTTCCAAGACTTGCAGCGCTAAACTAGCCGTGTGCGCCGGCCCGGTGATCGTGATTTTCTCCGCGAAAGCGCGTAGTTCAACGTTCAAGTCTTCTTCTAACAAATGGAGAAATTCATCATTGACTCCCAGTAGGTTCAACGCCTGCTCTGGGTGGGTCAAGGTGAACGCCTTTTCAACCGAGGTTTCTTCGACCAACTATTTCGCTCCCATCAAATACTTGCAATACCTAAATTTTAGCACAAACCGCTCCAGAGCGCGACTAGCAAAAAAGGTGAAAGTAGTTTGGCCGCAACTTGCGCTGCGAAATTCGGGGTGAGCTCGCTGTGGGCGTCACTTTGAGCTTTTCGGAAGGGCACCGAAAAGCTCAAAGCTGAGCCTTGGCCTAAGCGGCAGAGCCGCTAAGGCCAATTTCACGGCGATCTCACCCCGAATTTCTCCGCTCCAGCTGCTCAACGTTATAGCAGTCGTTTGAGCACTCACGCCAATTGGGCGAGCTATCGTCAATTGATGGGGAACCACGCAGATGACGGCCTTGGTTAGTGGTTACAAGTTATAAATTGGTGACACCAGTACAATCTGTCTGATTAACAAACCAGTTCTTGTTGAATCAGCTGAATCGGTCGATTGCGAACTCAAACCCGCTTTTGTAGTGAGATAAAGTTGTCGACACTATCCAAAATATACCGACCTACTAATCCAAATCCGTTGGCATTGCCGTACCAACCCAAAAGAAGGCGATTGTTTGACCTCTTACTTGCAAAAGCACTTCGTCAAATCCTTTGCCTCGATTGCAGATAGGCTCAATTCTGCCCAGCAACCGCCTCAGGACGTGTGGCTCAGCGGTGAGATTATTCTTAGCGATTTATCGCTTAGAATAAGGCCTGATTTTGAGACAAGCCGCCGGGCTTGCGGATTGGCTCAAAACAGTGCCCACCGCGTTCCAGCCACAACAAACGTCCTGAGGCGGTTGCGTCCACATCCAAACCCAGCGAACTAAATCGCAGGCCAGAATGCAGTAACAATCTGTCCAGACAAGCGCTTATTAACTTTTGGGGTCAAAAACGGCACTCGCTTTTTGGCCGAGTGCCGTTGCCATGATCATTATTTAGTGGGACTAAAATTTCAAGCGTTCCAATGTCGCTAGGCAGTTAAACAATGCGTTGGCAGCCGAACTGTGGAAGTCATTGGACGTTTAGCGCCGTCTTGGCCGCCAGCGACGGGCAAACGAGCGCGATCAGTACTGATACTCTCAGCCGACAAGGAACGCTCCTGCGGCCTTACCAGGCGCTTGAACGCGTTACTTCGTTAAGGCTGCTTTGACGAGTTGGTTGACTTTGCCGCCATCGGCCCGTCCCTTGACTTTGGGCATCAGGGCCTTCATCACTGCCCCCATGTCCTTCATGGAGGTTGCGCCGGTTTCGTCGATCGCGGCGCTGACGGCTTCACCTAACTCGGCATCGCTCAAAGGCGCGGGTAGATAGGTTTGGACAATGGCGATTTCCGCTTTGGTTTCGGCGGCCAAATCGTCGCGACCCGCCTTTTCAAATTCAGCCAGCGAATCCTGGCGTTGTTTCAGTTCGGTGCTCAAAACCGCTAATTCTTCCTCGCGGGTCAAGGTGGCTTGGAGGCTTTCCTTCTTGATTTTAGCGTTCATCAGTGAAGATTTGATCATCCGCACGACATTCAATTTGGTTTTGTCATGGGCCTTCATCGCCGTTTTCAAATCATTGGTCAATTGTGTGGTCAGATCCATCATAATTCCTCGCTTTCATTTTTTGAAAAAATAGTTTGGCGGCGTCAGGTCAGTTTCCTGCGTCCGCCGTAAAAGCCGCTAAAGTTCGCCAACAAAGAAAAAAGCCCCCTAGTTGGTGATCACATTCGTAATCCCAAACCAAGAGGGCGTTTCTCATTATCTAAACTTTTTACGTTTCCGGGCAGCTTCGGATTTTAATTTACGCTTAACGCTAGGTTTCTCGTAAAATTCTCGTTTCCGATATTCTTGAAGTGTACCACTTTTAGAAACGGAACGTTTAAAACGTCGAAGAGCATCATCAATTGACTCATTGTCACGGACAACTGTCTTATTAGCCATGTGATTTCCCTCCTTCCGGTTTCTATGTAACTACCCACGACCTGTGCAAATTGCGCAACCCCATAAGTGTTCTTGTCTATTATAGCGAAAGATAAAAATGAGGTCAACAACTTTAGGAAAATTCCGTTAAAATAGTTATGTAAGCGTTGAATATGCTATGATTAACTTAGTAAAGAAAATGACGAAATAAATGAGGATGATAGCAATGGCACAACGAAAAACCCTTTATTTATGCTTGATCTCGGACTCTGTGGGAGAAACGGCTTTTAAATTGACCCAAGCGGCCATGGCGCAATTTCCTGAGATCAAACCGATCTATGAACGCTATCCTTTTGTTAACACGAAGGAGAAAGTCGACAGTTTGATCCAAGTTGCCGTGGAAAAGAATGCCATTATCACCCACACGGTGGTCACGCAAGGGCTCAGTGAGTATATCCAAATCGAAGCCGCCAATCATGAATTGACCGCGATCGATTTATTGACACCGGTCGTCCGCTCAGTCAGCAAACGCTTCTCCTTGGCGCCGACCCATGAAGCTGGCGCGGTCCATCATTTGAACGAAATGTATTTCGATCGCATCTCGGCGATGGAATTCGCGGTTCTTTACGATGACGGCAAGGATCCCCGCGGGTTCTTGGAGGCTGATGTGATCCTGTTGGGAATCTCTCGGACGTCGAAAACACCGATCTCCCTGTTTCTGGCCAACCGCAATATCAAGGTGGCCAATTTGCCGATCGTGCCCCAAGCCCATATTCCCGATGAAATCTATCAAGTTGATCCCCACAAGATCATTGGTTTGACCAATGATCCGAAAGTGCTCAACAACATCCGCCGCGAGCGCATGATCGCTTACGGTCTTAATCCAGATACCAGCTACTCCAATATGAACGAAATCAAAAACGAGCTGGCTTTCGCGGAGACGCTTTACAAGAAACTGGGCTGTTACGTGATCAATGTTTCGAACCGTTCGATCGAAGAAACTGCCACCATGATCCTCGAACGCCTAGGCTTAGATCATTATTAAGCTCACCGCCCTGCCTGACAAAAGCAACAACGGGCGAACAAAATAATGATTACCGAAATCATCAGTAGCAAGATCATCAACAACAGCAGCCATATCAGCACAAACAATATCGTCAACAAAATAATCAACCAAGAAACGCGCCCAGACTCGGTGCTCCTGTCAATTGGACAGGAACGCCAGGTCTGGACGCGTTTTCTGGTTGGTCAATTTTCTCAATTAGTCCATGCTATTGGGCAATGCTGATCTGGGTAGCTACTGTCGCGCGACCCAGAGTTCCCATGACCAGGTCCCATTTTTCAGATCGCGCCAAGCAGTTTAAGCTTGAGCCCGCAGTTGCTCGATCATGTCCGGGTCAAAACGCCCGGCCCGCACCATGGCGATCTCCGCCGCGTACGGCGCGATCGTGCCTTTGGCTTCCGGCGTCACCCCCAGATACGGGGTTTCCATGATTTTGGGCACCGCCGTCAATTGGGGATGGTGCGCGACTTGATTCAGCGCGTCGAACCCGATCGTGCCGAAGCCCAGATTGGTGTGGCGATCTTTGTGACTGCCTTGGGGATTTTTCGAGTCATTCAAATGGATCACGCTTAACCGCTCCAGCCCAATGATGTGATCGAACTGGTTCAAAACCCCATCGAAGTCGTTCTTGATGTCGTAACCAGCATCACTGGTGTGGCAGGTATCGAAAGTAACGCTAAGATGGTCGTTTTGCTGGGTCCGATCAATGATTCGCGCGAGTTCTTCAAAAGTTCGCCCAACTTCCGTCCCTTTGCCGGCCATCGTCTCCAGCGCGATCGTCGCCTTTTGGTCCCGGGAGATGATTTCATCCAACGCATGAGCGATTTGGGTGATCGCCACATCAGCGCCGGCACCAACATGAGCGCCAGGATGGAAACTGATTGCGTAAGCCCCTAACGCATCGGCGCGACGCACCTCTTCTTGCATAAATTCGATCGCGAAGGGCAACTTTTCCGGTTTGATCGTATTGCCCAAATTGAGAATATAAGGCGCGTGCACCACCAATTTCGCAATGCCATTGGCCGTCATCAACGCTTGCCCTTCAGGGATCCGCAACTCCGCGATCGGTTTACGCCGCGTATTTTGCGGCGCGCCGGTGAAAACCATCATCGTGGTCGCCGAATAGGAAATCGCTTCTTCCGCGGCGCCGACTAACATTTTCTGCCCACTCATACTCACGTGAGAACCGATCAATAATGGTGTGGTCATCGTAAAGTCTCCTTTTTTAAACGTGTTCGCCTCCCCAGCTCCTTCCGCTTAGCTATGCCAGGCTTCCGGAGGCCAAGCCCCTGCCTCCAAAATCCTGGCTAGGCTAATGCTCAGGAGCTATTCGGGTGGCTCACACTCTATCTTTAAACGTGTTCGTCATTTGCGTAGCGCCAACTCATTTGAATATAGCTTCTTAGTCGGCGTGAATGCTTAAAAGAATAAGCTACCGTGAGCGGCTGAAGCGGAGAGAATCGGGGTGAGATCGCCGTGAAATTGGTCTTAGTGGCTTGGCCACTTAGACCAAGGCTCAGCTTTGAGATTTTTGGTGCCCTTCCAAAAAGCTCAAAGTGACGCCCACAGCGAGCTCACCCCGATTCTCGCAGCGCAAGCAGCGGACAACATTGCAACGTGCCGCGCTAATGCTCAGGAGCTACCCGGGTCGGCTCACACTCTCTATTTATTCAACTTTAGGCTCATAGAAATGGCCCATGATCTTGAAGGATTCAGTGATGCTGACAAAGGCATAGGGATCCGATTTGGACATGGCGTCAGATAAATCGTGCATTTCATAGCGGGAAATGACCGTAAACAGAATCGTCTTCTCCTCATGCTTGAAGGCGCCCTCCGCGTCATGAACGATCGTGATCCCCCGCCGCATTGAATGCTGGATCTCATTGATCACTTTCTTCGGTTGATTGGTAATGATCATCACCTGCAACCGCTGATGACTGGTATAAACCATATCGATCACCCGACCGTTGATGAAGATCCCCATGGCGCTGTAAAGGGCGTGGACCCAGCCAAAAACGAATCCGGCCGCCAAAATAATGATCAGATTGAAGAAAATATTGATCGAGCCCATACTCCGCCCGGTCTTCTTGCGAATAATAATTCCAATAATATCCAAGCCACCGGTAGAAATATTATTTTTCAAGGCCATCCCTGTGCCCATCCCGTTGATCAACCCGCCAAAAATCGCGCAGACGATCGGATCGTTGGTAATATGGACCCCAGGCATCAGGTGCATCATGAGCGTCGAAAAGAGAACCGCCAGAAAAGTAAAGGCCGTAAAATGGTGTCCAATTTTAAACCAAGCCAAAATAAACAACGGAATATTCAAGGCAAAATATAGAATCGGCGTGGTCAATGGAATATGGATTTTCTCTGAAAGACTGGCGATCACTTGGGCCGCCCCCGTGACGCCGGATGAATAAATTTTACCGGGTTGCCAGAAGAAGTTCAAGGCGATTGAAACCGCAATTGCATAAAAAAACGCCATTGATAACTTAGACAAGTTAGAATGTCGCTTCCTCATTTTCTCTAAATCGTTAAACATGGTCGTAAGGATCCTCTCTACAAGCTAATGTGCCATTATTGTAACACACTGTCACCATTGGGAGTTAGTCCTGCCCCAGCATTTTTTTGAAAAAAGCGCTTGAGCACCTGGGCCAGCCTGTCACAGCAGGCACTGTAATCGCCTCAATGAATGCTCCGATCGCGGTCGCGAGCGAACTCATCACGCTAGGTGCCGTGCCACCTGGGTGCGCGTTACCGCGTTACTTCGACCAGTGCGACTTGATAAAGTGCGCGCGCCCGCCCGCTTCTTCAAGCGCCATCCGCGCCGGATCCTTCTTGTAGAAATCCTGATGATAATCTTCCGCCGGATAAAACGGCTGTACCGGCTCGATCGTCGTCACGATCGGCTCCTTGAACACCCCGGAAGCCGCCAACGCCGCCCGCGAAGCCGTGGCGATCTGCTGCTGCGCTTCATTGGCCACATAGATGACCGGCCGATAATTATCGCCCCGATCCTGAAATTGACCAGACGCGTCAGTTGGATCGGTCACCTGCCAATAAATGTCGACCAGCTCCTGATACGAAATCACCGCCGGATCGAAATCGATCTTGACCGCCTCCGTATGACCAGTCGTGCCGCTACAAACTTGCTCGTAAGTTGGATCGACCACATGACCGCCTGTATACCCCGAGGTTACTTTCAAAATCCCTGGATGCTGATCGAAAGGTTGCACCATACACCAGAAACAGCCACCGGCAAAAATCGCGCTTGCTTGTGTCATCAAACTCACTTCTTTCTCCATCGTTAACTCCATTATCTGTGTTATGCCCCGAAAATGCAACGAAACAAATTGGGTACAATTTGTTTTGATGATCCTCCTGTTCGGGATTTTTTGCCTAATTGTATGTGTAGCGGGTGTTGCGGTGACGCAACCGCCTCAGGACGTTTGTCGTGGCTGGAACGCGGTGGGCATCGTTTGAAGCCAATCCGCAAGCCCAGCGGCTTGTCTTCAAATCGAGCCTTGTCCTAAGCGGCAGAGCCGCAAAGGACAATTTCACCGCTGAGCCACACGTCCTGAGGCGGTTGCTAGGCAGAATCGAGCTCATCTGCAATCGAGGCGAAGGATTTGACGAAGTGATTTTGCGAGCTAGAGGTCAAACAATTACCCTCTTTTGGGGTGGTACGGCAATGCCAACAGATTAGGATTAGGCGACCGGGATACTTTGCGTAGGCTGAACGTGCCAACTGTTTCCTTAACAATCTGTGGTTGGAAACCGACCGATCCAGCTGATTCATCCAGAACTTGCCTTAGTCCATCAAACAAACTTCGCTGGTGTCACCAATTCAAAGCTGGTGCCCACTAACCATGGCCGTCAATTGCGTGGATCCCCATCAATTGACCATAGCTTGCCAACTGGCGTGAGTGCTCAAACGGCTGTTATAACGTTGAGCGGCTGGAGCGGAGCGTGGTGTTGGTGGGCTGTTTACTCGTTGGCGGAAGGTCGGGCTGGGGGTGAGTCAGCCGCGATATTATTGTTGGCGATTTATCGCCTACAATAAGGCCGAGTTTTGAGATTTTCGGTGCACTTCCGAAAAGCTCAAAATCGTGCCCGCCGCGTTCCACCACCCCCAGCCCGACCTGGAGCCCCGCCACATCTGCCAACCACCAACGCCACGCGCAGCGCAAGCTGCGGCCAACCTACTATATCATCCAATTCCCAAATTCCATGCAAAAAAGCCATGTCCGCAGACATGACTTTTCATTAAGGGCGCTTTGCTGGCGTTCAAGCCACCAAACCCTAATCCTGTTTCTCGACCTCGATACCAAGTTCGTCCAATTGCGCTGGCGCAACTGGCGTTGGCGCCGCGGTCATTGGTTCGGTAGCGTTGGAGTTCTTCGGAAAGGCGATCACATCCCGAATATTGTCCCGATCCGCTAGCAGCATCGCAAAGCGATCCAACCCGATCGCCAAGCCGCCTAGTGGTGGGAACCCGTAGTCCATCGCATCCAGCAAGAAGCCGAATTGCTTTTGGGCTGTTTCCGGGCTGATTTCCAAGGCTTTCAACATTTTTTCTTGGATCTCACGTTGATGGATACGGATCGAACCACCACCTAATTCGTAGCCGTTCAAGACAATATCGTAGCTTTGCGCGTGAGCGGCGTGAGGATCTGTGTCCAGCAAATGAACATCTTCTTCATTGGGCATCGTGAAGGGATGGTGCGCCGCGATCCAACGCTGGTCGCCTTCATCATATTCGAATAAAGGCCAATCAACGACCCAAGTGAACGCAAATTGATTTTTCGGAATGAGGTTCAATTCTTTGGCGAAGAAAGTCCGTAAATAGCCCAGACTGTCTGCCACAACCTTTTGGCTGGCGGCGACGAAAAGAATCAAGTCGCCATCTTGCGCGCCCAGGCGGTCCAACAAATTGGCAGCGTCATCTTTCAGGAATTTCGCGATCGGTCCAGCAACGGTGCCTGCTTCGACTTTGACCCAAGCCAACCCCTTAGCGCCAAAACGTTTGAGATAATCTTGAATGCCGTCGATTTTTTTCCGTGAGTATTGGGCTGCCGCTTGCGGCGCGACAATTGCCTTGACCTGACCATCATTGGCGATGGCGTCAGTGAAGACCTTGAAGCTACTCTCCTTGAAATAGTCGCTCAGATCTTGGAGTTCCATGCCGTAACGCAAGTCTGGTTTATCAGAACCATAGCGGGCCATGGCGTCATTCCAAGTGATCCGTGGGAACGGCAATTTGACATCGATCCCCTTCTCATCGTGCATGACTTGAGCGATGACACCCTCAGTGATTGCTTGGATCTCTTCAGCGGACAAGAAACTTGTTTCCAAATCGATTTGGGTAAATTCCGGTTGGCGGTCTCCCCGTAAATCTTCGTCCCGGAAGCAACGGGCGATCTGGTAATACCGGTCAAAACCCGCGCCCATCAACAATTCCTTGAATAATTGTGGCGATTGTGGCAAGGCGAAGAAGCTGCCTGGATAGACCCGCGATGGCACCAAATAATCCCGAGCGCCTTCGGGAGTCGACTTGGTCAGATCGGGTGTTTCGATTTCGATAAAGCCATGATCGTCTAAATAATGATGGACTGACTTAACGATCTGGGCCCGCGTCCGCAAGCCTTTCATCATTTCTGGCCGGCGCAGATCCAAATAACGATACTTCAATTTGGTATCTTCGGAAGCGGTCACATTGTCAGCGATATCAAAGGGTGGTGTTTTTGACTTATTCAAAACCGTCAATTTGGTCACTTCGACTTCGATCTTACCTGTTTTCATTTTCGGATTGACCGCATGCTCCCCACGAGCGCGCACCCGGCCTTGGACCGCGATCACGTATTCAGAACGCAGTGTTTCCGCGACGGCTAAAGCAGCCTCATCGATTTCATTACTGAAAACCAATTGGACGATTCCTTCCCGATCACGCAAGTCAATGAAAACCAGATTGCCCAAGCTCCGCCGTTTCTGAACCCAGCCCGCCAGATCAACGGTTTGACCTAAATACTGTTCATCAACTAAACCACAATATGTTGTTCGTTCTACCATTACGCTTTGCCTCCAAATTGTTGCATCAAATCTTGATAAACCTTGTTAAAATCAGCCTGGATCGCGCTGAGACTGACGGAAACCTGCTCGCCAGAAGCCAAGTCCTTCACTGGAACTTGCCCACTAGCCAACTCGCTATCACCTAATGTGATCACGAAGCGGCTGTTCAGCCGGGTGGCGTTTTTGAATTGGCCTTTGACTTTGCGATCAAGATAATCCTGATCGGCGCGGAACCCGGCGTGGCGAATCGCGTTCAGGATCTGCAAGGCCGGGCTATCCAATTGGTCCCCTGCCTTGACCAGATAAAAGTCCAATCCTGGCGTGGCCAAACCCAATTTCGTCTCATCCAGCAACAACAACAGCCGCTCAAGACCGATTCCAAAGCCGATGCCCGGTTCATCAGGTCCACCGAATTCTTGAACCAGTCCGTCATAACGACCGCCAGCGATCACAGTCATTTCTGTGTTGTTGAAAGCCGGCGCGCTGACCATGATTTCAAAAATCGTATCCGTATAATAATCCAACCCACGAACCATGGTTTGATTGACCGTGTAGTCGATTCCTAAAGCGGCCAAGCCCGCCTTGACCGCCGCGAAATGAGCGGCGGAGTCAGGGGTCAAATAATCCAAGATACTTGGCGCGTCGGCGACTAACTCCTGATCGTGGGCATCCTTGCTGTCAAGAATGCGCAAGGGATTTGTCGTCAAGCGCCGTTGGGAATCAGCGGAAAGCCGATCTTGCAAAGGGGTCAAATAATTGACCAAAGCTTCGTGATAGGCTTGCCGCGTGGCCGCATCGCCTAAACTGTTGATCTCCAATTTCAAATCGCTGAGTTGCAACTGATGCAACAATTCCTCCGCCATCGCGATAATTTCCACATCTAAGGCTGGTGAACTGGCGCCGAACGCCTCGACCCCGATTTGGTGGAATTGCCGCTGACGACCGGATTGGGGCCGTTCGTAACGGAACATCGGCCCATGATAATAAACTTTGTAAGGTTTGACATATTCCGGTCCAAAGAGTTTGTTTTCCACATAAGCGCGGACCACACCAGCGGTGCCTTCCGGGCGTAAAGCAATATGACGCTCGCCCTTGTCAAAGAAATCATACATTTCTTTGGAAACAACGTCAGAACTTTCGCCGGACGAACGTTCGAAAACATCATAGGATTCGAAGATCGGCGTTCGAATTTCTTGAAAGTCATAGGTGCCGAAGACTTCCGCCGCCTTTTGTTCCACAAATTGCCATTTACGTGACTCTGCTGGGGTAATATCGGCAGTGCCTTTCGGTTTTTGATAGCGCATGGTTATTCCTCCTTGATGAAAAAAGACAAAAAGCACCCCTATCTTGTTTGATAAGGGTGCTTTTTGCACGGTACCACCTTAATTTGGTCTAATTGGATAACGTCGTTGCAGACGGAGCCCAGGCTCAACCTCAAAATGGTCGTTTCATTCATTCTGCTTTCTCACCTACCGCAGTCTCTGTGCTTGAACTACTTTTCATTTTTCATCGGTTTGATATTCGCTTACTAATTTACACGTCTAGTCAGCAAAAGTCAAGACTGGCAACGTTTTCACGGTGACAAATCGTCTGAATTTTGCGCTTAGCGATGCCCGACATTGGGAAGCGAAACCAGCTTCCAAAACCTTGGGTAGCTAGGCTAATGATCAGAAGTTGTCCAAGTCGATTCACACTCTGGCGTTGGTGGGCTGTTTACTAGTTGGCGGAAGGTCGGGCTGGGGGTGAGTCAGCCGCGATATTATTCTTGGCGGCTCTGCCGCCTAGAATAAGGCTCAGCTTTGAGATTTTCGGTGCATTTCCGAAAAGCTCAAAGTGACGCCCGCCGCGTTCCACCACCCCCAGCCCGACCTGGAGCCCGACCACACTTGCCCGACCCCCTTTTAGCCAAACGGAATTATCAGATCTCCAATTCTGGAAATGACGCGTGAACTTTCGCAAGGAATTCCGCGGTCGGTTCAACCCCAAACTGATTCAAACTATCATAAAAATCGGCCTTGGTCGGCAGTGTGCCCGACATCTTCTGCGAAATGGCCAACATTGCTAAGACTAGATTCTCAGCGTTATCTGTGGGGACGTAAAGCTGTTCAGCGCTTGGATCTTCCTGGCGCTGAATATCTTCACGCGGATCCTCATTTGGTTTCACCATATCATCTGCTCCTATCTCATCTTTTTTAGATGATGGCTCCAGTTTTGTCACTATTTATTGGATTACGCGGGTTGGCGCACCCGCAACGGCCACTGAGGTGTGCTTGCCGTCAACGCCAATCCCATGGCCGATTCTAGCGGAAATTGTCAGAATGTCAACAAGCTAAATCCGATCAGATTACCCCAAACAGCTTCATTCTGATCTCGATCCGCCTAAGAACAAGGTGCTAACGCTGGCGTTTTTCTCAGCATGCAGCCGGCATCTCAGCTCATTTCAACCCGCGCCCCAGAATAATCCCAACCATTTTTGTTAAAAATGAGGTCAGTAGGCGCAAAACGACCTTAATCATGGTAAAATCAAACTAGGTAACGCGAACAGCAGACGGTTCCCTGAATAAGGCGTAAAGGAATGGCGCGAATGAAAAATTTCTTACATAAACTGTGGCAGTGGCGGCTCACATTGATCGTGGTTTTGGCGATCATTGGTTCGATCGGCACTTCGATCGTCATGGCAAACTCGCAGCAAGTCGTGGTCCAGGCGAACGTGCTTAATGTGCGCAAGGGCCCAGGACTGGCTTATGATGTCACCGCCCAAGTCAAAAAAGGTCAGCGCTTGACCGTGATCAGCGAGCGGAATGAATGGTACCAAGTGCGACTAAGTGAAACTTCTGTCGGTTGGGTCGCCAGTTGGTTGATCAAGAACACAGAAGTCAGCGCCACCGCCAATCGGATCGGGCTGATCGATCAAGGTGACACCCCGATTTACGCCAGCAATGAGCTCAACACTCAGCCGCTGAAGCAGCTCAACGCCGGAGACAAGGTCACGATCCTCTACCAAGAAGGCGATTGGCTCGAGGTGAAATATCAAGATTCAGTCGCTTGGGTCCAGAAGACCAAGGTCAAGATCACGGATCAAGTAGAAAGTAACGCCAAAACCACCAATATCGGTGATACCAGCGTTCTACCGACGAAGGCTGAGGACCAAGTGGCCGTTGTCGACACTGACAACACGGCTTTACGGTCGCAACCGAATACCAGCGCCAATGTGCTGGAACATCTGCCGGCCAAGACCATCTTGACCTATGTCAAAACCGTCGATCAATGGTATGAAGTCAAAACCAAAGCGGGCAAAACCGGTTATGTGGCCAGCTGGGTCGTCTCCATGGCCAACCGGAAAACGCTGGAGGACACCATGCCAAAAATCGCCTCAAATCTGGCCGAAGCGACAATCGTGCTGGATCCTGGTCATGGCGGCAATGACGTCGGCGCCCTCTCCCAAAGCGCCAAATATGAGAAGAGTTACACCTTGGCCATCGCCAACGTGATCGAATCCAAATTGAAAGCCGCTGGCGCTAATGTGGTGCTGACGCGGACCGATGATAGCTATCTGGATCTGGCTCCGCGGGCCCAGGCGGCCAATCAACTGAAGGCGGACGCTTTCATCAGCTTGCATTTTGATTCCAGTGATACCGTCAATTCCGCCACCGGGATCACCACCTACTACTACCATGACAATCGTGACAAGAAACTAGCGCAACTACTCAGCTCGCAACTGGGCAACCTGCCACTGACCAATCGTGGTTATGAGTTTGGCAACTTCCAAGTCTTGCGCGACAATCAACGACCGGCCGTCCTGTTGGAACTGGGTTACATCAACAACAGCAAGGACTTCCGCTATATCACCAAGAGCAGTTATTACAACAAAGTTGCCAACGACATCGTGATTGCTCTGACCAATTACTTCAAATAATTCCTCGTTTCCTGTGGTCATAGCATCCAAGCCGAGTTTTGCAGCCGCGCGTTGACCGCTTAACCAGATAAAATCATTTTTGATCGTAAAACAAACAAGGTGTCCATCAAATCGATGGGCACCTTGTTTTAACGATCAAGAAATTCGAATCCACTCACGTTCAAAGAATCGAGGCCGGTTCAGACAAAAACAGAAAAATGAAATAAAGCCAGTCGTCAGCCTCTATCTGCTGATTTCAATCAAAAAAGATGTGAATAATAATCTAAGATCGGGACATCATGTTTCAGTAAGTACTGGCCAATCCCGCGATCGATAGCGGATTTCGATTTATTGGTGATCCCAGGCAAGGGAAAGACCACAAGCAGACGCTCATCCCACTTCTTTCCTAGCTGATCGATCAGGATGCCCGAAGTGTTGTATTGCCATCTTGATTGACGACCGGGATCGTTGTAATTCGCAGGATCAGGTGGGATGTCGAAATTACAATCATTTCCCGATGCGACAACGCCAAGGAACTTATCCATCGTGAATTTAAGCCAGACGATGTGATTGACCGCATTCAAATCATTGTCCCGCTTTATTGCGTTGTAATCCAGCGCAGCATTCTTGGTAGCTTGATCCACTTTGAAATCAGTCATGATCGGGTGTGCGACTTCTGGCAGATCGATTTTCCCCAAGAACTCATTGATTAACTTAACGATCACATCAACGGGCACAGGGGTTAACCGCGCCTGTGCCTTTGCCATCGCTAACCTCGACAAATTCCCATAATGAACTGAAGCTCCAACGGGGGTTGGTCGCTTCTGAACCAGATATTGATCCATTTCTTTTGAAAATTTCAACAGATAGACCCCCCATTAGCTGCAGAACCAGCTCATTTCGACAGATGCAAAATTTCAAAATCACACCGCAATAAACGCCCCTAAAATGGATCCAGACATTATTTCTGACTAGCTCAAAACTTCCTGACTAGCTCAAAAAAATCCCCCGGCTCGGCCGCGGTCAACAACGGTGAGATCGCGGCGATCTGATCAACAGTATAAGTTGCCATTGGCGCGTCGGTGAAATGATCAGGGTCGAAATAAATCGTTGGCAGCGTGGCGGCGGTCCCGGCCTCAATATCCAACCGTCGATCACCGACCATCACCGTTTGCGCTGGGTGGAGCCGGTGTTGTGCCACCAACGCGTTCAGCCCCGTCGGATCAGGCTTCCGCGGGAAGTCGTCGTCAGCGGTGATCCCCCCGGCAAAATACTGCCAGAGACCATCTTGTTCCATTTGGGCAATCGCCTCATGATTGTTGTGGGTCTCCAGCAAATTGACACCACCGGCCGCCACAACTTGGCGCAACACGGCCGCCACCCCGGCAAATGGTTTTACAACCAGCGCGTCTGGCGCCCGCATATAAGAATGAAGCCGCTGATTGACTTGATCAGCAGGGATCCCATAAACCTGTTGGTAATAATTCAAGGCGAAGCGGATCGATTTGATTTTGATCAGCCGATACAATTCGTCACGATTCAAGCTCGTTTGCCCGAAATCAGCCAAAGCCTGGTGCAGGCAATGCAACATTTTCGGGTAGGTATCATACAAGGTCCCATCATAATCCCAAATCAAGTTCTTAATCATGGGATACCTCCAAATTAATCGTCACCGGTCCATCATTCACCGCCATCACCGTCATGTCCGCACCGAATTTGCCGGTGCGGACCGGTTGAGCCAGCAGGCTTGCCAGAATGAAATTGAATGCTAAGTAGCCGGCCTCGGCTTGGTCCGGTTTAGCGGCGGCGGTGAAACTCGGCCGATTCCCCTTGCGCGTGTCCGCGTATAGCGTGAATTGGGAAATCGAGAGGATCTGGCCGCCAACCTGTTGCACGTTCAAATTCATTTTCTCCTGATCGTCTTCGAAAATCCGTAACTTCGCGATCTTGTTGGCCATTTTAGTGAACTCGGCCGCGGTATCCGTTGGCGCGATGCCCACAAACAGCACCAACCCCCGCTGAATTTGACCGATCACAGCGCCAGCAACACTGACATTAGCCGATTTGACCCGTTGTAAAGTGACTCGCATATCTAAAAACTCCCATCTACAAAGTTGATCTCTTGGTATTCGATATCCTGGTATTCGACATTTTGAAATTCGATATCTTGGTATTCAATATCTCAATGTTCGATATCTTAAAATTCAATATCATAGCATTCAATATCTTCATATTCGACATCTTGTTGAAATTCCTAATCTTGGAATTCTGTCTGCTGACCCCTGTCCGTCTTGCGCCGCTGCCATTCTGCCCCACGAAAAAAGCGCCTGGCCAGATGAGAACTCATCGGTTGGCGACTTTGTTCGTGACTGTTGGCAAATATTGGCAAATTTAGACACTAGCTCTCGCGGTCAGCCCTAACCTTTGGCGCGCTTGACTTCATAAACATCGGGAATGTTCTTCAGGCTATCAATGATCCGTTCCAAATGTTGGGCGTTGCGCACGCCGACGGTAACGTAGATATTGGCCATTTTGTTGTGGTCGACGCGGCCATTCACGTTATTCAGATTCTTGCTTTGCGAATTCAAGGTCTGCAAGACTTCGTTGAGCAACCCACTGCGGTTGTACCCGAAAATCTCCAGATTAGCCAAGTAGGATTGGGTCGTGTCGTCAACTTCATCCCACTCCACTTCGATCAAACGCATCTCGTCTTGTTCATTCAAAATATTGGGACAATCCGCGCGGTGGATCGTCACCCCGCGTCCTTTCGTCACATAACCAACGATCGGATCACCAGGAACTGGATTACAGCATTTGGCCAAGCGGATCAAGAGATTATTGACCCCTTGGATCACGACCCCGCCTTCGTGTTGGATCTTGAGTTTCTCGTTACTATCCTTCGGTTTGGTTGGAGTCTTCGGCGTGGTCAAGATTTCTTCAGCTTGTTGCTTCTGCAGCTCTTCTTCTTTTTCCTTGCGTGCCTTTTCGGTCAAGCGGTTGGCGACGACTTGCGCCGAGATCTCACCGTAACCCACAGCGCCCAGCAATTCCTCATCGGTATTGAAATTAAAGCGACCCAGCGCCTGACCCATGTGATCTTTATCCATGAATTGCTTGGCCGGGTAGCCTAATTCTTGGAGCTGCTTCTCCAGCAATTCGCGGCCACGATCAACGTTGACATCTTTTTCCTTTTGCTTATAAAAACGGCGGATCTTGTTGCGGGCCCGACTTGTAAACGCGATCGTCGCCCAGTCTTTACTTGGTGACGCCGAAGTTGAGGTCAACATTTCGACAATGTCACCATTCTTCATCTGGTAGTTCAGCGGCACGATTTTGCCATTGACCTTGGCGCCGACGGTATGGTTGCCGACTTCGGTGTGAACCAAATAAGCGAAATCGATCGGCACCGAGCCTTTCGGTAATTCGTAAACATCACCCCGAGGCGTGAACACGTAGACTCGGTCACTGAAAATGTCACCCTTGACACTTTCCATGAAGTCCTTGGCATCTTCGGATTCATCCTGAATTTCCAAGATCTCCCGGAAAATATCCAATTTCTGACCAGTGGCGTCTAGATGGATCTCATCTTTAACGCCTTCTTTGTACGCCCAATGCGCCGCGACCCCATACTCGGCCACTTGGTGCATTTCTTGGGTGCGGATCTGCACTTCCAGCGGCTTCCCTTGCGGCCCGATCACCGTGGTATGAAGTGATTGGTAACCATTGGCCTTGGGCATGGCGATATAATCCTTGAACCGACCTGGTAATGGTTTCCACTTGGTATGGATCGCGCCTAAAACAGCGTAGCAATCTTTGATCGAATCCACCACGACCCGAATCGCCAACAGATCATAGAGTTCGTTGAATTGTTTATGCTGGTCGCGCATTTTTTTGTAAATCGAGTAGATGTGCTTGGGCCGGCCATAAATTTCATACTTCACGTTCAGCTCACTCAACGCCGCCTTGATTTCACCAATGGCTTCGGAAATATAGCTTTCCCGTTCGCCACGCTTGGAGTTCATTAAATGGACGATCCGATAATATTGTTGCGGATTCAAATAATGCAGGGAAATATCTTCCAACTCCCATTTGATCCGACTGATCCCTAACCGATCCGCCAAGGGCGCATAGATTTCCAAAGTTTCATCGGCGATCCGGCGTTGCTTATCCGGGCGTAAATGTTGCAAGGTCCGCATATTATTCAATCGATCCGCCAATTTTACCATGATCACGCGCAGATCTTTGGCCATGGCCAGTAACATTTTCCGGTGATTTTCCGCCAGTTGTTCTTGGTGCGACTTGTATTTGATCTTGCCGAGCTTGGTCACGCCATCAACGATGATCGCCACGTCTTTGCCAAACAGCTCTTCCACATCACCCAAGGTTACATTGGTATCTTCCACCACATCATGCAAATAGCCAGAGGCCACCGTCTCTGGATCCATATGTAATTCCGCTAAAATTCCCGCGACTTGGACAGGGTGAATAATATAAGGTTCCCCTGACTGTCGCTTTTGTTCCCGATGAACATACGCCGCGAAGTCATAGGCTTTCTGCACGAAAGCCAAATGATCCTGATTCATATATTCTCGGCAAAGTTCCATGACTTCATCTTGAGTCAAGACACGTTCCTTGGACATCGCCATCATCCTTAATCTTTAATCAATCGTTGTTGCCGTCTACCCGTCTACCGCAAGTGCCAAACGCGCCTGCAAGCGCCAAGATCACGCTTGGGCATTAGGTTGAGGCGTCACCACATAGATGATGATCGCCAGCAACAGGTACATCCCCACTAACCAATAATTATATTTCGCAAACCGCCACCACACGCTCAAAGCAAAGATCGCGGGAAAAGCCAACAACCACCATTTCGCAAAGTGCGCCCGCTTGATCACCACCGCGCTGACGATCACCAGCAAGGGATCCACGATCAGAAACAAACTGATGATGCGGTGCACCGTGGAGACATGAAGCCAGCTCGTCAATAACGGTAACGGGAAACAAACAATCAAAGCCACCGCTAAGAAGATCAGCATCGGCAAGGGCAAGATTTTTTTTATTTTTGTCATCGGTTCAACATTCATTCCTATTCATCTTGATCGATACACGATCATTATTCGCGCGCTCACAGACAGCGCGTCAACGGCCAAGCAGTCCAAATCCAGCAGACAGACCTACCTTGGCAAAGTCTCGACCTCAATAGCATAGCTTAAACTGCTGAGAAAATAAAGAGGCGCCGTTTCGGTTCGCAAAATCCGCGGGCCCAAACCCACACTTTGCACGCCGCGAGCGGTTAAATCGGCCACTTCCACCGGCGCCAAGCCACCCTCGGGACCGAAGATCATCCGCACTGCTGGCCGATCAGTCGGCGGGACCGCCGCTTCATGGGGCAGCGCCAACAACTGTTGCCGTAGCGTCTGAAACGCTTGGGCCAGCGCGAGATCCTGTTGGCCGTTTTTCACAACTTCCTCGTACGCGACCAAATTCAGACCGACACTCGGCAACGGCGCCAACGTAGGCCAATATTCGACCTGGGGAATCAGGCGGCGATGAGATTGTTCGGCGGCGCTAGCGGCGATCTGTTGCAAATGAGCGACTTTCTTGGTCACTTGTTCCGGACGCCACCGCATGATCGACCGCTGCATCGGACAGAAAATGATCCGCGCCACGCCTAACTCGGTCGCTTTTTGGACGATCAACTTGGTTTTCTCACCTTTGGGTAACCCGCAAATGATGGTCGCCTGAACCGGCAATTCCGTGTTTGGCAAAGCCACTGCGGCCAGTTGAACACTAAAACTGCTGTTGGCCGGGTCAATCGCTGTGATCGTCGCCGCGAAGCCCACCTGATCTGACCCAACGAGCTCCAGCGCCGCGCCGATCTCCAAACGCAAGACGCAAATCACGTGTTGATAAGCCGCGCCAGTTAACACCAACTGCGCCGCCGGCATCAAGGGTCGTTCCACAAACAAAAGCTGCATTAGGCCACCTCCGTTTTGCGGCGACAATTTAGGCAAGACCACGGTCCCTGACTCAAGGTCAGCGAACTGACGAAGCCTGCCGCCGTCAGGGCCGCTGTGATTTTCGGTAACTGTTCAGCGATGATCCCCGTCAAAATCACCTGACCATCAACCGCCAAATGATGATCAAGTTGCGGAATCAACGGCAACAGCGCTTCAGGCAACATATTGGCGATGATCAAGTCCGCTTGACCTACGATCGGCGTTAGTAAGCTCCCCGCGTACAGTTGGATCTGATCCGCCGCTTGGTTTAGCTCAAGATTCTTGCACGTGAAGGCCAAAGCGGCCTCGTCCAGTTCCGTTGCCTGGATCGTAGCCGCGCCCAGCGACTTGGCCACCAAACTTAAGATTCCTGACCCGGTCCCCACATCGAAAACACGCATTTGCGGACGCATGGCCAATTCCAACGCCGCCACCGCAAGCTGAGTCGTCGGGTGCATCCCCGTCCCAAAAGAACGACCTGGATCCAGGCGAATCACGATTTCGCCGCTTGCGGTGGGCTGATAAGGTTCCCACTGCGGCACCACCGTAATGAAGCGGGTCAAATGCTGCACATGATAGTAAGCTTCCCACGCGGTTGCGCTGGCCTGACCATCGATCTGCCGCGTTGACAAATGCCAGGGCCCATGGAGAAAGCCCTCCGTTTGCAAGTTTCCTAACCGCGCCGTTACCGCCGCGACAAACTTATCTAATTCTTCATCCGCTGGCAAGTAGGCCAACACCGCCGTGGTGGTTGCCGCGGTTTCTTGATCCAAAATCTGCACCCCGCCAGTCCCCAACTCAATCAATTGGTTGGCAATCAAATCCAATGCCGCCGCAGGACAATCAATCCGAATTTGTTCCCAGTTCATCTTGCCACCGCCTAATATTTAGGATAAGCGTAGAAGCCACTGGCACCATTCTCCCGCGCCGCCGCTACCGCCGCTTCAAAAGCCGGTTGTGACCAAGCTAATTGAAAAGTTGCCACTTCGAGATCCGGATCCAAGAAATCCAGAAAATCATTCATCCCATCGTCAAGCAAATCGCCTAAGTAAGCCATCAACCCTTGCAAAACAGCCTTCTCGATCCCCTGCCGCCCGGAAAACGGCACCGTCGCCAAGTAATTGTCCGCGTAATCCGCGCCGTCTACTTTTTGGTCGTCATAAATCAGGATCGCGTCATCATAACTGACTTCCTCAGCCTGAGTGTCTCCCTCTTGGTCTTCAATTTCCAGTTCATTGGTCTGGCCTGTCATCAGAATTTCGATTTCAAATGAACGAATCTCCTTGTCCCAATTAATATTCAAATCCCCAGGAAAATCACTTTGTTCGATCTGCTCATCTAAATAGCTTAGAATATCCATATTATTGCGCTCCTTTTTCCGCTCCGCGCGGATCTCCGCATTCGAGAATGTCACTGTTCGACCTTGCTTGTGCTGCTGTTCCTATTATGACACAGAACCGCCCTTCTCACCACAAAAAACAAGTCGAGAATCCGGGATGATCGTTTGAAGCCAACCTGGAAAAGCACGGTTGCCGGTTCAGATTTTTCGTCTGATTGCGGATATGATGGGTTTGGGTGGGGACGCAACCGGCTGGGACTGCTGTTGCGGACTGGAACGTGGTGGGCATCGTTTTGAGCCAATCCGCAAAACCCGCGGCTTGTCTCAAAATCGAGCCTTGTCCTAAGTGGCAAAGCCGCCAAGGACAATTTCACCACTGAGCCGCGCAGTCCCAGCCGGTTGCTAGGCAGTATTGCGTCAATCTGCAGTCGAAGCGAAGGATTTGACGAAGTGGTTTGGCAAGCTAGAGATCAAACAATTATTCTTTTTTTTGGGGGGGGTGGTACGGCAATGCCAACTGATTTGGATTAGGAGGTCGGGATATTTTGCGTAGGCCAAACATTTCTACTTGTTTCCTTAACAATCACTGGTTGGAAACCGACCGATTCGGCTGCTTCATCAAGAACTCGCCTTAGTTCATCAGACCGACTGTACTGGTGTCACCCATTTAAAGCTGATGACCACTAGCCACGGTCGTCAATTTCGTGGCTCCCCATCAATTGACCATAGCTTGCCGGTCGGCGTGAGTGCTCAAGCGGCTGTTATAACGTTGAGCGGCTGGAGCGGAGAAATTCGGGGTGAGATCGCCGTGAAATTGTCCTTGGCGGCTTTGCCGCTTAGGACAAGGCCTGATTTTGAGACAAGCCGCGCACTTTGCGGATTGGCTCAAAACAGCGCCCACAGCGAGCTCACCCCGAATTTCGCAGCGCAAGCGAGCTCACCCCGAATTTCGCAGCGCAAGCCGCGGCCAAAATAGAAACGTACTCCACACAAAACGTGTTCGCCGACCTAGCTTCTTTCGCTTAGCCTATCAACTATTCTGGGGGCATAAACCAGCCTACAAAATAGTTGATAGGCTAATGCTCAGAAGCTGACCCTGGGCGTTGGCGGAAGGTCGGGCTGGGGGTGAGTCAGCCGCGATATTATTGTTGGCGATTTATCGCCTACAATAAGGCCGAGCTTGAAGATTTTCGGTGGTTTTCCGAAAAGCTTCAAGTCGTGCCCGCAGCGTTCCACCACCCCCAGCCCGACCTGGAGCCCCACCAAATCTGCCCACCACCAACGCCACGCGCAGCGCAAGCTGCGGTCAACCTACTTTTGCCACCTGTCAGTGGCGCTCCGAAAGTGTAATCACTAAACAATTTCGTTCTTTTAGCTTAGACTAGAATTAGTAAATGATAGGAGGACTTCGAATATGAAAGTATTTGTTATCGGTGCCCATGGTCAAATTGGCCAAAGAACAGTTGAGAAATTAGCGGCTCAAGGTGATCAAGTCACAGCAGGCGTGCGCAAACCGGCAACTCAGGCCGTTTCAACCGCAAAAAATGTTAGTTATGTCGCCTTTGACCTAGACTGGCCAGTCGCGAAAATGACGCCTGTACTCGAACATCAGGATGTAGTGATTTTCACGGCAGGATCAGCTGGTCAGGAGTTGTTGAAGATCGATCTTGATGGCGCGATCAAAACCATGAACGCCACCGAAAAGGCTGGGGTCAAACGCTATTTACTCGTTAGCTCTGTTGATGCCAACCATGCCGAGAAGTGGTCAGGTAGCCTGCACAACTACTTCATCGCCAAGCATTACGCGGATGAATGGTTGACTCACCGGACCCATTTGGATTATGTCATTATTCGGCCCGTGGCCTTGACCAACGATGCTGGTTCTGGCGACGTTAACCTTGACAAAGGTAGCGATTTGTCCGCCAGCGTGAGCCGGGATAATGTCGCCGACTTGTTAGTCAAATTGACCCACCGTCCGGAGTTGAAACGTCTGGAAATCACGGTTTCCGATGGGAGTAAATCACTGGATCGGGCCATTGATGAACTAAGCTCGGCCGCTTGGGATCTCTAGGTCGGCAACGGATTTTGCGTCACACTAACCAGACAGCGGATTCCGGGCAGTGTCAACGCTAGCCCCGCGACGAATTTGGCGCGGTTGCGTCTCCACCTGGAACAAGCTAAAATAAAGATCTGAACGACAAGGCGCAACAAGAATGAAACAATGGATGTGACGCTTTTCATTGATGGAATCAGGCTTGAGCGGCGGATCGTTGACCGGCACGCCTAAGCAAGCAAAGTTAACCGGTCCAGCGAAAGAATAAACATGAAAAAAGAGACTGGCGCAAAACAATGTTTTGCCCCAGTCTCTCCTAGGTTTCCTGCCGATCTTTGCCTGATCCGTGAGAAACAGGTTGATTCGGCCGGGGATAGCTGCGTGTGTACTTCTTGAAATCTTGCTGGACTTGCTCCAAGTGCTGGGGATCTTGCCGCACCTGACGCATCATTTTAGTGAAATCGAACTCAGCTTCATCGGTCGATTTTTTCTTTCTGAAAGCGAACATGTTCCTCACCTCTTGCCCATTATTATAGTGAGCGCGCCGAAAAAATGCTAGAATTAAGGTGTCTAAATGAGTAAACGTAAGAATAAATTACCAAAGACCTTGGTGGAAAAGATTCTCGATCGCGCCAAGATTCCCTATGAACAACTGGAATTCACGCTAGGCCAGTCCCACGAAGCCGATGAGCAGCAGCTGATTTACAAAACACTGGTGCTCCACGGAGAGAAAACAGGGCCGTTGGTCGGTGTGATCCCGATCAATGCCCACTTGGACGAACGCAAGCTGGCCGCCGCTTCCGGCAATAAACGGGTTCGCATGTTACCGCAAAAAGAACTAGAACAGACAACCGGTTATGTCCACGGGGCCAACACGCCGATCGGGATCCATGAACAACACCACTTCCCGATTTACATTGATCAAGCGGCGCTGGCGCACCCAACGATGACCGTTTCCGCCGGTAAACTAGGGCGCTCTGTCCAGTTGGCTCCGCAAGATCTGATTGATTTCGTCGAAGCAACTGTCACCGATTTGACGGTTGCTCCTGAATAATCAGCAATTTTGAGCTACCAATTCTGTTCCTGCTTATTTTGTCCCGACGGCCTTGGCCCGACTGTTCTTTCGCCACAGTTCTTTCATGACAATTATTTCCAACTGCTTTTTCACGACTGAATGTCCACCACTGAAAAGAGGTTTTGTCCATGTTTCAAGCAACAGATAAACGTTTTGCCACCATCGCTGTGGCCAGTCAACTACCCGATGCCCTGATCGACGCGCTCTGGCTGATTATCGATCACGATCTTCAAGGTGTCTTCCCGCTGAAAAATCTGCTCCAATTTTCCATTGCCGCAAATGACCAGAACAACGTCCAAATCAGCTTCGACTCAGAAACCACCGGCGACCAAATCGCGATCGATACGCAGGCCGCCTATCACACCAGTTACCCCGAAACGGTGCTGGCCTACGATGATGGGCACTCCCAAACGATTCTGTTGCCCTCCGATGTTGACCAGGACTGACCTACGCACTGAACGTGTTGGGTCACACCAAACCGGTCCGAAGCAGGAATCCGTCAATACGTGTTCAGCAACCTGGTTAATGGGTGGATGCATCAAGACCACCGCCTAAATCAGACGTAAATCAGAAAAGAAGCTTGCCCAATGTTTAATTGATTAGGTAAGCTTCTTTTTTGTCGTTGGCGCGCCGAGTCTCATCAGATCCAGCCGAAAGCATACATAAGAATGCGCATATAATTAATTTTTTAGTCTTAATCGTGCAGATAATTAAATGCTATTTGACAGCACTTTGCATTATACAACGATTCGTATGTAAGCTACAACGAATATTATTCGGCGATTAATGCTGACCGATCGAAAAATGTTGGCAAATCTGTTGGGCCACAATGGTGGGCGCTAAGCCTGTGTTGTCCAGCACCAAGCAGTTTACTTGGGGAAACAAGCGCGCCAACTCTCCTGGCCGACTGGTCAAGCGATATTGGGTCACACTTTCGCGTAAATCTTGCTCCGACGCAGCCAAATCCCGCTTGGAAGGCTTTGCCGCCAGCCGATGCTCACTGCGATTACGCTGCAGCCGGACCGCCAAGTCTGCTTGCAACTCCACGAAATAAACGGGCTCGGCGGCAGTGAGGAAAATCGTGCTGATTTCTTGTAGGAAATCCAAATCATCCTGACTATTGAAATCGATCATCACCGTGAAAATAATGGTGTCCACTGGATTGGCCGCTGGATCGGCTACGAAAGCCCGAAAGAGTGCCTTCCGTGTTTGATCCGACAACTGGAAAGTGCGCCGATCATAACCAAGATAATTGGCGAAAAGATCAAGCGTTTGGTGATTGAACAACAGACGGCCATTCAGCGCCGGCACCAAGGCCTCGCCAACCGTCATTTTTCCCACCGCTTGAGCGCCAATTAGAACAACTAAACTCATCAGTTTCCCTCCCAGATGTGAAAGATAGCAAGCTATCAAAAGTTGCAGAATTGCTAAAAATAAGAAATACAAACGTTAACACAACATTTGGTCAAAAATCATTTGGTGAAAATAGCTGATCTCCCATTGAACGAATTGGCCGGACGTCAACCCAATCACCTGGGCAACAAAACCATGACCACAGATCCGTCATGGTTGGCTTAAAACTAGTTTAACAGAATTTGATGGACCTAATCAATTTGGCGGATTGTCCAAGGATGACGACGCGCGGTGGTTTCTGAATCCCCTGCCGGCGTTGGTTTTACCGGTTGGCCCGGCTTTTTGACTTGCTGGCGATGTGCCGGCTGCTTGGATGGTTTTGATTGATTTGACTTTGATTGATTTGACTTTGATTGATTTGACGCTGACCGCTGAGCTCGCCGCTGTTCCGATTGTGACTGACGTTGCGCAGTTTGATCGGGTTGTTGACCACTTTTCCCACTGGTGTGTTGCGGCTGTTTCTGCGGCTGGGCCACTGGCCGTGATTGGGTGGTAGATGAGGATTGTTGCGGCGTTGATTGGGTCCCGTTTTGGGCCTTAATTGGTTGGTTCTGGGCATGACGCGGTTTGGCTGGCTGGGTGCGCTGGGCGTTTTTGGCGGAACGTTGTGTCTTCTTCGGTTGGGGGACCGCCACTGTTTCAGGCCTTGCCTTCTGCTGACCCTGATTCTTGGCTTTAACGGTCTGAGTCGAGGTTGCCGAGCCCTTCGCTTTGGCCGCTTGCGACTTGGCTCCTGATTTTCGTGCAGTTACTGGAGACGAAGATTGGCCCGCTTGACGCGCTGGCCGCTTGGCTGGATTTTGACCTGCCGGCGTGGCGTCCTGGTGGGAAGCTGGTTGGCCAACTTTTTTGGTCGCAGGCTTGCTGGCCGACTTAGCGCGCTGTTGATTTGCTGGTGAAGACTGCTTAGGGGCGTTAACACGCGAGCCGACTGGTCGGGGCGCGTGCGTCTTAGTCCCCTGCTGAACTGGTTGTTGCCCTGTTGGCTGGCCAGACTTGGCGGGAGCCTGCTTGTGAGGCTGTGCTTTGATGGCAGCCTGACCCTTGACGGCAGATCGAACCTTAGCCGCTGGTTGAGCGCTGGCCTGGTTGACGACCGCCTTACCAGTCGCTTTTGCTTTTGAGGGGCGGTTGTTGGTTGTCTGGCGAGCAGGTGTTGATTTGGCGCCTGGCGCGGTCGCCTTGCTCGCTTGATGCTGCTTCGCGTTGGTGATTGAGGCGTCGGTTGATTTGGCCGTTGACACTGGCGCCGCGGAGCGTTGGCGTTTGCGGGCTTGTTTGACGGATGGTTGCTGTTTGGGTGGGACTGCTTGGGTCGGCCGCGCTGGCCCAGAAGTTGCCGTTTGTTGCGCGGTCATCTTGATATGGATCAATTGTTCTTGCGTGGAAACGGCTGGTGTAATCGGACGAATCGTCCACCGATGCGGCTGAATCTGCTTCGTCACGGCTGATTTGGCCGCCGTGGTCGCCGGTTTTCGTGATTGGGATTTAGGCTGGTTACGGCGATTAGACTGACTGCCCGCCGCAGTTGACCGAACTTGGGATTGGCTTGGTAATTGATCCTGCAACGATGTGGCGGCGGACTGGCCACGTTTTGCTGCTGGCTGGCCGCCGGATCGAGCGCCGCCTTGTTGCGCCGCACGCTTGTGGGGCTGACCCTGCCCTTGTTTGCTACCTGTTGGTTCTGTCTGTTTGGGCGTTTGGGTAGCGGACCCGGACTTAACTTGCTTCTGCGCGGCTTGGCCTGATTTAGTTTTTGCCTGGGCTGAACCGGCTTTAGCGCCTATTTTCCGTCCTGTTTTGGCTGTCGTTTTTACTCGCAGCTGGGAATTGCTCTCGTTGGCCGCTGCGTGGGGCTGACCGGTCTTGACTTGATCTGCTTTCACTGCTTGTTTCCTCATTTTCTCATTGGTCTGCTTCTTGTTGGTCTGTTCCTCGATAACCTGTTCGTTGTTGGTTTGTTTCCCATTGGCCTGTTTCTTGGTCAAAATCGTTGACGTCGGCGGCGTCGATGTGTGTCGCTTCTGGCGCTGCCGGTGTTTACGCTGGCGCTGCTTACTGGTCGGTAATGGTGGCGCGACGGGTGCGGTTTGGGCCTGACTGGCTACCTGCCTAAGCGGGGTGGCCACCGGTGCTTGCGGCTGAAGTTGCTCAGCTGACGGTTGACGCTTAGGGTGATTACGACCACCCCGTTTATGGCGGCGTTTACGCGCTGTTGGGTTCGGTTGCGCCGCAAGTGTTGGCGCCGAATCTGCCGTAGCCGACTTCGTGGTTGCCGCTGAGTGCGCCAACTTACTTGGCTGCGGTTGCGCTTCGGGAACCAGCGCGGCACTGTCTGTCCGCTTCTTCCCGGTTGGTTGAGTCTGCGTCGTTGACATGGCGGTCGCTTTCGCCTTTTTTGCGCCCGTAACTTTCCGCCTAGACGTCGCCTGGGACCGCGCCCGCTTGCCGGTTGGTGTGGCGCTGGTTGGCGCGCCCACCGATTTACGGCCAGCTTTTTGGTCAGCCTGGCCGTTTGCGTCTGGGACGAGGGCAGTGATTTTGGCGGTATTTTTGCGAGCGGCACGGTGACGTTTCCGCCGCGGCTTAGCTGACTGGCTCCCGTTCTCGCCGAAAACAGCCTGTGGAAGCGTGACCGTTTGGCGCAGATTTTTATGCAACGCCGTGTAGGCCCCTTTTTTCTGCGTCTCATAAAAATTATTGATCGCGTTCGCCGCGAAATCGGCGGCCTGGATTCCATAATTAAGTTGGGACTCGTAATAACTGATCGTCACGGTTAGATCAGGACGCTGCATTTCGAAGTTGAAATGGATCCGCAAATGATCCGCCAAGGAATTCTGACTACCATCTTTCAGGGCCCGTTGATCCAATTGGGTCAAGAGCTCAGTGATCCGCGGTTGGGTCGCAACGATTTGATCCAGCAACAACTGGACCCAGTAATCGTAAGAACTGTTTTTGCTGGCGAAATCGGTCACCGGTAAATGCCGCTTATCCAAAATCAACGCATAGATTTGGATTTCTGGCGTGAGTACCTGCCGTAACATGGTTGCTCGCTCTTTTTGGTTCAACGCTGCGGCCTTGACCTCGTTGTTGGGCCATTTTTTCGTTGGGCTGCTACGACGAAAGCGCTCGGCCGCGTTCTTTTGACGGCGGCGCAAGCCTTTCATCGCCTCGGTCGTGCCAACAACGGCGGCCAAGGTAAAATAACGGCCCTGATCTTGGCCCAGATTGCCGGACTCATCGATGTATACCGTTAAAGTTTCTGTTGTCATGATGTTCATCTCACTCAATTCATCTCATTAGTGTGCTATTCAGTTGTGCCGTTGGTTGTCCCCTGCCCTGTCAGTTCGCGGTTAGCAAGTCAAAATCATGCCGGCAGGGGTCAGCTTAATCCTCAGGCTAAGCCAATCCTGGCAAGCGGCGATTTTGACCGCGGGCACCCGGTGTATGTTCAAATTGCACCGCCAAATCACGCTGGCAATATAGCGAAGCCAGGTTAAAACAGCGCTGGTAATCGCGCGATCATCCCCACTGATCAGGGAACACACGCTGATTCATGGAAAACTCCGTCAGGGCGCAAACAATCCATCAACGAACTCACGTGACGAAATCCGCCAGCATCGCTCAGACCAGTCAGCTTAACCCGCTTCAGGTTCAGTTGCTCAAGCTAGGCGCCGCTATCGGGAACCTCGCTAGCTTAATTTAGTTTCTAATAATATGATACCCCAAGTTCAGGTAAAAAGGAATTTTTACTGGTAAACAACGCCGGTAAACGAGCTAGCCACCAGATCGAGCGCCGTGAGAAGAGCGTCAGTTGGTTTCAGGGAAAAGTCACGCGTTTTTGAAGCCTCAGGACGATGGTTTAAGCCGCTAGCGCCCTATTGCTCGCTTGTCAAAATGAACAGAACACTTGGACCCTTAAATCGCTCAGGAAATCAAGATGGACAACACCAGACACTAGTGCGAATCGCTTTCTCTGGATTCGGCGCGCCCCTCTCTGTTTTCGTCGGGCTTACGCGCCACGATCATAAATCGATCTTCGAAAGTTGAGACGCTCCCGTTCGCCTCAATCAGCTGACTAAGTTGCTTCAGTCGAGGCAGGCAAGTCGCTACCGAGAAATTTGGAAATTCCCAAGGAATCACGGTGGCATAATAGACGATCGCGCCCACATCGAAGAAACTCATTTTGCTATAGGCCGAATTCTGTTGCTCAATCTGCAGACCGGCTTGCTGCAAGCGCGCGCAGGCGTCGATCAGGGTATTGTCGGGATACGCCGGGCTGTAATTGGGGTCGAGGAAGCGCGACAAGGCGAAATTATTGGTCGCGCCCACCTGCTGGGTAATGAAAATCCCACCGGCGCGTAACTTGTGGGCCGTTTCCCGGACTGGCAACGCCCCATGACTGTTGGTGATGATATCAAAGTAATCAGCTGGCACCTGGGCCAAGTCTTCGTTTGGATCGGGAATCACGGTCACACCGGAAGTGGCATATTTCGCGCGCAAGAGCTGTAAATTTGGCCCCCAGCCTTCCGTAACCACCGTCTTATTCGTGGGATGCCCAAAGCTGTCCATTAGTTCACCGCCTCCAGTATCAACATCAAGCCACATCAGCTCATCCTTAAGATTAGCCTTGACCACAGCCTGATAATCCCAAGGTAAAGGCTCATTTGTCCAGCGGCCGTCAAGATGGCTGAAATCCCACCCGTGCATCGCTAACTGACTTTCCGCCTGCCATTGTTCAACTTGATCCATTTGCTGATCCTCCGTGTTCTGGTGATTTTGTTTTGATAGACCCTGGTCAAAATAGTAATCCTTTTCCATCATTGCCACAATGGTACAATGATCGCCATCCGTGGACCGCACCTTTAAAAATCCTTGAACGTGATTTAGTAGAGACCTCTGTGACTGCACTTCAGGCATTATAGCGAGTGTGCTACTTACCCTAGTTTGTCCGAGTCGTACAAAAAGCAACCAAAAAGAAAACCCCGCAATGCCTTTATATCAGCATTTCCGGGGTCCATCAACAAGCAATGAAGTACTATGAAAGGAGAGTACAGGAATTGAACCTGCGCGCCGTGTTACCGGTTCGCCGGATTTCGAGTCCGGTGCATTACCACTCTGCCAACTCTCCACAACTCAATTAGTATACCAAAGAGTTGCCGCTAAATTCAAGTCAGTTTTTTAAAAAAATCCTTCGGCGGCAATTTCTGAAAAAGTCCACGCAGGCTGAAACGTCATTGTGGTAATCCCTGGACCCCGCGCCAAAAATCAAGCGCACCTTCATTATCTCATTGATTCTACTGAGCTTCCTGCGCTTCCTGCTCCCGCAACCAAGAGGGAATGATGACCTGAGCCTTCGTTGGCACTTGCGATCGCGCGGGGCGCTGCTGTTGGGCCGCCATTTGGTCGAAATGTTGGCGGAATTTTTTGGCATCCAAGATCACGCTTTGCCAAAAGGAATCTTGCTGCGACCAGGCAATCAGCTGTCGCAATTCTGAAACCGCACGTTGGTCCACCGTCAACATTTGTTGGAAAACTTCGGCCCAGGTACCGAGATCAGGTTGACGTAAGCGCGGCAAATGTTGGCGAATTGCCACTAACAGTTCCTTGGCCAACGCTTGCGCTAAAGGTGAGCTTGGGGCGGTGGCCGTTTGGGGCTGAGCCGCGCCTTGGCGATTGCCGCTAAAGCTGGAAACGGCAAGCACGGCACTGGATTGATCATCAGCAACTTTAGGAACGGATGGGCTGCTTTCGCGAGTACTTTTCTGATACTCTCTTTTGGTCTGGTTTGCTATTTCTTTACTTTGGGGATTGATCACCTGATTTACCTTGTTCTCGTCAGGAGCTAGCACATTGGCAGCCCTCCGCCGGCACGTTTCCCGGTAATAAAACCAAGTCGGCTCTCAGCGAATGGTCCATTTTTTGATAGGCGGCCTTGGCATAGCGCGCCTGAATGCCATGGGATGTCAGAATTCTTTGATCTTGCCACAACTGCTGGGCAAAGAAGCCCACCGCCGCGGCGCGTGCCACCGTATGCAAAACCAGCTCCTCGCTGACCCCCGTATCTTCGGCGATCATAAAGCAAACATCCTCATCCCAAGCCAAATAGTAGCCCTCATCTTGATACACATGGGCCAGCACGCAAAGCAGGATCAACGGCGCCTGATCGCCACAACTCCGACGAACTTTACGCACCTTCAAATCTTGCAAGAAATTTACATCTAACGGGAAATAATCGATTCCCTTCTTAATCGGTCGCGCCATGATTCTCCCTGCCTTCTTCGCCAAAACGCGGTTCAATTCAGCCCGCGTTCATTATTTTGAAACGTGTGCATCGACCTAGCTTCTTCCACTTAGCTACGCAATGGTTCCGAAAGCACAACCAAGCTTTCATAACCATTGCTAGGCTAATGCTCAGAAGCTGTGCAGGTCGATTTACACTCTGTTTTTCGAGGAATGGTTCCTCTACTAATAGTAACGTTTGAGCGGCACGTTTCCGGCAATCGAAATTAAATTTAATGCGCGATCAATCCTTGGAGCGTAGCAAATATCGGGTTTCTCAGGCAGGTGGGCTAATTTCCCAGAACCCAAACCCACAAAAAACGACCGGTACCATCCTGACTCGTCACCAAAACGTTGATGACGCCAGACGGTACAAGTCGTTGAAATTGTGTTTAATGTTCTCAAATTCTGATGCTCATCCCAGTCACCTGCCAAGTGCTAAGCGCTCCCGCGTGCAGGCGAAGTTTAATCCTCTTCTGTTCCTAAGGCTCGTCCGGCAAAGGCCGCCAGCACCCCACCTAGTAATGGCGCTAGCAGATAAACCCAATAATGAGCCAGAGCAGTACCGCCAGCGAAGATCGCGGGGCCGAAACTCCGCGCAGGATTCAAGGAGCCCCCGGTGACATTTAGCACGGTGATGATCAGCAAGCCCAGCGTCAACCCGATCGCCACTGGCGCCATTTGACCGGCGCTATACTTTTGGCTGGTCACCAATAAGATCACCAAGACGAAAATAAACGTAATCAAAGTCTCGGCAACAAAGGCCGTGGCCGCGTTGACTTTAGGAAAATCGGTCTGCCCCAAGGAATTTCCCGGTTGGCCTAATCCAATCGTCCACCATTTGACAATGCCTGACGCGGCGGTGGCGCCAAGAAACTGCGCGACAATGTAACTACAGCCGTCCTTGATCGATAAGCGCCCATTGACCATCAAGGCCGTGGAAATCGCGGGATTGAAATTCCCGCCGGAAATCGCGCCAACGGAATAGGCCATCACCGTCACCGTCAGCCCAAACGCCAACCCAATCGTCAAAGCATCGCCTTTCGCTAGAACCACCGAACCAGTTCCGACGAAGACCAGCATAAACGTCCCAATAAACTATGCCAAATATTTCTTCATGATCAACACCCTCTTCGTTTAGATAGCTATATTATACTGTATCCGAAGCCAGAGTGACCAGAAAACGCTTGGAAAAATCATTTCTATTTTCTTATTCGAATGATAAATAGTTTTTGCCAACCAATTAGCACCTGTGACGCTGACCAAACGTCCAAGAATCGGTCAAACCAACTTGATCAATCTGATCAAGCCGGCTTGCGTGCACCGGTCAAGCTAACATCAGTTCCGCAAAGCAAGCAATCAAAGCTTGAACCGCGGCGGTTTGAGAGCGGTCCTTCAATGTCACCGCATAATTCTGCGTGCTCATTTGCGGGGCGTTGACTTGCAGGCGTTGCAGCTGATTAGTGGCAAAGTAAGGCTGACACAATGGTTCTGGGAGCACGGTCAAGCCTAGCCCGCCACAGGCCGCGTTGATCAAGACTTCGGTATTGACGCTTTCAATCATGGGTGTGACGGCTAAATGTGCCTGCCACATCAGCGCGTCGAAGCTATCCCGCAGTGAACTGCCCCGCTCGCGCAACAATAAGGGCACCTGCACCAGTTCGGCCGGTGTCCAAGAAGTTTCCCGCCAAAAGGTTGCCTGTGGGCTGGCCACACAGAATAAGCGGTATTTTGACAAGGGCTGGCGCACAATGGCGGCGTTCGTCCGGAAGCCCTCGATCAAAGCGACGTCGATCTCGCCGTTGAGTAGTCGCTGCTGAATCTGATCCACGTTTTCCGCGTATATTTTCACAGGGGTGTGGGGATATTGGAGCTGGAAGTTTTGCAGCGCTGGTGTCAGGGCTTGCGTGCCAATGGTCAAGCTCAGCCCCAAGGCGATCGGCGCTTGTTGGTGGCGTGTTTGCTTGAAATCAGCCAAGTCTTGATGCGCCTGGACCAGCTGTTGTGCTTGCTGGCGAAAAGCTTGGCCGTCGCGATTTAAGACCAGTTGACCCCGAACGCGATCAAACAAGTTCAACCCCAGTTCCTGCTCCAACTGACTGATTGTCTTGGAGACGGCCGGTTGCGACAGATAATAGCGGTGTCCCGTTTGGGTTACGGATTTGGTTTCGCACACACTGAGAAAAAGACGCAATTGACGCAAATTCATTAACGCACCTCATAACTTTTTTGATATGGTCGAATGACTAAAGATGTATTTTTGGTTATCATTTCCACCTGCTACACTGGACTTAAGGAGTGATCAGATGTCAAAAAATTGGCTTTTATTCAAAACTTATTTACTGGCGGGGAGCCTGACTTTTTCAGGTGGGATGGCGATGCTGCCCTTGGTCGAACGAGAATTATGCATGAAACATGCGGTCATCAGTCGCGCGACCTTGCTAGAATACAGCACCCTGGCCCAAACCTTTCCCGGCGTGATCGCGCTGACCAACGCCTGTTTCGTCGGCCGCAAGATCAATGGCCGCCGCGGCATGCTAGCAGCGGGTCTGGGCGCGGTTCTACCCGCTTATGTGCTGATGTCAGCGGCAACCATCCTTTATCAAGTCTTGCCTAACTCCGGACCGGTCATGACCGCCTTGGCCGGCATCCGAGCCACCTCCGCCTCGTTTCTCTTCGTGGCCGCCTTTGATCTGGCCCGGCATAATTTGACCGACCGGTACTCTTGGTTGCTGGCCATTGCGGCATTTTCCCTGACGATCACCAACCTGGTGGGCGCCCCGCTTTTGATTCTAGGCGCGCTAGCTTGCGGGCTTCTCCAAGCCGGACGGCAACAACAGGAGGCCAAGTAAATGCTGACACGGTTGTGGTGGACTTTTCTGAAAATCGGCTGGCTCGGCTTCGGCGGCGGTTATGCCATGTTATCCCTACTGCTCAACGAGATGCGCCAGTTAGGGCTCAGTATGGCGCAATACGCCGATTTGAACGCGCTGGATCTACTGATCCCCGGCCCGATTGCCATTAATTCGGCCACTTATTTGGGGCAGATCACCGCCGGCTTTCCTGGGGCCTTAGTCGCTACTTTAGCGGTTTGTGTCCCCTCAATGGTGCTGGTGCCACTCTTCATGCGCCGCGAAGCGCTGATCCGCCGCAACCCTTATTTGGCGCAAATGCTGACGGCGGTCAAAAAAGTTTCCGTCGGTTTGATTTTCGCGGTGGCCTTCTCGCTATTACTCAGCACCACCATGGGGATCGATGACCTAAGTCAGTGGCGCCAATTCCACATAGAACCCTTGAATCTATTGATCATGGCGGCCGCCTTGTGGCTCAACGCCCGTTACAAAATCAATCCAATTTGGTTAACCCTTGGGGCAGGTGTCGTGGGTTGGCTCAGCTTTTATTGGTGATTTGCGCCTCGGAAACCGCGGCGGCGCTAAATGCGATCAGGGAAATCCAGCAGGGTGCCCGCCTGAATCTTGGCCAGCAGCGCCGCCTTATCCCGTTGACCGACCAGCAGTAACGGCGTTTGCGGCGCGTAACGGTGGGCCAATTCAGGAATTGCCTGACGATTGCGTTCGGGAAAATTCCAGACAAACTTGACAAAGTCCCAATAGTCTCGGTCCAGGTGCTCGGAGAAATCCGGCGCCATATCAGCGCGCTGTTGGTGATGGACCCGCGTCTGATAGGAACGCGCTAATACCCGCTTAACGGCTACCGCCCGTGGGACCTGCAACCAGATGATCGCATCCGCATGGCGCATCCGGGTGTCCATGGTGGCGCCATAATTGCCATCAATGATCCAGTGATGAGGATGAGCCAACATGAACTCATTTTGCTGAAAATCGAAGTGTTTCTTCGCAACCATCGAATAGTCCGTTTGATGCCAATAGTAATCTAGATTCATTAAGGGCCAACCGGTCGCGAGCTGAATTTGGCGCGCCAAGGTGGACTTCCCACTGCCAGGTGACCCAATCAACATTAGTTTCATTCGTTTATCCTCCTTTTCTGTACCCAGATGGGCCAGGCGCTCACATGGCACTTATTATTTTCAAGCTTGTTTCAACTAAATCGCAAGAAAAAAGCCGCAGTGACAACTGCAGCTTTTTTTCTGAGGAACGTTTTCATCCCGATCAATTGTTCCGTGAAAAGATTCGTAAAATCGACAAGAACAAGTTGATGAAGTCCAGATAAAGTTCCAAGGCGCCGTAAATCGCCAAATTCTCCACGGGAATGCTGCCCGTTTCGGTGGCGTTCTGATACATCAAGGTTAATTTCTGGTTGTCCCAAGCCGTCAAAATAATAAAAACAATCAAAGTGGCGTAAGACAAGACAAATTCCATTTGTGATGAGCCTAGGAAAATATTGATCACGGTCGCCGCCAAGACTCCGATCAGACCCATGAAGGCGATCCGCCCCATTTTGTGCAGTGGCTTGGTGGTCAAGCGACCGTACAGTGACATGGTGACGAAGACCACTAAGGCGGTCAAGAAAGCCGCCGTGATCGCGCCCAGGTCATAAACCCACGGAATGATCGTAAAGGTCAGGCCTTGCAAAACGGAGTAAAGAACGAAATAGGCCATGGTCTGCGCCTTTGATTTCAGTGCCGCGCGGCTTAAGGAGATCACCATCAACAACTCGCCAGCGAAAACCACCCACATCAGCCAACTATAATTATTTAAAATAGTGATGACCGTGCTTTTAAAGAACATATTCAAGACGAACGCCACGCCTGCAGTCACGCCGACGCCAAGTGCCATATAGCCATAAACTTGATTGAAGAAACGTTTCAGACCATCGTCTTTGACGATTTCAGGTTGTTGCATACCATTACCTCCAACGTTAAATAAAAAATTTTCAAATAAAACGGTTGCTTACATTATAACATAGCCACCGTCAAAGTAATCAGTCTTTAGTGCCAACGACCCGGCAAATTGCCCTGAGTTTCGCCAGCAAAGGGGCCCGTCGCCGACCTCATGATCCCGTCGTCAGCAGCTCGACTTGATCCAAGTAAGCCTCCAGCGTGATCTGCTTGGTCATGATCTGCCGCGCAACCGTCACGCCGAGATAACGAATGTGCCAAGGTTCGTATTGATAACCGGTTTCCGCTTCCTTACCTTGGGGAAAACGAATAATGAAACCGAATTGCGCACAATGCTGGGCCAGCCATTGACCAGCTGGGGTCTGACCATACTGATCATCAATCACACCCACATCATAAGCCAAGCCAGTCTGGTGCTCGGAGAAACCTGGTCGCGACGAATAGCGGTCCGCCGCCGCAACGCCATCACGCTGAACATAATCTTGATAGAGTTGCTGTTGTGTGGCATAACTTCGGTACCCAGATAATTGCGGCATTTGATATCCGGCTTTTCGCGCGGCATCTTGCAACTGCAACAAGGCCTGCTCCGCGGTAGCGTTGGGACCGCCAAAGGTTTCCGGCACTGGATGCGTCTTATTGACCAATAAAATATCACGATAATAGCTGGCCTTGACTGAACCAGACTTGGGCAATTGATAAGGTTTGACTCGCCGAAGCTTCTCAGGTGCTTGAACTTCAACGCGATGGGCGACCTGCTTGTCGACCCCATTTTTACTGATGACAAAGGTCAATTCTTGTCGACCTGGTCGCTTCGTATTCAATTTTGACGCCTTTTTCAAATGAGCCCCTGGTGTCATCTTGTTTATTAAATCGGCACTGGTCACCTTGGCGCCATAAGGGACAGTCTCGCGCGCCGAAAACTGAATGTCCAAGGATGCGAAAACTTGATGTTGCTGATGATCGTGCAACAAAAGCCCGATTCCCAGTAACACGAAGAGCCCGAGCAAGACCGCGCAGAATGAAACAATCAATTTATTTTGTCGATACCTTGAATGCACTGCTCTTCGCCTCCACTTGCGACAATTCATGTCCAGAATGTTATGACACTTATTATAACTTGCCAATCGCATGGTGACAACCGACTGTCGTGAACACTAGGAAAAATCTTTTCACCAAAAAGCATCGCCCTTTCAAATTTGTTCATCTTTTTCTAAAAGCGCATACATTTTAGTGAGATAAGTGTTATACTAGAATGAAAATTACTTTTTGTGTAAGTGAGTGCAAATCAAATGTCAGCCTTCTTTAAGAAAAATAGTTATCTCATTTTCGTACTAACAATCCTACTTTGCCTGGTCGGTGGCTACTTTGTCAATCATCAGGCCGGTGAGGCGCCATTAGTCACTGTTTCCAGCCACCAGCACCAACTCGTGCGCCATGAAAAAAATGAAAACAAGTTAACAAGCTTTGAACGATTCCTGGAAAAACAACTATCACTTCATTTTACAGTCAAGCAAATGCGCGATGCTGCCCATTGGGTCGTCGGTCTTAGTTTGGCCATTCTATTGTTGGAACCCTTGCTAGTTTGGCTACTCTATCGGCACAAACCGGCACCGAGTCTGGTGAAGATTCGCCAGGCCCGCTTACAACGCCAGCCTTACGCTCTGGATCGTGATACCGACCGTAGCTTTAAGCCTTGGTCTTAAAAGACTAGGTCCATGATCCAGTTGTCATCGGCCAAGAAGTTGCCACTCTTTAGCCGATTTTAGACATTTTTCTGAAAATAAATAGACGTGCGTCTGATTTTAATCAGATTCACGTCTATTTTTGGCGTTGATCAGAACGATCTAACGTTAAAGCGATGGCAACTTGACCAGCTTGATTCGGTCTAGCTACCCTCGTATTGCAACAATGTGAATAAATCGTAATCTTTGATCTTCTCACGGCCTTTTAAGTCAACCAGTTCGATCAGGAAAGCTGTTCCGACAACGATCCCACCTAAACGTTCAACCAAATCGATGGTCGCCTTGATGGTCCCACCGGTCGCCAGTAAGTCGTCGACGACCAGCACTTTTTGGCCTGGTTTCACGGCGTCTTTGTGCATGAACAACTCGGCTTGCCCGTATTCCAAATCATAGGTCACCGAAATAGTTTCCCGCGGCAATTTACCCTTCTTCCGAGCTGGTGCAAAGCCGATCCCCAAGCGATCCGCAACTGGACACCCCACGATAAAGCCCCGTGCTTCAGGACCACAAATCATTTCTGCACCGTGTTCTTTCGCAAAAGCGGTAATTTTAGCTGTGGCAGCCGCATAAGCAGGGCCGTTTTCCATCAGTGGTGAAATATCGCGAAAGATGATCCCTGGCTCCGGAAAGTCTGGAACTGAGGCAATATAATCGTGAAAATCAATTTCTTTCTCTGTCATGTTCTACATCCTTATCTATCTGTACTTTTTGGAAATGTGTTCACCGACCTAGCTTCTTCCGCTTAGCTACGCCGCTAGTTCGCGGGCTTGAACCCGCCGCCAAACTAGTGGATAGGCTAATGCTCTGAAGCTGACCAGGTCGGTTCGCACTCTTTTTTTAAAACGTGTTCAACAGGTCAGGCTTGTTTCAGAAATCGGGCTACTTGTTGTAAACTGCCTAACGCCAATTGCTGATAAGCCTGTTGCATTGCTTGTTGTTGCCTGAAGGTCGCCGAAGCGGTCAACGGTTGTTTGACCGCTTGTCGGTTGGCCACCAAGCGATCCTTATCCATTTTAACAAAATTCAGCTCAGAAAACACCCTAATTCCAAAATCTAGTTGCGCCGGCGTTAAGCGGCAGTGCTCGGCGAATTGGGTTAGCTGTTGCTGCTCGATCGCGGGCTGTTGATAGATTTCCTTTAATAAGGCGCGCAGTTGGGGAATCTGTAATTTCAACTGTTCGCGGCGTTTGGGCGCCGTGTAGAACAGCAGATATAGCCGCGGCGTTTGCAAGATCTGCAAATAGGCTTGTAGCTGGCTGACTTGCCGGGGCAAATCGATGAAAACCGTCGCCGCGGTAGGCGTGGTCAGTTGGTCGGGATGAGAAATGAAATTGACCTGCTGATAGCGTTGGCCAAGCCGTTGACTAAGCCGACTGTCGAAGCAAATATAGGTCCAAGGGTGCTGAAGCATTTGTGCCCCGAGATGTAAGCGGCGACAATCGACAACTTCAAACTGTTGCTGCGGCCATTGCCAGTGGTCCGTATTATACTTGGCCAAAGCGCTGGCCTGACCAGGCGTTTTTTCGCTAGTACTAGTAGATGCTGGGGACTCACTGGCGCGATTTGACGGGGCTGAAGGCGCTGTCGATCTGGTCGTTGTTGGCGTTGGATTCGCCGGTTGAGGTGATTCTTGAGGCTGAACTGACGCTGATTTTGGCGTGGCCGCCGGGGTCAGGAACTGAACCCCGTTGATCATGATTTGAACTTTGGTTTGACTTTGCCAAGTATTGGTGCCCAGTGATCCTAGCAGCGCGACCTGACTGCCTGCCTGGCGTAGACGGGGCGCTAAGTTGCCTGCGCGAAAAGCCAATGCCTCAATCTGCGGCGTCAAGACACCTTTCAAGGTCTGTTGATCCTTGCCGATCGCCTGCCATTGTTGCCAGGGTAATTGATCAAACATGAAATTTGGTTCTGGGTTTTTCTCACCAAAGGGGCCAAGGATGGTTGCCAGCTGGCCAATCAGTTCTGGTGTTAAGCTTGCCACCTCGGTCGGGCTCAAGGCATAATCAGCTGACAAGCCGCTCGTGGCTGTAATGGCCGTTGATTGCGACTGGGCGGCGTTTTGCAAATGCTCCCGTAACCCAGCGATTTCGGTCGCATCTAGCGATAAGCCCACCGCGCCGGCATGTCCCCCGAACTTCTGAAAATGGGTTTGGTAGTCAGCCAATGCCTGAAACAGGTCGAACTCACCCACTGATCGACCTGAACCCTTGGCCACGCCGGTTTCTCCGGCGATGCTTAAAACCAGAGTGGGACACTGGTACTGATCGACCAACCGACTGGCGACGATTCCCAAGACCCCCTCGGCCCAATCTGAACCGGCGACAACGATTGCCTTAGGTGTTGGCTCATTGGCCAATTGTGTCTGGGCCTGAGCCAGGACCTCCGTCACAAGGTCTTGGCGTTGCCGATTAGTTTGTTCAACATCTTGGGCGATTTTAGCGGCTGCTTGATCATCGAACGTTGTTAATAAGGCGACGGCTGGTCGCGCGCTACCCACGCGGCCTAGTGAATTCAGCCGCGGAACGATTCCGAAGGCAATCTGGCGGGCGTCGATCTGCGTCAGATCGATCTTGGCCAGTTCCGCCAAAGCGGTCAGTCCTAATCGTGGATCCGCTTGGATCTGCTTGATCCCTGCGGCCACCAACAGACGATTATCCGCGACCAACGGCATCACATCACCAATGGTGCCGATCGTGGCCAGATCCAGCAACTCTACGGGCATATCCCCTAATAGACCCCAAGCCAAATAAAAAGCGACCCCAGCACCAGCAAAATAACCAAAGTCACAGGTTGACTGCGGATGCCGTGGATGCACAATCGCATAGGCCTCTGGCAGCTGCGCCGGCAAATCATGGTGATCCGTAATGATCACATCCATGCCATGAGCCTGCGCATAAGCCACTTCATCAACACCGGTAATGCCATTGTCCACGGTAATCAATAACTTGGTCCCTTGAGCAACTAGCTCCTGATAGCGCGCCAGATTAGGGCCATAGCCATCGCTGAAGCGACTGGGCACATAATAGTCCACATCCACGCCCAACGCGCTAAAAGTGTCGACAAGGATCGCCACACTGGTGACCCCATCCGCGTCGTAATCACCGTAGACCGTAATTTTCTCGTTATCATCCAGTGCCTGCTCGATCCGCGCCACCGCCCGGTCCAAATCATGAAAATGATCTGGCGTGGTCAATTGACTCAGATCCACGTTCAAGAACGCCCGAATCCCAGCCGCATCAGTTAGACCCCGATTCATTAAGATCGCCACGATCAAAGGCGGCAAGTTTAAGGCTGCTGCTAAATTGGCTACCTCAGCTTGATCTAGTTTTTTTGGTGCTGTCCACTTATCTTGCAAAAAATCAAACCCCATCACTTTCGACATTTTTCCAGTGCACCGTTCCCGCGGCTTCCCTGGGACACATTCCTACTGACCAGCCGCTGGTCCTTTGGCTAGAAAGCCAGCCAGTCAAAGTCTCCGCGCACAAACTTAACGGTCATCCTTCGCGCTATTCTTCAGAAGAACCAGCTAGAACATCCAGTTCGCTCACCCTAACGCCAGCCTAGTGGGCGAAGACTTGCATGGCTGTTTTAGTCGCGGCCTTAACACTCTGCAACGCGCCTTGAACGGCCCAACGATTGGCGCCGCCATCCGCGCAGGTAATCAAGGTGACGATCTTCTCCCCAGCGCGATCATCAATGACCGTGACCGCTTCAGGCTTGATCACTGCTTTACTGGTGATCTGATAAGTGTAGACCTTCTCCAGATCGGTCAAATAAATCAACTGACCCACTTGCGTTTGGGCGATCGGCGAGAAGAGGATGCCTTTGTTCGTCATGTAATGACCAGCCAAAGCGTAATTACCTTGACCCATCTCCTGATCCGCCTTCATCGTCCCCGCGCCAGAAGATAGCGCCGTGTCGCTGAGACCCTTGAAAATCGGCAAATACAAATTAACGCTGGGAATGGCGATTTTCCCCAAGGCGCCCACGGGATCAGGATCGATTGCCGCTTTGGCCACTTGGGTCGTATCAATGCTTTTCACCTTGGAGAAATCGAACTCACCCTTAACATTCTTGGCTTGCTTGATCGACTTCTTAGTCACTTGTTCCGTGCGATTATTGGACATCCATTTGATGGCCTGATCCTTGATCTGTTGGTTAAAGATCAGCGTCAAGGACACCAGCAACAATAAAATCAGACCAACGATCTTCAATTTCTTTTTCAATGGTCGGACCCCCCATCTGTCAAAAAGCTTGGACCTTACTTACCTTTGATATCGTCATCATTGAGCTGCAAGATCGTCATAAAGGCTTCCTGCGGCACTTCAACATTCCCGATCGCCTTCATCCGTTTCTTACCGGCTTTTTGCTTCTCTAACAATTTCCGTTTCCGCGTGATGTCACCACCGTAACATTTCGCCAAAACGTTCTTCCGATAGGCCTTGATCGTCGCGCGGGCAATGATCTTATTGCCAATGGCCGCTTGGATCGGTACCTCGAATTGTTGCCGCGGAATCACCTCTTTGAGCCGGGTGACGATCAAGCGTCCCCGTTCGAAAGCAAAATCGCGGTGAACAATGAAGCTTAACGCGTCAACGCCTTCGCCATTCAAGAGGATGTCCATTTTGACCAGATCACTGGCGCGATAGCCACTGATTTCATAATCCAGCGATGCGTAACCCTTGGTATTGGACTTCAGGTCATCAAAGAAATCGTAAATGATTTCGGAAAGCGGCATCTGATAGATCACATTGACCCGGTATGTGTCCAAGTAGTCCATCGTGACAAATTCGCCACGCTTACGCTGACAGAGTTCCATCACCGCGCCAACATACTCATTGGGCACCATGATTTCCGCCTTAACATAAGGTTCGCGCACTTCCTTGATTTCAGAAACTTCTGGCAACGCTGCCGGGTTGTCGATCACCTGCTCGGTCCCATCCGTCAACACCACGTGATAATCCACAGAAGGCGCGGTCATGATCAAATCCAAATTGAATTCACGTTCCAGCCGTTCCTGGACCACATCCATGTGGAGCAAACCTAAGAAGCCACAACGGAACCCGAAACCCAACGCTTGCGACGTTTCTGGTTCGAAATCCAAGGCGGCATCATTCAAGCGCAATTTTTCCAATGCTTCCCGGAGATCGTTGTATTTGGCGTTATCCACTGGGTACATCCCCGAATACACCATCGGCTGGATCTTGCGGTAGCCCGGCAAGGCCTTGGCCGCCGGTCGCGCCGCCGCAGTGATCGTATCACCCACATCAGTCTCTTGAACAGATTTGATCGCGGCGGTCAAATAACCCACATCCCCCGCCAACAGCACGTCTCGTTGGACCGCTTTCGGCGACATCACGCCAACTTCGGTCACCTCATACTCGTGCCCGTGGCTCATCAGCTTGATTTTGTCACCAGGCTTGACGGTGCCATCAACCACCCGCACGCTCAACACCACGCCCCGATAACTGTCATAGACAGAATCGAAGATCAGGGCCTTCAGTGGCGCCTCCGGATCACCAGTTGGCGCGGGAATATCGGTCACGATCCGCTCCAACAATTCCGGGATCCCGGTGCCAACCTTCGCGCTGGTCAAAACCGCCTCGCTGGCATCAATGCCGATCATGTCCTCGATTTCTTCCTTGACCCGATCAGGATCAGCAGAAGGCAAATCGATCTTATTGATGACCGGCAAGATCTCCAAATCGTTATCCAGCGCCAAATAAACGTTGGCCAAGGTTTGGGCTTCCACACCTTGCGCCGCGTCAACCACCAGGACCGCCCCTTCACAGGCCGCCAACGACCGCGAAACCTCATAGGAGAAATCCACGTGTCCCGGCGTATCGATCAAATGGAAAATATACGTTTGACCATCCTTCGCCTGATAATGGAGTTCCACGGCGTTGAGCTTGATGGTAATGCCCCGCTCCCGTTCTAGGTCCATATTATCTAGTAGCTGCGCCTGCATTTCCCGCGGCGCTACCGTATCAGTCAGCTCAAGGATCCGATCCGCGATCGTTGATTTACCATGATCGATATGGGCCACAATCGAAAAATTGCGGATATGCTTTTGTCGTTCTAACATTTCTTCTCGTGTCATTTTCTTCGCACCTAACTCGTTTCTTCTCAGTAAATTATAACAAAAATTGCCTGCAAGTGCGACTAGTCGTCACTCACTTGCTTGCTGTTTGAAGCTTGTTTGGTCATGTAAAGTATTATGCCCGCGGCTTGCGCTGCGAAATTCGGGGTGAGCTCGCTGTGGGCGTCACTTTGAGCTTTTCGGAAGGGCGCCGAAAATCTCAAAGCTGAGCCTTGTCCTAAGCGGCAGAGCCGCCAAGGACAATTTCACGGCGATCTCACCCCGAATTTCTCCGCTCCAGCCGCTAAACGTTATAACAGCCGTTTGAGCACTCACGCCAGCTGGCAAGCTATGGTCAATTGATGAGAGCCACGCCATTAAAGACCGTGGTTAGTGGTCACCGGCTTTAAATTGGTGACACCAGCACAGTCTGACTGATGAACTAAAGCAAGCTCTTGATGAATCAGTTGGGATTGCTGTACCACCCAAAAAAAGGGCAATTGTTTGACCGCTACCTTGCAAAAGCACTTCGTTAGATACACAACTTCGGTTGCAGATAGGCTCAATTCTGCCTAGCAACCGGCTGGGACTGCGCGGCTCAGTGGTGAAATTGTCCTTGGCGGCTTTGCCGCTTAGGACAAGGCCTGATTTTGAGACAAGCCGCGCTTTTTGCGGATTGGCTCAAAACAGCGCCCACCACGTTCCAGTCCGCAACAGCAGTCCCAGCCGGTTGCGCTCACGCGCAACACCCAGCACACCTGCAAAAGAGCTGTGCATCCGGCCACGGCAAACGTCACCAACTAAACTCCAAGCAAAAAAAGTGGGACGCTGGCCTCAAAGGATCAGCTTGTTAATGGACAAGTTGCCTCTGGACGCCATTGCGACCCACTTGTTTTTGATTTTATAATTGGTATTAGCCCTTGGCCTTCGCGCTAGAATACTGGCTGGCTGAGAACTTGCCAAGTAGCATAGCTAGTATCGGCTGGCGTAAACTTTTGGCCATTTTGTAAATAGTCCTTGGCTTTTAAAACCAATGGTGACGCATTCGCCAAGTTCAAATCGGCCAAGTTGACCCGAACGGCTCCCAATGAATCCTGTCCGATAAACTGATCTACCTTTGCCGCGACTTGACCGGTCACTTCATTGATCCGATAAAAAACGCAAATGTGCTGATTCCAATGGAAATCTTGATAGTCCCAAGGATATTTGAAGGAAGTCACGCCCAGTTGGGTCAGACGCAATGGCTGGAGCGCTGTTTCTTCGGTAATCTCGCGGAGAATCGCGTGGTCCAATGACTCGCCATTTTCCAGGCTACCACCGGGGAGATCAAACCGATTGATGTAAGGTCCCCCATTTTTCTTGATCACGACCAGCGAAGTTTGATCGCCAATGATGCCATAAACACCAAACGCGAGATGATAATCCACTGCCATTACCAACAGCCGCCTCCTACCTATTTTTCAAAGAAGCTGGTGTCACTTGATTGAGACAGCTTGCTTCATTCAATGATGGTTAGCCGATTGAGCCAACGCTAGCCGCACCTAATGTTATTGAAACTTCTCTTTAAAGCGGCTGAAAAAATCACCTTTTTGCGGATCGATCTTGTCGCCACTGGCAATCACAAAATCTTTCAACGCGTTCTTTTGCTTGTCATTCAAGCGTTTCGGGGTCACCACGTTAACGGTGACGGTTTCATCGCCGTTGGTCTTGCTGTGCAAACGAGGGGCACCCTTGCCTTTCAGCCGGAATTTCGTGCCTGATTGTGTTCCCGCTGGCACCTTCAGTTTGACTGGTCCGTGAACCGTATCCACTTCGAGTTCATCGCCTAAAGCCGCCTGGGGGAAACTGATCGGGATCGTCACGAAGATTTCCGCGCCGTCACGTTCAAATTTATCACTTGGCGCCACGCGGAAGACAATGTAAAGATCGCCATAAGGGCCGCCGTTTTCGCCAGCCTCACCTTGACCTTCCAAGCGCATTTGTTGGCCGTCCTCGATTCCCGCGGGAATCGTGACTTTGACCTGATGACTTTGTTTCTCTTTGCCGGTACCGTGACAAGTTGGGCAAGGGTTCTCAACGATCTTGCCTTTGCCGCCGCAACGATCACAGTTGACCCGCGTCCGAATACGACCCAGCGGTGATTGTTGCTCAACTTCCATAAAACCAGTGCCATGACACTTGGGACAAGTGATCGGCTGGGTACCAGGCTTCGCGCCACTCCCGTTACAGGTATGGCAATTGGCTTCGCGATTATAACTGATATCCGTTTCCTTGCCAAAAATCGCTTCTTCAAATTTCAGATCCATCCGATATTGTAGATCGGCGCCTTGGCGCGGAGCGGTGGCGCTATTCGCGCGACTGCCGCCACCGCCAAAGAACTGACTGAAGATGTCACCGAAATCACCAAAGCCACCGCCGAAATCGCCACCGGCTTGGCCATAGCCACCGCCACCGAAGGGATTACCGCCGCCCTGAAAAGCCCCATCCATGCCGGCCTTGCCATATTGGTCATAAGTCGCGCGTTGTTGGGGATCTGAAAGAGTTTCGTAAGCTTCATTGATTTTTTTAAATTTCGCTTCGGCATCTGGAGCCTTGTTGATATCGGGATGATATTTTTTGGATAATTGTCGATAAGCTTTTTTGATATCTGCGTCGGATGCGTCTTTCTGCAAACCAAGAACATCATAAAAGTCCTGATCGTCTGCCATTGTTTTCCTCCTTATCGACCATTCGTCGAATTAATACACATCAAAAATTGTAGCATAAACAAGAGAGCGCGACAAGCGGCTTGAGGTGATCAGACCGTGCCTGGCAATTGCTTCTTGCGTTGATCCGCCACTTCCCACTTCATTGGCAGAATCGAGACACTGATTTTGCCACCAACACCGCCTGCCATCAAAAAGAGATTGGATCAACGACCCAATCTCCCTTGGTGACAAACAGACTGGTGCTCTTTGCCACTTTTTACTTATTACGCTGTTGGTTGCGCTGGTTGCTTATTTCTTGTCTTTATCGACTTCTTCAAAGTCACCGTCAACCGTGCCGTTGTCGTCGCCCTTGCCTTGATCGTCATAGCCTTTACCTTCGTCACCCTTGGCAGCGTCGCCTTGGGCTTGCTGCGCTTCTTGAGCTTGTTGGTAAAGTTTGACCGTTAAGTCTTGAACGACCTTGCTTAATTCGTCACGCTTGGTCTTCATCTCTTCAGTGTCATTGGCTTCTTGCGCCTTCTTCAAAGCGTCACGAGCGTCTTCAGCTTTCTTGATTTCTTCGTCAGAAACCTTGCCTTTGAGTTCGCCTAAAGTCTTTTCAGTTTGGAAGAGTAATTGGTCAACGTCGTTTTTCAAGTCGACTTCTTCCTTACGCTTCTTATCTTCTTCAGCGTTCTCGTCGGCTTCTTTCTTCATCCGTTCGATTTCTTCGTCGGACAAGCCTGATGAACTCTTGATGGTGATCTTTTGTTCCTTGCCAGTGCCCATATCCTTCGCGGAAACGTTAACGATACCATTCCGGTCGATATCAAAAGTCACTTGGATTTGTGGGACGCCCCGAGGCGCAGCTGGAATATCAGTCAATTGGAAACGACCTAAAGTCTTGTCGTCAGCCGCCATTGGCCGTTCGCCTTGGAGCACGTGGATATCAACAGCAGGTTGATTATCCGCAGCCGTTGAGAAGGTTTGTGACTTAGAAGTTGGGATCGTCGTGTTCCGATCGATCAACTTGGTGAAGACACCACCCATGGTTTCGATTCCTAATGACAATGGCGTTACGTCAAGCAAGACAACGTCCTTAACATCACCAGCGATCACGCCACCTTGGATCGCCGCGCCAATTGCAACGGCTTCGTCAGGGTTGATCGAATGGTCTGGTTCCTTGCCCGTCCAGCTCTTGACTGCGTCTTGAACAGCTGGGATCCGCGTTGAGCCACCATTTAAAATAACTTTGTCAATATCCGCATTGCTTAAGCCAGCATCACGCATGGCATTTTCAACTGGGATCCGGGTTTTTTCAACTAAATCGGCAGTCAATTGGTCGAATTGTGCTCGGGTCAAAGTTTCTTCCAAGTGCAAAGGTCCATTAGCGCCGGCGGAAATAAATGGCAAGCTGATCGATGTTTGGCTAACGCCAGACAAGTCCTTCTTAGCCTTTTCAGCCGCGTCCTTCAAGCGTTGCATCGCCATCTTGTCTTGGGACAAGTCGATGCCATTAGCTTGCTTGAATTGCGCGACCAGCCAGTCGATGATCTTGTTATCAAAGTCATCGCCACCCAAACGAGTGTCACCGTTCGTGGACAGCACTTGGAAAACGCCATCGCCTAATTCCAAGATGGAAACGTCGAAAGTCCCACCACCAAGGTCGTAAACTAAAACTTTCTCGTCAGCGTCGCCTTTATCAAGGCCATAAGCCAAAGCGCTGGCCGTTGGTTCGTTGATGATCCGTTGCACATTCAAACCGGCGATCTTACCAGCGTCTTTAGTGGCCTGACGTTGGCTGTCGTTGAAGTAAGCAGGCACAGTAATGACCGCGTCTGTCACGGTTTCGCCAAGATAGTCCTCAGAGAATTTCTTGATGTACTGCAAGATCATCGCGGAAATTTCTTGTGGTGTGTATTCCTTGCCATTGGCTGAGACTTTGTAGCCAGCCTCGCCCATATGACGTTTGATCGAAGAAATCGTATCTGGGTTAGTGATTGCTTGCCGCTTGGCAACTTCACCAACTTGGATCTCACCGTCTTTAAAAGCCACGACAGAAGGTGTGGTCCGATTGCCTTCTGGGTTTGTAATGATTTTTGGTTTGCCGCCTTCAAGGACTGCAACTGCAGAGTTGGTTGTCCCTAAGTCGATCCCAATAACTTTTGCCATATTGAATTACCTCACTTATTATTTAAAAATTAATTTGACTTTGATGAAACAAGTTCGCTCAACGCGGCTATTTCGCCACGATGACCATCGCTGGCCGGATCGTGCGATCTTTCAGGCAATAGCCCTTTTGCAGGACCTGGTAAATCGTATCCACCGGATGTTCAGCGTCGGCTGGCGCCGTTTGCACGGCCTGATGATAATGAGGATCAAATGGTTCGCCGACCTGACCAACCGCGGTGATCGCGCTATCCTGCAAAGCGGCCTGCAAATGATCCAACACCATTGCGACACCCTTGTGCAGTTGCTGCGCTGATTCGCCTTCCACTGCAACAGCCAATGCCCGTTCCAAGTTATCGACCACTGGCAAAATCGCCGTGCCTAACTTTTGGGCCGCGTATTTCGCTTGCGTTTCCCGTTCTTTCTCGTGACGCGCGTGCATGTTTTGGATCTCAGCTTGCGAGCGCAGCCATTGATCTTGTAATTCTTCATTCTTCGCCGTCAGTTCCGCGATTTTCTGTTCCAACGCGGCTGGATCCGTTCCGATGACCTCTTTCAGATCCTCATCATTCAGATCCTCGATCACTTGCTTAACGGACTCTTCGTGCTTAGCCTTTTTGGCAGCTTTCTTACTCTGTTTAGCCTGTTGGGCCTGTTCTGCGAATTTCGCGTCTTTTTCAGATGGAAATTCAACTGGCTGCTCAGGTTGTTTGTTTGTCTTAGCGGACAAAGCCGTCACTCCCTTGATTTAAACTAGCTATCATCGTGAAAATAGCCGTAATACTCAACTAGCTTCTTAACCAATTCATCGCTGAAAAGTTGTAACAACCCAATCAGTTGCGAATAGGGCATGCTGGTGGGCCCGAGAATCGCGATCACGCCATCCCCGTGCTGACCCACATGATACTTGGCCGTGATCAAACCATAGTCACTGAGCAGCGAATTATTGAATTCGTCGCCTAAGCGGACTGAGATCGGACCTAACACTTGTTGCGGATCTTGTGGTTTCTTCGACGCCGCCACCTGATCCAGGTCCAATAATGATGGTAGGATCGATTCTTTGTCAAGCAGTTGATACACACTCTTCAGTTGATCTAGATCGGTCGGTTGGGCGAAACTGAGAAGATTGGAACGACCACCCACATAGAAATGCTGGGACGCCGCCCGCTTCAACACATCACCAAACAAATCGATAAAACCAGTTGAAGAATGCAAATATTTCGTCAACAATTGGGGAATTTCACTGGCGAGTTTTTGTTTCACGACAGCCAGAGGCAAGCCGACCAATTGATCATTAATGATCCGGACGGCCTTCTCCAAATCGTCGGAGCTGATCAAATGCAGCAAACGATAAACGCGACTTTCCACCGTACCAGCGCTGGTCGCCAAAATGGCAATGATCTGATCATTACCCAACGGAATCACCCGAAACCCAGTCAACGTCACATTGGCGCTTTCCGGTCCCAGCGAAATCGTGGTGTAATTGGTTAAATTTGACAAAATCGTCGCGGATTGCTTGACGATCTCATCGATTTCATGATAATCGTGGTCAAAGTTCGCCGCGATTTTATCAAAAACCTGCGGAGATACCGCGGTCGGTTGCAGCAAATGATCGAGATAATAACGATAACCAGCCGTTGATGGGATCCGTCCCGATGATGTGTGATTTTTCATGATCAACCCATCATCTTCCAGCGCCGCCATTTCATTACGAATCGTGGCGGAACTGATGTGGAACGGCAATTGCCCCATCAATGTCTTGGAACCAACAGGCTGTCCTGTTTCGTTATAAATACGAACGATCTCTGCCAAAATCAGTGCCTGACGTTTGGTCGGCATAGTTATCACCTCTTTTTTAGCACTTGATTGTTATGAGTGCTAACAACACTATAAAATATACCAACCGCGGCTTTTAAAGTCAAGGAAACGCACCATTTTTCTTTAAAAAAACGCGAAATCAGACCGGGGACCGATGAGCTTCTCCGACCTGATTATCGATGGGACTCGGACCAGATAAAGTAGTTTGGCCGCGGCTTGCGCTGCGAAATTCGGGGTGAGCTCGCTGTGGGCGCTGTTTTGAGCCAATCCGCAAAGTACGCGGCTTGTCTCAAAATCAGGCCTTGTCCTAAGCGGCAAAGCCGCCAAGGACAATTTCACGGCGATCTCACCCCGAATTTCTCCGCTCCAGCCGCTCAACGTTATAGCAGCCGTTTGAGCACTCACGCCATCCGGCAAGATATGGCCAATTGATGGAGAACCACGCAAATGACGACCGTGGTTAGTGGTTACCAGCTTCATATTGGTGACACCAGTACAGTCTGTCTGATGAACTAAAGCAAGTTCTTGATAAATCAGCTGGATTGGTCGGTTTCCAACCAAAATCCGTTTAAATAAGTGAGATAAAGTTGGCGGCACTATCCGAAATGTACCGACCTACTAATCCAAATCAGTTGGCATTACCGTACCACCCCAAAGAAAGCAATTGTTTGACCTCTAGCTCGCAAAACCACTTCGTCAGATACCCAACTTTGATTGCAGATAAGCTCAATGCTGCCTAGCAACCGGCTGGGACTGCGCGGCTCAGTGGTGAAATTGTCCTTGGCGGCTTTGCCGCTTAGGACAAGGCTCGATTTGAAGACAAGCCGCGCACTTTGCGGATTGGCTTCAAACGACGCCCACCACGTTCCAGTCCGCATCAGCAGTCCCAGCCGGTTGCGCTCACGCGCAACACCCACCCACACCTGCAATCAGCAAAAAAAGCGGCGTGACCGCCACTTTTCAAAATTAAACCATCACTGCAAATCAAACCAACATAAAATCAGCGAAAACATCATTGCCAACAAACCGACCGCGCTCGGTCAGCGCATAAGCAGGACCCAGATCAACCAGCAACCCCTGCTGGATCAACCGAGGGATCACCTGCGGATAAACCGCCAAGATCGAACGGCCGAAACGTTCCTGAAAACGCGCCTTTTCCACTCCAGCGTTGAGCCGTAACCCTAGGAAAAGTTGCTCCTCGATTTGTTGATTGGTGGTGATCTGCTCCGACGTTAGGATCGGTAATTGTTCCTGGGCCAAGGGCTGCAAGTATTGCTGGATCGGGCCGAAATTCTGATACCGAGTTTGCCCCAAGTAACCCGATGCACCGGCGCCAAAGCCGAAATAATACTCGTTATGCCAATAGACCAAGTTATGTTGCGATTGAAAACCCGGTCGCGCAAAGTTGCTGATCTCGTACTGTTCGATGCCATGGGCGTTCAACGTGTCCATCGCCAGTTGGTACATATCCGCTTCCATATCTTGACTAGGTAGCTGTAATTTGCCCCGGCGCATCAAATTGTAGAAAACGGTTTTGCGTTCCAAAATCAGCGAATAAGTCGCGTAGTGAGGAATTTCCAGCGCCAAGGCTTGACGCAAACTGCGTTGAAAATCAACCAGATCTTGGCCTGGCAAGCGATAGATCAGGTCAATGGAAATGTTGTCAAAACCGGCTTGTTGGGCCTGTTCCACCGCTTGGACCGCCTGGCGCGCCGTATGGGTCCGGCCAATTTTCTTCAAAACGGTGTCGTTGAAAGATTGGACCCCGATGCTGAGCCGATTGACACCGTGCGCCTGGAGTATCGCCAGTTTGTCACCATCAAGCAGGTCATTGGGATTGGCCTCAAAGGTCACCTCTTGACCGCGAAATGGCAATAATTCCTGAACACCGGTCAAGAGGAAATCCAGCTCCGCCGCAGGTAAGGCGCTAGGGGTGCCGCCGCCGAAATAAATGGTGCCGATGGTCACATCGGGATGCTGGGCCAAGGTCAACCGGATCTCAGCCAGCAACGCCACCAAATAATCATGAACGGGTTGCCCATTGATCAGCACCTTGTTGAAATTGCAATAGTAACAAATATGATCACAAAAAGGAATGTGAATATAGACAGCGGCCTGTTGGCGACTAACCTGTGCTACCATGTGCGCTCCTCCTATTCGGATACTTTGAAAATAACTGCCGCGCGGGTTTTAACGAGCTTTTTAACCCTTCGGCGTGTTAACCCTTCGGAGCGGCTAAAAAAGCGCGACTCTGCTGGGCATCTTTTTGCAACTGGGCGACTAACCCAGCCGCGCCGGTAAATTTGACCTCACCTCGTAAGTAGTGATGCCAGCGCAATTTGACCGTCTCGCCATAAATATCCTGATCAAAATCAAAAATATTACATTCCACGGTCAGCGGATGGTCAGCGCCAAACGTGACATTGCGGCCAATCGAGGTCATCGACGGGTACCAACGCCCCTGAACCAAGATTTCGGTGGTATAGATCCCCACACCGGGCAAACGCTCACCGTGAGTCGTGCGAATATTGGCCGTTGGGTAGCCCAAGGTCCGACCCCGCGCTTCACCATGGACCACGATACCTGAGGTTTGATACACATAACCCAGCAAATGATTCGCAGTCTCAACCTGACCACTAGCCAGCGCGTCCCGAATGGCGCTTGATGAGATTTTATGCGCCAACAATTGCTGTTGCGGCACTTCAATGATTTCGAAACGGTCTTTGGCATAAGCCGGCAAATGAGCCATGTCGGCGATGGTTTTCGGCCCATAGGTATAGTCAAAGCCGGCCACCGCCACATGCACGCCTAAGCCAACGAGGAATTGATCGACGAAATCCTGGGGCGTCAAATGACCCACTTGTGAGGTGAAATCGACCACATATAAATAATCGACGCCCAGCCCCGCCATCAATTCGATTTTACGCTCCAAGGTCGACAAATACGTGAAGTCCGCCGCATCGACTTTCTGAAAAACGATCCCCGGATACTTATCAAAAGTCATCACCGCTACCGGCAACCCCGCCGCCTGTCCCGCCGCTAACGCAGTCTTGATCACCGCTTGATGGCCGCGATGGACCCCGTCAAAGAACCCTAGGGCCATGACTTTAGGGCGCAGATCGATTTTTGTTGCCTGAAATGGATAGCTTAAATGAATGACTTCCACAATTGTTCCCTCTTCCTTGAACAGTGCCACAACGCTTTGAAAATTCTAAAATAATGCTTTGAAATAGCTAAAACGAGCCTGAGATAAGTTTGAAATCAACCGGTGTAAAGTACGAAATTGTGCTATTTAAAATGGTAGTATTTGAAAGTAGAAACGCTTAAACTCGGAATCTTTGAAATCGAATATTAAACTCGAAAATTTTGAAGTAAAAATATTTGAAAAACCGCCCTACTGATTGGCCAATAGCATGGTTTCGGCGCTGTAATTACCTAACCGACTTGGCTGATAACGATAGATCGCCTTGATTTTATCTTCGTAGAACAGCGTCACTTCCGGCGCCGAGCTTGCCAAGGTGATCGCGCCGCCGTTTTTGACCAGTTGCCATTGGGTCGCGTCCAGCCGCACCGCCGGCAAGGCCGCCAATACTGTTTCGATCGGGCGCAAAACCGTGCTCAGTTCAGCTTGCGCCATCGCCGTTGCGACCTGCGCCAAGGTCACAGTTTCCGCCAAAGTGATGCCGCCGCTTTCCAGCCGCTGCAACGACGACATCACCGCAGGCACCCCTAATAACTGACCACAATCAGTGGCCAGAGTCCGCACATAAGTCCCCTTGGAGCAACTGACCGTGAAAGGAAAGCGAACCACCCCAGCAGTAGCGTCATAATCAAGGGGCGCCGTCCGCTGGAAGCTAAAAACGTGGATCTGCCGCACCGGCCGTTCCACCGTTTCGCCAGCGCGAGCGTACTCGTAAAGTCGGCGCCCGTTGACCTTGACCGCCGAAAACATCGGGGGGATCTGCGCCACATCGCCAGTCAGTTTCGTCAAGGCCGCATCCACCTCAGCTTCTGTCGGCGCCTGCGTCAGAAAGACCCGTTCAACCTCGTCGCCGCTAAGATCCTCGGTGGTGGTCGCAAAGCCCAGAGTGATCTCACCTTGATAAACCTTCCCGCCGGCTAGCAGACGATTGACCAGTTTTGTGGCCTGCCCCACACAAATTGGCAAAACGCCGTCCACATCCGGATCTAAAGTGCCGGTGTGGCCAATACGTCGCTCATGTAAGATCTTTCTTAACTTATAAACACAGTCCGCGCTGGTCATCCCCCGCGGTTTGTACAATGGGATCACGCCGTCCATTCCAATTCTCCTCATAACCTGACTTAGAAAACAATGCATTTATTATAACAGAAAAACCCGTTGTTGTTGTGGATACTTATTTGCGGTTTTTCTTGAAAGCCAACTGGCAACAACATTATGGCCGCCATCAACCACTGTTGAAAAAAAGAGTTGGCGCCCACCTGAGTAACTTCCGAACCAATAACCGAGCAGGCGTTTTGAAAGTAGATTGAGATATGGGTTGGTCTCCAGGAACCCCTGCGTAGTTGGGCGAAAGAGATTACGTCAGAAAACGCGTTCAAAAAAAACCCACTTCTGCTTAGAAGTGGGTTGGCGTTTCAGGTTTTAATCCTGATCTTTTTTCTCGGCGTCCAGTTGTCGGATCAATTGATCGATCCGTTCGCCGTAACGAACAGATTCATCTTGAACGAAAGTCAAATCCGGAGTTTTGTATAAAGACAAACGTCCGCCTAGTTCTTTACGAACTAAACCAGTTGCCTTATCCAAACCGGCTTGAGCCTTCTCAACATCACTGGCTTTGTTAGAGAGAATACTATAAAAGATTTTTGCGTGTTGCAGGTCGCCGGTCAGTTCAACGCCGGTGATGGTCACCCCATCGACCCGCGGATCACGGACACGTTTCAACAAGATGTCATTGACTTCTCGTTGGATCTCCTGTTCAACACGACCAATACGATGTTTCATCCATGGTCTCCTTTTTTGAAACGTGCTCGCCGACCTAGCTTCTTCCGCTTAGCTACGCAATGCTTCTGGAAGCAAAGTTCGGCTTCCAAAATCCTTGCTAGGCTAATGTTCAGAAGCTACCCAGGTCAGCTCGCACTCTTGAGTTGTTTGCGGTCGGTTATTTAAATTATTTTGCGGGAACTTCTTTCATGACGTAAGCTTCGATCTGATCATCGACTTTAAGATCGTTGTAATTCTCGATCATCACGCCACATTCGAAGCCTTGACGGACTTCTTTAACGTCATCTTTGAAACGCTTCAATGACGCCAACTTGCCTTCATAGATCACGATGCCATTGCGGATCAAGCGCACGCCTGAATTCCGTTGGATCAGGCCGTTATTCACGATACAACCAGCGATCGTGCCTAACTTGGTGACCTTGTAGGTTTCGCGGATCGTCAAATCACCAGTAACTTGTTCCTCATAAACAGGTTCCAGCATCCCCTTCATCGCCGCTTCGATTTCATCGATCGCCCGATAAATGACGTTGTGTAGACGAATTTCCACGTCTTCACTTTCAGCTTGAGACTTGGCTTGCGGTGTTGGCCGCACGTTGAAGCCAATAATGATTGCGTTACTTGCGGACGCTAGGGTAACGTCACTTTCATTGATCGCGCCAACGGCTTGATGAATGATATTGACCCGAACACCTTCAACATCGATTTTCTGCAAACTACCAGCTAACGCTTCGGCCGAACCTTGAACGTCGGCCTTGATGATCACGTTGACTTCCTTGAGTTCGCCCTCCTTCATCGTTTCAAAGAGGTTATCCAAGGTCACGCGATGCGCCTTGTTCCGTTCTGCCAATTGCGCGCGTTTAGCCCGTTCTTCACCGGCTGACCGCGCTGTCTTCTCGTCTTCGAAGACGGCGAAGTGATCAGCTGCGTCAGGAACGTCATTCAGCCCAGTGATTTCCACTGGTTCTGATGGCAAGGCCGTCTTGACCCGCCGACCGTGGTCATTGGTCATGACCCGGACCCGACCAAAGGTGTTACCAACGACGATTGGATCGCCGACATTCATGGTCCCTTGTTGGATCAATAATGAAGCGACTGGGCCTTTACCCTTGTCCAAACGTGCTTCCAGAACAGTGCCGACTGCCCGTTGTTTAGGATTGGCCTTCAATTCCAAAATATCGGCTTCCAGCAAGATCATTTCCAACAGCTCGTCGATATTGGTGCCGTTTTTCGCGGAGATCTCTACGAAAATCGTGTCGCCGCCCCATGATTCAGGAATCAATTCATATTCCGTCAATTGTTCCATCACGTGGTTCGGATTCGCGCCTGGCTTATCGATCTTGTTGACCGCCACGATGATCGGATCGTGCGCTGCCTTGGCATGATTGATTGCTTCGATCGTTTGCGGCATGACACCATCGTCAGCCGCCACGACCAAAACAACGATATCCGTCACATCAGCGCCCCGCGCCCGCATATTCGTGAAGGCCGCGTGTCCTGGCGTATCCAAGAACGTGATCAAACGGTCATTCAGCTTAACTTGGTAAGCCCCAATATGCTGGGTGATCCCGCCAGCTTCGCCAGCAGTCACGTGGGTGTGCCGCAGACGATCCAGCAAGGTTGTTTTACCATGGTCAACGTGACCCATGATGGTGACCACTGGTGGCCGCGGTGCTTGATAATCAGTATTTGCAACTTCTTCTTTGACGATCTTCTCAATATCAGAAAGATCTTCTTCGACCTTCTTCTGCGCCTCGATGCCATAATCCGTCGCCAATAACTCGATCGTATCACCATCAAGAGATTGGTTCTGGTTGGTCATCACGCCCAGCATAAAGAGCTTCTTAACGATTTCCGCTGGTTCCCGGTGCAAAAGCTTACCCAAATCTTGGGCGTTCATGCCATCGGTATAAACCAGCACTTCTGGCAATGGCCGATCTTTCCGTTGCGGCATCACTTTAGCAACTTGATGACGTTGTTGTGCCCGTTGCTTTCGTTTATTCCGCTTCCGTGGATTTGGCTTGTAGCCTTCCCGATCGTTAGCGTTGAAGCCACCTTCACGTCTTGGCGCCGCGTTATGGGTGAACACCTTCTCAGGACGCTTCTTAGCTGTGCTTTGCGCTGATTCTTTCACTTCTGTGGTTGGCGTTGGCTTGGTTGCCGCAACCTTCTTCTCAGCGGCCGCTTCAGCGCGCGCTTGGGCTTGCTGTTTAACTTGAGCTTCCTGCGCCTGCTTAGCTTTGGCCTTTTGATCGCGCCGTTGCTTTTCAGCACGGCGTTGTTCGTCGGCCCGTTCCTGCTGGATCGAAGCTTGTGTTTGCGCCGCTTGCTCCTTGTACTGTTGCAAGTGCCGCAGCCCAGCATTCGCCGCTGGCCGTGGACTGCTAGCGTTACCGCGATTTTGATTATTGCGGTTCTGGCCCTGACCGTTATTGCGACGTTGATTATTGCTTCCCGCCGCGTTCCGCTCGGATTGAGCCGGACGATTGTTGTTAAAACGGTTGTTGCCGCCGTTATTACTGCCATTATTGTTATTACGATTGCGATTGTTGTTAGAATTGCTCGTGCCGTTATTGCGGTTATTCATGCGATCCCCATTTGTGCCATTCTGGCGTTGATTTCGTTGACCATTCTGGCCGCGGTTCGCTGGCCGCTGCTCAGCGTTTTGCCCGTGATTCGTGTTAGTGGAGCGATTGCGGCGGATCGCGGTGATCTTGATCTTGGTTTTACCATCGTTCTTAGCTTGACCCTTAGCCTCATTGGCGGTCGTGCTTGGCTTGGCTTCAGACGTCGCTGGTTTGCCGGCCGGTTTTGGCGCGCTCGCTTGCGGTTTATCCGGGGTTGGCTGTGCCGGCTTAAGCGCTGGCGCGTCGGAACCCGCTGCCGTGATCCGTGCTTTAGCCAACGCTTTAGCAGACGCTGCCGCTGGGCTAACTGACTTTTGGTGACCTAACTTTTGGCTCAATTGTTGGGCTTGCTGGTCATCCAAAGTTGACATATGGTTTTTGAGATCGAGGCCGATGGTTTTGGCTTCACTGATCACATCTTTGCTGGCGACATTTAATTCCTTCGCTAATTCGTAAACTCGTTTCTTCCCCATATTTCACACTCCTTAATTACTGCATCAAGCTCACCATTCCTTTGGCGAAGCCGGCGTCTTTAACACCGATCACTTTACGTGACGCGCCGATCGCATGTGTGAGTTGCGTTGCAGAGAAAACTTCGATCATGGGAATCTGATAGAAATTTGCTTTATTCTTGATTCGTTTCATTGTATTTGGTCCCAAATCACTGGCGACAAAAATCAGTTGAAGCTGGCCATGACGCGCCGCTTCTACCACTAATGCTTCACCCATGACTAACTGCTGTGCCCGCCGCGCTAAACCTAACAAGTTCAAGGTCTTCGTTTGCTGTTCACTTTGTGCACTCATTCTTGGGCTCCGAATAATTCTTGACGGGCTTTTTGATGATCCACATAGGCAAACAAATCATCATAGAAAGCCGGTGGGATCGGCTGGCCAAAAACTTTATCCAAGGTTTTCTTAGCCTTCGCCTGCTGAACAGCGGCGGGGTCCAAGGAAACATACGCTCCCCGGCCCGGCTTCTTGCCAGTTGGGTCAAGACTGATTTCGCCTTCACTACTGCGAACGATCCGCACTAAACTTTTCTTAGGTTGCATCTCATTCGTTAAAACATCTTTCCGCATTGGGATCTTTCTTTTCTTCATAACTTCACCAATTATGCTTCTGAGTCCGCTTGATCAGAGTCAGTGGCCGGTTCGGTCGACGCTGGCGCATCAGTTGGCGCGTCCACATCATCACCATCATCGTCAACGAATTCAACTTCGGATTCTGGTTTGATATCGATCTTATACCCGGTCAACTTCGCCGCTAAACGGGCGTTTTGCCCCCGCTTACCAATCGCCAAGGAGAGTTGATAATCAGGAACGATCACCATACATTCCCGCTTGGCTTCATCGAATTGAACCGCGATCACTTCAGCTGGATTAAGGGCATTGGCAATGTAATCGGAAGGATCTTCTTCCCATTTAACAATGTCCATGTTTTCGCCGTGAAGTTCGTTGACGATCGTTTGCACCCGCTGACCTTTAGGACCGACACAAGTGCCGACCGGGTCCACATTAGGGTTGGTCGAACGAACCGCAACTTTCGAGCGGTCGCCTGCTTCTCGGGCGATCGAAACGATTTCCACCGTGCCATCATAAACTTCAGGAATTTCCTGCTCGAATAACCGCTTGACCAATTCTGGGTTCGTCCGCGAAACGAAAACTTGCGGCCCCTTGGTCGTATTCTCAACCTTGCTGACAAAAACTTTGATCCGATCGTGAACTTGATAATCCTCATTCGGAATCTGATCTTGTTTGCCCATCACGGCTTCGATATCACCAAGATCCACGTAAATGAACTTATTGTCCCGCCGCAAAACCGTTCCTTGAATGATTTCATGCTCATATTGAGTATATTCATTATAAATCTGGGAACGCTCCGCTTCACGCAACCGTTGCATAATGACCTGCTTGGCTGTTTGCGCTGAGATCCGCCCGAAATTCTTCGGCGTGACTTCGCGCTTGATCTCATCCCCGACTTCATAAGCCCGGTTGATCTTCAACGCGTCGTCCAAACTGATTTCCAGACGATCATCCGCGACTTCTTCAACAACTTTTTTCACGGCATAAACATGGATATTACCACTGTTGTTATCAAAATCAACTTCTACATTTTGCGCTTGGCCATAATTCCGCTTGTAAGCAGAAACCAAGGCCGCCTGAATCGCTTCAATAACGACTTCTTTTTTGATGCCCTTTTCTTTTTCCAGTGCGTCTAAAGCACCTAACATCTCATCGTTCATGATGTCTTCCCTTCTCCGTCTAAAATTCGATTGCCAAACGTGCTTGCGCAATGTTTTCCCGTGAAATGACCACAGACTTTTGCCGGCCACGGTCCTTGTACTCAAGCGTTAATTCCGTGTCACTTAGCTCACGCAAATAACCTTCGTAAACTTTGGCCTTGTTGATAGCTTGATACAAAGAAACATGAATATATTGATCAACGGCGTTCTGATAATCACGCTCATTCTTCAATGGCCGCTCCGCACCAGGCGAAGACACCTCTAAGAAATAAGCTTGGGGAATCGGATCAGGATCCATTCCATCTAATTTTTCACTGACTAACTCACTGACGAGCGCGCATTCTTCAATATCAATACCACCAGGTTTGTCAATATAAAGCCGGAGATACCAGCTTTTACCTTCCTTTTGGTATTCTAGATCGACTAATTGAAAATGGTTAGCGTTGAGGATCGGCATAACGAGCGTGCGAACGGTTTCGATGACTGAACTCAAAACTTAACCTCCTTTCGGAAATCGGTCAATAAAAAGAGTGAGCATTTCTGCTCACTCGAACCAATTCATGACAATAGTATAACACAGAACGCTTGCAACAACAAGCATTCTGTTGGGTAGATTCACCTGATGGTTAATAGCTTCATGTGAATGACTCAAGGATTTGTTGCGCTGGGTGTTGTTTGAAATCATTGGAGTGCTTGAATCTTATCTTAAACTTACACTTGATTGCAGGTGTGGGTGGGTGTTGCGCGTGAGCGCAACCGGCTGGGACTGCTGTTGCGGACTGGAACGTGGTGGGCGTCGTTTGAAGCCAATCCGCAAAGTGCGCGGCTTGTCTTCAAATCGAGCCTTGTCCTAAGCGGCAAAGCCGCCAAGGACAATTTCACCACTGAGCCGCGCAGTCCCAGCCGGTTGCTGAACAGAATTGAGCCTATCTGTAATCGTGGCGAAGGATTTGACGAAGTGATTTGGCAAGATTGAGGTCAAACAATTGCCCATTTTGAGGTGGTACGGCAATACCAACTGAATTAGATTAAGCGGTCGAGACATTTTGTGTGGACTGAACATTTCTACTTGTCTCCTTAACAATCCACGGATGGAAGTTGACCGATTCAGTTGATTCACCGAGAACTAGGTTTGTTCATCAAGTAGACAGCGCTGGTGTCACCAATTTAAAGCTGGTAACCACCAATCACGGTCGTCAACTGCGTGGTGCTCTATCAATTAGCCATAGCTCGCTGGTCGGTGGGAGTGCTCAAACGGCTGTTAAAACGTTGAGCGGCTGGAGCGGAGAAATTCGGGGTGAGATCGCCGTGAAATTGTCCTTGGCGGCTTTGCCGCTTAGGACAAGGCTCAGCTTTGAGATTCGCGGGTTTTGCGAAGCTCAAAGTGACGCCCACAGCGAGCTCACCCCGAATTTCGCAGCGCAAGCCGTGGACATCATTGAAACGTGCTCCATACACCTGACTTCTGCGCTTAACCACGCTGAGTTTCTTGAGGCTAGGACCAGCCTCCAAAATCCTAGCTAGGTTAATGTTCAAAGTCAACCCGTTGTGTTCCGCACTCTGGCGTTGGTGGTTCGTTTGTTCGTCTGGCGGAAGGTCGGGCTGGGGGTGAGTCAGCCGCGATATTATTGTTGGCGATTTATCGCCTACAATAAGGCCGAGCTTGAAGATTTTCGGTGCACTTCCGAAAAGCTTCAAGTCGTGCCCGCAGCGTTCCACCACCCCCAGCCCGACCTGGAGCCCCACCACACTCGCCATCCACCCACCACACTCGCCATCCACCAACGCCACGCGCAGCGCAAGCTACTTTTGTCCGCGTTTCACCCGCCCAACTTGGCGCTCAGGCGCAGCGTAGGCCGCGCGTTACCGAAAATCAGAACAGCGAGAGTTGGTTCTCATCAGGCAAGTCATTCAAGACACCATTGGCGCTCAGGTAATCGATCAATGTTTTGGAAACTTTTCCCCGAGTCGCTAAATCTTCTTTCGATAGGAAGGGACGTTCGGCGCGAGCGGCAACGATCTGCTTCGCGACGTTGCCCCCGAGACCAGGAATCGCCTTGAAGGGCGCCAAAATCGTCCGCTCATCAATGATCAGGAAGTTTTCCGAATCGGATTTTTCAATATCAACCATTTTGATCTCGTAGCCGCGCTCCAAACATTCATTGGCCAGTTCCAGCACCGTTAAAAGATTGGCCTGTTTAACGGCGCGACTCTTGCCCTTCTCGTTGATCTCATCATTCAGCTCTTTCATGCGAGCTTTAACGGCTTCTTTGCCGTGGCTCATGGCGACCAAATCATAATCATCGGCGCGCACCGAGAAATACGTCGCGTAATAAATGATCGGGAAGTAAACCTTGAAGTAGGCAATGCGCAGGGCCATCAAAATATACGCCGTAGCGTGGGCCTTCGGGAACATATATTTGATCTTCAGGCAGGAATCAATATACCAGGCTGGCACGTGCTCGTTTTCCCGCAACGTTTCTTGCCATTCCTCCTTCATCCCTTTCCCCTTCCGGACACTTTCCATGATCTGGAAGCTTAACTGCGAGTCAACGCCCCAGTGGATCAAGTCCATCATGATGTTGTCCCGACAGCCGATAACATCCTTCAAAGTAACCACACCTTGATTGATCAATTCCTCGGCGTTGCCCAACCAAACGTCGGTCCCGTGGGACAAACCAGAAATTTGCAGCAATTCCGCAAACGTGCTGGGATGGGTTTCTTCCAACATTCCCCGGACAAAGGCGGTCCCAAATTCAGGAACGCCAAGTGTGCCCGTTTTGGAATTGATTTGTTCTGGAGTCACACCCAGCGCCTGGGTCCCTGAGAAAAGCGATAGAACCCCAGGATCATCGGTAGGAATCGTGACCGGATCGATTCCGGACAAATCCTGCAACATCCGGATCATCGTGGGGTCATCATGGCCCAGAATATCTAATTTCAAAATATTATCGTGGATCGAGTGGAAATCAAAGTGCGTCGTCCGCCAAGCGGCATCGGTTTTGTCCGCTGGGAATTGGATCGGAGTGAAATCATAAATGTCCATGTAATTGGGCACAACAATGATCCCGGCCGGATGTTGCCCAGTCGTTCGCTTAACGCCGGTCGCACCAGCCGCCAAGCGATCTAGCTCCGCGCCGCGTAAATGCAAATCATTGACTTCTTCGTAGTGCTTCACGTACCCATAGGCGGTTCGATCGGCGACCGTCCCGATCGTCCCCGCGCGGAAAACATATTTCTCCCCGAACAGGACCTTGGTATAGTTGTGGGCAATCGGCTGATAATCACCTGAAAAGTTCAAATCAATATCGGGAACCTTGTCGCCACGGAAGCCGAGGAAGGTTTCAAAGGGAATATCATGACCATCCTTGATCAGCGGCGCGCCACAGTTGGGACAATCTTTATCCGGCAAGTCAAAACCGGAACCGTATTCCCCTTTGGTAAAGAATTCGCTGTACTTGCACTTGGCACAACGGTAATGGGGTGGTAACGGGTTGACCTCGGTGATCCCGGTCATGGTCGCCACTAAACTGGATCCCACCGAACCCCGTGAACCAACCAAATAGCCATCTTTGTTACTTTTGAAGACTAATTTCTGCGAAATCAAGTAAATAACCGAGAAGCCGTTGCCGATGATCGACTTCAACTCTTTCTTGACCCGAGCATCAACGATTTCCGGCAGCGGATCCCCGTACAGTTGATGGGCCTTTGTCATCGCTAAGTTGCGAATTTCATCTTCCGCGCCAGGCATTTTCGGCGTGTACAGCTTGTCTTTGACCGGGGTGATCCCGTCATCAACGAGATCCGCCACTTTGTTAGTATTGGTAATGACGATTTCTTTGGCCTTTTCCGGTCCGAGAAAGTCAAACGCCGCCAACATTTCCGCCGTGGACAGGAAATGCACATCCGGTAAAAGCTGCCGACTCAGCGGGTTACTTTTATCGGCTCGAATCAGGATCTCACGATAAATCGCGTCGCGAGGATCGAGATAATGAACATCGCCGGTGGCAACGACTAATTTACCCAAATCATCGCCTAATTTGACAATGTTCTTCAGAATATCCTCTAAGGCAGCGTCATCATTGATCAGTTCCCGCTGAATCAGTGGCTGATAAACGGCTTTAGGCATGACTTCCAAATAATCGTAGTACATCGCCTTTTGCCGCGCTTCTTCGTAACCTTTTTGCATCATGCTGGTGAAAACTTCGCCGGCATCGCAGGCCGAGCCCACCATGATTCCCTCACGATATCGGTTCAGCAGGGAGCGCGGCACGCGGGCGACCCGATAAAAGTAATTGACCATGGCGCCGGAAATGATCTTGAACAAGTTCTTCAATCCCGCCTGAGTTTGCGCGATCAAAACAGCGTGATGCGGCCGCGCCATACGCCAACCGGTCCCGTCGCCAATGTGCTCATTCAGCTGATTGAGATTGGTGGTGGCGAAGCGCTGATTCATTTCTTTCAGCAACGCGAAATACAACAACCCGGTGGCTTCAGCGTCAGAATCAGCCCGGTGATGGTGTTCCAGCACGATGTTATAACGTTTCGACAAGGTATCCAATTTGTGATTGGCGTTTTCCGGGTGGAGCGTCCGCGACATTTCCAAGGTATCCACCACCGGATTATGAATCGAGGTTCGCTTCAGTCGATGCAAAGCCGCGTTCAAAAAGCCGATATCAAAAGTGACGTTATGACCAACAACCACCGCGTCGCCAATGAAATCCATGAACTCGCCGATAACCTCGGCTTCTGAGCCACCAGCTTGGACCATTTCATCAGTGATGTTGGTCAAATTGATGGTCGTCGCCGATAACGGATGGCCTGGATCAATAAAGCGGTCATAGCGTTCCAAAACTTGGCCATTTTGCATTCGAACCGCGCCGATTTCGATGATCGTATCATAAACCGCCGATAAGCCGGTGGTTTCCACGTCAAAGATCACGTAGGTCGCATCGGCGGCGACTTCATCTCGCAAGTTGTACGCGACGGTATTGCCATCATCAACTAAATTGATTTCCACGCCGTACATCAACTTTAGACCATATTTTTGACTGGCCGCATGGGCATCGGGGAAGGATTGAGCGCCGACATGATCGGTCAATGCCAACGCCGTTTGGCCCCAAGCTTTGGCGCGTTTCGCGAAATCACCAATACTGTTGGTCGCGTCCATTTGACTCATATTCGTGTGCAAATGTAATTCGACCCGCTTTTGTTCACCGGTGTAGGCCTCTTGTGGTTCTGGATGTTGGAAGATTTCCATCTCATTGGCGTTCAGCACCAACTCATGAGTGAATTGGTCGTTCTGGACACTCCCTTGGGCCCGGACCCAAACCCCTTTCTTGAACTGTTCGAAAATGGCCAGATCATTCCCGCGTTTCCGGGAGAAACACTTGATCATGATCGAATCGGTATAGTCGGTGATTTCCAGCGTCAACAAAGAACGCCCTGAGTTAAAGGTCCGGATCTCACTGGCAAAAGCATACCCTTGGACATAAACATTGCGTTCTTCTTGTTCGATTTGATTTAAGGTGATCAGCGGTGACTTGGGTTCCACCCCGCCACCGATCACCGCTGGCACGTCGGAACTAGCAGCCGCTGGCGCTTGTTGGCGCTGCTGTTGCTGGGCGGCTTTTTGCGCGGCCTGCTGGGCAAACTCGCGATCGGCCACAGCCTGTTTCGCCTTCAATTCTTCGATTTTGGCTTGGGCCTGTGAATCGTCTAATTGAATCTGGAAGCGCAACAAAGGAAAGCCCACCTGTTGATAGGCTGTTTGGATTGGCCCTAGGGCTTGTTTTTCCATGAAGCTCTTCACGATTTCGTTGTCAACTTGCAGATACAGGCGTTGATCTTGTAATTCTGGTAATTGGTTTTGACAAACTTCGGTGATCATTGGCGAATCGATCCCGGTTTGGCCGATCACATATTGCCAGTAAGCTCCCAAGTTCGTCTGGGTCACAACTGGCGCGGTCGTCGTCACCGCTAACTCCACCTGGGCAATATCTTGAAACGCCGTTCGCAGTTGCGTTTGGAATTGTTGGAAAATCGCAAAGGGCAGAATATCGGGTAACTGCAACTTGAAGGTCCAGCGCCCCGAGATCTCATGGACCACCACTTCAGTAAGTTGCGCGCCCGCGAAGCTATCCTGCTGTTCCGCCGGCCAATTGATCTGTTCCAATAATTTGCCAATCAAATTTTCTTGCGTCAAATGATTTCTCCTTTTCTTGCTTGACTCAGTGCCACAGTCCCTAGCCTAGTTTAACGTGAGCATTGGCGCACTAAGACCCCAGTTTCACACCTGACAAAAATGAGACCAAGTGACCCAGCTGACCGCCGCCCCTTCGTCTCATTTTCAGATTACTAACAGTTTAGGAAGCCGACCGGGTCAGGAAGATCTGCAAAACATTGATCAGATCGTCCTTCTTGACTTCCACGTTCTCACCGGTTTCGCGTAATTGAACCTCGACCACACCTTCACTGGCCTTCTTGCCCACCGTGATCCGGATCGGCAAACCAATCAATTCGGATTCCGCAAACTTCACGCCAGGGCGTTCCTTGCGATCATCCGTTAAATAGGTCAAACCCGCTTGGCGCAAGATCTCTTCGATTTCGCTGGTCAAGGCCGCCTGTTCTGCGTTCTTCAAATTGATCGGAATCAAATGAATATCGAAAGGCGCCACCGCCCGCGGCCAAACAATCCCCTGTTCGTCAGAGTGTTGTTCAACGATTGCAGACAATAACCGGGAAACACCGATCCCATAGCAGCCCATGATCAAAGGTTGTTCGCGCCCGTTTTCATCTAAGAAATTGGCGTGGAACGTCTCCGTATAACGGGTGCCCAGCTTGAAGATATGCGCGATTTCGATGCCACGCGTGAAATGCAAGGTGCTGGTGCCATCCATCGCCGTGTCCCCTTCACGCACAAAGCGCAAATCCGTGACACTCTCTGGTGCTAACGGGAAGTCGCGACCGGGATTAACGTTGGTCAAATGATGGCCAGCCTCATTGGCGCCAACTACAGCGTTGATCATTTTCGTGACGGTTTCATCGGCCACGACCCGAATTTCTTCAGCGATTCCAACTGGTCCCACTGAACCGACCGGTGCTTGGAGCCACTGTTTGACCTCATCATCTGAAGCCATCTCTAAGAAATCGGCTTTCAAGAAGTTTTTCAATTTAACATCGTTGATGTCATAATCGCCCCGAATCAGAGCTAACACTGGTTGGCCGTCCGCCATGAACAAGACACTCTTGATCAATTTCTTGGCGTCGATCTGCAGGAACGCGGCTACTTCGGCAATCGTACCAGCATCAGGGGTCGCCACCTTCGTCAAGGCCAACTCCGGTTCCTGGGTCGGGATATACTTATCTACGTTGCGAGCCATTTCCAAGTTCGCCGCGTAGTCATTATTATCCGTATAAACGATGGTATCTTCACCGATTTCAGCGATGGCGGAGAATTCTCGAGAATCACTGCCACCCATGGCGCCGGCATCCCCGATAATGACCCGATAGTTCAAGCCCACCCGGTCAAAGATCGCGCGATAAGCCTTCTCCGTGGCGTGAAAAACATCATCCAACTGCTTTTCGTTTGCTGAAAATGAATAGCCGTCTTTCATAACGAATTCGCGACCGCGAAGTAAGCCGTAACGAGGCCGATCTTCATCGCGGAATTTCGTCTTGATTTGATAAAGCGTCAATGGCAATTTCTTATAAGAACGAATTTCGTTCCGAACTAGATCAGTCACCGTTTCCTCATGGGTCGGTCCTAAGACGAAATCACGTTGATGACGGTCCTTCAGCTTGAACAAATTGTCGCCATAAGTGTCATAACGTCCACTTTCATGCCACAGATCCGCGGGAATCAATTCTGGCATTGAGACCTCGACCGCGCCAGTTTCCTCGATTTCTTGGCGAATGATCGCCTCGATTTTGTGCAGGACTTTCACCGCCAAAGGTAAGTAAGTATAGACCCCAGCAGAAGTTTGGCGAATATACCCCGCCCGTAACATCAACTGATGACTACGCGCTTCTGCATCCGCAGGATTTTCCTTCAACGTCGGAATAAACATTTGTGACTGTTTCATGCCAAAACTCCTCCAAAAAACTTTTTTACTTAATGAAATAGCGGACGATATCATTCCAGGTCACAGCGACCATTAAAATCAATAAAAAGCCCGCGCCGATCAATGTGATGATGCCCTCTTTTTCCACTGGGATCGGTTTGCGGCGAATGGCCTCGATCAAGTTCAACAGGATCTTACCACCATCCAGCCCAGGAATCGGAACCAGATTGACCAAACCTAAGTTGATCGATAACATCGCCAAGAAATAAACAATATTAACTAAACCGCCACTAACAACTTGGGCAGTACTGTTGTAAATGCCCACTGGACCAGACAATTTATTCAGACTGAACCCACCGGTGAAGAACGACCCCAGCACCTGCAAGATCCGGCCCGCTAGATCCCAAGTCGCGGTAAAACCATACTTCAATTTCGCGCCCAGACTGCGATCGACCGCATTCGTGATCCCAATTTGACCATATTTGGTTTTGCTACTGCGATCCGTCACGGTTTTAGGTGTCAACGTTGTGGTTGCCGTCGCCTTGTCCCGCTGATAAGTAATCGTGGTCTGCTGACCATAGCGCTTCTGGATGGCGGTCACCAATTCGGTCCAATTCGCGGTCGCTTGACCATTGACTTGAGTGATCTGGTCGCCAGCTTTCAAGCCAGCTTGGGCGGCGACGGAATCACTGGTCACGGTGCCGATCGCATTACTGCTACTGACGACCCCACCTTGCAGGAAAGCCACGATCATGAAGCCCACGATCGCCAACAAGAAATTATTGAACGGCCCAGCGAAATTCGTCAAGATCCGCCGACCAACCGTTGCTGATTGGAATTGCACATCGCGCGGGGCAATTTGGACCTCGGTACCATCTTTTTCAATGATCAAGGCGTCATGATCCACCTGATAAGTCCGCGGTTGATCGGGATCCGCGTTCTCATTACCGCTGATGGTCAACGCGTCTACCAAATCAGCCTTGCCGATTTGCAGCGGGATCCCTGACAAGTTGCCACTTTCCTCGCTAATGTCGATCACCGTGACCACGCCGGCGTCATTGAGTTGCACGGTGCCGCTGGTGCCAGGTTCAATCGCCGAATCATCATCTTCAGCGCCTGCCATCCGCACGTAACCGCCAATCGGCAACCAACGAATGGTGAAGGTCGTATGGTTCCGGCGCCAACTGACCATTTTCGGGCCAAACCCAATGGAAAATTCCCGCACCAAAATACCCGAACGGCGCGCCACATAATAGTGACCGAATTCGTGGAAGACGACCAAAATACTGAAAATGATCAGGAAAATCAATATCGTTTTTAACACTATCTCAAACTCCCTTACATTGCGGCCAAAAACGATTGCTTCTGAACGCTGACACTAGGTAATCAACAATGGACCCATCAATCTTCAAATCGCCTAAAACATCCCGAACCAATGTAGCATGGGCAGGACAAATAATAAACTATCAAAGCGGTCTAAGATCCCACCATGACCAGGCAAGATCTTACCCGAGTCCTTGACGCCATAATACCGCTTGTAGGCTGACTCCACCAAGTCGCCCATCTGTCCAAAAATAGAAAAAATCAAGGTTAAAATCATCATTCCCCAGAAATTATGATAACCCACGGGGAAGAACTGCAAATAAATCGCCGCCACGATCAACGCGCAAACGGTCCCCGCGATACTACCTTCCCAAGTCTTGTTGGGACTGATTGCTGGCCATAATTTATGCTTGCCAATTTTGCGGCCGAAGGAATAAGCGCCAATATCGGTGGACCAGATCACCACCAGGATAAAGCAAAGCATCGCCAAGCCATCGCCATGCACACCGCGCACGGCGACCAATGAATGGAAGCCATTTCCAATGTAAACAATGGCCAAGGTGTTGATGCCAATATCATCAATATTGGTGCGATTCTTCGTCAACACAGTCACCATCAAAAGCAAGGCGATCGTGATCGCGAAAATATCGAACCGTGACAAATACTTCGGCAGATTGACAAAGGCGCCATCAGGCAACACCAAGGTGATGATCCCCAAGGCGGAAATAAAGAAATCAGGTGAGATGATGATCCGCTTACGCATAATAAACATCTCAGACAAGCCAATCAAGGCCAACGCGATCGCCGCCACGTCGATCCAAACGCCACCTAAAATGATGATTGGAATGAATATAATCAAGGCGACAACCGCCGTAATAACCCGTTGCTTCATAACAAATGAACTCCTGTCTTTTACAATCTCAATAAACTAAGCCAAACCGCCGTAACGACGCTGACGCTGTTGATAGGCGGCCACTGCCTGGGCCAAGTCTTGCTGACTGAAGTCCGGCCAATGAACGTCTACGAAATAAAACTCACTATAAGCTAACTGCCACAAGAGGAAATTCGACAACCGCAACTCACCGCTAGTCCGAATCAACAGATCCGGATCCGCGAAACGACCAAGATCGCTGGTCATCAAATGCTGACTGATCTGTTGCTCGTCGATCTGTTCCGGCGTCAAGCGGCCGGCCGCAACTTCTTGCGCCAATTCCTGCACCGCCACCGTGATTTCGGCACGACTGCCATAGTTTAACGCAAAATTCAAGATCATGCCAGTATTGGCCGCTGTCTGCGCCTTGGCGTCATAGGTGACCTGCCGTGTCTTCTCTGGCAATTGGTCGAGAAAGCCCATCACCTTGACCTGCACATTCTCCGCCATTAATTCAGGCAGAAATGTGTTGAAGAAGTCGATCGGCAACTGCATCAAATAATTGACTTCATCGGTCGGTCGCCGCCAATTTTCCGTTGAAAAAGCATAGAGGGTCAAGACCTTGACCCCCATCTGACTAGCCGCTTTGGTGATTGTTTTGACATTATCCATGCCGGCCTTATGACCGAAAGCGCGCGGACGATGATGCGCCTTGGCCCAGCGCCCATTGCCATCCATAATGATTGCCACATGTTCCGGGATCTTTTCGATATCAGACACCTGCACTCGCCTCCTGGACAAATCGCCTCCGCTTAAACTTCAGTGATCTCGTCTTCTTTCAATTTAGCGATCGCGTCAACACCCTTGACCGCCTCATCGGTAACCTTTTGCAAATCTTTCTCCAAGCCGTGAAGATCATCTTCGGAAATTTCGCTATTTTTTTCTTGTTTCCGCAGCGCCTCTAAGGCTTCACGGCGGACATTACGAATCGCGATCTTGGCGTTTTCAGCGTCTTTGCCGACCTCTTTCGCCAATTCACGCCGCCGTTCCCCTGTTAATTGTGGGATCACCAAGCGAATCACGTCGCCATCATTGGCAGGATTCAAGCCCAAATCAGAGGCCAAAATCGCCTTTTCAATGTCATTCAGAGAGGTCTTATCATAAGGCTTGATCATCAAAACGCGGGCTTCCGGCACATTGATCGCCGCCATTTGGTTCAACGGCGTCGGCGCGCCATAATAATCCACGTTGATCCGGTTCAACAAGCTAGCATTCGCCCGGCCGGCCCGGATGCTTTGCAGATCACGTTGCAATGACTCTTGGGACTTCTTCATATTTTCCTGTGCTTTGTCAATAATTGGATTCGCCATTATTTCTTACCTCCACTGATTTTCGTTCCGATCGCTTCGCCTTCAACGACCCGTTTGATGTTGCCCGGCACAGTCATGTTGAAAACAACAAAAGGAATGTCATTGTCCATTGATAAACTGCTGGCCGTGGAATCCATGACCCGCAAGCCTTTATTAATAATATCCAATTGCGTTAACTCGTCAAATTTAACGGCTTTCGGATCAACATTCGGATCCGCATTGTAGACCCCATCCACATTATTCTTCGCCATCAAAATCACATCGGCATCGATTTCCGCCGCGCGTAAAGCCGCCGCTGAATCCGTTGAGAAATAAGGATTCCCTGTGCCACCAGCAAAAATCACGATTCGACCTTTTTCCAGATTTCTGATCGCGCGCCGCCGAATATAGGGCTCAGCAACTTGGCGCATTTCAATCGCAGTTTGCACCCGCACTTCTTCGCCTAGATTCTCCAGACCATCTTGCAAAGCTAAGGCGTTCATGACCGTGGCTAACATGCCCATGGAGTCGGCCTGCGCACGATCCATGCCCATCTCCGCGCCAGTTTCACCGCGCCAAATATTTCCGCCACCAACAACGATCCCGATCTCAACACCCAAATCGTGGACTTCCTTGATTTCTTGAGCGATTTTTTTGATCACTGGTGGGTGGATGCCAAAGCCCTTTTCACCGGCTAATGCTTCTCCACTTAATTTCAAGACGATTCGTTTATATTTGATTTTTGTCATCATTTTGCCTCCGTCATCTGCTAAATAACATTCTACCATATGTTGCCAGAAGTCCGAATTCTTTTTACAAAAAAGTTAGCTTAACGTGGGTTTGGTTGTCGCTTGGCGGTGGTGGTCGTGGTGCACTTCGTAGATAAAAGTGGGTTGGCCGCGGCTTGCGCTGCGAAATTCGGGGTGAGCTCGCTGTGGGCATCACTTTGAGCTTTTCGGAAGGGCACCGAAAATCTCAAAGCTGAGCCTTATTCTAAGCGGCAAAGCCGCTAAGAATAACGACACGGCGATCTCACCCCGAATTTCTCCGCTCCAGCCGCTCAACGTTATAACAGCCGCTTGAGCACTCACACCAGCCGGCAAGCTATGGGCAATCGATGGGGATCCACGCAATTGACGGCCGTGGTTAGTGGGTACCAGCCTTAAATTGGTGATACCAGTGCAGTCTGTCTGATGAACAAAGCTAATTCTCGGTGAATCAACTGAATCGGGCGGTTGCCACCCAGGAATTGTTAAGGAAACGGGTAGAGATGTTCGGTCTACGCAAAGTGTTCCAACCTCTTGATCCAAATCCGTTGATGTTGCCGTACCACCCCAAAAGTGGTCAATTGTTTGACCACCACACTTGCAAAACCACTTCGTCTAGTCCTTCGACTTCGATTGCAGATAAGCTCAATTCTGCCTAGCAACCGGCTGGGACTGCGCGGCTCAGTGGTGAAATTGTCCTTGGCGGCTTTGCCGCTTAGGACAAGGCTCGATTTGAAGACAATTCCCGCTTTTGGAATTGGCTTCAAACGATGCCCACCACGTTCCAGTCCGCATCAGCAGTCCCAGCCGGTTGCGCTCACGCGCAACACCCACCCACACCTGCAATCAAGCAAAAGGCTCAAGCAGGACCCAGGCCAGCAAGCTAATGAAAGAAATAGCGTAAGGTAAAGACCGAACCGACACCAACAGCAGAACGAACCGCGATAACGCCGTGGTCATGCTCGACGATTGCTTTGGCCAAAGCTAGCCCGATCCCGACACTATTTTGATCAGCGGGCTGGCCATTTGCCCGCGGTGCTCGATAGAACCGTTCAAAAATATGCGGGAGATCGACCGGCGCGATTCCGTCGCCTTGATCGGTTACCGTGATCGTCGTGAATAATTTATTGCTCGTCAACGCAATCGAAATCGTCGTTGCTGGATCTGAATGTTCAATACAGTTTTTGAGAATATTACTGAGTGCTTCGCTCTGCCACTTGGGATCACACATTATTGGTTGGCCGACGCCGGTGGATTCTAGGATCACACCGCGCAAATCGGCCAAGACGCTGACGCGATCACAAGCATCCTGGACAATGTTTTGCGGCGCGGTGATCTGCGGGTGAAATTGGACGGTGGCCGCATCAAATTTGGATAATTTAAGTAAAGCGGCCACGAGGAAATTAATGCTGGTGGTCTCATGTTTGATTCGCTGGAGGAAATCGGTGCGGACCGCCGGCGCCATCTCGGGATCATCCAAAATGTTATCGACCATCACCAAAATCGAAGTTAGCGGAGTTTTGATCTGATGAGAAATATCGGAAAGCGCGTCCTTGAGCAGCCGCTTATCTCGCAGTGAATTGGCGGCGGCCTCCCGCAAAACGATGGTAGTTTTATGCAACTCATTGCGCAGGATCGACAACTCATCTTCACTGTAATCCGCCAGATTCAGCTGGTATTCTCGGCGATTGATCGCTGCCACGTCAGCCACGATTTGTTGCAGGTCCGCGTCTTTGCGGCGATTATAGCGCAAGAAAATAACTAAGACCCCACCGACCAATAAACAAATCAACCCCAGATCCAAGCCCATAAAAAGCCAACGCTGCCGGTTCAACCCACCAATCACCTGATCGACTTGGAAATCCAGACCGTAAGCCCGAAGACTCGTTGACGCGGTTGTTGGCGGTTGCGCCAAAATCGCGACTAACTCGCCTTGGGTCACTTGCGGATATTTTGTGGCCACCGTGGTGATAATCGTTGCCAAAGCCTGATTGACGCGGACGTTAACAAGATGATCTTGCCACCAAATCAAGCCAAACAGTAAAATCAAACCACCCACCGTCAGCCCAGCAACCTGGCGCAGTAGCCGTTTCAATTCCACTTTATTTTGCATCACGGTCGGTCTCCTTGAGGCGCACGGTCGATGCGATAGCCCTGACCTTTCACCGTTTTGATCAAGTCGACGCCGACTTTCTCGCGAATTCGTTTCAGATATACGGTGACCGCATTGTCACTAATATCGTTGCCAGTCCACTCCCAAACCTTGTCAATAATCGTTGTCCGCCGCACGACCTGATTTAGATTTTCCAGCAACAAGATCAAGATTTTTAGCTCGAGACTGGTTAAGCTGACCAGCTGGCCCGCCACCGTCACCGTCAACTTACTCTGATCAAAAACCAACGCGCCCACCTCGATCTGCCGATTTTCCGGACGCAAATATTTAGCGACCCGCGCCAGCAACTCCTTGGTCGAAAAGGGCTTGGTCATGTAATCCGCCGCCCCCAGATCCAACCCATGGACCACATCATCTTCATCATCACGGGCCGTTAAGAAAATTGTGGGTAATTGGGTGCCCGCCACTTCCTCTTGGTAAAAGGTAAAGCCGTCACCATCTGGTAAGGCTACATCCAAAATCAGCAATCGCGGCCGCGTCTGGGTCAAAAAAGCCCGTGCTGCCGCTAAGGTTGTGCATGTTTGTAGGTCATAGCCTTTTTGTCGAAACGAATAAGTCAAGCCCAAGGCAATGTTGGGATTGTCTTCCACTAATAACAATGTCATGCTGTATTCCTCCTCTTTCATTATAACGGACTCCAGGCGGCTTCACTAGCCTGAACTGCCCTTGGGTGTTGCGCTTCGTCAAGTGCAGATGTCAGTTGTGTGCAACGTGCTTCAATGATGTCCGCGGCTTGCGCTGCGCGTGGCGTTGGTGGTGGGCAGATGTGGTGGGGCTCCAGGTTGGGCTGGGGGTGGTGGAACGCGGCGGGCACGACTTGAAGCTTTTCGGAAATGCACCGAAAATCTTCAAGCTCGGCCTTATTGTAGGCGATAAATCGCCAACAATAATATCGCGGCTGACTCACCCCCAGCCCGACCTTCCGCCAACTAGTAAACGGACCACCAACGCCACGCTCCGCTCCAGCCGCTCAACGTTATAACAGCCGTTTGAGCACTCACGCCAATCGGCAGGCTATGGTCAATTGATGGAGAGACACGTAATTGACGACCGTGGTTAGCGGTCACCAGCTTTAAATTGGTGACACCAGTAAAGTCTGTTTGATGAACTCGAGCAGAATCTTGACGAATCAACTGAATCGGTCGGCTTCCCACCCGTTGATTGTTAAGAAAACGAGGGGAGATGTTCAGCCTAGGCAAAGTATACCCGTCTCCTAATCCGAATCGGTTGGCATTGCCGTACCACCCCAAAAGGGGCGATTGTTTGACCGCTTACTTGCAAATGCACTTCATCAAATACTCAACTTCGATTGCAGATAAGCTCAATTCTGCCTAGCAACCGGCTCAGGACGTGTGGCTCAGCAGTGAGATTATTCTTAGCGATTTATCGCTTAGAATAAGGCTCGATTTGAAGACAAGCCGCTGGGCTTGCGGATTGGCTTCAAACGATGCCCACTGCGTTCCAGCCACGACAAACGTCCTGAGGCGGTTGCGTCACCACCCAAACCCACCACACCAGCATCAGGCAAAAAATTTAGAACACCAGATCATCACCAATGGATCGTTGCGAAAACAAATAGAGATGTTCAGACAACGCAAACTGTCCCGACCTTTTAATCCGAATCAGTTGGCATTGCCGTACCACCTCAAAAGTGGGCAATTGTTTGACCTCTAGCTCGCAAAACCACTTCGTCAAATCCTTCGCCTCGATAGCAGATAGGCTCAATTCTGCCTAGCAACCGGCTGGGACTGCGCGGCTCAGTGGTGAAATTGTCCTTGGCGGCTTTGCCGCTTAGGACAAGGCTCGATTTGAAGACAAGCCGCGCACTTTGCGGATTGGCTTCAAACGATGCCCACCACGTTCCAGTCCGCATCAGCAGTCCCAGCCGGTTGCGCTCACGCGCAACACCCACCCCATCTGCAATCAAGCCAAAAATCAAGAATAGAAATCATATTTTCAAATCGGTTCAAACCATCCCCACCAACAGACAAAAAGAGCCGCACGGGGCGACTCCTTTTTGACGACAAATGGACCAACGCTATGACAACACTGAAAACCTAAACGTTCTCTTTGCGGATCGTCTCGATGATATTCTGCCGGTTGAACTTACGGAGTGAATAGCGCATGATCCAAAAGACCAGCAAGAAAACGAAGACGATGGCGAGGCCGATCGCCAGCCAAGGGAGTTGGTAATGGACCTGTTCGGCTTGACCGCGATTGAAGCCCCAGTAGATCAGAAGTGCGACCCCGATCCCACTCACGACGCCGATCACCAACGACTTCAGGGAATAGAACAAGGTTTCGAGATTAACCATATGATCAAATTCTTTCTTCGTCATCCCGACAGATTTCAAGACGGCGAATTCTCGCTGCCGCAGGGCCATATTAGCGGTGATTGTGTTGAAGATACTGGTGATCCCAATCAAGGTGATCACGATAATGAAACCATACAAGAAGATGCTGATCAATAGCCGCATCGTTTTCTCTTCGCGAATTTGGCCATCAAGATTCCAACTGCCTAATTGCAAAGTGATCTTGCGGACTTCGCGAATGGTGTCTTCTGGTTTGCTGGCGTCCATGACGATCGATTGCAGCACCAGCGGTAATTGTTGCTGGGCCACTTGTTGATCGGCGATCAAGATACTCGGCATGGTCCAATAGAAGCTGACCATATCTGGCAGTTTCCGTGTCACCCCACTAAGGCGGAATTTGGCCTGATACTTCTTATGGGGGCTACTTGAATTATCCTGATAGCTCCCGCTGATCAAATCGCCGGCTTGATAACGATAATTATGCACATTGATTTGTTTGCCATTGACGGTCTGGGTGTCATTGTCGAACAGAATCAGCCCCGAAGCCAATTGTTGCTCGGTCAAACCATTGGCCCGACCGTACTTACGAAAAGCAGTCCGATCCAACGCCAGCAACTGGAGCTCCCGATGATCCCTGGCCGTAAGACCCGGTGCCAAATGGTTTTCAACGCCAGCTAATTTCAAATTGCCATTGTCTGCTAAGGCGGTCATCACTTGAACGTGCTTGGTGTCAGGCAGCTTGGTGATGGCTTGGATCTGGGCCTGAGTTTTGGCCGATTTGAGCGCCATTCCCGCATAATTCGGCGAGAAAGACAAGTTGAAATCGAGGCTATGGAAGCGCTGATAGGAAAAGTTAAACGCCGCGGTCACAAACGCGCTCATTGCGATAAAAGTAAAAACACTGACCGCTAACGAGATCACGGTGGTGCGATATTTCTTCCGACTGCGCCGCAGATTCTTATACGCCAGGACGCCGCCGGACTTGAAGACACGCTGGATCCACTTCGGAACACGCAAATTTTTGCTGGTCAGTTTCACATCTTGCTCATTGCGGATCTGGGCGATCGGACTGACCTTGCTGGCGCGCCGGGCTGAACTTGAGGCGGAGAAATAAATCGTTGCCCAACCCAAGACCACGGCGATCAGTAACCCGATCCATGAGAATTTCAGTTGAAAACTGTTGGCGCGGCCAAACAAAAATTGACTGCCGATGTGATTGACCACAAGTCCAAGAATGTAAGACGCCAACACGCCTAGTCCCAACCCGAGCGGAATCCCGATCAGCCCCAACTGACCACTTTGCAGTAAAACGATCCGTTTGATCTGCTTTTTGGTGGCGCCAACACTGGCCAACATCCCATAGGTTTTAGTTTTCTCAGTGATCGAGATGGCGAAAGAATTGCGAATGCAGAAAATACTTGTCAACATGATCACCGCAATCACGATGGTGGCAACGGTAACCAACATTAGCATGGTCTTATCAGAAAATTGCAAAACTTCCCAGTGCAATAAGCCATCATTGAGACTGTACCGATAACGTGCTTTTTTACCCTCGCGGACTTGGTGATAATTGCTGAGACCCAGCAATTCCGGAAGATCACGACGAAAATGTTGCGGGTCTTTCAAGGCGAGATAGACCGTATAACTTTTGGCTTTCGCCGCGCTTGTCAGGCCTTGATAGCCATAATTATCAGCGTTTAAAACACCCGTGATCCGGAAATTTTGATTTTTCCCCTTGACGACCGTCGCTTGTTCGATCAGCGCGTCGCTATCCGGCAATTTTCTTTTTTTGACCGTGGGTTTGCCGATTTTTAACTGGAGCTGATCGCCGATCTTCAAACCACTGGCCAGCATAGCCGATTCGGAAATAACGATTTCTTGATCCGTTTGCGGCCAAGTTCCCGAGCTGAGATGATAGCCTGACGCGGTCGGTTTGGTCGCATTCAACGATTGCAGGGTCAGCAACGGTGATTGCTCGACGGCCGCATCCGCGTGATCGAAGGCGGCCACGCCTAAATCACTGGTTGTTTTGATTTGCTTAAAATCGCGGTTCTGGCGGATTTTTTTGAGTTGTTGCGGCGTTACTTGAGACAGTTTGATATGATAATAACCACTCATGTCAATCTCACGTTGGATCAACGTTTGCCGCAGACTGGTCAGCATCGTTGCCACCGCCATGATCAAGGCCACCGACAGGGTGATTCCAACGATCGTACCGATACTGCGCTTGCGATTGAGTTTAAAATCCCGCCGGGCGATTTTATGAAGGATCGTCATTGGACATCACCTACCAAATGCCCATCTTCGATCTCAATCACCCGATCGGCTTGGGCGGCAATCTCCAAATCATGGGTGATCATCACGATCGTTTGTTGATAATCGCGATTGGCTTGGCGCAACAAGGCTAAAATTTCCGCGCTGGCCGCAGAATCCAGATTACCAGTGGGTTCATCGGCCAACAACAACGCTGGTTCGGTGATCAACGCTCGTCCGATCGAGACCCGCTGTTGCTGACCTCCTGACAATTCGTTGGGCAAGTGATCCTGACGCTGCGTCAAACCCAAGCGCGCCAATAACCGCGCCAACTTCTCCGGATCCGCCTGACGATTATCCAGATCCAGCGGCAAGGTGATATTCTCCGTCACGTTTAAAATCGGGATTAAATTATAGAATTGATAAATCAAACCAACCTGACGCCGCCGAAAAATCGCCAATTGGTCATCATTGAAAGAATAAATGTTCTGCCCATCGAGAAAAACGGTGCCTTCCGTTGGCCGATCCACGCCACCGATCAAATGAAGCAAGGTCGACTTGCCACTGCCAGACGCGCCAACGATCGCCACAAATTCGCCCCGTGCCACCGTAAAACTGACATTGTCTAGCGCCACCACTTTCGTACTGTCTTGCCCGTAAATCTTGCTTAGATTTGCCACACGCAATAATTCCATCGTTACCGGTCCCCTTTTCTTGACTCCTTGATTATCTTTAGTTTACCAAGCCAAAGTGACAACCAAGTGACTAAAAGTGTGAACCGACCCGGGTAGCTCCTGAGCATTAGCCTAGCAATTGTTTTGGAAGCTGGGCTTTGCTTCCGAAACAATTGCTAGGCTAAGCGGAGGAAGCTGGGTCGGTGAACACGTTTAAAAGCAGTGTGAACCGACCCGAGTAGCTTCCGAGCATTTTGAGCAACCATAGTTTGGCCGCAGCTTGCGCTGCGAAATTCGGGGTGAGCTCGCTGTGGGCGTCACTTTGAGCTTCGCGAAACCCGCGCGAATCTCAAAGCTGAGCCTTGTCCTAAGCGGCAAAGCCGCCAAGGACAATTTCACGGCGATCTCACCCCGAATTTCTCCGCTCCAGCCGCTCAACGTTATAACAGCCGTTTGAGCACTCACGCCATTTGGTAAGCTATCGCCAATTGATGAGGATCCACGCAATTGACGGCCGTGGTTAGTAATTACAGGCGTGATATTGGCGACACCGGAATAATTTGCAAGATAAACCAAGATAAGTTCTGGATGAATCAACCAAGTCGTCGACCTTCACCTAATGAATGTCTTAAGGAAGCCGGGCTATACTTCCGGAAGCCTGGCGTGGCTATGCGCAAGGAGCTGGGGCGGTGAACACGTTTCGACCTCAGACCACAAATAAAAAATCCGTCGGCAGCAGACACTGTCAACGGATTTTTTCAGTTCAATTTCAAGAGAAACAATTTCAGAAATTAGTCCTTGATTTGGCTCATAACTTCTTCCGCGAAATTGTCGACTTTCTTTTCGATACCTTCGCCAACTTCGAAACGAACGAAGCTGACCAACTTGCCGCCTTTGCTTTCAACAAACTTAGCGACGGTCAAATCAGGATCCTTCACGAATTCTTGGTCAGCCAAGCTGATCTCAGATAAGAATTTGTTCAAACGGCCTTCAACGATCTTGCCGATGATCTTCTCTGGTTTGCCTTCGTTACGGGTTTCTTCAGTCAAGACTTCGCGTTCGTGCGCCAATACTTCCGCAGGCACATCGTCACGGGAAACATATTTCGGATTGATTGCCGCCACGTGCATTGCCACGTCACGAGCAGTCTCTTCGTCAGCGCCTTCCACAACGACTAAAGCAGCGATTTGGCCACCATTGTGCAAATATGAACCGAAGTTTTGGGAAGCTGTTTTCTCAACTAAAGCGAAGCGACGGAAACTGATTTTCTCGCCAATGACCGCTGTCAAAGCAGTGATCTTGTCGGAAATCTTCTCGCCAGCGATCGTCAAGTTCAAAACAGCGTCGTTGTCAGCTGGCTTGCCAGCAGCGATTGCTTCGGCGATTTGGTCAACTAAACCAGTGAATTTGTCGTTAGAAGCCACGAAGTCAGTTTCTGAGTTGACTTCAATGACCGCGGCAGTGTCACCAGCAACAGCGATTTGCGCCAGCCCTTCAGCAGCGACCCGATCACTCTTCTTAGCGGCTTTAGCCATCCCTTTTTCACGTAAAAGATCGACAGCCTTTTCCATGTCGCCATCAGCTTCAACTAAAGCTTTCTTGGCGTCCATCATCCCAACACTGGTTTTTTCACGCAATTCTTTAACTTGAGCTGCAGTAATTTTTGCCATTTCAATAGGCCCCCTATTAAAAATTTGATTTAAAAGTACCCTAATTTACAAAGAAAGAGTTTGGTGACAAAACCAGGTTTTGCGGCAAACTCTCCTTTTTTGTCAATAAGTGATTGACGAAAAACTATTCAGCGTCATCAGAAGTTGATTCTTCAACTTGATTAGCAATATCTTCGATTGATTCTTCGCCTTCAGCTGCTGCAGGAGCTTGTTGTTCTTCTTCAGCAACTTCATCTTGGCCTTGACGACCTTCGATAACAGCGTCAGCCATCTTTGCAGTGATCAAACGAACGGCACGAATGGCATCATCGTTTGAAGGAATGATGACATCGATATCGTCAGGATCAGTGTTGGTATCAACCATCGCTACGATCGGAATATTCAACTTTTGCGCTTCTTTAACGGCGATCCGTTCCTTGCGAGGATCAACGATGAACATTACATCAGGGATCCGAGGCATATCTTCGATACCGCCCAGGAATTTCTCTAATTTTTCTTGTTCTTTCTTAAGTAAGGAAACTTCCTTCTTAGGTAAGACATCAAAAGTGCCATCAATGGCCATCTTCTTGATGTTCTTTAAGCGTTGGATCCGGCTTTGGATCGTGTTCCAGTTTGTCAAAGTCCCACCTAACCAACGATGGTTAACGTAGAATTGACCTGCACGAGTTGCTTCTTCAGCGATCGCGTCTTGAGCTTGCTTCTTAGTCCCTACGAATAAGAAAACGCCACCGTCAGCGGCAACAGCCTTCACGTAGTTATAAGCATCGTCAACCATTTTAACGGTCTTTTGCAAGTCGATGATGTAGATCCCGTTACGTTCTGTAAAGATGTATGGTTTCATCTTTGGATTCCAACGACGAGTCTGGTGACCAAAGTGAACCCCTGCTTCAAGCAATTGTTTCATTGATAATACTGCCATGATAAAGCCTCCTATGTTTTTTCCCGCCACATTGCTCTCCTCACGTCTGCACCTCTCGGCAACACAAGCGTAATCACAATGTGTGTGAATTTGGTGATAACACCGTTTAAAATTATACCAGAACTCATACAAGATGCAAGTCTTAACGCCAATTTATCTGATGTTTTTCTTCAGGAAAATTAATTTAAGTTGGTACTGCGCGTGGCGTTGGTGGTTGACAGATATGGTGGGGCTCCAGATCGGGCTGGGGGTGGTGGAACGCGGCGGGCGTCACTTTGAGCTTTTCGGAAATTCACCGAAAATCTCAAAGCTGAGCCTTATTCTAGGCGGCAAAGCCGCCAAGAATAATATCGCGGCTGACTCACCCCCAGCCCGACCTTCCGCCAAGTGAACAAACGGACCACCAACGCCAGAGTGTGAACCGACCTGGTCAGCTTCTGAGCATTAGCCTAGCAACTATTTTGGAAGCTGGTTTGTGCCTCCGGAATAGTTGCGTAGCTAAGCGGAAGAAGCTAGGTCGGTGAACACGTTTCAACGCCACGCTCCGCTCCAGCTGCTCAACGTTATCTGATTCATTGAAGCATTCACACCGACTGGTAAGCTATGTCCAATTGATGAAGATCCACGCAATCGATAACCGTGGTTAGTGGATCCAATCTTTATATTGGCGACACCAGTACAATCTGCCTGATAAACTTAGGCTGGTTCTTGACGAATCAACTGAATCGGTCGGTTTTCGACCAAAAATTACTTAGAAGAACGAGTACAGCAGTTCATGCTACGCGAAACAGAACGGTTCATTCAATCGAATCAATTGGTATGACTGTACCACCCCATCAAGGACAATTTTTTTGATTTCTACCTTGCAAAAGCGCTTCGTCCAATCCTTCACTTCGATTGCAGATCAGCTCAATTCTGTCTCCGGAATAGTTGCGTAGCTAAGCGCAGAAGTCAGTTGTGCGGGTGCGTTTCCAGTCCGCGGCAGCTAGTTGCGACCATCGCCTAATTCTGATTGCCAACTTATCTGATGGTCTCTCAGGAAAGCTTCTTTTTCTTGACGACGATGCCGCTTGAATTTGGCCTCAAAACTCAATGCCAATGACTTACTGGTGAATTCTTGTTGATACAGCAAGCGAACCGGGCGGCGATTGCGGGTGTATTTGGCGCCTTTGCCCGCATTGTGCGTGGCGACGCGTTTGGCCACATCATTGGTTGACCCCGTATAAAAGGTTCCATCGGCGCATAATAAAATATAACAATAATAAATAATCGTGCGCCTCCCTTTCATTAAATCGAAATCATGGTTAGTGTGATATTGGGCTCCAAATCGGATCGGGATCCACACAACTGCCAACATAGCCTGACAGTCTCAATTTCGCCTGTGGGCGCCAACAGTATAATTCTCTTGATGAACGCGGTCAGGATCATGATGAATCAACCAAATCAGTCGGTTCCCAGAAAAAATCAGTTTAAACGAGTGAGATCCAGCTGTCGGCACTACCCAAAATCTGCCGGCCTATTACTCCGAATCCGTTAGCATTGCTGTACCACCCCAAAAAAGTGGACGATTGTTTTCACCTCTCGCTTGCAAAACCACTTCGTCAGATACACAACTTTGATTGCAGATAACCGCAATTCTGCCTAGCAACCGCCTCAGGACGTGTGGCTCATCGGTGAAATTTGTCTTAGTGATTTATCACTTAGACAAAGACCTGATTTTGAGACAAGCCGCGCACTTTGCGGGTTGGCTCAAAACAGCGTCCACCGCGTTCCAGCCACGACAAACGTCCTGAGGCGGTTGCGCTCACGCGCAACACCCACTCAAACCAGCAATCAAGCGAAGAGCAAAAAGTAGGACACCAAATTTCACCAAGCCGCGCAACCAATTGCCCACCAAAAATTTATTTCGTTAAATCATCGCCATGCAAAATGGTTTTGACCTGGGGCGTATATTCGTCCTGCTCTGTATAAGCAACGATCGGCGGCATCACCCGCACGCCATTAGGTCGACCGTCCTTGATCGCATCGACCAGAACCATATTCGCTTCTCGATCCGCCTTGGGATAAACGAACTGCAACCGTTTAACGGCCAACCGCGCCGCGACGCATTTGGCCATGATCTCGTCCAAGCGTTCCGGCCGATGGACCATGTAAAAATGTCCATTGGTTTTCAGCAAGCGCGCGCTGGTTGTCAAGACCGCCGCCAAATTGGTTTTCAATTCATGCCGCGCGATCGCGTAATAAGGATTCGGATTCTTCGTACTTTGCGGTTGGTCAACGAAATAAGGTGGATTACAAGTCACGACATCCGCAAAGTCAGTGCCCAAGAATTCAGACGCATCAGCCAAATCAATGGGTAAAACGTTGATCTGATTTTCTAAGTGGTTTAGTCGAACTGACCGATGTGCCATTTCCGCCAGCTTCTCCTGAAGCTCGATCATTGTGATTGTTTCCTTAGTTTTCTGGCTCAGAAACAGACCAACGGCGCCATTACCAGCGCAAAGGTCGACTACTTGATCTGTTCTTTTGACTTGGGCGAAGTCCGCCAGCAAAACCGCATCCAGTGAGAATGAGAACACCTCGTCGCTTTGAATGATTTTGATACCGCCGTTGACCAATTGATCGACCCGTTCTGTCATTTCATGACCTCCACATTGACCGCCCAAGAATATCATTGCGAAAAATATCCTTTGACCGCTTTTTCTGCTATAATTTTCTATGAACTCAATTTTAGCATAAAAGGTGACGTCATGTTCTACAAAATCATCCGACCGATTGCCCGCTTCATCGTGTGGCTACTCAACGGTCACACCAAAACCGTGAATAAGAAAAACTTACCTGAAGGCAGTTACATTCTAGTCGCGCCCCACCGAACTTGGTGGGAACCGATTATTTTCGCGTTGGCGGCGAGTCCGAAAGAATTCAGCTTCATGGCAAAGAAGGAACTCTTCCGCAATCCAATCCTGCGCTGGATCTTGGTCCACGCTCATGCTTTTCCGGTGGACCGCTTCAACCCTGGTCCCTCGGTCATCAAAATTCCGGTGCGCACGTTAAAAGCCGGCAAGCTGGCCTTGATCATGTTTCCGTCTGGCACCCGCTATTCCAGTGAGCTCAAGGGTGGCGCCGCTTTGATCGCCAAGTTGGCCAATGTGCCACTTTTGCCCGCAGTTTATCAAGGCCCAGTGACCTTCAAGGACTTTCTCAAACACAAGCGAGTGACCGTGGGCTTTGGCGAACCGATCCCCATCGACCGCCGTTTGAAGTTGGACGAAGCCGGGTCAGAAATGATCAATCAACAGATGACCGCCGCCTGGGCCGCGCTGGATCAAGAGATCAACCCCGATTTCCATTACGTGCCTGATGAGAAACATTTAGAAGCCGAGAAAGCCAAAAACCAATTGAAATAGCCAAGCGTCAACAAACACCGCCTTAGGAGCACTCTTCGAAGTCGCCCCTAAGCGCGGTTATTTTTTTAACTGTTTTAGCATTTCGATACCCAGGCGTTCTTAGATCCGTGGTCACACTGACTGCCCACCAGAAAAATAACAGTAAGGAAAAAAGTTGGGATTTTGATCATTTTTTAAAGTGAAATGGGCAAACATTGCGTATTTATTGATTAGTGGCGTTCATCAGCTTCCCCACCAAACGCAATTAGTGGCCGCCGCGGACCAAAAAAAGCCGAGCCCAACAGGACTCGACTAAACTTAACTTGATTAATGTGTCTCACTTGATTGACTGATCGGCGCTAAATCGTGCCGATCACTGTTGACCGCATTTCTTGATCTCATCTACCAGTCTCAGGTTCGATGTTTCAGATCAAGAGCACCACACACACCCTAACCCCCCAAAAAGAGAGCGCGCAACGATCTGAACAACTGCAAATCGTTAGTCTAGCAACTATTTTGGCGGCCAGGTTTGCCTCCAGAATCGTGGCGTCGCTAAGTGAACGCAGCTAGGTCGCTGAACACGTTTTAAAACAGTGGGCTGTTGTGGTCAAGGGCAGTTAGGCGGTTGGTTCCGCGGTCGCGTCGACCCCGTGTTGCAATTGGTACAACTGATAGTAACGCCCTTTTTGTGCCAACAATTGGTCGTGGGTCCCGTGCTCAACAATGCGGCCGGCGTCAAGGACAATGATTTGTTCAGCGTCCTTGATGGTCGACAAACGGTGAGCGATGGCGATCGTGGTTCGACCACGGCGGAGGCGCCGCAGACCTTCTTGGATCATACTTTCCGTTTCCGTGTCAATATTGGCCGTGGCTTCATCCAGCACCAAGATCTTCGGATCAGTGACCACCGTGCGCGCGAAGGAAATCAGCTGCCGCTCGCCACTGGAGAACTGAGTACCCCCTTCGATCACCCGAGCGTGGTAGCCGCGGGATAATTTATTAATGAAGCGATCCGCCTGAACGAATTCGGCGGCTTCTTCGATTTGCCGATCAGTGATGTCTTGATTGAACAGGCGAATATTGGAGGCCACATCACCATAGAACATGAAGGAATCCTGCAAGACCAAGCCCATTTTCCGCCGTAATTCGGTCATGGGATAATCTTTGATGTCTTTACCATCGATCAAGATCTGACCTTCATAAAATTCGTAAAAGCGCATCATGATATTAATGATCGAACTCTTGCCAGAACCGGTATGACCGACGATCCCAATCGTCTGCCCGGGCTCAGCGATGAAGGAAATGTCATTCAGGACTTTGTGTTCGCCATCGTAAGCGAAAGAAACATGGCGGAACTCGATTTTTCCAGCGGTGATCTCCCCAGACGCGTCCGGATGTTGTTGCGGCGCGATCGTCGAATCATCCAAGATCCGGAAGATCCGTTTGCCGGCCACCACCCCATCTTGCATAAAGGACAGCGAGTCCATCATGTCGGAGATCGGATTGAAGAAGTTCTGGACGTAGGTCGTAAAGGCGTAAATAACCCCGGCTTCCACGAAAACATGTTCCGAAAGAAGCCCGAAATAAGCCAAAACAGCGGTCAGCGCTAAAGCGTAGAGCAAATTGATCAACGAGGACAACAGCAGCGAGTTGGTGTGGATCATCGCCTTACGCGTGGCCAAATATTCGCCGTTAGTCTGCTCGAATTCTTGACCGATCCGGTGTTCCTGCCGAAACTCTTGGATCACGCCAATGCCTTCGATCGATTCATTCAACTTCACATTCAATTCACTCAAGCGTTCCCGCATCCGCCGGTAGACCCGCGAGCTGTAACGGGCATAATACCAGATCGCCACCAGCAGAATCGGCAAGAAGGCCAAAACAACCAGCGCGCCGGTGCCATTCAAGGCCGCCATCGCAAAGTAGGCGGTGATGATCCCCAGCAACCCGGTCAAAATCGACGCGAAGAATTGCAAGAAATCCATCAAAGACATGGTATCGTTGGTCACCCGCGAGACGATCGAACCAGCCGGCGTCAAGTCAAAGTAGCGCATCCCTAAAGTGTGCAATTTACTGAATAGCGCGCGCCGGACACTTTCCAGCGCCTTCTCGGACCCAACGGAGTAAAGATAATTACTGACAAACTGGAGCACCGCTTTCAATAAAACACCAAGAAAGTACAAAGCGGCAAAGCCTAAGATCACCCGGGTAGTTCCCCGGGATGGCGTTAGATATTTATCCATGAATTCCTGCAAGATCCGCGGCAAGAAAACATTCAGTAAGGACAAGGCGGTGGCGCTCAAGATGGCGATAATGAACAACCACTTGAACGGCAAAGTGAACTTCAGCATGCGCTTGATGATCTGACCTTGTTCCTTCATGGGAATGCTTTGCGCCCAAACGGATTGATTCTCGCTAGTCGAAGTCGTTACGTCCGTTGGCTCCTGGTGATCAGACTGTTGTTTGGTTTTCTTTTCTTTATTCTGCGTCATGCTGCTCACCCCCTAATTGTGATTCAACTTGTTGTTTGGCCCACATTTCCGCGTACCAACCGGCACGTTGCAGTAATTCTTGATGATTGCCCCGCTCGGTGATCTGACCATTGTCGATCACCAAGATCTCATCGGCGTTCATCACGCTACTCAAGCGATGGGCCGCGATGATCGTGGTTTTATTCTGTCGATCATGCTTCAAATTCTCCAGAATCGTTTCTTCTGTTTTGGCGTCCACCGCCGATAACGCGTCGTCTAAAATCAGGATCTCAGGCAAGACCATCAACGCCCGGGAGATCGCCAACCGTTGCTTTTGCCCGCCGGACAAGGAGACCCCTTTTTCACCGACGAGGGTTTCATATTGTTGACTGAAGTGCAAAATATCGTCGTGGATCGCGCTTTGGGCTGCCGCGTGCTCAACGGCGTCTTGATCTTGATCCATCGCCGCGAACCGAATATTATCGCGCACGGTGGTAGAGAACAAGAAATTATCTTGGGGAACGTAGCCGATCGCGCCTAAAACACTGGCGGCAGGCACATCACGAATATCCTGACCACCAATCGTGATCTGGCCTTGATAATGGTCGAATTCCCGGAGCAACAATTTCATGATCGTTGTTTTCCCAGCGCCAACGCGACCCACTAAGCCCAGGGTTTGACCTTGACGTAATTTGAAGTGGATCTGTTGTAAGGCCGGGCGTGGATCATCAGGATAGCTGAACCGATCGATTTGATAATCCAAATCGCCGCTGACAACTGGCGCGCTGTCCACTTTCGGCGCCACCGCTTGGCTCTTTTCAGAAAGAAGTTCATTGACCCGATCGTAACTGGCGTTGCCCCGTTCGATGACGTTGAACAATCGACCGATGGCAAACATCGGCCAAACCAACGCGCCAATGTACGCGATGAAGGAAATCAATTGGCCCACGGTGATCGTCTGGTTGACCACCAAGGTACCGCCATAAATAATCGTGATCACGTAGGTCAGTCCAATAATGATCGAGATTGCCGGATCGAATAACGAATCGATCCGATAAACCTTCTTATTGATCGTGATCGTTTTGTCGACGATTTTGTCGAAATCAGCCACATCTTCGTCTTCTTGGCCGAATGTTTTGATGACTTTGATGCCACTGATCGATTCCTGCGTTTTATCATTCAAACGGGAGAAAGCCGCCTGCGACTCGCCGAACGCCGTGTGTAAGTGGCGACCCAACACCCGCGCCATAATCGCCAATAGCGGCATGGGCAAGATCGCCATCAAGGTCAAACGCCAGTCGACAAAGATCAACATGGCAATGATCGTGGTGCTCCCGGTCAAAATCGAATCGGCCAAGGTCAAGATCCCGGCGCCGGCCACGTTCTGGATCGCGTTCAAGTCATTGGTGGCGTGGGCCATCAGGTCACCGGTCCGATGTTTCTGGAAGAAAGTGGCGTCCATTTTCAGGAAGAACGCGAATAAACGCGAGCGCATTTCCCGCTCCAAGGTGGCCGCGCCGCCCCAGATCATCGTCCGCCAGCCAAAGCGGCTCAAATATTGGATGATCGCCGCCATTGCCAACAACACCAACCATTCCGCTAGGAGTGACAGCGTCAATTGCTTATTACCCATTTTGTCGGCCAAGATCCCAATCACCCTTGGCGGGATCAGTCCCGCTAAATCGGCCAAGAGTAGGAAAATCAATCCCCAAATATAACGTTTCTTTTCGGCTTTGAAGAACCAGCCGAGTTTCTTAAATATTCCCATTTCTTTACCTCACCTTAAAAAATTCCACAAAAAAAACAGGTGCAAGCACCTGCGATCGTTACCTGGTATGGCCTAAAGTGGGATGATTATTTCTTTTCCTTCTCAGCTTTAGCTTGTTGAGCCTTCATGGCACTCATCATTTGGTTCAGCTTCTTTTCAGAAGGCTTCTGCCCCATTTGTACCATCATCGCTCGCATCATATCAGTATTGATCGGCGGATTGTCGCGAAAATACTTCTTCATGTAGGCCCGCGCGCCAAAGAAGCCCGCCACTGCACCTAATAGTACACCTAACACAATAAATAAAATCCATAGTCCTGTATTCATGCTCGCCCTACTCCTTAATCAAAAATGCTAATTTCATTTTACCCAGATTACCCTGTCACTTGCAAGGGTATTTTACAAATTAATAATGTGTTTTTTAAAAATTTCTCGCGAATCTCATCAGACTCTCATTCCAGATGGGCTGGTCGACAGCAGTAAATCGCCACTTGTTCCAGCCGTACCCCTAACTTGCGCCGCTATCGAATCAATCATCGCGTAAATTTTTATCCCGTTGGATCTGACGCACTTTCTCAGGGGTCACTTCTTGACCTTGCTGATCAAACAAGCGCATATTCTCAACTTGTGTGCGGAAACCCGCGCGGAATTGTTCCAAATAAGCATGGCGCAACTCTTGGCGTTCCGCGGTTTCTTCAGCGGTCAGTTGATCACGTTTGGCTTTGGCGGCCAGTTCGTTGATGCGGGCGATCAGCTTAGGATCGATCTCACTCATCGTTAACAACTCCTTTAAATAGCTAGAAAATGGGGAACATCTGTTTGCTATGGTTTAGCTTTTATGCTAAGATTTAATTATACTACATTTGAGGTGCCTTATGACAAAAGGAATCAGCAACAAACAACTTGAAATTTTACGCTTTATTTATGATACCGTCAACGATTGTGGCTATCCGCCAACCGTCCGGGAAATTTGCGCTGCTGTTGACCTGTCATCCTCATCGACTGTTCATGGTCATTTAGCGCGCTTGACCGAGCGCGGCTACTTAGATCGCGACAAAACCAAACCCCGCGCCATGGAGTTGACCGAGATGGGGCGCGACGCCATTGGGATCAAGGAACAATTGATTCCGCTGTTAGGTGTGGTCACCGCCGGCGAACCGATCTTGGCAGTGGAAGAGGCTACCGATTACTTTCCTTTACCTCCTAACTTAAATTTGGATGATAACGACCTCTTCATGTTGACCATTCGCGGCGAAAGTATGATCAATGCTGGCATTTTCGACGGTGATCAAGTCATTGTCCGCCAACAACGCGCCGCCAACAATGGCGATATCGTCATCGCCATGAACGATGAGAACGAAGCAACCTGTAAACGTTTCTACCGCGAAAATGGGCACATTCGCTTGCAACCAGAAAATGACACGATGGATCCGATCATTTTGCCCAACGCCACGATTCTGGGTAAAGTTATCAGTTTATATCGGGCCCATATTTTCTAAGGCGGTTCAATCAACCCTCACACGATTTCCATAAAATCCGGGCAAAGTAAAAGCGCGACCTCCACATTGTCACCTGATCAGCTGCATGAGCAACTGATCCAGGGACAAATAACGAGGTCGTGCTTTTTTCTTGCTTGGCGGCGTTGACATGCACAATCTCAGCTCGGTTCAAGCAGTAACACCTGTTTGAATCACGGACTGAGTTAAGCAAACGCCACTGGTGTCCACTAGAATTCACTAGCGTCTTGCTGAGTCGCGTGAAGCGTGGTTCCTATTTACCCTGATTCCTAGGCGGAGTGTGGGTGCCATGATGTCGAAACTTGTCAAACCAACTTCCCAAAGTCACCAGGCCTAACACCAAACCGCCGAGGATCACCGGCCAAATGTGCCGCTGTTCGTTAGCTTGTGGGAGTTTATTCTGGTTCAGCGGCATCTGGCTACCAAGATTGATCGTTGGTTTATTGGTCGCACCAGTTTGGTGACCACTACCTGGTTGTTGTGGCACGACTGGTTGACTTGGTTTGTTTGGCGCGGTTGGTTGGGTCGGTTTAGCTGGTGACGTTGGTTTCCCGGGATTTTCAGGTTTACTCGGATTCTCCGGAGTAACTGGTTTCTCTGGATTTTCCGGATTCTCGGGGTTGTCCGGATTCACCGGTTTTTCAGGATTCTCCGGATTCTCGGGGTTTTCTGGATTATCGGGTTCTTCAGGCTGATGATACTTCGCAATGACGGTTAATTTCACGATAACTTGCTCACCAGACGCGGTCGTTAACGTTACCGGATACTTGCCTGGCATCGTCAAATCTGCTTCCCGCAAATCCAGATAGACTGTTTCTGGTTGACCGTCCCGATCTGTCGCCACCGCCTTGAAGTTGGCCACGGTCGGTGTCGGATCACCAATAAACATGGCGAAATTTTTAGCGGTGAGGCTGGCTAGATCTGGCTTGACCGTGAGATAGACTGTCTTCTTCTGGCCATCCACCGCGGTCAAAATGACAGGATACTTGCCAGGAACCTGATCATTCACTTGACTTAAATCAGCTTCGACACCAATTGTTTGCCCAGTTTTATCGGTGGCCTGCGCTTCAAAGTTCGTAACGGTTGGCAATGGGTCGCCAACATACATACTCGTATCGTTGGCAGTCAAGCTTTGCTGATTCGCTAAGATGGTCAACGTCACCGTCAGGGTCTGACCGTCACTGGCGGTCAGCTTGACTGGATATTTCCCAGGTTTTTGGAAATCGACTTGATCGACGGCCGCCGTTACCTGCAAATCATGGCCGGCGGCATCTTGCGCAACGGCTTGGAAGTCCTTGACGGTCGGTTGATCATCGCCAAGATACATGGTGAAGTTTTGCCCGTGAATATCCTTCTGGCTGGCTAAAAGATGCAAAGTAACGACCTTGCTCAGATTGGCGCCTGCATGAAGGGTCACAGGATAATCGCCAGGCGATTGCCAAACCACCTGACTGAAATCAGCGGTGACGTCGAGATTGGCACCGCTATCGTCTTGGGCCGCGCCCTTGAAGTCGGCGACAGTAGGTTCGGTTTGGCCAACATACATGGTGAAATCATTTCCACTGATCTGGGCTTGACTGGCCACGACATGGACGACGACCGTTTTCTGGAGCCCGGTGGCCGTTGACAAAATCACTTGATAGTCGCCTAGTTGATCCATTTTGACCTGGCTGAAATCAGCACTCACCGCTAACTCCTGGCCGTTTTTGTCGGTGGCTTTTGCTTGCAGATCGGCTAATGTTGGCAAGGGGTGATTGAGGTAAGTGGTGAAATCAGCGCCAGTCAAGGTGGCCAAGTTCGGCAAGATTGTCAAGGTCACCTCTTTACTCTGACCATCGGCGCTATGAAGGGTGACTTGATATGTGCCTGGGGTCTTCAGATCGCAGTTACCCAGATCTAAGCTTAACGCGCTGGCGTCACCGTTTTTGTCGGTGGCCTGAGCCTGGAAATCGGCGACTGTTGGCGCGGGATCACCAACTGTCATTGTGAATGGTGAGGCGGAGATACTTTGCTGGCTGGCCTTGATGGTCAGCGTGCCGGAAGTTGTGCTAATCGTGTAATTAGGATTGGCGCTAGCGGCGGCTGTCACGTTGATTGGATATACGCCGACCGTTTCGCCAGCGGTCCGCTCCAATTGATACGTCACCGGCGTGCCGCCCGTTGCTGCGGCAGGATTATCGACCGTGGCCGTCAAGTCGGGATCCTGATCACCAGTGAATTTCGCCGCATCATTAGCGGTGATGGTGACTGCCGCTGGAGTGACGGTCAAATTGGCCTGACTATTGGCCGCCTGGGTCCAGTCGTAGTAGGCATTTTCCGTATTAAAACACTGGATATTCGTAATTCCTTGGCTGCTCAGTGCGACTGGATACTGGCCCACATTCATCGCCATGGTTCCAGCTGTTAGGTCCAGATCTCCAGACTTCAACGTGTACTTCGTGCCATTAGAGAGGAGCACTTGGTAGTTATCTGGGGAACCGACTGCTTGCTTTTGCCCAGAATAGACAACCCTACTGCTGCCGGTCAAGGTGTAACTGCCCGGCCGTTTCTCCACGGTCACGGTCACCGTTGTCGCGTAATTGCCATAAGAATAGGTAACTTTGTAGGCACCAACTTTGGTAGGATCAACGGTGGAAACCGGGTTGCCTTGCGGGTCCTGAACGCTGACCGTTAAATCGGGCAAGGTCAATACATGCCCGTCATCCAAGACCGCGCTTAAGAAATTATCCGCCGAATTCCAGGAGGTCCCCATCAGCACCGTCGAATCGACGGCTTTGATCTCGGGATTGCTCAAGACTACATGATAGTGACCACTATAAATCGTGGTGCCATTTTGCGGTAGATCCCAGTCAAAATAGAAATCAGTCGTGCCCGTGGGGACAATGAACTGACCATTGTGATAGGTGACACCGTTTGTCAAATCGCTAATGCTCAGATCCTGTTCGATCCCAGAGCGCCCATCGTAAGCCAGACTGAAGAAATCACCAATGGCCACGTGCGCCGGGTCGGTGAAAATCGTCGCCATATTTTGCCGGCCAATGACATCCTCATTGACAATCGTTTGCCCATGAATTGTGGTGATTCGGTTATAGGTGAACACATCATTGCCCAGATCAACCTGCGTGCCATCCAGGATAACGGCCTCCAATTGATTGCCCAAGAACCCGTCCGCGCCGATCGCCGTCACTGAAGCGGGTACACGTAAGGTTCCGGGAATCACGTTATAGGCGAAAGCACTAGCACCAATGGTTTTCAGTGCCGTTGGAAAACCGATCGCCGTGATATGATTGCCGGCAAAAGCACCGTCAGCGATCGTAATCAAATTTTGCGGCAGATTCAACGCGCCGGTCAACCCACAATATTCAAAAGCTTGCGCACCGATCGCGGTCAAGGCGGTGGCGCGATTGAAATCAGCGCTAGCCAGGCCTTGGTCATACAGAAAGGCTTGGGCCCCGATTGTAGTCAAATTCGGGCCAAAACTAGCGTGAGGAATACTGCTGGCCCCCAGAAAGGCTTGCTCGCCAATCGTGGTCAGCGTATCGGGAAAAGTGAAGCTCACCAAATGATCGTCATACATAAAAGCGCCAGCGCTGATCGTGGTCAATTGCGTTGCGGTCGGAATTGTAAAACTCTCCAAGCCCGACCCAGCAAAGGCCTGGGCCCCAATCTCCTGAACCGCTTCAGGCAAATCAAAGCCAGTTAGGGCCGCAGTATACGCAAAGGCGCTAGCGCCAATCGTCTGCAGTTTTGAGTCTGGCGCAATGGTCACCTGAGTCAATTTGGTACAGCTGGTAAAGGTTTCAGCTGCTAAATTAGTCAAGCTTGCAGGCAAGCTGACCTTCGTTACCCCACTGTACTCAAAGGCACCCTCCCCTAGATCAGTCAAATTCTGTGGTAAATCAACACTGGTCAAACTTCCATCTGATTGAAAAGCATGGGCACCAATCGTGGTCAATTGGGTCGCCTGACTAAAGTCTATACTGGCCAGCTGCGCATCGTAAATAAAGGCATTCGCGCCAATGTTTTGCAAGTTAGCGCCAAAGGTAACCGCAGTTAACGATTCTTGACTTTGAAAAGCCCCGACACCAATAGCTGTCACGGGATATGTTTTGCCGTCCAATGTGACCGTGTCGGGTATTACTACCGCACCTAACTGAGAATTGCCATTAACGCCAGTCAAGGTCGCGCCACCAGTCCCCTCATTTACTGACCATTGAAAATCACTTTGCGCCGTTGCGGCGGCAACACCAGTGGTAGGCGCCGCTAACGCCGTCGTTCCCTGCGCCAATCCCGCCAGTTGCTGCTGTTGCGCTTGAATCTGTGCCAGCGCTGTTGGCGCCGCTGGTGCTTCGGCCGGTTGCGCCAATTGTTCGATTAATTGGCTCGTTCCCCCAGCCACGGCCGGGATTGATCCTGCCGGCGTGGCGGCAGTTGTTGGTGCCTCTGCCACCGCCACTGTTTCCGCCTGCGCCGCATGAGGTGGCTCGCCTAATACGATCAAGGTTGCCATTCCCACCAAAGACACCGCGAACCCCCGCTCGCGTCGGTGCAAACACGTCTTTTTTGTTGTCACTGTGACCACATCCTCCCCCGAATCGGGACCCAGAAGCAAATAAAGTTGTTTAAACATATTTCCAAATGCATTATATAAACTTTACCGGCAAAAGTCCGCGCCAATGCTTACCATCACCCCAGCAAAAAACGCCTCTCAGTCATCTAAAAAGCGGACCGAGAGGCGACAAAGCGCGGTAGATCAAGAAAAGAATGGTCAGGTTCAGAAAAAGAACGAAAAAAATAGCCCTTAAATTTCTCGTCTAGACAAGGGCCGAATCCTATGATTTGGTGAGATGTGCACTTCTTGATGTGCTGGCATCGAGCAAAAAAATTTACTCCAAAGTTATCGCCTGATGGCAGGTGTGTTGGGTGTTGCGCGTGAGCGCAACCGGCTGGGACTGCTGTTGCGGACTGGAAACGTGCTCACCGACCCAGCTCCCGGCGCTTAGCTACGCAATTGTTCTGGAAGCAAAGTGCGGCTTCCAAAACAATTGCTAGGCTAATGCTCAGGAGCTACCCGGGTCGGTTCGCACTCTGTTTCGAACGTGGTGGGCTCGTTTGAAGCCAATCCGCCAAGTGCGCGGCTTGGCTTCAAATCGAGCCTTGTCCTAAGCGGCAAAGCCGCCAAGGACAATTTCACCACTGAGCCGCGCAGTTCCAGCCGGTTGCTAGGCAGAATTGAGCTTATCTGCAATCGAAGTTGGGTATCTGACGAAGTGGTTTTGCGAGCTAGAGGTCAAACGATTGCTCAGTTTTAGGGTGGTATGGCAATGCCAACCGATTCGGTTTAGTCGGTTGATACAGTTTGCGTTGGTTGAACATCTTTACCTGCTCCGTAGACAATCCTTGGGTGGAAGCCGACCGATTCAGCTGATTCATCAAGAACTTGCGTTGGTTCATCTGACAGACTGCACTGGTGTCACCAATTTAAAGCTGGTAACCACTAACCACGGCCGTCAATTCCGTGGCTCTCCATCACTTGACGATAGCTTACCGGTCGGCGTGAGTGCTCAAACGTCTGTTAAAACGTTGAGCGGCTGGAGCGGAGAAATTCGGGGTGAGATCGCTGTGAAATTGTCCTTGGCGGCTCTGCCGCTTAGGACAAGGCCTGATTTTGAGACAAGCCGCGCACTTTGCGGATTGGCTCAAAACAGCGCCCACAGCGAGCTCACCCCGAATTTCGCAGCGCAAGCCGTGGATATCATTGAAACGTGTTCGCCGACCTAGCTTCTTCCGCTTAGCTACGCAACTATTCTGGAGGCATAGACCGGCCTCCAAAATAGTTGCTAGGCTAATGCTCAGAAGCTGACCAGTTCGGTTCACACTCTGGGTGTTGGTGGTTCGCTTGTTCGTCTGGCGGAAGGTCGGGCTGGGGGTGAGTCAGCCGCGATATTATTGTTGGCGATTTATCGCCTACAATAAGGCCGAGCTTGAAGATTTTCGGCGGTTTTCCGAAAAGCTTCAAGTCGTGCCCGCCGCGTTCCACCACCCCCAGCCCGACCTGGAGCCCCACCACGTCTGCCAACCACCAACGCCACGCGTAGCGCAAGCTGCGAGCATCATACTTTTTCTAGCACGGCGGCGTCAACTCATTGTCCCTGTCGCGCGTAAGCCGCCTCCACCGCAGCCTTTTGATTGTGCCACCAGTCCTGATGGTCCTGATACCACGCAATCGTCGTCCGTAAATTACTAGCAAAGTCGCCAGCAAGCGGCCGCCACCCCAACTCTTGCTGGAGCTTAGTCGCATCGATTGCGTAACGACGATCATGTCCGGGCCGGTCAGCGACCCAATCAAAGGCGTCCTCTGGCTGTCCCATTTCCCGCAAGATCATGCGTAACACTGTTAGGTTATCCAATTCTTGATTTGCGCCAATCAAATAGACCTGACCCAGCCGTCCTTGGGTCAAAATCGTCCAAACTGCCCGCGAATGATCGGAAGTCGCGATCCAATCGCGAACGTTGCGCCCCGAACCGTATAATTTTGGGCGCCGACCGGCCAGAATATTGGTAACTTGGCGCGGAATGAATTTTTCAATATGTTGATAGGGACCGAAATTATTAGAACAATTAGAAATGGTCGCGGGTAAGCCGAAAGAATGGACCCAGGACTGGACCAGTAAGTCGGCGCTGGCCTTGGAGGCAGCGTAGGGACTACTGGGGCGGTATGGGGACTCCGGCGTGAATTTAGGCGCCGTTTTCTGCTCCGCCGCGGTCACCAAGGGCAAATCGCCATAGACTTCATCCGTGGAAATTTGGTGGAAACGTACCTGATATTTGCGACAGGCTTCCAAAAGGGTGTAAGTGCCCTCAACATTCGTTTTGATGAAAGGCGCTGGTGCCAACAGTGAACGATCATTGTGACTCTCCGCGGCATAATTGACCACCGCATCAGCCCCTGCCACCAATTGGTCGACCAAAACGGCGTCACAAATATCACCGACCACCAACCGCACACGCGCGGCCGGCAAATCGGCTAAATTAGCGCGATGACCAGCGTACGTTAACTTGTCCAAAACCGTCACATGAACGTCCGGTTGCGTGGCCACCAAATAATGGACGAAGTTGGCGCCAACAAAACCAACGCCGCCCGTCACCAAAATCTCCTTAAATTGTGTGGTTCCCATGGCTCAGCCTTCCTTTACTAACTTTGTTGCCACCCAATGCGGTAGGAACAGTGCGGCGGGAAAATCGTTTGTCGCTGCCAGCACCCGCCCCGCTCGGCCATTGCGGGTTTAATCCGTCCGGGGCTGGTCGGGATTGATCTGGTGAAGACGTTGCACCAATTCTGTGGATTCATCTGGACCATTGCTATCCGGCACTTGATCCAGCTCCGCGATCGCGGCCATTTCCGCCGACGACAATCGAAAGTCGAAAATCGCTAAGTTTTCCTGCATCCGTTCCAAATGAACCGATTTCGGAATCGTGATCAGACCTTGTTGCGTTTGCCAGCGCAAAATAACTTGAGCCACGGTTTTCTGATGCGCGGCCGCGATCTTATGCAAGACTAAATCTTGGAAGATCCCGTCGCGGCCCTGGTGAAATGGACTCCACGCTTCGGTGATCACATCCGCTAATTCCCCGGCCTGCCGCTGCAAATGGGCTTGTCGATAAGGATGCAGTTCGATTTGATTGATCGCCGGGGGGATTTTCGCGGCGAGGATCAAGTCGGTCAAGCGACCGGCGGAGAAATTCGACACGCCGATCGCCTTCACCTGGCCGGTTTGATAAAGCTCTCCCATCGCCCGCCAAGCGCCAAAATAATCGCCATAAGGTTGATGGATCAAAAAAACATCCAAATAATCGGTGCCCAAGCGCTCCGTTGACCGCGCGAAGGCCCGCTTCGCCCCCTCGTAACTAGCATCGGTCAGCCACAACTTACTGGTCAAAGTGATCTCCTTGCGCGGCACCCCACTGGTTCGCAACGCTTGACCCACCGCAGCCTCATTATAATACACCGCGGCCGTGTCGATTGCGCGATAACCACAAGCCAACGCCTGCTCAACGATTTCCTGGCATTCTTGGGGGTTCCAGATTTGGAAAACTCCTAATCCCAGTTTGGGTATCTGTAATCCGTTATTCAGCGTTTGATATTCCATGAGCCGTCCCTACTTTCTCATACCAATGATCCTCTATTCACTTAGCATAGCCGTTATTGGATGGTGAAACAAACCTTTTTGTATGAAAAGCTTCTGAAGATTAAGTGAAGATGCGGCATTTCAAACAAGCAAATCCCCACAAAAAACAGAGGGCGAAACGCAACAGGTTGACTTTGAGCATTAACCTAGCAAAAGTAGGTTGGCCGCAGCTTGCGCTGCGAAATTCGGGGTGAGCTCGCTGTGGGCGTCACTTTGAGCTTCGCAAAGTGCGCGAATCTCAAAGCTGAGCCTTATTCTAAGCGGCAAAGCCGCTAAGAATAACGACACGGCGATCTCACCCCGAATTTCTCCGCTCCAGCCGCTCAACGTTTTAACAGCCGTTTGAGCACACACGCCAGCTGGCAAGCTATGGCCAATTGATGGGCGCCACGCAATTGACGACCGTGGTTAGTGGTTACAAGTTTTGAATTGGTGACCCCAGAATAGTTTACCAGATAAACCAAGACAAGTTCTGGATGAATTAACCAAAGCAGTCCACCTTCACCCAATGAGTGTCTTAAAAAAGCGTGTTTGACCTCCGGAAGCCTGCCGTAGCTATGCGCAGGGAGCTGGGTCGCAGCGCTCATTACAAAAAAAGACCTGTGTCTCACGACAACAGGTCTAGTAGCCGCTACCTCAACCCGCCGAAAACGCGGGCTGAGCGGAGACTACTTATTTAAGATCATCTTTGATTTTAGTGGTGGAAATACCTTCCGTTCGCGGCAAATAGACCACTTCACAGTAATCCTTGAGGAAATCGAACTTGCCCCGCCAATCGTCGCCCATCACGAAAACGTCGATATCGCGGTCCTGCACGTCTTGCACCTTCTGATTCCATCCGGATTCTGGAATAACTTCATCCACGTAGCGAATCGCTTCCAGCACCATTTTCCGATGTTCATAACTGGTGTAAGCCTCTTTATGCTTCTGAAACTCATTGAATTCATCGGTGGACAACCCAACGATCAGATAATCCCCCAATTCCTTGGCCCGCTTCAATAAGCGCACATGACCCCAGTGCAGCAGGTCGAAAGTTCCATAAGTAATGACACGTTTCATATATTTCTCCATCCTTGACTGGATTTTTCAGCCACAAGTCACGGCGCCAGCTGCCACCTGACTCGGCGCACCCTGGCCGCGGCTCGGCCAAATCAACATAAGTATTATAGCATAGTCCACCATCACAAAACCGCGAATTTCAAAACACGATGACAGATGCTCACTGCGAATATCGGCAACCAGTACCGCGGACACCGGGAACAGTCCACGCCGGATGATCTTTACCGAATGGTTTTTGCCAAACAATGTTTACCAAACGATTTTTCCTCGACCGATTTTTACCAACCAATTTTTACCGACCAAACGATTCTTAGCGTTGATCCTGACATGCGTCGATTTACTGGTGATCCGGATACGCGTGGATCGCTTGGGCAAACCGCTCAAGGCCATCTTGCAGCCGAGCCCGGGGACAGGCGTAATTCCAACGCAAGAACTGATGACCATTGCCGCCATAAACATCACCGGCCGTGAGAAACAGTCCGGTTTCTTGCCGAATAAAGCTGGCCAAATCGGTGGAATCAGCACAGACATCCTGACAATCCAGCCAGGCCAAATAAGTCGCCTCACTGGCAATCAGGCGCACTTGGGGCAGCTCGCGCCGGATGAAATCAGTCAATAATTGGCGATTCCCCGCCAAATACTGATTCAAACTATCTAGCCAAGGACCACCGTGGTTAAACGCGGCCTCCGCAGCTTGGATCGCGAAAGTATTCGGCTCGGCCACCTCATCCGTATTGATTTGGCGGTCAACTAATTGGCGCAACCGCGGATCAGGAATCACGAGCGCCGAAGTTTGGATCCCGGCAATATTGAAAGCTTTTGTCGCCGAAACACACATGATTGTATTGGCGGCGATTTCCGGGGTCAAACTCAACATGGGCACATAAGAATGACCAGGATGGGTCAAATCGCAATGGATCTCATCACTTAAGATAACCACCTGATAACGCAAGCACAACTCGCCGACCCGCTTCAACGTCGCGCGATCCCACACCTTGCCAATCGGATTGTGCGGGTTGCAGAAAATCAGCAAAGACGTATTGGCCTGAGCTAATTTCGCTTCTAAGTCGGCGAAATCAATTTCATAGTCGCCAGCTTGATAGCGCAATTCGCTGGTCAAAATCGTCCGCTGATTGTTGCGGATCGAGTTGTAGAAAATATTGTAGACCGGGGACAGCACCACCACATTATCGCCGGGATGGGTCAACTTTCGTACGGTTGAAGAAATACTCGGAATCACGCCGGTAGAAAACAACACCCACTCCGGCGCCAACGTCAATTGATGCCGCTGTTGCCACCAGCGCGCAATTGATTCGCCGAAGCTTGCCGGAATCTCATTGTAGCCAAAGGTATCCTGATCCAACCGCTGTTGTAGCGCTTGTTTGATGACCGGCGCCACCGCGAAATCCATATCGGCGACCCACATTGGCAATTCGCCTGGCGCCACGTCCCACTTGACCGAGTTCGTTCCTTGCCGTTGCGGCGCTTGATCGAAGTTAAATGGCATCTGATAACGCCTCCTTAGTTTGATCCGTGATAATGTGCGTTTTGCTGGAATCAACTTGGGAATCATCGAAAATGATCTGTTCAATGGCTTGCGCCTGGATCCTGCCTCCAAGCGGATTTTTGACGCTATTGATCTTGCTGGCGATCGTGGCGTTGACCGTTGAATATTCAAAAGCCAGATCCGTGTTCCGCAGCCGACAATTCTCCAAGGTCAGATTTTCCATGTAACAGAACCCTTGATGGCTCTCGATAGTGCAGTTGATCAGGGTCACATTCCGCGAATTCCAGCCGAAATACTCACCAACGATCGTTGAATTCTTGATCACCACATTGTCGCAATTCCAAAACGCGTCCTTAGCAATCAACCGCGCGTGGTCCACCACCACATCTTGGGCGCCATCAAACAGATAATTTCCGGTTACCGCCAAATGGTCGGCGCGAATCCGCTGACTATCCATCCCGAAATAATCGCCATTGACCGTCACCTGATCCAGCGTGACATCCTGGCAATGCCATAAGGTTTCATCGGCGTGGGTCAAGTCCACCCGCGTCAACTTGATCCCAGAACTCCGGCGGAAATTCTTGGGCGCCTGAAACAGGCTGTCCCGCAAGCTGATATCCTTGGTGTACCAAATACCCGAGCGAGCCATCTCCAGAAAGGTCACATCATGACCCTCAACATGCTGACTATACCAAAGCAGATATTTCCATTCAAAAGTATCATCTGCCAGAACCAGATCACGACTTTCCTTCAAAGGCGATTCCCCATCAACGAAAACAGAATCGGTGATGGTCAAATCATGCCCTTGAAAAAGCGCCCGTTCGCCAGTTAAATATTGTTGCTTGATTGTTTGCATATTTAATCCCTTCTAAAACACGCCACCAAGACCCGCACCGGCAAAAGAAAAGTGGGTCAATTTGACCGTAACGGTGCCCAGCTGGTCCACCTGCAGTGACCTGATTAACGGTCCAGCACTCAAAACCGTTCTGAAAGAACCAGTTTCACTCCAAACCGTGGTCACACGGGGCTAACAACCTTAACCAGTTGGTGACTAACTAATAATAAACAAGTCCAGCATACCACAAATCAACCTGACCTGGTCTATACTTCTTTTCTCGGTCGACCATGCCTCGAAAGCATAGTTCCTACAAACCTGTTTTAAGGAAAAGAAAGTTGTCGATAAGACGGCGCCTGATTGCAGATGTGGGTGGGTGTTGCGCGTAAGCACAACCGGCTCCTATTCATGCCTTTTCGCTTAATTGCAGTTGTGCTGGGTTTGAGTGGGGACGCAACCGCCTCAGGACGTTTGTCGTGGCTGGAACGCGGTGAGCCACACGTCCTGAGGCGGTTGCTCGGCAGAATTGAGCTTATCTGCAATCGAAGTTGCGTATCTGACAAAGCGCTTTTGCAAGATTGAGGGCAAAACAATCGCCCATTTTTTTGTGGTACGGCAATACCAACAGATTCGGATTAGTTCGTTGGTACATTTCAGATAGAGCCGACAATTTTATCGCACTTTCCTAAGTGGGTTCGGGTTGTAAACTGACCGATCCAGTTGATTCAACAAGAATTTGCCTCAGTTCATCAGACAGACTGTACTGGTGTCACCAATTTAAATCTTGTAACCACTAACCACGGTCGTCAAATGCGTGGTTCTTCATCAATTGGCCATAACTTGTCAGTCGGCGTGAGTGCTCAAACGACTGTTATAACGTTGAGCGGCTGGAGCGGAGAAATTCGGGGTGAGATCGCCGTGTCGTTATTCTTAGCGGCTTTGCCGCTTAGAATAAGGCTCAGTTTTGAGATTCGCGGATTTTGCGAAGCTCAAAGTGACGCCCACAGCGATCTCACCCCGAATTTCGCAGCGCAAGCTGCGGCCAACCTACTTTTATCTGCGAAATGCACCACAACCAGCGCCAAACAAATAAAATGTATTTAATTCATATGAAATTCATAAAATTCCATTGGCTTATTCACGAAGATTGTCTATACTAGTTTTAGACTTAAGAAATATTTAAATTAGAGTTCCATAAGGAGCAATTCATTTGAAACGTCAACGGACCATTCTTCTGATTCTTTTAGGCTGCGCCTTGATCGTCATTGGAATCGGCGTCAGCGCCAATCTTTCGCAAGCTACCACAGAACAAGCGGCTAGTTCCACCGCTGTTACTGCGGTCGATTCAGCTGCCAAAAGCAGCAAGGCTGCGGCCAAAACACAAAAACAGGTCCTCGCCCAAGCCCAGGAAGCCGCCGAAAAGGCCAGCACTAAGGCAACTGGCACTGCGGCCACGATCACTGAGGAACTCACGGCTAAATGGCAAACACTTCTGGCCGACCAGGATAGTCGCGTGGACATCGCCGTTTATCTGCCCACCACCAAACAAATCATCCATTTGACCAACGATGCAAGTCAAGGAACCTTCGCCACTGCCAGTATTGTCAAAGTGTCAATTTTGGCCCAGGTCTTGCACGAAATGGCGCAAAAAGGGACAACGTTAAGTTCGACCCAGCAGAATCAAGCCGTGGAAATGATTGAAAATAGTTCTAACGATGCGGCCACCTATTTCCTGTTGAACGTCTTGGGAAGTTACGGTGCTTTGAATCAGATCTTTGCGGATCTGAACATGCCTAGCTCCCAGGTCAATCAAACCGCTTGGGGGATCACTCAGACCACCGCTACCGACCAACTCAAGTTATTGAACGCGATTTTCTATGAAGGGACTTACTTGACCAGCACGTCGCAAGCCTATTTGCGAGAGTTGATGGGTCAAGTCAGCGCCGAACAAAACTGGGGTGTCTCCAGCGGTAGCGCCAGTTGGGAACTAAAGAACGGCTGGTTGACCGATGAAGGCAATACCATGATCAACAGTATTGGCCACGTGACCACTGATTCCGGCTTCGACTATACGATCGCGATTCTCACCGACCAAAACGAGTCAGAGGCTAGTGGTGAAGCGCTAGTCAGTCAATTGGCCGCTGTCACCAGCGAAGTCCTCGATCAACAATAAAACGCCGAGCACAACAATGAGGTGCCTTCAATAATAATTGCAGATTACAAGAAGCTGGATGCAACAAAAAATTGAAACAGCAAATAATTGCCGACAACAAAAAAGCGGCGCAACCCGCGTTATCCTTGGGTTGCGTCGCTTTTTTCGGTCGAATTTGACCATTTCCCCCTGAGTCATCAACCCACGGTCAGAATCCCGCGTAGTTGTCGTTCTAGTTCCTTTTGTTCATCCAACGATAAGGTGGTCGCCCGCACCGCCGCCGTAACCGCGGTGAATTGCGCGTCATCGGTGATCACGCAAGAACGGACCATGGTCGCCAGACGCTGCTGGACCGCCGGTAATAAATCGGTGCTAAAGGGCGGTTTCAGCAACAAAACCTTTTCCTGATCAGCGCTGGGAAGTTTCACCGTGCTAATGATCAGGTCATAGCTTTGCAATTTGCTTTCCGTCACCTCATAAACCGCCGCCAAGTCGATTTGATCGCTAGGCATCAAGCGAGATAACTGATTGCGCAAAATATGGGCCAAGGCTGGTCCTTCAACACAAACCACCAAGATCCGCGGTGGTTGCCAACTTTGCGGCTTTTGCTTTTCTAGTTCGCTGGCGTAAAAAGCGGTAACCAAGTCGATATCCGTCGAGCTGAAACAAGGAATATCGAATTTCGTGATCCCGGCCGCGACGATCTGCCGCAAATGTTTCTGGTCCCCAGGCATGAACTCGCTGGGCGGTACCACAGGTGGCAATTCATTTTCTTCCCGGAACAGCACCCGCCGCAAATGGTGACTCAAAACATTGCTAAAAGCCGCCGTAAACGGTTCCTCTAAGCCCAAGGCATCTTCAACATGGTGATTCAACTGCTCCGTCAATGTCCGCTCCATGGCAAGATCGCCTTGGCGACCGTTGGCGAAGATCTGCTCCGCTAATTCTGCTAAGGGCAAGACCTCCTGCTGATCAGCCAGGCGCGAGGTGCTGGACATTTCCGCCAGCTTGTAGTTCAAGATTGTCAACAAGAAGAAGTCGGTGTCATCGATGCCCGTGGTATCTTTGGTATACACCATGGTTTTCTGCAACGCCGTCAAAAGTTGGTCCAATTCGAAAACGTTGAACAGCACCAACTCCCCCATTTTCGAATAGATATTATCCCGATAATAGAAACTATAAATTTCCCGAATATTGATGGTGCTCATCAACAGCCGCAAGAAGACCACCAATTTTTTGAATTTGGGACCATTGACCAGATAGCCTGAGCGTTTGACGTGTTCCATCTCCAAACCCAATCCGGCGCAGATCGCCCGCACCTCAGTCAATGTCTTGACCACGGTGGTGCGCGAACGATACAAGGCCGCCATGAAATAATTGGTGCTCAACGGCTGCTCACTTAGCAACAACTTTAACAGAATAAAGCGTTGCATTTGCGTTTGCGAATAACGAAACTGCGCTGGTGTGGTATGGGAAACGAAATACGCCAAGGCCTTTTGCGTTTCTTGTGGTTGTGGCAAGGTCAAGCGATCCCGGTCCAAAGTAACCCAGCGCAGACTATGCTGGGACAGAAAATGATTGATTTTTGAGAGGGCATACCGGATCTGATGCTCTGATAAGGACATTTCCGCGCCGATCTGGACCAAGGTCACGGGTGTTTCCTGATGCAGTAACTGATTTAACAGATCAATCTCACGTTGGGTCAATTTCGGTTGTGCCGCCAGCGTCATTTTACTCATGTCGTTCCCCCAATTTCTATTCGACCCGCCGTGCCAAGCGCCGCAAGCAGCGTTGTTGCCATGTAAAGACCAAACCAACGATGACAAGCGCTGTTGCGGGCCACAGGCAGATCGTGATCACACAACAAATATCTACGAACAAAATCCCCGTTAACGCGATCCCCAAGCGCAGCATTTCTTGAAAAGTGGCCTGTGTCCAACGTCGCCAAGTCGCCGATAACTGCTGATCCAGTCGAAACCCGGACCAGAGCAACCAGAGTCCCCCGACCCAGGTCAACGCTAACGTGGCGCCTAAATGCACGGTGCCCCCTAATCCAGTTAAATGCGGCCATAACAGCCAATTCATGACACAGATCAGCAACCAAAGCCAACTCAAGCCAGTCCATGCGCCAACACGCTTGAGAACTGGGCGCCGCCAAACACTGGTCCACCAATCAGACCGTGCCTGAGCGTAGTTTCGAGCCAATATCAGGCCTAGACCACTGCCTACTATTGTAACAAATCCACCCATAATGAGTAAAGCGGTGAATAAAATTTTTCCAAATTGATCGAGGGTTCGATCAATTAATTGTTTGGCTAATGCTACCATTAAGCCTACCTCTATTCCTTGACGGCGCCATCGGTAATTCCGGAAATCAATTGCTTACTGAAAAAGATGAATAAAACTAATAGTGGCAAGGTGGCCAACAAAGTCCCGGTGATCACCAAAGGATAATTGACGCTATAAATGCCTTTCAATTGAGTCAGCGCCAACATCAAGGTGTATTTAGCTTCATCATTCAAAATAATCAGCGGCCACATGTAGTCATTCCACGACCCCATGAAGGAAAACAGCGCCAGAAACGCCAACGCTGGCCGCATGATCGGTAAGGCAATCGACCAGTAGATGCGAAAAGTCGAACACCCATCCAATTTCGCGGCTTCCAACAGACTGTCGGGAATCGTATCGGTACAATACTGTTTGATCCAGAAGATCCCGAAGGCATTGGCCATCCCAGGAATGATCAGCGCTTTGTAGGAGCCGACCCAACCCAGTTTATCCATCAAATAAAATGAGGGGATAATGTTCAATTGCCCTGGAATCATCATGGTTCCCAAGAGAAAGGCGAAGAGAAAGGCCTGCCCGCGAAAGTGAAGTTTAGCGAACGCGAAGCCCGCTAAAGAATCGAAGAATAACACCAACACCGTTGACGTAATCGCGATAAACAAGGTGTTGAATAAGGCGTGAAAGAAGCTGGTTTGCGCGATCACCGCTTGAATATTGTGCCAGAGCTGATTGCCGATCATTAAACTCGGCGGCGTGCGATAGATCTCGCTATTTTGCTTACTGGCCATCACCAGCATCCAATAGAATGGAAAGAGTGACAGTAAAACCGCGATTCCGACAAAAAGCCGGATACTACCATGCATGATTCGTGTCATTTTTCTACTTGACCCCCTGGATCCGTTTAGTCGTAATGTACCAGTTCAGGGCCGAGAAAAGGACGATCAAGGCCACTAAGCCCCAAGCAATTGTCGAACCATAGCCGAACTGATGGTTGGTGAAGGCAGTGTTGTACAGATAGTAAACGATCGTCATCGCCCCACCCTGCGGCGTCGCGCCAGACGGAACCAGCACTTGCGCCTCAGAGAAAACTTGTAGCCCGCCAATGGTCGACATCATCACCGTGAACAGAATGATCGGTTTCAATTGGGGCACCGTGATCTTCCAGAATATCTGCCGATTATTGGCGCCATCCATTTGCGCGGCCTCGTTGTAATCCTTGGAGATCCGCGCGATCCCCGTCAGGTAAATGATCATATTATAGCCGGTGTATTGCCAAATATTGACCGACGCAATCACCACCCGGACCCAATTGGGACTGGTCAACCAATTGATCGACTTCAAGCCGACCAAATGGAGCAACCCATTGGCCAAACCGTCCAAGTTAGAGAAAATCAACCCGAACAGAATCGTGATGGCCACCACCGAGGTAATATTCGGTAGAAATAATAAGGCTTTCAGCGTTTCTTTGTGCTTAAACATTTTCAAACTCAACATAAACGCCAGCACCAGTGCCAAGAACAACATGGGGAACGTCCCCAAAGCCCAGATCAGCACCGTGTTCTTCAACGAGAGCCAAAAATCCGTATCTTGAGCCAACCGTTGCAGATTGGTCCAGCCAGTAAATTGAATCTGACCGATCCCATCCCACTTACTTAAGGCCAAATAGCCAGAGAATAAAATGGGAAAGAGGCCAAACACGAGAAATAGCAGGTAGAACGGCGCAATCGCCAGATAAGGGGTTGCCTTTTCCAGACTGAAACGCGCCCGGCGCCGCTGTTTCGGGGCAGCCGTTGGTAAATCAGTTTTGTGATCACTGACTTCCATTTCTTCACTTCCTTCGTCATACTTGAGTCAGTGTTACGAGTGGGTTTGCGGGCGAACAAATAGCGGCGCTAACTTGATCACAAGAATGCCGCTATCCGGGAAACGGGCCACTGTCTTCAAACTTCAGTCTGTCAGAACCACTGAGCGAAGGCGACCCATGACCATTGAATCAAAATCTAAAACGTTGCCGATCCTGCTTGCCGTGATAGGATAGTCAGCCGTTGTGCCTGTTAGTCGATGGTTTTTGCTTTCTTGATCGCGTCCGCCCAGGCTTGGTCAGGATTCTTGTTCTGATCTTGGATCAGTTGCATTTGATCTTCGAAGATCCGTTGCACTGTGCCACTGCGAGGATCACTCTTCTTGTACTTCATCGCATTCGCCGCGTCGACGAAGTATGGGTTATATTGCTCGTCGCCGAAAAGTTTATTGGTTGTTTTCATGAACGCATCATCATAAACAGCTTTATGCGTTGGGAACAAGCTCAATTCCTTGAAGTTGGCCCGCTGGTTCTTCTCGTTGGTCAAGTAACGCACCACTTCCGCTGCTTCTTTTGGATGGCTGGTTGTTTTCAAAACCGCCAAGTAAGAACCACCAGTGTTTGATGGTTGGCCGGGCGCTTTGGCAATCAACCAAGTGCCTGGCTTAGTCCCATTTTCTTCTAAATCAGCGATTGCCCACGAAGCCTTATTCATGGCTGAGTAGAGACCCTTTTGTTGGGCATTGGCATTGTCGGCGCCGCCAGCCTTGATTCCTAAGGTATAACCCTTTTGATAGGCTTGAACCGCGAAATCCCAAGCTTCTTTCAATTGGCCATCACCTAAAGTTAATTTGCCGCCTTCGAAAATTCCCTTGGTCATTTTCTGTTCCCGATCTTCAAACAAAGCGACCGCGGATAAGAACATTGGCAAGTTGGCCTTCTCTTTCATTTGCGCCGCGGCCTTCATGTAGTCCTCTTCGGTCTTGATCGATTCACTGACCGCTTTCGGATCGGTTGGCAAACCAGCCTTCTCAAAGTTAGCCACGTTGAACATCAAGGCCTTAGGACCAATATCAATGGGCATAGCGATTTGATAATCAGCGTCTGCGAAAGTGGAATCCCATTTCCAAGTCACATAATTCTTACCCAACGCCTTGGTGCCGTACTTGGTCAAGTTGACGAATTTCGTCTTGTAGGGTAAGTAGTCTTCAATATTGTTATTGATCGCGGTAATGTCGGGCGCCGCCTTGGATCCGAAGCTCGCCTTCAGCTTGGTATCAAAATCTTCGTTCGATGGTACTTGTTTGAATTGCAATTGATAATTCGAGAAATGTTCCTTCGTATTGGCCATCGCTGCTTTACTGATCGCGCCATTGTAGTAGTTGATCGATAATTTGACCTTGCCTTGGCTAGCCTGCGCGTTCTTCTTGCCACAAGCCCCCAACACTAGGATCGCGCTCAGAGCCAATCCCAGTAACAAACCGTATTTCTTAAGTTTCATTTGCAAATCTCCTCAAAAGTTGAATTCCTGGCTTACGCCTTTGGTTGCGCCAGCGACCGCGCCGCACTCGAGTCAATGCATACGACCGACCACCGACCACAACATGTTGTGTTTGTGATACAAAATGGAGTTTAGCATCTCGCCGCGGTTTATCGCAATTCTTTTGACGACTTTCTTTCGGCTGATTCATGCAGAAAAAGTCATCAAGTCAACTTGTCAGATCCCCCCAAAAATCGTACTTTGAAGTTATGGTTTTTTTCACGGGGGCCTGTCTAAATAAGGACGGCCAAATCTCGGTAAAGCTTAATTTCAAATCAGACTGACCCGCGCTAACTGAACCCAAAACTCGCGAACCAAGTCTGAAACTCAAGGAGGACCAACCATGCAATTGATTGCGAAAAACGGGTTGCGGATCATGCAACTGACCGACATCCATATTGGCTCATATCCCTTCGAACCCAAGGACCTGCAAACCTTCGCCGCGCTTCGGGCAACGATCCCGGCCGTCGATCCCGATTTGATCATGATCACCGGGGATTTGATTTGGTCGGAAGGCGTGGACCAGCCCCAACGCGGCTACCAGGCCTTGGTGGACCTGTTTAATGAATTCGATTACCCGATTGCGATGACTTATGGCAATCATGATTCCGAAGAAACAATTGACCGTTCTGATTTGCGCCAGTTAGAAAAGGGCTTCAAAAACTTGATCGCCAAGCAAAATGTTTTCGTCGATTCCCGCAACAAGGAGTGTTACACCTTTGAATTGGGAAACGACACCGGTGTGACCAACGTTTGTTACGTATTCGATTCAGGCAATCATGGCGATTTGCCGGGAACGGACTATGATTGGATTTCGCTGGAACAAATCGCCTGGTATGAGCGAACTCACGCCGCTTACCTGCAAAATGTCGGCGTGACTCAAGATCTGGTTTTTCTCCACATTCCGCTACCTGAATACTTGCAGGCCGGTGAACATGTTTTGGCCGGTCATTTCTGGGAAGATGATCGCCGCGTTTCTGGCGCGGTGCTTAATACCGGATTGTTCGCGCATTTACGGGCGAACAATCATGTGGCCGGTGTTTTCTGCGGGCACGATCACGACAATAATTTCGACGGCGAATTTCTGGGGATCCATCTGATCTATGGCAATGTTTCCGGCTATAATTGCTATGGGCAATTGCCGCGGGGTTATCGCATGATCACAGTCAATCCGACGGGGCTGACTACGGCGCTTCATCATTATGAACTGCCGGGGGTGGCGGCCAAGGCGCCCTTTTCTCATGAGCATTTGGCGGAGCTGGCGCGATTTGCCACCCGCGATCTGGATCTGGACCAACGGCATGACTTCTGGAAACAGTAGCGCTCACTAGGCGAACGTAACTTGACTTAAGGAGATTGGCCGCAGCTTGCGCTGCGCTTGGCGTTGGTGGATTGCAGGTGTGGTGGGGCTCCAGGTCGGGCTGGGGGTGGTGGAACGCTGCGGGCACGATTTTGAGCTTTTCGGAAACCCGCCGAAAATCTCAAAACTCGGCCTTATTGTAGGCGATAAATCGCCAACAATAATATCGCGGCTGACTCACCCCCAGCCCGACCTTCCGCCTAACGAACGAACAGTCCACCAACGCCACGCTCCGCTCCAGCCGCTCAACGTTATCTTATTCATTTGAGCACTCACGTCGACTGGCAAGCTATGGCCATTTGAGGGGGAGCCACGCAGCTGACGACCGTGGTTGGTGAGGACAATTGAGTTTGTTGGTGACACCGGCGCAATTTGACTGATGTTCTTGGCTCAGCCTTGCTGTGAGATCGGGATTTGGGCTAACAAACTTGCGACCGGTCAAGGCCAAGCTGCCTGACATTAGTTCAAATCAACGTTAGCTATCGCTCAACGGTTTGTCCCTTAACCCATTCACTCTGATCAACTCTGTCGTGGACGAAAATTTAAGAATAGCTGGCGTCCTTTTCTGATGGTGCCTCCTGGTTACGGGCATCAAAAAATCCCACTAACAATGAACGATTTCCGTTCTTGTGTTAGTGGGATTTTCATATTCTATTTGATTGGACTTTTTTAAATAAGTTTATTGCGGGTTGGAATGGTTACTGGCGTTCGTCGCGTAAAATGCCAAACTTGACCGAGTCATAATAGGTTCCCTGCCAATAGCGAACTTTTCTGATCACGCCCTCTTGCTTCAGTCCTGCTTTCGCGCTGACGCGGATCATGCCGGGGTTGCCGGACCACGTCGTCAACCCGATGTGCGCGAGATCAGGGTGCAAGCGGAATAAATAAGTCAGCCATTGTTGTAACGCTTGCGTCGCGATGCCCTGACCCCAGAAATGCTGGTCGTAAATCGCGATTCCGACCTCCAGCCATCTGTGCAGGTCCCCATCCTCCCAGTGAGCAGTCACTTCACCAAGCACCCGCTGATCAACGACGATAAGTTGGCGATGGGGATTCGCGGCAAAAGTTCGGGCCAATTTCTGAAAGTCTGGCCAGGTCAGGATGGGATCACGAAAGTAAGGGCCATTGTATTTCATCCAGACCAAATCAGCTTTTGCGCCATACTTGATGGCAAAAAGCGGCTGAATGTCTGCTGGAGTGGCGGAGCGAAGTTCAATTTTCAATTTAGCACCTCATGATTGTTGGATTAATTGGTTCAATTATACTACTTGCTTCTCCATAAAACAGTCTGAAGTTATCTCCAATTCTGGGTGGACGTTTGTTATGATGGCCGCGGATTGCGCTGCGAAATTCGGGGTGAGCTCGCTGTGGGCATCACTTTGAGCTTTTCGGAAGGACACCGAAAATCTCAAAGCTGAGCCTTATTCTAAGCGGCAAAGCCGCTAAGAATAACGACACGGCGATCTCATCCCGAATTTCTCCGCTCCAGCCGCTCAACGTTATAACAGCCGTTTGAGCACTCACGCCGACTGGCAGGCTATCGCCAATTGATGGGAACCCACGCAATTGACGACCATGGTTAGTGGTCACAAGCTTGGAATTGGCGACACCAGTGCAGTCTATTTGATGAACTAGGATAAGATTTTGATGAATCAGTTGAATCGGTTGGCATTGCCGTACCACCCCAAAAAGGGCGATTGTTTGACCGCTTACTTGCAAATGCACTTCGTCAAATACCCAACTTCGATTGCAGATAGGCTCAATTCTGCCTAGCAACCGGCTGGGACTGCGCGGCTCAGTGGTGAAATTGTCCTTGGCGGCTTTGCCGCTTAGGACAAGGCTCGATTTGAAGACAAGCCGCCGGGCTTGCGGATTGGCTTCAAACGACGCCCACCACGTTCCAGTCCGCAACAGCAGTCCCAGCCGGTTGCGCTTACGCGCAACACCCACCCACACCTGCAATCAGACAAGAAAGCCAAAAACAGAAACGTTGCTTTTTGCCAACCAACGTCATTTGACGGCGTGCCGCCGACGCACCAACGCTTTCCGCAGTTCTTCGATGAGAATCAAGGGAATGGGAATCGTGATCAAAAAGGCCCAGTCTTGCCACTGCAGACCTGTCGTGTTGAACGCTTGTTGCAAAAACGGCACGTAAATCAAGCAGCTGAGTAAACAGACTTCGCAGATCACACCGAAGATCACGTGGGTATTGCTGAAGATCCCGGTTTTGAATAGAGAAACGTCTTTGGTGCGGCAATTGAAGACGGTGCCGATTTGGCTAAAGACGATTGCCGCCAGGGTCATGGTGGTGGCTAATCGATAGACCGCGCCGCCACTCGCAAGGGCTTGGGTCGGCCAGCCAGCGCGCCAATTGACGAAGAAGTAGGCGGCGGTGGCGATCAGTGACTCCCACAGGCCATACCAAGCGAAGGCTTTGAAGGCCACCGATTTATTCAGTAAATGTTCAGAACGTTTTCTCGGCGGGCGCGCCATCGTGCCTGGTTCGGTCGGTTCTGAGGCGAGTCCCAGCGCGGGTAACATATCGGTGCCCAGGTCGATCGATAGGATCTGCATCACGGTTAGCGGCAAAGGAATCAAACCATTAGAAAACAGGAAGAGGACTGATGGCACGGCTTCGGGCACGTTACTGTTTAGGATGTACAGCAAAAACTTGCGAATATTGGCGTAAACCGTGCGGCCTTCTTCAATCGCATTGACGATCGAGGCGAAATTATCATCGGTCAAGATCATATCCGCGGCCTCTTTCGCCACATCGGTCCCGGTCACGCCCATGGCCACGCCAATATCGGCTTTTTTCAACGCCGGGGCGTCATTGACGCCATCGCCTGTGGCCGCCACGATCTCGCCCATGGCCTGAAGATTGGTGACGATGCGATATTTCTGTTCTGGCGCCATCCGGGCGAAAATAATCTGGTGACCCAGATTCTCCCGCAACTCGGCGTCACTCATCGCCGTCAACTGCTCCCCGGTGACCACCCGAACATCAGTGCCTTGCACCACCCCGATTTTGTGGGCGATACTTTCGGCGGTCAAGCCGTAGTCTCCGGTCACCATGATGATCCGAATGCTGGCGTCATGACACTTCTGGATCGCCTCGATCACATTCTCCCGGGGCGGATCCTGGCTGGCGGTCAGACCAACAAAAGTCAGATTCTGCTCGGTGGTCGCGACACTATAAGTCCGCTCATCCGGCGCCAGTTGCCGGTAAGCGTAAGCCAAGATCCGCAGACCAGCCCGGGCGAAGGCGTCATTTTGGGTGAGGAATTGTTGGCGCAAAATCGGCGTCAGGGGCAAAACCTTCCCGTGCACCAAATAAGTTTGACAACAGGCCAACACTTCAGCGATACCGCCCCGGGTATACGCCCAAGACTGCCCCGCTTGCTGGCGGATCGTGGTCATCCGTTTCCGCTCCGAATCAAAGGGCAGTTCAGCCAATTTCTGGTAGTTCTTTTGCTCGCCGGGGAGATCGTAATCCGCCTTTCCGGCCAGCACCAAAATACTCCCCTCATCTGGACTGCCAACGACTTGGTGCTGGCCGCGAACGACTTGCAGGAACGAATCATTATTCAAAACGCCGATCCGCAACAATTGTTGCAGATCCGGCTCTTGGCTCAAATCGATCCGGGCGCCATTTTTTGTGACGACACCTACGGGTTCATAGCCGGTACCGCTGACTTGATATTGACCCCCAGGAAGCCAAACTTGCTCGATGGTCATTTCGTTCTTGGTCAAGGTGCCGGTTTTGTCGGAACAGATCACGGTGGTGGCCCCCAGCGTTTCCACACTGTTCAAATGCTTGACCAACGCGTTGCGGTGGGCCATTTTCTGGACGGCCATCGCCAAAGACAGGGTCACCGTAGGCAGCAACCCTTCCGGAATAAAGGCCACGATCATCCCCAAGGCGAAAATAAAAGACTCCGCCACTGGATAATGGACCAGAAAAACCGCGGCCACGAAGAAAAGCGCCCCGATCACGAAGGCAATGATCGAAATCTGCCGGGTCAACAAATCCAGTTCTCGTTCCAGAGGACTTTTGGCGGCGACCACCTTACCGGTCAAGGCCGCGATCTGGCCGAATTCGGTGGCCATGCCGGTGCCAGTAACCAGCATCGTGCCACTCCCCTTGACCACGCTGGTGCCTTCATAGACCAAGTCCCACTCGGCGAAACGACCGGCGGCTTGGACCTCAGCGGCGCTCATCACAGTGGCTTCTTTAGTGACCGTCAACGATTCGCCAGTCAGCGCCGATTGATTGACCTCCAGATCATCCGCCTGCAACAAACGACCGTCCGCCGGCACATTGTCGCCACTGATCAAGTTGACCAGATCACCTGGCACTAATTCCTCGACCAGCACCTTCAGCGATTGCCCATTGCGCAACACTTTCGCGTAGCTGGGCAGCATCTTCTGCAACGCCGAAGTGGCCGCGTTGGCCCGATACTGTTGCCAAAAGCTAAATAGACCGTTGATCAAATTCACGGCCCAAATCGCCAACCCCAGTTCGGTCATTCCCGCAATGATCGCGATGATCCCGGCGCCCCAAAGCAACAACGCCATCAAACTACTGAAATTTTTGAAAAACACCTTGACCATCGAAGTTTCCTTGGTCTTTTGGATCAGATTAGGCCCAGTTTGCTTTAATCGCTGAGCCGCCACCGCTGACGTCAGCCCCGTCGGCGTCGAGTCCGCCGCCTGTAAGCTGGCGGTTGCCGACAACGTCGCCCACGCTGGCGTTGAACTGGTGTCAGCTGGCGTAGAACTGGCGTGGGCCGCCGTTGCCGCTGGCGCGGTTGCTGGTTTGGTGGTTGACGCTTTTGCAGTTGGCGCCTTGGCGGTCGATGTGGCAGTAACTGCTGGTGCCCCCACAATCTGACCCGGCGAAGTTGCGCCGGTTGTGACGGTTGAATCCCTTGGTGCGCTTGTTTTGTTTGTTGTCATGTCAATTCCCTCGTTCCCCAAATCGAGACAATGAACTTCCCAATAAATTTCTTATTGTCGTAGGTATTCTAACCCAGAATCACTGCTGATAGCTAGCAAGGCGGGTTTGCCCTGGTCATTTACTGGACCAGACAAGTTGGGCGGAAACGGCGCAGCCAGCGCTTTTATCCAGAGGCAATGCTATACTTGAGGGGCGCGGACTGCTTCGAACTTCCCGCCTCGCAAAAATTCGACCGAAGAGGTGCAATCATGCTACTTCACGAAAAACTCGAACAAACCAATTTCTCGAAAACAGAACAAACCGTGGTCGCCTTTCTGCTCGCTCACGAAGATGACCTGGCCCATTTCACCACCACTAAAATCGCCGCCGCCACCTTTACAACGCCGTCGATCCTGGTGCGGATCGCGCAGAAACTTGATTTCAGTGGTTTCCGCGACTTCAAGCAGGCCCTGCTGGAGGAACGGGATTATCTGCGCCATGATTTCGGCCCGCTCGACGCCAACTTTCCCTTCGACCGCCAAGACGACCTAATGACCGTCGCTACCAAAATCGCCGCCTTGAAGCAAGCCAGCTTGCAAGACACCCTGACGCTTCTGGATCACGACAGCTTGCGCCGCGCCTTGACGATCTTGACACAAGCCCAAACGATCCGCGTTTTCGCCGTCGCCGATTTGACCTTCGCCGCCGAAACTTTTGTCTATAAAATGCGACGAATTGGTCAGCCGGCGGAAACTTTCACCGTCAGCAACACGCTGTATCAAGAAGCCCTGCTCACCCCCAGGACCGACTGTGCGCTTTGTTTGTCGTACAGCGGCCAGTCAAGTGAACTCTTGACCGCCGCCCAGGATTTGAAGCGTCAACAAGTTCCCGTGATCGCCTTGACCAGTATCGGTGCCAATCAACTGGCGCAATTGGCCGATGTGGTCCTTGCCGTGACGACCCGCGAATATTCCTATACCAAAATCGGTAACTTCAGCTCGCTGACTTCGCTGGAATTATTGTTGGATATTTTATACAGCGCTTATTTTAATCTCAATTATCAACAACACCTCCAAACGAAATTGACCGTGGCGCGGGCAACCGAACGGCGTGAGCTGGACAATCAGATTTTGCGTGATCCGGAATGAATTGGCGGTGGAAACCCGCTTCAATGCTCAATCAACCTAAAACTGACCAAATTTCCAACGTCAAAAACAGCGTTAAGGCCATTTGACCTTAACGCTGTTTTCAGGCACTGCCGACAAATGTTTTCCGATAAATCGAGCTGTTCAGCTGACCATTTTTCGAACCGGTTTTGCTGATGGAACGGGGATCAATTCCCCTTGGGCACCGTGATCACGCCCCGTTGGCGATAACTGTCAACGGCACTGCGAATCGTCTCCAGAACGGAATATTGAGGCGCGTAACCTAGTAAGCGCCGCCCATTTTCGATACTGTATTGACCACTGCGGGCCAGATGATAGTAAGTCGATTCCGTCGCCGCCGCATCGCCGATCATTTGTTGCCAATCAGGCCACGGTAGAAAATCGATCTGCGGCGCTTGTTGGAAATCATGATACATCGCCTGAGCGTAACCATAAAGCGTGATCGATTCCCCAGCCACCGCGTGAAAACTCTGGCCTAACGCGCTAGCGCGATGCTGAATGGCCCGAACAAACAGCTGGGCAACGTCGGCTGCGTGAACATGATGCAGAGTTTCCATGCCAAAGTTCGGCAAGAAAATCCGCTCGCCATTGGCAATTTTCTGAAAAACGGTGGTGTCCGTATTACCATAAGGACTGATGATCGCCCAACCCGGTCCGGAGATCTGCCCCGGCATGATCACCGTCGCGGGGAAACCAGAGGCCAAATAGGCTTGCTTCAACAATTTTTCGCTTTCATATTTATCGCGACCATAGGCGTCCAAAGGTTCCTTAAAGGCATTGGGCTGAACTGGCAAGGTGGTGGCGCGACCGTGCGCCCAAATCGATGAGCAGTAAAGGTATTGTTGCACCGAAGTCTGACTCAATGTGGTGATCATTTTCCGTGTTTCCGCCACGTTGAAGTTGATCAAATCCACCACCACATCGCCGTGGAGCGCGGCAACTTTGGCCGTAAACTGAGCGTCCTTTACGCGATCAAGACTCACTTGCTCAACCTCATCCCAGGCCTTGTCCGCGGCGTAAGGTCGCCGTTGCCCGCGACTGACCGCCACCACCTGATAACCTGCCCGCACCAGTTGAGGCACGAGAAACGAGCCAATATGGCCGGTACTCCCTAACACAACGACTTTCATTACAATTTTGGGCGGGAAACCTCTAACTTTAGTCAGAGGAGGAAAGCCTGCACTTGCTAACGCTATTTAGCTTTCTTGCTTGGTCGCCCCGCCTTGCCCCTTTCTGTTCTCTGATTTTGAATATAGTTGGCAACCGTCTCTTTTGACATGTTGCCAAGTGTCCCCATGTAATAGCTTGGCGACCACAAATGTCCACCCCAGAGGAGTTTCTTGGTCTCAGAATGAGCTGTGAACCATGTCCGAGCTGATGCACCCTTTAAGATCTTGACAACAGTTGTGGGCGCATACTTGGGCTTGAAGCTCAAAAGCAGGTGCACATGATCCGGCATGACCTCTGCTTGTTCAATCGTGATCTCGTTATCAGTTGCCGTGGTTTTTAGGATCTCAAGCATTTCCGCCACATACTG
>NZ_RHOV01000010.1 GCF_003946655.1 Lapidilactobacillus achengensis
ATTAACCTAGCCAGGATTTTGGAGGCTGGGCTTTGCCTCCGGAAGCCTGGCGTAGTTAAGCGCAGAAGTCAGTTGTGTGGAGCACGTTTCAACGCCACGCTCCGCTCCAGCCGCTCAACGTTATAACAGCCGTTTGAGCACTCACGCCATTTGGCAAGCTATCGTCAATTGATGAGGAGCCCCGCACTTGACGACCGTGGTCACAATCCTTGAATTGGTGACACCAGCGCAGTCTATCTGATGAACAGACCTAGTTCTGGATGAATCAACTGAATCGGTCGGTTTCTACCCGTGGATTGTTAAAGAAACAAGTAGAGATGTTCAGCCCACGCAAAATGTCCCGAGCTCCTGATCCGAATCCGTTGGTGTTGCCAGACCACCAAAAAAGTGGGAATTATTTGACCGCTATCTTGCAAAATCACTTTGTCCGATACTCCACTTGATTGCAGATCGGCTCAATTATGCCCAGCAACCGGTTCGAGTCGAAACATGTTATCCGTGAATCAAGCGGCGTAAAAGTACAAATTGACTCGAATCAACTGTTGGCATCGCCGGACCACCCAAAAAGTGCGGTATTTTGCATAACTAGCAAAAGCACTTCGCTAAATAGCTGATCTTGATTGTAGATAAGCTCAATTCTGTTCAGCAACCGGCTGGGACTGCGCGGCTCAGTGGTGAAATTGTCCTTTGCGGCTTTGCCGCTTAGGACAAGGCTCGATTTGAAGACAAGCCGCGCCCTTTGCGGATTGGCTTCAAACGATGCCCACCACGTTCCAGTCCGCAACAGCAGTCCCAGCCGGTTGCGCTCACGCGCAACACCCACTTTCCCCCTGCAACCAGATCCAGCACAATCAACAGAAATCATAGATAAAAACAAAAAGATAAAAAACACCGCATCAAACCAAGCACCCACCAGTTAGGAGGATTTTTGTGAACGATTCAGAGAAAAATCAACAAAACCCAACAAATGAACCCGAACCAACCATCAAACCCTTGATCGCCGACGAAACCGACGCGCCTGCAACGGCTGACGCAACACCAGCGGCACCGTCTGCGGAAGCTGTTTTGGCCAAGGAAGAAAAAGCGAAAGAATACAACGCCAGCCAGATCCAAGTGTTGGAAGGACTGGAAGCCGTGCGGAAACGCCCGGGGATGTACATTGGCTCGACCAGTAGCCAAGGTCTGCACCATTTAGTTTGGGAAATCATTGATAACGGCATCGATGAGGCGTTGGCCGGTTTCGCCACGCAGATCGATGTGGAAGTTGAAGCGGACAATAGCATCACCGTCACCGATAATGGCCGGGGTATCCCGGTGGATATCCAACCGAAAACGGGACGGCCTGCTTTGGAGACGGTTTACACGATCCTGCACGCCGGTGGTAAATTCGGCGGTGGCGGCTACAAAGTCTCCGGTGGGTTGCACGGGGTCGGCGGCTCGGTCGTTAACGCGCTTTCCAGCGTTTTGGACGTGACCGTGACTCGTGAAGGCAAGCGTTATTACATGGATTTTGTTCGCGGCAAGGTGCGGACCGAAATGAAGGTCATTGGCACCGCGGCGGCGCATGAACATGGCACCAAGGTTCATTTTCTGCCTGATCCGGATATTTTCACGGAGACGACGGTTTTTGACGATCATGTCTTGAATACGCGGATCCGCGAGTTGGCTTTCTTGAATAAAGGGTTGAAATTGACCTTTACCGACAAACGCGCGGCGACGGCGGAACGGATCACCTATCATTATGTTGGCGGGATCAAGAGTTACGTTGAATATCTCAACGAGAAGAAGACGGTGCTCTTCCCTGAGCCGATCTATGTGGAAGGCGAACAGGACGGGATCACGGTGGAAGTCGCGTTGCAATATACCGATGATTTCCATTCCAATCTGCTGACGTTCGCGAATAATATCCATACCTACGAAGGTGGCACCCACGAGGCCGGCTTTAAAGCGGCGCTGACGCGGATCATCAACGATTATGGTAAGCGAGCCAACTTGATCAAGGACAACGACGACAATCTTTCCGGCGATGATGTGCGGGAAGGGATGACGGCCGTGGTTTCGATCAAGCATCCTGATCCCCAATTTGAGGGTCAGACCAAGACGAAGTTGGGTAACTCGGACGCGCGGACGGTCACCGATCGGATGTTCTCCGAAACCTTCATGAAGTTCTTGATGGAAAATCCGACCGTCGCCAAACAAATCGTGGAAAAAGGTCAATTGGCCTCCAAAGCGCGCTTGGCAGCCAAGCACGCGCGGGAAGTGACGCGGAAGAAGTCAGGCTTGGAGATCAGTAATCTACCAGGTAAATTGGCGGATAACACCAGCAAGGACCCGAATATCTCGGAATTGTTCATTGTCGAAGGGGATTCCGCCGGCGGTTCCGCTAAGCAGGGGCGGTCGCGGTTGACGCAAGCGATTTTACCGATCCGAGGCAAGATTCTAAACGTGGAAAAAGCGTCAATGGATCGGATTTTGGCCAACGAAGAGATCCGGACCTTATTTACGGCCATGGGCACTGGCTTTGGCGGCGATTTCGATGTGGCCAAGGCGCGCTATCACAAATTGATTATCATGACCGATGCCGACGTGGATGGCGCCCATATTCGGACGTTATTACTGACGCTCTTTTATCGGTATATGCGGCCGATCGTGGAGGCTGGCTATGTTTATGTGGCCAAGCCACCGCTATATCAGGTGCGCCAAGGGAAATTCATGCGTTACATTGATTCCGACGAAGAATTGGAAGAGGTCTTGGGGCATTTGCCAGCGGCGCCGAAACCAGCGATCCAACGGTATAAAGGTTTAGGGGAAATGGACGCGGAACAGTTGTGGGAGACCACAATGAATCCGGAGAACCGCCGTTTGGACCGGGTCGAAGTTACTGACGCCGCGGAAGCTGATGAGGTTTTCCAAATGTTGATGGGTGACGATGTTGCGCCCCGGCGTAAATTCATCGAAGATAACGCGAAATATACGAAGAACTTGGATGTCTAGAAGGGAAGTTTGCGAGTAAATGGCAGAATTTGAAGATCATCGCATCGAAACGATCAACCTTTCCAAAACGATGCGGGATTCATTTTTGGATTATGCAATGAGTGTCATCGTCGCGCGGGCCCTGCCTGACGTTCGCGATGGCTTGAAGCCGGTGCATCGGCGGATCTTGTATGGCATGAACGAACTGGGTGTGACCCCGGACAAGCCTTATAAGAAATCGGCCCGGATCGTCGGCGATGTCATGGGTAAGTACCATCCCCACGGTGATTCGGCGATTTACGAGTCAATGGTGCGGATGGCCCAAGATTTCAGCTACCGTTACATGCTGGTCGACGGCCACGGGAACTTTGGCTCGGTCGATGGTGATGGCGCGGCGGCGATGCGTTATACCGAAGCGCGGATGAGCAAAATCGCTCTGGAAATGTTGCGCGACATCAATAAAGATACGATCGATTTTCAGCCCAACTATGATGGCACTGAACGGGAGCCTGTGGTGTTACCAGCCCGCTTCCCGAACCTGCTAGTCAATGGCGCTACTGGGATCGCGGTGGGGATGACCACCAATATCCCGCCCCATAATTTGGCGGAAGTGATCAGTGCCCTGCACCTTTTGATGAAGAACCCGGACGCCAGCACCGCTGAGTTGATGGAAGTTTTACCAGGACCTGATTTCCCTACTGGGGGCTTGGTTCTGGGCAAGTCGGGGATCCGGCGGGCCTACGAGACGGGGAAGGGCACGATTATTTTACGGGCCAAGACCGAGATCGAGACCTTGAAAAACGGCCGCGAACGGATCATCGTTCATGAGATTCCTTATATGGTCAATAAGGCCAAGTTGGTTGAGCGGATCGCGGAATTGGCCCGGGACAAGCGGCTTGATGGCATCATTGATCTAGCCGACGAATCGGACCGTGAAGGGATGCGGATCTCGATCGACTTGCGCCGGGATGCCAGCGCGTCGGTGGTGTTGAACAACCTGTACAAATTAACGCCGATGCAAACGACTTTCGGCTTCAACATGGTGGCGATCGTTAATGGCGCCCCGAAACAGTTGAGTCTGAAAGAGATCCTGCAATATTATTTGGCTCATCAAGAAGAAGTTATTCGGCGGCGGACCGCTTTTGACCTGAAGAAGGCCGAAGCCCGCGCCCATATTCTTGAAGGATTGCGGATCGCGCTGGATCATATTGACGAGATCATCAAGATCATCCGTGATTCTGAGACCGGCGAATTGGCCAAAAATACGATGATGGACCGTTACGGTTTAAGCGACAAGCAATCCCAAGCGATCTTGGATATGCGGTTGGTGCGCTTGACCGGTTTGGAACGGGAAAAGATCGAAGCTGAATACCAAGAATTAATGAAAACCATCGCCGATTTGAAAGATATTTTAGCGCGTTCCGAACGAATCGATGAAATCATTTATCAAGAGTTGTTGGAGATCCAACGGCGCTTCGGCGATGATCGGCGGACGGAATTGCTGGTCGGCGAAGAATTAAGTATCGAAGACGAAGACTTGATCGACGAAGAAGACGTGATGATCGTCTTGAGCCATAACGGCTACGTTAAACGCGTGCCTGCCAATGAGTTCAAGGTCCAAAATCGGGGCGGCCGCGGGATCCAAGGCATGAACGTTCATGATGACGACTTTATCGAGCAATTGATCTTCACTTCGACCCATGACACCTTGCTCTTCTTTACCGATGTGGGTAAAGTCTACCGGGCCAAGGGTTACGAGATTCCTGAATATGGTCGGACCGCCAAAGGGTTGCCGATCATCAACTTGTTGGGGATCGAAACTGGTGAGAAGATCGAGACCGTGGTCAAGGTTCGCGACGCGGATGCCGAGGACTCCCTCTTCTTCATCACCCGGCTGGGCACCGTTAAACGTACCAGCGTGGCGGAATTCGCCAATATCCGCAGCAATGGCTTGCGGGCGCTGACCTTGCGTGACGGCGACTCACTGAGTAATGTGCTTTTGACCGACAATCACCAGAACATTTTCATTGGGACGCATTTAGGCTACGCGGTCTCCTTCCGGGAAACCGATGTCCGGGCCATGGGACGGACCGCCGCCGGTGTGCGGGGGATCCGCCTGCGCGAAGGCGATTATGTAGTCGGTTCCGCGATCCTGGCGCCGGACCATGAAGTCCTAGTCATTTCTGAAAACGGCTATGGCAAACGGACCAATGTGGCCGAATATCCGATCAAAGGCCGCGGCGGTAAAGGCATCAAGACCGCCAACATCACCGAGAAAAACGGGCCGTTAGTTGGGTTGACCGTCGTTGATGGCAGCGAAGATATCATGCTGATCACCGACGAAGGCGTCCTGATTCGTTTTGAAGTCAAGGCAGTTTCCCAAACCGGTCGTGCCACCATGGGTGTTCGCGTGATCAAAGTCGACAACGGCGCCAAAGTCGCAGCGTTGGCCAAGGTCGCGCCAGACGATGACGACGATGATCCTACTGATCCAAGCGCAACCAAGCCAACCGATCCGAACGGGTCAACAGCTGATGGCGCGACCGCCAGCTCAGCGGTAGCCGCGGCTGGCGGGGAACAAGGCATTGACGCTGGTCAAACCGATTCGACCGATTCGACGACCGATCAAGCAGACGCGACCAACCTCGCTGACGCCGCCAATAACGCCAACATCGCCACACCAGGACAAGACCTGCCCTCCGATGTCCGACGCCTGCTAGACCGCGCGGAAGCTGATGATGCCGCGTTGACCGACCCAGACGACGCCGAACGAGATGACGCCAGCGCCGATCCCGATCAAGGTGACGACGATCAGGCTTAGTTTTTCCTGAATGGCCCAATGGCAGGGCACAGCTTTAAAAGCAATTTTCAAAATCCGAAGTCAGATTACGGCAGCGCTCAAATTTTGAGCGCTGCTTTTTTTCGACAAAAATAAAAAAATTGTTCACTTTCTTGCGTATTTCATGATGTAGCCAGCTCAACGTCCTCATTAGCACTAACAGTTCTGATAAGCGTTCAGTTTTACCATTTACCATTTAACACTTACCATTTAACACTTCGTACCAAGTGCCCAGAATTACTTTGCCACCCGCGTCAAGAGTCGAAAGGAGTGAGCAGCCCGTTTAATAAGCGTTGTCATATTTCAATAGCCGCATCGCGCAGCGCCAGCCGCGGACATAATACTTTTGTCCGTTCAAGCAACCCCGACCAAAAATCGAATAATTCCCAGCTGCTCGCTTGTTTCCCCGCCACAAATATGATAAACTGTTAGCTTGTGAGTAGTCTTCAGGGCTGCTTACTCCTTGTTCTTAGTAGATAAGAACCAATAGTCCATAAGGAGGTGTACAAACCATGGCACAAACTTTTTACGAAGTTACTTATATCATCAAGCCAGATCTTGAAGAAGAAGCGAAAGCTGCTTTGATCAAGCGTTATGATGACGTTTTAGGTAGCGAAGGTGCAGAATTGGTTGACTCAAAAGATTGGTCGAAGCGGCGTTTAGCTTACGAGATCAATGATTATCGTGAAGGAATCTATCACATTGTCAATGTGAAGTCCGACAACGATGCGTCAGTCAACGAATTCGACCGTCTTTCCAAGATCGACGGTAGCGTTTTACGTCATATGATCGTTAAACGCGATGATAAGAACTAAAACATCATTAATTGCGAAACGAGTTCAGAAAGGGGCTTTTTAAATGATCAATAACGTGGTACTGGTTGGCCGGCTAACGAAGGACGTTGAGTTGCGCTACACCGGTAACGGGATTGCTGTTGGTACGTTTACGATGGCGATCAATCGCTCTTTTACTAATGCCCAAGGTGAACATGAGGCCGATTTTATTCAATGCGTCATCTGGCGAAAATCTGCTGAAAATTTTGCTAATTTCACCCATAAAGGTTCTTTAGTTGGGATCCAAGGCCGGATCCAAACGCGTAATTACGAAAACCAACAAGGTCAACGTGTTTACGTGACTGAGGTCGTGGCGGATAACTTCTCGCTATTGGAGCCTAAAGGGGCCGGTGGTCACAGTAATAATAGCGGTAGCCAAAGTAATGGCGGCGGCTATAACGGTGGCGCCAGCAATGGTGGTAGCAACTTTAACAACAATTATAACCAGAACAATTCGAACAATAATAACGCTTTTAACTCAAATCCGGGGAAAGACAATAATGGTGGGCAGAGCGGTAACAGCAATGCCACTGATGATCCATTCGCGAACAGCAGTGAACCAATGTCAATCACCGATGATGATCTACCGTTCTAAATTTGGACCCGTTTTAATTAACGCTTGAGAGGAGGAACTCACATGGCTCAACAACGTCGTGGCGGCCGTCGTCGCCGTAAAGTCGATTTTATCGCTGCTAATCACATCGAATATATCGATTACAAAGACACAGAATTGTTGAAACGTTTTATCTCAGAACGAGGTAAAATCTTACCACGCCGCGTAACTGGCACTAGCGCAAAGAATCAGCGCAAGTTGACCGTTGCTGTCAAGCGTGCACGGATCATGGGCTTGTTACCATTCGTAACAGCTGACTAATTTTGTGAATTGAATTGGATTAGCCTTCTGAAATCGTCATGATTTCGGAAGGCTAATTTAGTTTTGCCGCCGTTTTCCCGGCCAAGGGGCTATTCGCGGTCGCTGGTGGTTAACAGGCGGCGCCAGCCCGGGGATTTTTCGCGTTGACCGTGGGCATTTGCGCTGGGGTGGCTTCCGAATCACTAAATTTATGTTAAAATGGGAAGAGTAAGTAGCTTTTTGGAGAACGAACGACGAAGGGGTACTATGAAGAAACTGATTAGTTTTTTACGAAAAAAAATCGCCATCCCCACTTTTTTCGCGGATGTTCAACTGCGGGTGATTGCCCTAACTGTTTTGGGAATCGCCATCGCGGCCAGTATTGTGGCCATGATTTTGAACCCGATTTTCGGGATCGTGTTCTTGGTCGCGATTATTTTGCTAGTGGGGGTCATTTTTTACGGATTTGAAGTTTTATCAAAGAATACCAACCGTTATGTTTCCGACCTGTCTTATCGAATCAAGCGTGGTGAGCAAGAAGCGTTGATTCAAATGCCGATCGGGATCATGCTGTTTGACAAAAATTACGAGATCCAGTGGGTCAATCCGACGCTGCAGAAATATTTAGGCGATCGGACCGTCCTCGGCCATAAAATCGCCGAAGTGGACGCCAATTTGGCCAAGTTGATCACCAGCCATCCAGGCGATGAAGTCAATCGAATCGTGGACTGGGACGATTATAAGTTTGAGATCACCCTGCAAGAGAAGGCGGGCGCGCTGTATTTGCTGGACGTGACGCACTCGGCCAAGATCGAGCAGCGTTTCTTGGAGCAGCAAGTGGTGATCGGCCAAATTTTCGTTGATAATTACGACGAAATCACCCAAAGCATGGACGATCAAAGCGTTTCTAATCTAAGTAATTATTTGACCAATCGGTTGAGCAACTGGGCCAACCGTTATGAAATGTTCTTGAAACGGGTCGATGAAGATCATTTCTTTGTTTTGGCGTACGCGAAAGCGCTGAGCAAGGCGGAGGCCAACAAGTTTCAAATTTTGGACCGGATTCGCGAGGATACGTCCGCCCAGAACTTCCCGATCACGCTGAGCATTGGGTTCGCCTATGGCAACGATGATTTGGCCGAATTGGCGATCACCTCCCAGAATAATCTGGATCTCGCCTTGGGCCGGGGTGGCGACCAAGTGGTGGTGCGGGCCAAGGACCAGCAAGCGCGTTTCTATGGCGGCAAGACTAACCCAATGGAGAAGCGGACGCGGGTGCGGGCGCGGATGATCAGTCAGGCGCTGCAAGGCCTATTTACGCAAGTTGATGACATTTACGTCATGGGTCACAGCCATCCTGATATGGACGCGATCGGCGCCTCCTTGGGTATTCGCCGGATCGCGCAAATGAACAACGTCAAATGTCACGTGGTTTTGGACCAGTCTTCGATCCATTCTGACGTGCAGCGCCTGGTTAAGGAAATCAGTCGCTATCCTGACTTGGTCAAGTGCATTGTCACGCCAGAACAAGCCGTCGAGTTGGCCACGCCGAAAAGTATGCTGATCCTGGTTGACCATTCGAAGCCGTCGATCTCGATCAGTCCGGAGCTGTATCACAAATTGGAGCAGCGCGTGGTCATTATCGATCATCACCGCCGAGGCGAAGAGTTCCCGGAGAATCCAATGTTGACCTACATTGAACCTTATGCCAGCTCCACCTGTGAGTTGATCGCCGAGATCTTCGAATACCAGCCAACCGACGCCGAACCGTTGAACAAAATCGAAGCGACCGCCATGCTGGCCGGTATTTCCGTCGATACCCGCTCCTTTGCCCAACGCACGGGCACGCGGACCTTTGACGCCGCTAGTTACCTGCGTTCCGTCGGCGCCGACAATGGCATGGTCCAGCGCCTGCTGAAGGAAAGTCCCAACGACTTTATCCAACGGAACCATTTGATCGATTCGATGGAAATGGTCAAACCCAATATTGCCGTGGCGAATGGTGAAGAAGATCAAACCTATGATCCTGTTTTGGCCGCGCAGGCAGCGGACACCATGCTGAACCTATCCGGCATCGACGCCTCCTTTGTGATCTGCCGCCGCCTGGATGACATGGTGGGCATCTCCGCCCGCAGTATTGGCGATGTCAATGTCCAAATCATCATGGAGAAAATGGGCGGTGGTGGTCACTTATCCAATGCCGCCACCCAAATCAAAGGGACCTCAGTCGCCCAAGCGCGCAAGCAACTGCTCGAAATCCTCAACGCCGACGACACAGACGCGTAGCAGTCATTGGCGCCACTGGAGCACTGGACCTGGCGCCATTACTGGAAATGGGTAGAAATTGCAGTAATGGACGCCAATCACAAGAAATTTGCAAGAAATGACTGTGAATCGCTAGAAATTGCTAGCAATGACTGTAAATCGCCAGCAATGGCCGTGAATTTCTGACAATTTCCAGTGAGTCCCAGTATTTCCGCCAAGTTCCACGCGGTCGGGGCGAGCTATTTTCGCCAAGCTTGATCGCGATATTTCGACTTTCCGTTAGAAAAGGTCGCATTTTTTGCGCAAATCAGTTAGTATTTTTAGGTAGACAAGGAGGCTTTTCGCATGAAAGTTATTTTTCTCAAAGATGTTCGCGGCAAAGGCAAACGTGGGGATATCAAAGAGGTACCCGACGGCTATGCTCGCAACTTCCTCTTCAAGAACGGGGCCGCGAAAGAAGCGACCAAGAACGCCGTTAGCCAATTAAAAGGCCAACAAAAGGCTGAGGCCAAGCAAATCGCCAATGATAAAGCCGCGGCCATTGCGGTCAAGGCACGTTTGGAAGCCGATGAAACCGTGGTGGCGATCCATTCTAAGGCGGGCTCTGACAGTCGCTTATTCGGCTCCGTGCCCAGCAAACAAATTGTTGAGGCGTTGGCCGCTCAGTTTGACATCAAGATTGACAAGCGCCGGCTGCAACTTGCTGAACCGATCAAGAGTTTAGGTTATACCAATGTGCCGGTTAAATTATTCAACGGTGTCAACGCCAAGATCCGGGTGCACATTACCGCGGAATAACAGGTCGCGACATCGCACACGTTATAACACCGACATAACGTCGGCAGCGTGTCCGTAGGTCGTGGCAAAATTGCTGATATAACGTTATAACGCTAACTTGAACGTCCAAATCGGCAAGATAACCTACAAGTGAAATGAGGATCCAGTCTGATCAGACCGGCCTTGTTTGAAAAACTGGGACTGGTAACAAAACAACTGTTTTGTCTCAGTCCCTTTTTACTAGAATAAATCAGAAATTTACTAGAATAATAGCGAGAAACGCCAAGGCGAAGCAACGGTAACAAGCAGCCATGTTGTGCTACCGTGTTGTAGATAGGAGTAATGATGGATAACAATTTATTAAGCCAAGTGCCACCAAACAATCCGGAGGCCGAGGCCGCCGTGTTAGGTGCGATTTTCTTGGCGCCGGAAGCAATCATTGATGCAATGGAATATCTCACCCCAGAAGACTTCTATCGTCATGCCAATCAGCTGATTTATCAGGCCATGGTGGCGATCAATGATCGCGGTGAACAGATCGATACCGTTACCTTGCGAAATGAATTGGAGAGCCATAATCAACTCGATGATATTGGTGGCGCCACCTATTTGGGCGAGTTGGCGGTGGGTACCCCAACACCGCGGAACGTGGTTTATTATGCCAAGATCGTTGAAGAGAAATCCCAACTACGTAAACTGATCGGTGCTTCCACGCGGATCATTAGTCAGAGTTTTCAGCAAAAGGACGACGCCGCAACGATCCTTGATGATGCCGAGCGGGCGATCTCTGATGTTGGTCAGAACCGCAATCGTAATGGTTTCAAGCAAATCAGTGATATCTTGACCGAATCGCTGACGCATATCGATGCCTTGACCAAGAACGATAGCAGTATCACTGGATTGAGTACTGGCTACACTGATCTGGACCGCATTACCGCTGGCCTCCATGAGGATGAGTTGATCATTCTGGCCGCCCGTCCCGGCGTTGGTAAAACGGCGTTCGCGTTGAATATCGCCCAGAATATCGGCACTTCCGATGTGGATACGTCGATTGCGATTTTCAGTTTGGAAATGGGCGCCGAATCTTTGGTCAACCGGATGATCTGCGCGGAAGGTAGCATTGATGCCAATCACCTGCGGACTGGCAATCTGAACGATTCAGAATGGCAACAATTGGTCGTGGCCATGGGTAGTTTGGCAAAGGCGAAGATTTTCATTGACGACACGCCCGGGGTCAAAATGGCGGAGATCCGCGCGAAAAGTCGACGGCTGCAACAAGAACAGAAAAATCTAGGCTTGATCGTGATCGATTATCTGCAATTGATCGAAGGTTCTGGTCAAGAGAACCGGCAACAAGAAGTCTCCGCAATTTCCCGGCAGCTGAAGAAACTGGCCAAGGAATTGCACGTGCCAGTCATTGCCTTGTCGCAGTTATCGCGGGGTGTTGAACAACGCCAAGATAAACGACCGGTGCTCTCAGATATTCGAGAATCGGGCTCAATCGAGCAGGATGCCGATATCGTCGCTTTCCTGTATCGGGATGACTATTACCGCGCCGAAGAAGACGGCAGTGACGGTGGTCCAACAGGTCCAGCCGCACCAGCCAATGATGATGAGCAAAATGTCGGCCCTGTTGAAGTGATCGTCGAGAAGAACCGGGCCGGCGCTCGAGGAACGGTCAATTTACTATTTATTAAGTCCTACAATAAGTTCTCCTCGATTTCACCCCGGGGTGATAATTAGATTATTTCCCGGGAAATAATCGTGCGTTTTCACCGCCTGGCAATCAGTGATTTTCCACATTTTTCAAGTGAGATTGTGGATTCGAGAGCACAAATCCGCTCGTCCCTAAAATTGAATATTCCGTTGTAAGTGTTGCCTGTGGTCTGTAGGGGAGTTTGCTGGTGTCTGCCAGTAAACTAGCGTGGCCGTGACCAAGCAGCACTTTTTTTGCACCGATATTATCGACATGCGGTTGGCGCGGGCGGTAGCAAGAACGATTCAAGAAATTCGTGAGTTTGTCAATCTATTTGCTTCTAGCCCAATGATTGTTCGCCTATAAAACGCTTACTTAGATGATCGTACACGCAACGTTTGATTTCTTCATTGTAAAGCATTGGAAAACATGATAATATATGTTCTGTTGTTAACGTTGATAAAAGAGGAGTTGCTAGCATGACGGGTGTAATTGTAGTTGGAACGCAGTGGGGTGACGAGGGTAAGGGCAAGATCACCGACTTCCTCAGTCAGAAAGCTGATGTGATCGTGCGCTACCAAGGCGGCGACAACGCTGGTCACACAATCAAGTCCCAGGGTCAAGTCTACAAATTGCGGTTGATTCCCTCAGGCATCCTTTATCCTGATAAAATTTCCGTTTTAGGCAATGGCGTTGTTGTCAATCCGGAATCGTTGGTGGGTGAGATCGCGCGCGTTCATGAACAAGGAATTTCGACGGCCAATTTGCGTATCTCCAATCGTTGCCACCTGATTCTTCCATATCATATCGCCATAGATCACGCGCTGGAACAGTACCGCGGCAGTGAGAAGATCGGCACGACGAATCGGGGCATCGGGCCGGCTTACACGGATAAAGCAACGCGCTCTGGCATTCGGATGGCCGACTTACTAGAGAAAGATGTTTTTGCCGAAAAACTTCAACAAAATTTAGCACTCAAGAACGAACTTCTAACCAAAATTTACCATCAAGAACCATTAAAATTCGAAGATATTTTCGAACCGTTTTATGAATACGGTCAACAATTGGCCAAATACGTTTGTGACACCTCGGTGCTGATTGACGAAACGGTGCAAAAGCACGGGCACGTTTTGTTTGAAGGCGCTCAGGGTGTCATGCTTGATCTGGATCAAGGCACCTATCCATTCGTGACCTCTTCCAATCCTGCTGGCGGTGTTTGTGCTGGCGCTGGCGTCGGACCAACCACGATCGATCGCGTCGTTGGTGTGGCCAAGGCTTACACCTCGCGTGTTGGCGACGGTCCTTTCCCAACGGAATTGCTGGACGAAACCGGCCATTTCATCCGTGAGGCTGGGCATGAGTATGGCGTTGTCACCAAGCGACCACGGCGGATCGGCTGGTTCGATTCTGTCGTGGTGCGTCACGCCAAACGTGTCGCGGGCTTGACCGATCTTTGCTTGAATTCGATTGATGTGTTAACTGGCCTGGACACCGTTAAGATTTGCGTGGCTTACCAATTGAATGGCGCCACGATCGATCGTTATCCCGCTAGTTTGACGGAACTGGCTCAATGCCAACCAGTGTACGAAGAACTTCCAGGCTGGCAAGAGGACATCACCCAGGTTAAAACCTTCGCTGAGCTGCCCGTCAATGCGCAGAACTATTTACACCGAATTGCCGAACTGACCGGCGTGGATTTAGCAACCTTCGCTGTTGGTCCCGATCGGACACAAACTGTGATTTTGAATCACGTCTGGGATAACTAACCAGGAGCAATTCTGTTTCCCGATTTTAAAAAAGAGAGTGAACATCATGCGGCGGCCAGTCGCGCGATATTCACTCTCTTTTGATTAACGCAGGTGGTGCTGGGGCGTTCATTTGCCTGAATCGTGCCAATTCGTCACTAAACCATAGATAGCTTCGCCGAGCATCCCAAAGCCCATCAGATACATGGATAACATGTTTTTGCCCATGAACAAGCAAATCACCACTAGGGCGTAGACAATCACCAAGACAACGCTCAACCAACGCGGATTCTTCATAATATCATCTCCGCCCCCAGTTTAGCAGATTGGCCGACCGAAAACCATTTTGACCCGCCAACAAAAAAAGAGAACACAAGACTGTTTTCGAAACGTCTTGCGACGCCAGCAGTCTCTGTTCTCAGGGTTTGGCACCCAAAAGAATTATAACATCTTTGCCGGCGAATGAGTAGCCTTGAACAGCGAAGTCAATGGATAAATTTGAATTGTTCCACGTGAAAACAACCCTATCCTGTGATTGAAGCAAGAATAGCGATTTAACGGCATTCTTGTGCCAATGGAGAGAGCCTAAAAATGCTGAAATTGCTATGGAGTGTGCCAGCTCTGTGCCAGCAAAACATCCAAGAAGATTGATTGAGCGATTACTGACGACCGTGGTAATCGCTCTTTGTGTCCCCGCGTTTGCCGCGCGCGCCGTGCAACGCGAAAGGCGCAAGCGCGAGCAAACGGCGGCCGGCGTCAGCCGGTCGCCGTATACCCCCAGTACTCTAACAGGGGGGAGTAAAGTAAAAAAATCATGCCCGAACACCGGGTAGAATCCTAACCTAGCGCGGTTTATAGTAACCGGAAATAAATGGGACATTTCCGATTAATCCATCATTTTGACTAGGTGTCATTTTCACAGACACTATATAAGTGCCGCTGTATCATGGCATGCGCTACTCGGCGTCGGCACATACACCACAGCTTGTTACTGTGCGACCAATATACGGCTAATAAACGGGACGCGGCTCACCTTGAGTTGTAGGGTCAGCAATACCAATACTCTCGTTTGCGACAAATGATGGATCGCGAACGATTTTGAGCACCACGTCAGCAATGCTTTGGCGGGAACCTGATACGCCAAGGTAAGGCTCATTTTGATGAGTAATCGTGTATTTGATTTCATTACGATCGTTGAGCCACGGTATACGTAAAGTCGTATAGGTCATACCAGATTCTGAAAGCATGCGATCAGAATTTCTTGCTGATTTTAGCCCCGCTTTGACGAATTCGTGATTCCACCGGCCAAATTCACCAGGAACTTCATCGTAGATTCCCAGGATGTTTGATGAAATAACACGACTTACATTGTGTTGCCTCATTGCTTTAAGGACGTTTCGAGTTTTGGCATTATCAGCATCGTGATCGACATCAGCAACAAAAACCATATCCTGTCCTGACATTGCGCTTGTCACGTCCTCAGCAGATTCAAGATCCAGCTCGATAATTCGTACCCTTGGATTATCATTCAATGCGGCAAGACGCTGGCTATTGCGTAATCCTAACGTCAAATCGACGTCATTAAATTCAGATCCCGATAGAATACGATGTTCAACGATCCGAGCAATTTGCCCGTAAGCACCTAAAATAAGTAGTTTCATAAAATACCTCCTAGTCTTCTGGATGCCAGGCCATAAACTGCGCGGCTTGTTGTTCCAAGGGTACGTTGAAGTAACGTTTATTGCAATCAAGCGCGGCAATTTTTGCCATTTCTAAGTCGGTTAATTCGAAATCAAACAAGGCAATGTTATCAGACATATGTGCCGGATTAGTTGTCTTAGGGAAGACGATATGACCGACTTGTGTATGCCAGCGCAAGATAATTTGTGCATTCGACTTGTGATACTTCTTAGCCAATTCTGAAAACAATGTTTCGTTCAATAACTGCGGATCACCATGCCCTAATGGGTACCATGATTCAAGTTTTGTTCCATAAGGGGCTAGAATTTCCTTCAAGTCGTTCTGTTGAAAATACGGGTGCAGTTCTACTTGCATGATTGCTGGTTTGATCGTCGCTTGCCGGAGTACTTCGTCAAGCCGAGCGCCATCGAAATTACTCAACCCGATGGCGCGCACTTTACCTGACCGGACAGCCGCTTCCATCGCTTGCCAGGCACCCATGTAATCACCGACTTGTTGATGGAGCAATAACAAGTCGAGGTATGGTGTGTTAAGCCGATCCAACATCTTGTCAATCGCGATCTGCGTTAAATCCTTGCCATACTCATGTGGCCACAACTTGCTGGTGATCCAGATGTCCTTGCGCTCGATGCCACTTGTGGCGACAGCTTGTCCAACCCCGCGCTCATTTTGATAAGCGTGGGCGGTGTCAATGTGTCGATAGCCCATCTTCAAGGCTGCCGATACTGCTTGTCGCGTGTTGTCGTCACCTGAAATTTGATACACGCCTAGTCCGACTTGCGGAATCAGTGTACCGTTGTTGAGTTCAATGCTTGGAATTGTCATGTTAATCCTTCTTTCTTTTGTTAGCGTGCAGCAGGTTTTGGCTCGCGACGGCGAATGTTGATCAGAAATGCAATGATGATCAATACCAAACCGATGATCATAATCGTATGAATGCCATTGAATAGAATCGTTCGCAACTGTGGTAGTAATGCTGGATCGAGACCTTTAGCAGTCGCCGAATCTGACAGATGATTGATCATATTGGTTGTGATCCCGTGTCCGGCAGTTGCCACTTGACGGGTTGTACTTAAACTGAGGACAGCGCCGAAAATTGAGGCGAGGAAGGTTTCCCCAAGCGTTCGAAATAATAGGCCAAACGTGGTCGAAACACTCACAAGTTCTTTTTCGACCCCGTCTTGAATGGACACTTGCATTGGTGTGAATGACAAGCCCATACCAAATCCTTCAAAAGCACCACTGATCAGCAACCACCAATACGGGGCATTCTTGGTTGCAATTACCATGGCAAGTGCAGAGATTAGCAAACTGGTTGTCCCCACCAGAACAATGGTTTTGTATCCAAGCTTCGTCATGAGATGCGCGGTTAAGCGGGTACCAATCAAAAGCATCAGGGAACCAGCAATCTGGGTCAATCCGCCAAACGTTGCGTTTGTCCCCAGAATTCCTTGCGCCCACATTGGAGCATAGACGCTATAACCGATAAAGAATCCATTGATTAAAAACATGATCAGGTTTTGCGCTTGAACCGGCCAAGCCGTGATTAACTGGTGTGGAATCAAAGGATTGGTTGCACGGCCTTCAACGTGCCAAAACGCGGCTAATAGAATGATGCCGGCAAGTAAAAGTAATACCGCGCGCAAGACACTGACAGCCAACGCATCACCTGCAAACAACAACAGGATCAATGCGAGGGCAAGAACCGCAGCGCCGGCATAATCAAAGGCTTGGCGTTCTCTTTGACGTTTTGTATCTTGATAAGCCCATTGTAGTAACAACATTGAGATGATTCCGATTGGCAAGTTGATAAAGAAAATCCAGTGCCAAGTAAATTGATCAACTAGCCACCCACCGATAATTGGACCCCTCACCGTGGAAAGGGTGTAAGACGCAGTGACCCAACCTAAAGCCCGTGCGCGCTGCGCAGCATTGGGATAAATATCCGCGTAGATAATGAATGGAATTGAAACCATACCTCCCGTCCCAATGCCCATTACCGCTCGAGCGACAATTAGCATAACCATACTATTGGATAATCCAGCGATGACCGAGCTGCCGATAAATAAGAATGTGGAAATCTGAAAGGCACGTTTGTTACCGATGGTTTCACCAATTCGACCCCATAATACGGTTGTGATTGCCGTGCCTAATAAGAATACGGAACTGACCCAACCGACGAGCCGGATGCCGTTTAAGTCGCTAATAATCACTGGTAGTGCAGTGTTAACAATGGTGGCGTCTAGGCCACCCATAAAATTGGCAATTAGTAAGGCAATCGTTGCCATTGCGAGTTTTCTTTTCATAAAGCCTCCTCTAAAAAAATTGTGCTTGCGAGCGGGTGATTTGCCATGCGTTATTGCGTTGAGCAAGTCTAGTCGTTGTCTCAATGTGCCAGCAATTCTCAAAGCCATAAATGCGGGCGGTCAAGTCTGACCGGCTGACAATGACAACATCTGTGCCGTCTTCAGTTACTGTTAAAGTCAATTCGTTACTGTCGAGATAGCGCATGCGACCAATTCGCATCTGATCTAACCAGACCTCCCGAGATTGTACTTTGCCATTGAGATGGACGAAAATTGCGTCTGGCGCAATTACTTGTTTCAGCAATGTCACATCGTGCCGTAGCATGCCTGATGTCATTTCGTGAAAAACGGCAATCGTTTCCTGTCTAGTTTGCTTATCCATAATGACTTCACCGCCTTTCAATATTGCTAGTATACCAGCGTCGATGAACTCATTCGATGGGCAATGTTTTCAAATTCGGGACTTATGCCACACTTTTTAAAAAAGCGGCACAAAAAAAGACAACCAGTTTCCTGATTGTCTGATTGTAACTATTGATCAAATGCTGAAAGTAACTTTTCGACACCACCTTGCATCAATGCAGTTGCAAGTGTGATGACGTCTTCTAATGGTGCAGAACGGTTATTGTCGATCCACTGGTGATACACACGTAGGCCAGTGTCTTGGACAAAGCTTAACAACATTTGCTTTTGCCAATCCGCAAGCTTTTGGAATTCCGGTGAGGCTCCCCAAGTCTTACTCATGACCTGATCCACCATCTGCTGTCTGATTCCAGAATAAGCACCACTGATCGTGATTCGGTCATAGGCTGGGCCTTGGACCGCAGAGTATTCGAAGAAGCTGCGAACGCTTTTGGCGATGTCTCGTGGGTATTGAAAGTGAGCCGTGATTTGTAAGTAGCCTTGTGAGTAACGAGACTGCATTTCAGATAAGAGATCGTCCATAGTCGGATAATACCGATAAAAGGTCTTCTTATTGATTTGGGCCAACTTGGCGAGAGCCGTAACGGTAATTTTTTCGTAATCGTTCGCTAGTATCAATGTTTCAAATGCGTCATAGATCGAGTTGATGGTCTTCTGAACGCGTAAATCTTCATATCCAGTTAATTTCATCAAAATACCTCAACTTCATTTATTCCAACTCTAGTTTTATCAGGCAATCACGCACTTGGCTGTCCATAAGTTTCAAACTCGAAGCAATATATTGTGAATGTAGCCATTCAGCAACTCGCCAACGATCGGAAAGGCGCGGCGTGTAAGTCTTAATAATCTGGTCAAGTGCCTCTGCTTCTGCGCCTTCATCATGAGCATCTCTTGCTATATCAGCTTTCGCAAATAGTTGTTGAACGGGAAGCATCTGTTTCGTTAAGGATTGCAGCGAATTATCCTGGTCGTCTAAGGCGTTTGCCCGAATATTCTCGACTACTGACATGTCGAGCATCAGGTCATTTGGCGTCACATTAAATATTGCACAAAGCTGCATCAAGCTTTCTGTTGAGGGGCTAAAGATACCACGTTCCATTTTTGAAATAGTCTGTTCGATGGTATTCAACTTATCTGCGAGCTCACGTTGAGTCATACCTTTAGATTTGCGTAGCCGTCGAATGTTTTGTCCGATTATTGTCCCTGTGCTTGGTGCAAGGTCCAGCTTCTTATCTGTGATCGGCTTACGATTCTTTCCGGCAGGTGTCTGTGATGTGCTTGGGCGCATAATTTTGTCCTCCTTGGGTGTACAACCAAGTGTTTGCGGAAAATGAAACTCTCTTTACATTATTTAAGCATATTTAATGTTTGTAGTAAAGACTTTTAGTGTTTACAACGAACATCTAAGATTATACACTATCGGTAAAGTTAGATGTTACAAACAGCCATCAAAAGTGTTTGTTCTTTGGCAACTGAACAACTAAGACTAACAACATTGGAGGTGATCACATGGTCTTACCATCGCAATCGGCACTATTCATCAGTCGCCAAGACCTGATATCTTATGGGTTTGGTGAATACGAAGCCACCCAGCTACTACGAATGGCTAAGGCCAATCTCGTTAAACAAGGACTGAATTACTACGCGATTCGCGGGCGGCGCCGCGTTCCAGCGTCAGCGGTTGAACAAATTCTTGGATGTCCATTATTTACGGCACAAACAGGCACGCTCGATGGCCGAGCAAAGGAGACTGAACAATTTGACCAAAGAGAGTGAACTGATTAAAAAAGCAAAAGATGGCACGTACTACTATCGCGCCAGTTTAGGATTTGATGCGATGACCGGCAAACGAATTCAAAAAAGGCGTTCTGGTTTCAAGGCCAAGACCGCCGCTAAAGAGGATTACCGTAAGTTAGTCGCCAAAGCAGACGAGGAGGCTTACCACCCAACCAGTACGTTTAAGGAATTTACCAAAACCTATTTCTTGCCATTCTATAAAAATAATGTCAACGAACAGACCTTTCGGCATCGTTGTGGCGTCATTCGACGGGCGCTTGCATACTTCGACAACATGCAAATTGCCAAGATAACGCCATTCGATGTACAGAACTGGCAGTTTGAATTTCTAGAAGACCATTCCAACGGCTATACACGCATGGCACACACCTTACCTTATTGGGGGCAATCCTTAGCCGTGCCATCACACTCGGCTTAATGAACAACAACTCTGCCAAAATCGTTGGTAACGTCAAGTATAAGCAAAAAGACATTGAGTTCTGGACGAAAGATGAATTCCAGAAGGTGATTCAAAAGACCAGTAAGACCACGTATACACAGCGATTGGACTTCATTATCCTGTGGTTCATGTTCATGACTGGTATGCGTTCGGGGGAGGCTAAAGCGTTGACGTGGCGCGATATTGACCTCAAAGCGAAAACCGTCAATATCAACAAGACGTTGATCTACAAGAGTGCTAATGACTATGAGTTTCATAAAACGAAAACCAAAGACGGGACGCGTGTTATCAGTATTGACCAGCAAACTGCCGACTTTCTTGAGGAATGGTATGAGGATCAACGATTGATGGTACATTCTAAATTCGTGCTGTCGCTCGATGGTGTACCCTTGAATAACAACTACATTAACGCGATTGTGCATGATTACGGTGAACTAACCGGAGTGCCGACCATCACAGCTCACGGCCTCCGTCACTCACATGCGTCGCTTCTCATTAGTATGGGTGAGAACGCGCTAATTGTCCGTGACCGGCTCGGACACGCAGACGTGCGTACGACGCTTGATGTTTATGGGCTCCTTTATCCTAAAAGTGATGCCGAAGCGGCTAAGCGACTTGAAGGTCTACTCGATGTGCCACCAGAATGAAAAAGCGCTGGAGTGTGCCAAATCGGTGCCACTTCAAAACCAAAAGCCGACAAATCAATGTTTGTTAGCTTATAAATGTTTCACGTGAAACATTTCTGTCCAGAAGTAAAAAGGATTTGCCAAAGACAAGTCATTAGATTTAGCATATAATAGTAAGGTATTCGGAAACAGCCCATTGAACTGGTTGTTCCACATGAAACATTTGAGAGGATGAAAAGAATGGAAAAGAAAAACGCAGTTGAATTGATTCAAAAGCTATCCAATGTCTATGGCATTTCTGCCTTTGAGGATGATGTGACCCGCCTTTTCCGTGAAGAGGTCGCTGGCACAGGAAAAATCACCGAAGATCATATGCGCAACGTTTTCGTTGAGCATCACCATAACAACGGGCAACGGCCAGTTGTTGAGTTAGATGCTCACTCTGATGAGGTTGGCTTTATGGTGCGGGCAATCAAACCTAATGGCCAATTGATGTTTGTTCAGGTCGGCGGCTGGGCGCTGGTAACTATTCCGGCCCAAAAGGTGAAAGTGCGCAACCGTAATGGTGAATGGATTTCTGGCATTATCAGCAGTACGCCGCCTCATTTCATGACGCCTGAAGAACGAACCCGTCTACCAAAGATGGATGAACTGAAAATTGATGTTGGCGCAACGACAGCCCAAGAAATCATCGACGATTATCAGATTGAAATTGGCGCACCAGTCGTTCCAGATGTAACCTGCGAATACAATGAACACACCGGCCTTTTCTTAGGCAAAGCGTTCGATAATCGCATCGGCACGGCGTTGTTGGCATCGACGCTGAAGGATCTGGCGCAAACAAGCTTGGATATTGATTTGATTGCCGGCCTTTCGTCGCAAGAAGAAGTTGGCGATCGTGGTGCTGAAGTCGTTGTCCGGAAAATCAAACCAGATTTGGCAATTGTTTTTGAAGGCGCGCCAGCAGATGATACCGTTATGCCAGATTACTTGATCCAAGCTGGCCTGGGTCGGGGACCAATGTTGCGCGACTTCGATTCAACCATTGTCACCAATCCCCATTTCCAACGGTATGCTTTGGATATCGCCAAGGAGAATGGGATCCACACGCAACGTTCGGTTAGAACCGGCGGCGGCCAAGACGGCGCCATCATCAATCGCTACAATGGCGCGCCAACTATCGTCATCAGCGTGCCGGTCCGCTATGCCCACACACCTTACTGCTTCATTGCCTATCAGGATTATGCGGATGCGCTGCAATTGGCTGAGAAAATCATTTGCCAACTGAACGCTGAGGTCATCAGCAAGTTCTAGGCGCGATCCCATCAGTACTTGCTAAGTGCCGCTACTCGATCAAGCGTTGATCCCATTGGACGCGCGCGATTTGCTCGGCGCCAGCTTGTTCTTGAGCCAAGCACGTTAGCATCAAATTGAAATTTATCGCACTAAAAAAGCCGCTGGTTCAGCGGCTTTTTTTTGATCCCGATAGAATGTAGAACGGGTGAATTTATTGGAGCTCTTTCGTAGAATGACGGCGGGCAATGGCGGGTAAGATAAAGCCGATCCCAATCAGAATTGCCGGCATCAACACGTTAAGAATCAATTGGAACCACCAAGCGCTTGGATTGCTGGCGTATTCGATTTTTGGTACCATGCCGAGGATGCAGGCGAACGCGGTGAAGAGGAAGCACCAGAGACCGAAGCCGAACCCGACCTTGCTGTTCTTAACAAACATGTAGTCAGAATGGAATTTATCCAAGTGGCGGTTGAGCAACATGAAGGCGAGGAACACCCAGAGATAACGTAACGGCATTACGACGGAGTTTAAGTTCAGCAGCCAATTGTAGAGACTGTTGGTCCCGCCAATACCTAAGGCCGGGATGATGATGATCAAGCTGACCAGCAAGCCGGTGAGACGGTAGCCGTTGACGGGCGTGCCCTTCTTGTTCCGCTTCCGCAAGCCAGCGGGAATATAGTCGGGATCCGCATCATCAAGCAAGATCCGCAGCGGCGCGTCAATGGAAACAGCCAATGCGGCGATCGATGCCATGGCGTTGGCGATGGCGTAGATCCAGAGCAACAAATTGCCCACGTGGAAATAATGACCCAAGCGCTGGAAAGCTAGGTAAGCACCATTTGCCATCAAATCATCAGGCAAGTTGTTGGCGTCGAAGATCATTCCCATGGCGAAGGAACCCATGATGGCGGAGACGGCCACCATAATTGCTAAAACGATCATCCCCTTGGGGAAGTTCTTGGCAGGATTCTTGGTGGAATTCACGTACGGTGAGATCTTCTCGGAACCACCCACGGCGAAAACCAACATGGAAATCGTTGTGAAATATTTGAAGTTGAACTTAGGCATGTAGCTGCTCAAATGATTCATATTCTGAGTCGCGATCCCGGACCCGGTCATCGCCGGTGCGGCCAAGCCTAAAATGATGAACAGGATCGACATGATAAACATTGACATCCCGGCAATCGTTCCGATTCGGTTCAACGTGGTGATCCCACGAGAAGCCAAGTATAAGAACAGTAAGAATAGCACGAGACAGAGTGATTGGACCACGATTGACGGCATGGTTTTGACAAAGTTACCATTACTTTGGAATAGCCAGCTCCCGGCAATCATGATTGCCTGCGGTTTCTGCGCCAGGTAAGGAATATGCACGACCCAATATGTCCAGGCGGCAAAGTAAGCGAGCCGCCGAGTGGAAACTTCCTTGATCCAACTAGACACGCCGCCCTCGGCATCTTTGAATGTTGCGCCCATTTGCCCGACCATTAGGGTGTAAGGGACGAAGTAAAACGTCATGATCAAGACCCAGGAGACGACGACGACCAAGCCTTGTTGGGCGAAGTTATTAACGACGTTGCCTAGGCCCCAAACGCTGACGAACCCAAGTAGTGCAATGTTGTACCAAAACAGTTGTTTGGAATTTTTTTCATCGGCCATGATGAACCCCCTTGATAAAATGAGAACTAATAGGCTTACTATAACGCCTTTTTAACGGCCTTGCATGAGATATAAATGAGATAACGTCCAAAATGCGGCGGAGAGTCCGAGGCCACAGTTGGCAATTAATAGCGGCTTTATTGGTGGATAAATAATGAGATTTGAGTACAAAGGCTCATTTTCCACTAATAAAAAAATTGAATTATTTTTGGAAAAAGTGACGGGCTGGCCAAGGAAAGCGGCGGGGTCAGCAAAAACGTCCCCCTTTGGTCGAACCGCGCTTCTGGCGGTCCGCAAAGGGGGACGTTTTAGTGATGGTTTCGTTTTAGTGAAGGGCTCGTTTTCGTAATGGTCTCAGTGTAATGATGGCATCATTTCACTGTTGGCTTCGCTTTTCTTAGTTGCGATGTGCGGCTTAGCCCAGGGTGGCGTGGCTCTGACCGGCCTTAAGGTAGGTCAGGTTGCTTTCGCGAAGGACTTGATCGAGTTGTTGGGTCATGCGCTGAGTTTGATGAGGATTCCAATTGAGTTGGCGCGCCATTTCATCGATAATGGGCTGTTTCAGCGGGGCCAATGAATCCGCCTCGAACAGGATATGGTTGGTCCGGCGCAATAGGTAGTCCACCGGGGTCAAGACCATTTCTTCGCGGAGGCAATAGTTCAGCATTAAGGTTTCGGCCAAGCTCAGACCTGCGGCGGGTTGGGTGGTGTGGATCATCGTGAAGATCTGCAAGGCGTTAGAGCCGAAAAGGTGGGCGATTTTACGGGCGTCTTCAGCGGCTAGACCCAGAGCTTCACCTTGATCGCTGATGAGTTGGAGCTCAGGCTGAACGTTGCTTGGGTTAATATCGCCACCGGAGACCCGTAGCTTGGTTGAGTCGATCGGTTGAAATTGTTGATGGAAGCGCGTCTTCATTTCCCGAAGGATCATTTCCAGCGCGCCTGCGGCCATGCGGCGATAGTCGGTGATTTTGCCACCGGAAAGAATGATCAGTCCATCGTCGGCCATGTGCAGCGAACTGCCGCGGGAGATCTGCGAAGGCTTTAGAATTTTCTCGGAAAGGGTCTGCTCACTGGCCATCACCGCGTCGGCAATGTCGTCGCGAGTGGCGCGACCTTGATTATAGTTATTAACGCTACCAATCACTTCATCCACGCTTTGGTCGGTAATATGGCTACCGCCGCCGCCGTTATAATCGGAACTACCATTGGAGGCGATCAGCGGACGAATGCCTGCCCAGCTTGCTTCGATGTCCGCCAGGGTGATTTTGGCCTCGGGGAAGCGTTGATTGACGATCGTTAACAGATAATCCAGGTCGTCTTGGGTGATCTGGGGATGGCGCAAGTCGCCGCGATAGTCGGTGTCGGTAGTGCCGAAGTAAGTCTTCCCAGCGCGGGGAATCACGAAAATCATCCGTTCATCATGATGGCGGCTATCGAAGTAGAGCGGTTGGGGTACAGGCAGGCGGTGCCAGTCCACAACAACGTGGATCCCCTTGGTCGGCCGCAATTGTTTCAAATAGGGAACTTGCTCGTCCAACTGATCGATTTGGTCGACCCAAGGCCCCGCCGCGTTGAGCACCAAGCGGCTATGAACGGCAAAACTGTTGTCGCTGAGCAAATCGTCAGCGGTCACGCCACACACATGCCCCTGTTCATCGTGAAGGAAATTGGTGACTTTGGTGCGGCTGACCATTACCCCGCCAAAAGCCGCGGCTTTCTTGATGTTCTCAATGACCAACCGCGCGTCATTATTGGTAAAGTCGAGGTAGGAACCTGCGCCTAGCAAGTTCTCGGGATTCAACTCAGGCACTTGGGTGATCACTTCGTCCCGGGTCAAGGTGAAGCTGGTCAGACGGGGATCGTGAATCATAGCCAACTGATCGTATAGTTTCATGGCGACTTTAACCGCGAACATATCGTAGGTGGCGTCGGGTTCGTTATATATAGGTAGTAACATCCGGATCGGTTGCGGAATGTGCGGCGCGATCTGTTGGACCTTGGCCCGTTCCTGGACCGTGTCCGCGACCACGCCCACATCGAAGTTCTTGAGGTAGCGAATGCCGCCGTGGACCATCTTGGTCGAGCGTGATGAGGTGCCCTCGGCGAAATCTTGCATCTCCAACAAGGCCGTCTTTAACCCTGAGGCCGCGGCCTGCAAGGCGACGCCAGCGCCGGTGATACCACCGCCAATGATGACAAGGTCAAACGTCTCGTTGGCAAGTCTCTTCAAATTGTCTTGTCGCGTTTGTGCGGAAAACGTCATCACAATTCCTCCAAATAATCTTTCTCTCTTAATTCTAAGGCACTCCAGCAAAATTGCAAGCGACCTTTTGATTTTTTGTGAAAGCGGATCCGCGCTGTTGGTTACGGGCTTGCCAAATGAATGATGGCTGTCACTGTTTTTATGGTCGGAGAAAACGTACAATGAAGGTAGCAATAACGGACCGACAATAAATCCTGAGGTGATTGAAATGAAGTTAACGATGGCAATAGCTGGTTTCGGAAAGAGCGCGAATCGGTATCACTTGCCATATTTAGCGCTCCGTCCTGAAATCAAGGTCAAAACAATCTATGATCACGGCTTTCGCCACTATCCCGAGGCGCAACAAGCTTGGCGGGAACAAGGGGTGACCTTGACCAAGGACTTCCAACAAGTCTTGACCGATCCGGAAATTCAGTTGATCACGCTGACCACCCCTGCCGCCACTCATTATCAGTTGGCTAAAGAAGCGCTGAATCACGGCAAAAACGTCCTGGTAGAGAAACCATTTTGTCAAACGAAAGCCGAGGCGGCTGAACTTCTGGCCTTGGCCCGGCGCAAAGGGTTAGTCGCGATGCCTTTCCAAAATCGTCGTTTCGACAGTGACTTCTTGGTGCTGCAGCGCGTTTTGCAGGTCGGCTATTTGGGACGGCCGTTAGAGGTTGAGTCGCATATGGATCACTATCGTCTGCAAGCAACGCAAGTCAACGGCGCCATGATCAATGGTCAATTCTATGGCCTTGGCGTGCATACTTTGGACCAAATGGTGGCGCTGTTCGGCACCCCGAAACAGGCCTATTTCGACATTCGGCCCCAACAAAATCAAGGTGATCTGGATGACTATTATGAAGTCGACCTGTTTTACGAAGGCTTTAAGGCCAAAGTCAAGTCCAGCAATTTGGTGGCGACACCATACCCTAAGTTTCTCCTGCACGGCACCCAAGGTAGTTTCTTGAAGTACGGCATTGATCAACAAGAAAACGATCTGAAGGCCCAGATCATGCCAGGTACTGCCGGATTCGGCCAAGACGATCCCAGCGCCTATGGACGTCTGCATTATCAAAATAGTAATGGGGATTGGATCGATAAGTCGCTGGCGACCCCGACTGGTGACTACGGTCGGGTTTACGATGCGATGCTGGCCTCAATCACTACCGGCGCGCCGAAGTTGGTCAGTGATCAAGAATTGCTGACGGTGATGGCCCTGTTGGAGGCCGGTGCGGCCAGCGCCGGTCCACACGTGGTCACCTTGTAGTTAACGTTCACCGTTTGCCGCGATCGCTTCGCTGGCCACGGCCGATTATTTCCCGGGAAATAATTTTGGTAACCTGGTGGAGATTAAAAATTACCGGTCTTCCGTTTGCCCGGGTGCGACACAATCAGTCCCCTGTCATGATGCGGACAAGAATCGTTGTTTCTGAGGAAGATCAGTAGTACCAAGTCAGCTGACACAAAATTGTCGCCTGTCCGGAAAATATTGACGGAAATGGGAAATCAAATTATTTCCCGGGAAATAATCCTCGCTCGAATGGTTAATGGTTGACAGGCTTACTATTAACAAGTATCATGAAGTCAATTAAGAAACGGGAGGTCCTAACAATGTCAAAGTTTACCAATAAATTAAGTGGATGTTGCCAATGCTGTTGTGGCACAAACTCTCTGCATAGTTGGGACCGTCAGAATTCAGTTCAGCGATGTTGCTGAACTTTAAAATTTTGGTTAGGCGTAACTGTGCACAGAATTGATTTGTGCGCAGTTTTTTTATGCGATTTTCTGGCGGTGGGTGGGTCATCACCGTATTGCCAATCGGTGAATCGGATGTGTGGATGTAACTGAGAAGGATTTAGGTAGGTGCTAGTCTGATGCTAGTAATAAATAATGAGGTGTAAAGATGAACGGGCGAAAATTTATTAAAACAGTTGGTAGTGTAGTGGTTCTAGGCGGGCTTTTGTTGCTGGCGGCTTGTGGGCAAAAGCAAGCAACGACCACAACCAAGCAGAATGCGGGTCAAGTCTTGCGGTTGCCGGTCGCGGCGCAGATGAATACTATTGATATCTCGGCTTCCAGTGGTTATGGCCAAACGGGGAATATTTTCGAAAGCTTCTATCGCTTAGGTGAGAATGGAAAAGTGGCGCCTGGCTTGGCTAAATCGGTTAAGGTCAGCGCTGATGGGTTACAATATACTTTCACTTTACGTCAGGCGAAATGGAGTAACGGCGATCCAATTACCGCCCAGGACTTTGTCTATTCATGGCGGCGCACAGTTACCCCAGCGACGAAATCCCAATACGCTTATCTGTTTGATGGCATCAAGAACGCCAATGCCATTAACGAAGGCAAGCAGGAGCCGCAGACCTTAGGCATCTCCGCGCCAAATGATCAGACGGTGGTTGTTCAATTGGAGAAGGCCATTCCTTATTTCAAGGTCTTGATGGCCTATCCGTTGTTTGGACCGCAAAGCGAGAAAATCGTCAAGAAGTATGGCAAGAAATACGGGACGAATTCTAAGTACATGGTTTATAGCGGCCCCTTCAAAATGACTGGCTGGAAGGGGACCAACAATAGCTGGCAGTTCGTGCGCAACAATCAGTATTGGGACGCGGACAAGGTCAAGCTGGATAAGATCACTTACGCCGTTGTGACGAACGCGCAGACCAGTTTGGACTTATACCAAAGCGAGAAACTAGACTTAAGTAAACTGTCCAACGAACAAGTTCCGACCTATGAGAATGATCCAGAATATACCCAATATCCATATTCCTATGTCAGTTACTTAAGTTATAACTACGCTAGCCCCGACGCTGACAAGAAAAAGATCTTGAATAATCGGGACGCACGCTTGGCGATTTCCTTGGCGATCAATCGGAAGCAGTTGACTAAGAAGGTCTTGGGGAACGGCTCCTTAGTCCCAACCGGTTTTGTCTCCACTGATCTGGCAAAGAGCCCCAGTGATGGCGTTGATTTCTCCCAGGATCAGAAGACCAAAGGTACCATGACCTATGACTTGAGCGCGGCGAAAAAACATTGGGCTGCGGCTCAGAAAGCTACTGGAGTCAAGAAGATCACCTTAACATTATTGGCGGGCAATGATAACGGTGACGACCCGTCAACGAACATTGTCATCCAATATTTAAAGGGTCAGTTGGAAAAAGAACTGACAGGTATGACGATCAAGATTCGGGCCGTGCCTTCCAGTGTAGCGTCGAGTGAACGGCAAGCGGGCAACTTTGATATTGCCTTGACTGGGTGGGGCGCAGACTTTAATGATCCGATTTCATTCTTGCAGATTCCGGAAACCGGCACGCCTTATAACTATGGTAAATACAGTAACGCGCAATATGACGCGTTGATCGCCCAAGCCTCCAACGCTGACGCTGGCAACGCCGAGAAGCGCTGGTCCGATTTGGTTGCGGCTAGTCAAATGCTGATGAAAGAGCAAGGCGTTACACCGTTATACCAAAGTGTTTATTCCTATTTGCAGAAATCAACGGTCAAGGGTATCATTCATAACACCGCAGGCACGCAATGGAATTATAAATACGCAACGGTCGGCAAGTAAGGTGACCAGTCCTTGGGACAACTAAGAATCATGAATCAGTTCTTTTGAATTAGCTAATTTGAAACGTCAGAGTGAAGTGTTAGATTGAATGAGTCAGATTGAATGAGCCAGATCGAAGAGTCGAATCGTCGCTTAAACGATTTGACTCTTTTTCTGTCATCTGGTTTTAAAAACCAGATGTTGTGCTATAATGGGGTGAAGATAACGATAAACATGACATCGGGTTTTAGAAATGAGGTTAGCTGATATGACAACAGCAAAAAAATTATTTGTCGCACCGCAACATCCTACTAAGCGTTACCAGATTCTCAACGAGGTTTTTTCGGCAATCACCCATGGCATTGGGGTGGGGCTGGCAATCACGGCGCTGGTCCTCTTGGTGCTCAAGGCGAGCGGCACGCAGGATACGATGCGGATCGTAACGTTCACGATCTACGGGGTTTCCTTGGTGGTGTTGTACCTGTGCTCAACGCTTTACCACAGTCTGATTTTCACGCGGGCCCGGCACGTTTTCCAGATTTTTGACCATAGTTCGATCTTTATCCTGATCGCCGGCACGTACACACCCTATACTTTGGTGGCCATTGGTGGCTGGCAAGGTTGGGCGATGTTTGGCGGTATCTGGGGTCTGGCGCTGCTAGGAATTCTGTACAAAATATTTGTGGTGGGCAAACATCCGATTTTTGAAACGCTGCTTTATGTTGTGATGGGGTGGCTGGTGATCATTTCGGCCAAACCTTTGGCGGCGGCAATTGGGATGAAGGGATTATGGCTCTTGATTGGCGGCGGGATCGCTTATACCTTCGGCGCGTTGCTTTACAGCATGCGGGGAATCAAGTTCATTCACGTGATCTGGCATTTATTCGTCCTCTTGGGCTCGATTCTGATGTTCTTCTCGGTCTACTTATACGTTTAAATTCGTTTCGCGCTTTTAGAAGTGAGTTGAATTTGGTCGCTTTGAGTCGATGCCGGACCTTTGGTAGCAAGCCGCACTGGGCGAGTTAAAGTAGGAAGGTCTGAGCGTAACGGCGTTATAGCGGCGAATGAGCTTGCTATCAGTCACAACAGGTGGCAGGATCACCACGGCTGTCTGCTAACGTTGGTGTTGACGGCTGCTAAACGCGGTCTCGGCGCTATCTAACAGAATTGTTCGTTTGCTGTTAGGCCAAGCCATGGCTGGTCACGGCTTTTTCAGGTTAAATGGAGATAATCAAGTTTAAGCGGAGGTTTCCATTATGAAAAAGCTTTTGACCCTGATTGTGACGCTGACGGCGGCGATCGTTGGTGGCTACTTCTTGTACGCCCACTTCGGTCATCGTCCTGTTCACGGCTTGGTGATCGTTGATCCGCAAGCGACGCGGCTGACCACGACTTTGGCCGAACAGAAGGCGGAGATTGAGACGCAGTTGATTTTGACCAGTAAATATCAGAAATCCACCGACACATTGGTTCTTTCTAAGCGGCAAGCGCAGCAATTAGTCGCGCGGAAAGGTCTGAAACAGGTTACGCAGAAAGGCAAAAATGATTATCGTTTTCGGGCGTTGACCCAGGTGCCGCAGGATTTACCAGCAGTCTATTCCAAGAATAGCGGGGCCAATAAAGTTGTGGACCAAAGCGGTGTGGTCTATCGGGCCGCGACGCAGGGCTATGTGGTGTTGGGCCAATCGTCTATGTTTACCAAGCAGTTGCTGATTCTAAACGATCGTGATTATCAGCGGTTTCATGGCAGCCAAGTCCACGTGGCCGTACTAACGTTGAAGGATGACGCGGCCGATCGGATCAGTCGCTTTGACGGGGAGTCCTTACAGATTTTCGACCAAGATCTCTAACCGCAACGAACTCACCGCAACGAATTCACCGAATGAAGTCAGCGCACGAACCCAGCGCAACGCACCCACTACAACGCACTCAGCGCTCACGGCAATGGCTGGGTTGCACTTGCAGACAGGTAATCGGCGCCCGACTGTCGCTGAAAATACGTGCTCGCTAGGAAAACATCTGATCGCTAGCGGTCAAATAAAAACCCTACTAACAACATTTCTGACGCATTGGGCGGTCAGGATGGTGTTAGTAGGGTTTTTGGATTGAATCGCGGATACTGACTGATTCTTGGGTCTCAGACGAGGACCAGCTGTTCGGTGATTTTGATTTTTGGATCCAAGGATTGGGTCACGGGGCAGTTGGCGGCAACGAGGCGGAGCGCACGTTGGGCGAGGCCTTGCTTGGCTTCTGGGATCGTGACGTAAAAGGTGATGGTCATCGCCTGCACTGGGTTGACGTTACCATCGGGATCGCGGTCATAGCTGACGGTGGTCTTCTGAAAAGTGTAAGGGATCTTGGAGTTGGTGAGGATTTCTTGATAAACATAGCTTTCGCAGACGGCTGCGGCGGAAACCAGCGCTTGGACTGGCGCGTAGCCGATTCCACGTTTGAAGGTCCAAGTTTCGGTTTGGCGATTTTGTAAGCCTTGGTCGGTTTGGTCAAAAGTGAGTGTTTCCATATTTTAGCGTCCTTTCTGTTGGTGGTCACTGTCTAGTTTAACAGGTTGATCGCCAAAACGTCAGGGGGTTCACTTGGATCCGGCGTTATAACGGCGTTGTGCTGGACAACGCGGTACCAGCGTCCTGTAGTGGCGGCTAGAAATCTTGCCCGTGAATTTCTTGTTGAAAGGGGCAGTTTTGGCTTGCAAAGCCGTACCAATTCAACTAATCTTAAGATAATGAACAGTTAAGAATTCGACATGGAGGTTTTTGTATGCAAAAGCATTGGTGGCAAGAAGCTGTCGTATATCAGGTTTATCCCCGCAGTTTTCAGGATACGAACCGCGATGGCATTGGTGACTTGCAAGGCATCATTCAACATTTGGATTACATCAAGACGCTTGGGGTCGACGTGATTTGGCTCAACCCAATTTACAAATCTCCCAACGACGATAATGGTTATGATATTGCGGATTATCAAGCGATCATGCAGGATTTCGGCACGATGGCTGACTTTGAAGAATTGTTGAAAAAGGCGCATCACCGCGGTTTGAAGATCATGATGGACTTGGTGGTCAATCATACTTCTGATGAGCATCGCTGGTTCGTCGAGAGTAAAAAAGGCCGCGACAATAAGTATCGTGACTATTATATTTGGCATGATCCTGTTGATGGGCATGAGCCTAATGATTGGCAATCGTCATTCAGCGGGTCGGCGTGGCAATTTGATGAGGCTAGTGGTCAGTATTATTTACATTTGTTCTCCAAGAAGCAACCGGATTTGAATTGGAAGAATCCGGATGTGCGCCAATCGATTTTCACGATGATGGCGTGGTGGTTGAATAAGGGCATTGATGGCTTCCGGATGGACGTGATCAATTTGATTTCGAAGCCGGATAGCTTCTTGCCAGACAGCACCGGCTATTTGCCGCCAGTGGCCAATGGTCCTTATGTCCACGACTACTTACTGGAAATGAACAAGAAGGTATTGTCGAAGTATGACATCATTACTGTTGGCGAAACGCCTGATGTGAAGCCATATGACGCGATCAATTACGCTGGCTTTGATCGGCATGAGCTGGAAATGGTTTTCCAATTCGAGCACATGGGTGTGGATCAAGATCCGAAATTCGGTAAGTGGAAGCCACGGAAGTTCAGTTTGCCTGAATTGAAACGGATCATGAGTAAGTGGCAGATGGAGTTGAACAATAAGGCTTGGAATTCACTTTATTGGAATAACCACGACCAGCCCCGGGTGGTTTCCCGCTTCGGCGATGATTCCACGCCAGAATATCGGGTGTTATCCGCGAAGATGTTGGCGATCGCGCTACATTTTCTCCAAGGAACACCGTATATTTATCAAGGCGAAGAACTGGGTATGACCAACGATTATGATTTTAATTCGATCTCGGATTATCGGGATATCGAAGTGGTCAACGCTTATCGCGATTTGGTTGAGCAACGGCATGAATTGACCAATCAGGAGTTTATCGCGGCCGCGCACAAAATGTCGCGGGATAACGCGCGGACACCAATGCAGTGGGATGGCTCGCTGAACGCTGGGTTTACCGGCGAAGGTGTCGATCCCTGGATCGCGGTCAATTCCAACTATACCGAAATCAACGCGGAGAAGGCGTTAGCTGACCCCAACTCGATCTATTATTTCTACCAACGGATCAATGGGTTGCGCCATCAGTTCCCGGTGATCGTTTATGGGAACTATCAATTATTGTTGCCTGATGATGAGCGGATCTGGGCTTATCACCGTCACGATAGCAAGCAGTCCCTGTTGGTTGTGACGAACTTTAGCGCCGACACGGTTCAGGTTGACTTGCCTGATTTGAAGAATGAAGCGAATGTTTGCTTGATCAAGAATTATCCGGACGATCAAGGGCAGACGTTACGTCCGTATGAAGCCAAGGCTTATTTGTTGGTAAAATAGGCGTGGTGACAGCGGTTTGGTCAGCGGTGCGGTGGGCAACCCCACTAACGCCAGGGGCTAATTCAAAATGCTTTTTGCAACGTGCTGTGCACGACTGATTTTTTTACGAGACTTGCTGAGTATCAGGGCAGGTCTCTTTTTTTCACGCTGGGCCCCTGTGGTTGGCTTTGATCAGCAATCAGACTAGCTGTCGGTTAAAAAAACTTGTCTGGTTTTGGAACCGCTTTGTTTGGCGCTCGGCTGATCTGCGCCGTATGATGAAGCAAAAGAGCGGATGCTGGCGTTATGGCTGGATGTAGCGTTATAACGCAGCTGACGCCGGTGAACACGTTTCAAAACAAACGAGGCGAGCACAATGCATAGCACGATCAAATATTATCCCGATGATCCTTGGCGACTGTCAGAGGCTTGTTTTGATCCCCGTAATCTAAATAAATATGAATCGATTTTTGCGCTGGGCAATGGCTACTTGGGGACCCGCGCGGCCACGGAAGAATCCTATTTGGGTGAGCAGCGCGACACATTTATTGCAGGTAGCTTTGATAAGTTCGGCAGTGAGGCCAGTGAGTTGCCCAATCTGGCCGATATTTTCCAATTGAAGATCCTCTTGAATGGACAATTGCTGGACCTGACTAGCGGCACCGTGACCGCCTATTTGCGGACGCTGAACTTGAAGACAGGAGAGCTGACCCGGGAATTCGTGTGGACGATCGGCGGCGCGGCTTATCAGTTCCGCTTTTCCCGCTTCGTTTCTTTGGCGAATCGGCATCTTTTGGGCGAAAAAGTTCAGATCACGCCTTTAACAGCGGCGGCGCAACTGAAAATGACGGTGGGGATCGATGGGCAGGTGACCAATCGGGGGACGCAGCATTTCAATGACGATATCAAGCGGCTTTATCCGGAGCACACATTGCAATTGCTGACCCAGACCAACACCTCGCAGATCAATTTCGTGATCACCTCCAGTCATCGCTTCGACGGCGAAGACTCGCAGATGATCGATGCCAAAACGGCGATGCTCCGGCGGAAACTGGTCTCCACCTACCATTTGACCTTGGCGGCTAAGCAGACTTTGAATTTTGAAAACATTTCGACGATCTACACGTCGCGGGACAATGATTGCGTTTATCACGATCGTCAAAGTTTGCAGCAGCGGGGGCTGGATCAGGCCAAGGCGTTACGGGACCAAACCTATGACCAACTTGTTCACGCGTCGGCCCAGGCTTGGCTGGATCAAGTTTGGGGGCCATTGCCGCTGGTGATCACGTCCACGGATTTCCGGGATCAGTTAGCGCTGAATTTCGCGCGCTATCACTTGCAGATCATGACGCCGGCCCACGACCCGCGAATGAATATCGGCGCGAAAGGCTTGTCTGGCGAAGGCTATAAAGGTCATACTTTTTGGGATACTGATTTATTTATGCTGCCCTATTTTATTTTCACGGCGCCGGCTGTGGCCCGTAGTTTGGTCACTTATCGGTACTTGACCTTGCCTGGCGCCCGACAAAAAGCGGCGGCGGATGGTTACACGGGCGCCCAGTATCCTTGGGAATCTGCCTGGATCACGGAGGGTGAAACCGCGTCGGTTTGGGGCGCCACCGACATTGTCACTGGCAAGGCGACGAAGATTTGGTCAGGTTTCATTGAACAACACATTACCGCGGACGTGGCTTTTGGCGTGAATGAATATATCGAAGCGACCCAAGATCAACAATTCGCCCGCGAGATGGGGACGGAGATCATTTTGGATACGGGGCGGTTTTGGGCCAGTCGGCTGGATTGGCAGGGGGCCAAGCAGCGTTATGAGATCCGCGATGTGATTGGGCCTGATGAGTACAAGGAGCACGCCAACAATAATGCCTTTACCAATTACATGGCGCACTGGAATATGTCGTTGGCCTTGGAGTTGGTCAAGAAATTGCCGCAAACGGATCCGGTCTTGTACGCTCGCTTGGATCAGCAAATGAATTTGCATAAGTTGCATGAGGACTTAGGGACCAAGTTGCCCTTGTTGTACGTGCCGGAGCCTAATCAAGACGAGATCATTCCGCAAGATGACGCTTATTTAAGCAAGCAAAATATCGACCTGAGTAAATATTTGACTTTGGGCACGGTGGACGAATTGTTTGATCATTTCAGTTTGGACCAGATCAATGAATTGCAGGTGACCAAGCAGGCCGATGTGATCTTGCTGCTGTACATGTTTGAGGATAAATTCGCCAAGTCGGTCAAACAGAAGAATTGGGATTATTATGAGCCGCGCACCACCCATGATTCCTCGCTGTCCCGGTGCACCTACACGAATTTCGCCGCCGATCTGGGGTTGGACGATAAAGCCTATTGGTATTACCAACAAGCGCGCGATATCGATCTAGGTCCCAATATGAAAAGCAGTGATGCCGGCGTTCATGCCGCTTCTCTCGCCGGGATCTGGTTGATGACGATTTTCGGCTTCGGCGGCGTGCGCTATCTTAATGGCAAGCTGCGGGTCGCGCCGAATTTACCGGCCGCCTGGCAACGGTTGGATTTCTACCTCTGGTGGCATAGCCAAAAACTGCATTTCGTTGAAGACGCCAACCAAGTCACGGTGCTCAACGTCACCGCGACAGCTAACGTTTCCATCTGCGCCAACGAACAAAATTATCCCGTGCCCACCGACCAGCCCTTGGTGATCAAACGGCGTGGGATCAACGAGTAGGGGGCACATCGACGCGCGATAGGAATAGGCTGATCGCGGACTTATGAAAGCGGTGTCAATAATTGCCAGGCGGGGGCCTAAATGCTATGCTGAAAGAGCATTGATCGCCGCACGAATCCGACTCATTTGAATGCGCGCGGCGTGATCAAGAATTTAGGGAGGGCGAGCAAGTGGCAAATCCATTTGTATTGAAATTGCAGGATCTGAAGAATCAGTCGGCGGCGAATGTGGCGACGATTTTCTCACAGGGGAATGGGAGTTTTGGCGTGCAGGCGACGGATCCGTTGGTGGCCAGCGCGGGCACGATCATCAATGGTTTCTACGAGCAGGCGCCAATCACCTATGGCGAGACGGCTTACGGCTACGCCAAAAATCATCAAACGATCATCGCGTTACCCTCATTGCGGCAATTGCAACTTGAAGATCAGGCGGGGCGTCCGGCGGTCAGTTTAGGCGCGCAGAGTGTTGCGTTAGATATGGCCACCGGGATTTTGACGGCGGTTTATGGCGTGAGCTTCGCGGCGGCTGAACCGGCGGCGTTGACGTTAACGGTGCGCTCTCTAATTGGTGAGGCGGATGCTGATCTGTCCGCTTATTTGTTGGACTATCAGGTGAAATCGTTGACTTACCAAGGCGCGCTGACGTTGACCAAACCAGGGTTGGCCTTGGCCGCGACAGCGGCGGCCGCCGTGGATCCGGACGATCCGCGGGTGGTCGATCGGGGCAGCAAATTGACCAGCGCGACCTTGGCGTCAACCGCGCAGACGCTCACTCAGACTATCACGACGCAAACCAGTCAGTTAACGGCGCAGGTGCAAATGGCGGGGATCGGGACCGATTTGCGGCGGGTGGTGCAATTATCGCCTGGCGCGCAGTTTGAGCTGACTTATTTGGCGCAGCTTGATTTCGCTCCCCATCGAGATTTACAACCCGCGACGGCTGCGACAGTCACAGCGTTACGGCAACGAACAGCGACATACTGGCATGATTTCTGGGCGGCGGGTGAAGTCAAGATCAGCGGCGATGAGCAATTGGATCGCGGCCTCCATTTCAATTTGTATCAATTGTGTCAGTCGGCGAATCGGACTGGCGCGTACAGTATTGCCGCGAAGGGCGTTTCCGGACCAGGTTACGAGGGCCATTTCTTCTGGGATACGGAAATGTACATGCTGCCCTTCTTCACCTACACCCAGCCGAAAATCGCCCGGGCCTTGCTGAAGTTTCGCTACCAACAACTGCCTCAAGCGCGTCAACGTGCTCGGGAGTTGGGCGTGTCAGCTGGGGCGTTGTTCCCTTGGCGGTCGATCAATGGGCAAGAGGCCAGCGCTTTTTTCCCGGCGGGGACGGCGCAATATCATTTGGACGCGGACATCGCTTATGCGGTGGGACTTTATTATGAAACGACCTTAGACGACCCCTTCATGGCTAAATACGGCCTGCCGATCCTTTGGGAGACGGCCCGCTTTTGGCAAAACTTCGGGGCTTGGGGTGAGCGCGACGGCCAACGGTGCTTCATGTTCCATGATGTGACCGGGCCTGACGAATACACGGCGCTGGTGGACAACAATTATTACACCAACCGCATGGCGAAACATAATCTGGAATTGTTCCTCAAATACTATCCTCAGTTTCAAGCCTGCGCCCAACTGCCAGTGACGGCGGCCGATTTGGCGGCCTTGCAGGAGATCGCGGCGGGCATTTATTTGGGCTTTGATCCGCAACGACAATTAACGCCTCAGGATGACACCTTCTTGAACAAGCCGCTTTGGCCACTGGCAAGTACACCCGCCGCCAACTTCCCCTTGCTGCTGCATTATCACCCGTTAACGATCTACCGCTACCAAGTCAATAAGCAGCCGGACATGTTGCTGACCAACTTGCTCTTTCCTGGCGAGAAGTCACCGGCGCAACAGGCTCGCGACTACGCCTATTATGAAAAAGTCACCACCCATGACTCCTCGTTGTCCCGTAGCGTCTTCGCCGTTTTAGCGGCGCAGTTAGGCTATGATGACGCGGCTTACCAATACTTCTTGGACTCAGCGCTACTGGATCTGACCGACTTGCAGGGCAACACCAAGGACGGCCTGCATATGGCCAATCTAGGCGGCAGCTGGTTAAGCGTGATCTACGGTTTTGCCGGCGTTTCGCTACAAGATGGCCTGCTTCACGTCAATAACCATTTGCCGCAGAAATGGTCCGGGCTGACCTTCCGCTTGAAGATCGCCGGCCGCCAGTTACAAGTCCAGCTGACCAAGGACAAAACAACAGTGGAACTTCTCAGCGGCGCGGCATTAGAAGTCGTGATCGCCGGTCAACCAACTACGCTGGAGGCGCAAGCCGAGTAAGAACAACAGAGCAACTGGCGGTCCAGGCTTGATTGAAATTCGTTTTCCTGGGTCTAGGATTTTTGGTGTTGAAAGCTGATTTCACACCAGGAGTTCTAAATCTTTTCCTAGACCAGTTCTTTTCAGAAAAATAGTTGGGATACTCACGCCGTTTTCTGAAAGAAATCAAATCAATCGCACACAAAAACACACCAGCGGGCAACTGGTGTGTTTTCTTATCTATGGGGTTTGTAGAGGAGAAACTCTACGCTCATTCTTGTCTTTGGAGGAGTAAGAATGAAATGAAAAAGTTGGGTTATTACTATGGGCTAGCTTCAAAGGAGGGGTAAGTCCTTCGAAGCTATGAGTACAATATAACCGCAAAATGTGAAGAAAGTTTGACGTTAGCCTTAAGGAAAGGTAAATCAGACCAAGGACTGAGACGTTTTCCGTACAATGACCGAGAGGCAATCTCCTACTAATCTAGATCAGTTTTACTTAATAGGTCAACTAAGGTCAAAAGGTTGGGATGCTGGTCAGAATATCTACCGGTAAGTTGGTCACGATCAAAAAACGCCTGACTTTTAATCGTGAAATTTAAAGGTTGTTGGGGCCGACTGACCAAGGTCACAAAATGGTGGGCCCAAGTAGGGTGATCAACCGTGAAACTGAATGTAATCGGCGCTGGCGCCAATGCCTGGATCCGTTTATTGGCCCGGGCCGTTGCCGCATCATTGGTCCACAGTTCGTCATCCAGAAGCATAAATCGCTTGGGGCCGGCGCTGACCGTTAGATCCACTGCCTGCCCTGCGCGATGATATCGCTGTAATTGCTGGAACAGATCCGCTAAGGAATAATTAAGTTGCGCTGTCATGAGTTTACTCGCTTTCATCGCTTACTTTCAAAGTCCTCTTCAGTATAGGAAACTGCCTCGCCAAAAACAAGCCACGCGCCCGCCCCGCTTGGGATGGCTTGAAAGTATGATGCTCGCAGCTTGCGCTGCGCGTGGCGTTGGTGGTTGGCAAGTGTGGTGGGGCTCCAGGTCGGGCTGGGGGTGGTGGAACGCGGCGGGCACGATTTTGAGCTTTTCGGAAGAGCGCCGAAAATCTCAAAACTCGGCCTTATTGTAGGCGATAAATCGCCAACAATAATATCGCGGCTGACTCACCCCCAGCCCGACCTTCCGCCAAACGAGTAAACAGACCACCAGCGCCACGCTCCGCTCCAGCCGCTCAACGTTAACTTATTCGTTTGAGCCCTTACGCCGTCTGGCAAGCTATGGTCAATTGATGGGGAGCCACGTAATTGACGACCGTGGTTAGTGGTTACAAGCTTTAAATTGGTGACACCAGTACAGTCTGTCTGATGAACAGAGTTAGTTCTCAGTGAATCAACTGAATCGTGCGGGTTCTACCCAGGGATTGTTAAGGAAACAAGTAGAGACTGTTCAGCCTACGCAAAATGTACCGACCTACTGATCCAAATTAGTTGTCATTGCCGTACCATCCCAAAAACGTGCAATTGTTTGACCTCTCGCTCGCAAAACCACTTCGTCAGATACCCAACTTCAATTGCAGATAAGCTCAATTCCGCCTAGCAACCGCCTCAGGACGTGTGGCTCAAAACAGTGCCCACTGCGTTCCAGCCACAACAAACGTCCTGAGGCGGTTGCGTCACCATCCAAACCCGGCATACCTGCAATTAAGCACAGGGCCTCTGGAATCCGTTGGTGTTGCCGTACCACCACAAAAAGGGCAATTGTTTGATCTCTAGCTCGCAAAACCACTTCGTCAGATCCTTCGTCTTGATTGCAGATAAGCTCAATTCTGCCTAGCAACCGGCTGGGACTGCGCGGCTCAGTGGTGAAATTGTCCTTGGCGGCTTTGCCGCTTAGGACAAGGCTCGATTTTGAGACAAGCCGCGGGTTTTGCGGATTGGCTCAAAACGATGCCCACCACGTTCCAGTCCGCATCAGCAGTCCCAGCCGGTTGCGCTCACGCGCAACACCCACCAAACCCGCAATCAAGCGAAGAATCAAACATAGGAAGCCGGTCGTTTCCAAAGCAATTCAAACAATACCCGCCAAGTCCACGACCAATCACTTTTTCTCCAAGAATCTTCTTGAATAAAGCCGCTTATCCCCACGCCCACCCCTTGAAACCCAGTGACTTGACCGCTAAGCTTTTAATCAAAGACCGAACTGATGGGGGGATAAATGTCATGTTAGAGCTTGCGGTGGAAATCTTTGCGGTGGTGACCTTGGCCTTGTTTATTTTGATAGAGGTCAACTTTCGTTTGCCACAGCGCTTGTTTGAGTTCTGTGCCTTGGGATATATCATGGGCGGTCTGATTTTGTTCGCGGCTTTGGTTTTTCTAATACCAGGGGCAAAACGATATTTGATCGTGGTTGATTTCGGAATCTTGTTAATCGGAACGCGGTTGTGCCTCCGTTATCAGCAACGTTATTAAGCGGTTGCGTGGTGAGCGCTTGATTTTAAATCAAGCGCTATTTATTTTAAATACTTAGTGCTTGTAAAAGCCAGATAAATCAGGTAAGCTTTTGCCATTCAAGGGAGAGGGGTTGGTGCCGGTGTTAATGGTGCATGACCTAGTAAAGAAGTTTGGTACGATGACGGCAGTTGATCACGTTGATTTCACCCTGAATCCGGGGGAGATCCTGGGCTTGATCGGGCAAAACGGCGCCGGGAAAACGACGACTTTTCGGATGATCTTGAACTTTATTGAACCTGATCAGGGCCAGATCCGATGGCAGGGGCAGCCGTTTACACAGGCTCAGTATAATCAGTTGGGCTATTTGCCTGAGGAGCGCGGTCTGTTTCCGAAAATGACGGTGATGGATCAGATCAGTTATTTCGCGGAACTGCGGGGCATGAAGCGGGCGACGATCCGAGCGGAAGTACCGCGTTGGTTGGACCGGTTCGCGGTCAAAGCGAAGCCAACGGACAAGATTCGTGATTTATCCAAGGGTAACGCGCAAAAGATACAGTTGATCGCAACTTTGATCCATCATCCCAAGTTAATTATTTTGGATGAACCTTTTAGTGGGTTGGATCCTGTCAATGTTAGTTTGTTGCGGGAAGGCATGCTGGACATGAAACGCGAGGGCGCGGCGATCATTTATTCGGATCACAATATGACCAATGTGGAACAGGTCAGCGATCAGTTGGTGATGCTGCGCCAAGGCGAAATGGTTTTGAATGGGACCGTGGATCAGGTGCGTCAGCAATTCGGGCGCATCAAGGTTTATGTGGAAACAACGCTGCCGCAAGAACAGTTAGCGGCGATCCCTGGTGTGGTTCGGATCACGCCGCGGCGTCATGATTTAGAGTTGACGTTGGCGGATGAAGCGGTGGGTCGCGAGGTGTTCAAGTTAGTGACGGCGCAAGGCTATTTGCCGGAGTTTAGCCAACAACCGCCAACGTTAGAGGAGATCTTCAAGTTGAAAGCGGGTGCGGACCATGAGTAAATTCCGAATAGTTTTTCGTCAAGTTTATTTGAAGAATTTGAAAAGTGGCACCTATATTTGGATGGTTTTAGCACCACTGGTCTTTCTGCTGATCGGCGGGGTGATCACGATCGGCATTGTCAAAACGCAGCAGCCAGTAAATGTGGCCTTGGTCACGCCGCAAGCCGAGTTAGCGCCGCTGGTGGCCAGTTTGCCTAAGAAAAACGACGCCTATCAACGGGCCACTAAAATCACCACAGAAGCGCAGGCCAAACAGGCGTTGAGTCGCTCGAAATTGGATGGCTACGCGGTTTTGACCAGTCAGAACAATCAGATGAAAGTCAGCTACGTTAGTCGTGCCAGTGGGCAAGGCCTGCCATTTTCGACTCTGGACGCGCAATTCAATCAATTGAGCTTGCAGTATCAGGCCGAGCGCTTGCAACTCAGCGGGGCCGCCTTGCAGACGTTACTGGCGCCGATCAAGACCACGCAGACCACGGTCGCCTTCAATGACCAAGGCAAGGCCGAGAAACGCGACAATAACCAGCAGGTGGTCAATACGATCGTGGCGACAGCGGTCTCGGTGTTGATGATGATGTTCATTATGATGTACGCGGGAATGATCGCCAGTGAGGTCGCGGCGGAAAAGGGCACGCGGATCATGGAAATCGTCCTATCCAGCATCAACGTCAACACGCAATTCATCGGCAAGATCGTGGCGATCCTGGCGCTGATCATGACTCAGCTCGGCGTTTATGTGGTTTTGGGTTTGGTGGGCAAGCCGCTAGTGACCCACTACCTATTCCAAGCCTTTCCCGCGGTCAAAAGCATGCTGAGCAATTTCAAATTGCCAGGTTTAGCGGCGGGCCAACTGGTACTGACCGGCCTATTTCTGATCGTTGGCATTATGACCTACACAGTTTTGGCGGCGATGTTAGGGTCATTGGTCTCAACGGTTGAGCAGGCGCAACAGGCGATCACCCCACTGTCAATGGTGGCGGTACTCGCTTATATCTTGGGCATCATGGCCGGCAATGGCGTCAACAACCCCCTGATCAAGGTGACTGCCTTCGTGCCGCTACTTTCGCCGATCTTGGCGCCTGCGCGCGTCTCCGCTGAGGCGATGAGCGTTAGCGCCGGTTGGCTGTCACTGCTGATCTCCGTCGTGGTGCTGGTGCTGCTTTACTACGTTTCGCTGATCTTCTATCGAGCCAACGTGCTGGTCTACTCCGACAGCAATCTCTGGCAATCGTGGCGCGCATCTTGGCGGATCTTGACCAATCGTCAACGGCAGAGTCGTCCTTGATTCGCAGCCATTGTTAACAAGAACCACATTAGAAAAATAGAGCAGATCCGGTTTCCCGCTATGCAGGGCGCATGGTTGGGGAAACGGATCTTTTTTTGATTTGCAGGTGTGGTGGGTTGTTGCGCGTGAGCGCAACCGGCTGGGACTGCTGTTGCGGACTGGAACGTGGTGGGCGTCGTTTGAAGCCAATTCCAAAAGCGGGAATTGTCTTCAAATCGAGCCTTGTCCTAAGCGGCAAAGCCGCCAAGGACAATTTCACCACTGAGCCGCGCAGTCCCAGCCGGTTGCTAGGCAGAATTGCGCCTATCTGCAATCGAAGTTGGGCATCTGACGAAGTGCTTTTGCAAGATAGAGGTCAAACAATTGCCCATTTTGAGGTGGTACGGCAATGCCAACGGATTTGGATTAGTAGGTCGGTACAAGTTTGCATTGGCTTGACATCTTTCCCTGCTCCCTAGACAATTCATGAGTGAAAACCGCCCGATTCAGTTGATTCACTGAGAACTAGGTTTGTTCATCAGACAGACTGCACTGGTGTCACCAATTTAAATCTTGTAACCACTAACCACGGTCGTTAATTACGTGGTTCCCCATCAATTGACCATAGCTTGCCAACTGGCGTGAGCGCTCAAACGGCTGCTAAAACGTTGAGCGGCTGGAGCGGAGAAATTCGGGGTGAGATCGCCGTGAAATTGTCCTTGGCGGCTCTGCCGCTTAGGACAAGGCCTGATTTTGAGACAAGCCGCGCACTTTGCGGATTGGCTCAAAACAGCGCCCACAGCGAGCTCACCCCGAATTTCGCAGCGCAAGCTGCGGGTATCATACTTTCAACTAGCCAAAATGATGCTAACACAAAATCTGGTGTCAATGATTTGACATCTAGTTTTAAAAACCAGATAATAACGTTGAAGTGTTATTGGAGGTTGACCATCATGAGAATAGCTATTTTAATTGTGTTGATTGCGGTCGTGGTGTTCTTGGCCATCGCCGCTTGGAAAACCTATACGATCGCGATCCGCACGACACCGAAGCAAAAGCAAGCCTATATTGACCGCTCTTGGGCCCAAGTCAGCGCCGCAGATCGCCAGTGGTATCAGCAACAGGCTTGGCAAACGTGGCGGATCAAGAGCGAGGATGGCCTGCAATTGGTGGCGCGCTTTCTCCCGCCAGCGACACCAGGTCGCCCGATCGTGGTCCTGGCGCATGGCTATCATCACACTCATCAGCAAATGATCCCCTACGCCCGTTTGTATGCCCAGTGGGGTTGTGGGCTGTTGTTACCAGACAGTCGCGGTCAAGGTTTGAGTGGTGGGTTCAACTTGGGCTTTGGCTGGTTGGATCGTCGCGATTATGTGGCTTGGAGTCGGGAGATCCTGCGGCAACGTGGGTCGGCGACGGCAATCGTGTTGGCTGGGGTCAGCATGGGTGGCGCCACTGTTTTGGCGGCCAGCGGCGAGGCCGACTTGCCGGAGAACGTTCAGGCGATCGTTGACGATTGTGGCTTCGATCATGTTTATCCGCAAATCAAATTGCGGGTCAGCGGGAAGTATCATTTGCCCCAGGAGCCCACGGTTTGGCTGGCCAGTTTGTTGACGCGGCATTTTGCCCACTATCGGTTGCAGGAGGGCGACATTGCTAGCCAGGTCGCGCGCAGTCACACGCCGACTCTGTTCATCCATGGTGATCAGGACGATTATGTACCAATCGCGTCAGAGCGGCACATGTACAAAATTTGCCAAGCGCCGAAAGCGGCCTATATCGTTCCGGGAGCAGGTCATACCGCCGCGTATGCTGCCGATCCGGACCAGTATGCCGCTCGGGTAAAAGATTTTTTGAGTCGCTATGTGAGTGACTTCGCTTAATGCCAATTTCGTTTGCGGGAGGGATTGTTCGTCTTTTGTGCGCAAAGTTGACCGCGAAGCCCCGTGACTGATTGACTCATTTTAATAAATACTGAACTAATCGCACAATCAGTTGATTGTGCGATTTTTTTAAAAAGTGATTATTCACAAAAAACTGTATTTTCTGCGGTTTCAGATAGTTGCTGAATGGGATTGGATGTGGAATAATGACTGGTGGTACAAAAGAAATGATTATCTTTGGGAGGATTATGAATTATGGATTTTGGCAAAGTTTTAGCTGAAACTTTCACCAACATGAGCATCATTAGCGCCATCACGTCGACGATCTTCATTATTTTGTTGGGCTTTATTCTGAGAAAACGTAATATTTTCACAGCCCAATTTGGGAAAGTTTTGACCAAGGTCGTGCTGTCAGTGTCACTGCCAGCGTTGGCCTTCAACTCATTTATGGCACCGATCGATCAGAAAACGTTACGTCAGGGCATCAACGTGCTGATCTTCGGGATCGTTGTTTATATCGTTTTGATTTTCGTGACTAAATTAATGTATCTGCGCTATCCAAAAGAAAAGGGCGATGTGCTCAGTGTCTTGACGACATTCGGTTCGACCACGTTCTTCGGGATCCCGATCGTTTCGGCGATCTATGGCGTTAAAGGCGCGATGTACGCGTCGATCTTCAACATTGGCTACCGAATCTTCTTATATTCGTACGCGTATATCAAGATGTCTGGCTTGGAAATGGATAAGAAGAACATTAAGAAGATGTTTCTCAATCCAATCGTTATCGCGACCTTCTTAGGCTTGTTCCTGTGGATCTTGCAACCTTACATGCCACAAGTCAGCGCCATGAATGTGGCCACGCAGAAAATGAGCCAAGTAGCCTTCTACCGGATCGACCAAACAGCGCTGTGGCTGTACAAGCCATTGACTTACTTGGCAGGTTTGGCTTCGCCGTTAGCTTGGTTAGCAATCGGGTCGACTTTGGGCGAGATCACCTTCAAGGACGCGGCTTCCGACAAAACTTCTTGGTACTACACTGCCATGAAAGTTATTGTTGTGCCAGCGATCAACTTGGTTTTGTTGCTGATCCTGACCGTAACTCATATCTTACCTGTTGACCAAGTTGCTTTGGCGACGATCTTGATCATGATGGCAACCCCAACAGCCGCAGTCGCGTCATCCTACGCGATCGGTTTCGATCGAGAAGCGATCATGGCCTCTAACGCCTCGCTGCTGTCAACGATCGGCGCAGTGGTGATGATGCCAATCTGGATCGTGATCATTTCCATTATCAACGCGACAGGTCTATTCTAGAGATGGCTCAAGTCGCGACCAGCGCGACTGTATCTGAACTTGATTTTGATTAGCTGAAGGAGGATTTTCATGTTTAAAATCGTTGCTTATGGCGTTCGCGAAAACGAAGTCCCATTTTTCGAAAAATTGAATCGCTACAACTATGACTTGAAATTATTGCCGGAATACTTGAATCACGACAACATCGACACAGCGAAAGGCGCTGATGCCGTGCTGTTGCGGGCTAATTGTGTGGCCGACGCGACCAATCTGGCTAAAATGAAAGACTGGGGCATCAAGTACGTCTTCACCCGCACCGTCGGGTTCAACCATATCGACTTAGCGGCGGCTGACGCCAATGGCCAATTAGTGGCCCGGGTCCCTTCTTACTCACCCAACGCCGTCGCTGATTTGGCGTTGACGTTAGGCTTGACCTTGCAACGGCACGTGGCTTTCGCGGCTTATCATTCGCAGGCCAAAGACTTCCGCGTTTTGCCCGAAGAATTCAGCTCTGAGATCCGTAATTTGACCGTGGGGATCATTGGCACTGGTCATATCGGGATTGCTGAAGCGCGCTCGTATCAAGCGCTGGGCGCCAAAGTTCTAGGCTATGACATTTATCAATCTGATGAAGCCAAAGAAGTCGTGACCTTCGTTGAACAGGCTGACTTACTGGCGCAGGCTGACATCGTCTCGCTACACGTTCCTTACATCAAGGGCGAGAACGATCGTTTCATCAACGCCGATTTATTGAAATTGATGAAGCCGACCGCGATCTTGGTTAACACCGCGCGGGCGGAAGTCACTAATGTGGCTGACATCGTGGCGGCCCTGCAAGCCGGCAAGTTAGGTGGTTTCGCCGCCGACGTGATCGACGATGAGAAGGATTATTTAGGCAAAAATCTACAAGATCAACCAATCAAAAACGCCGACTTGGCCGCTTTGATCGATTTATATCCACGGGTGATCTTGACGCCACATATCGGTTCTTACACCAAAGAAGCCTTGACCGACATGATCAATATCAGCTATGACAATTTCAACGAAGTTTTGACCACAGGCACCAGCAAGAACTTATTGCACGCGAAATAAGCGCGGCCGCTCAGGGGCGTTGGTGGATGGCAAGTGTGGTGGGGCTCCAGGTCGGGCTGGGGGTGGTGGAACGCTGCGGGCACGACTTGAAGCTTTTCGGAAAACCACCGAAAATCTTCAAGCTCGGCCTTATTGTAGGCGATAAATCGCCAACAATAATATCGCGGCTGACTCACCCCCAGCCCGACCTTCCGCCAACTAGTAAACAGACCACCAACGCCAGAGTGTGAGCCGACCCGGGTAGCTCCTGAGCATTAGCCTAGCAATTGTTTTGGAAGCTGCACTTTGCTTCCGGAACAATTGCGTAGCTAAGCGCAGGGAGCTGGGTCGGCGAACACGTTTCAGTGCGGAACACAACGGGTTGACTTTGAGCATTAACCTAGCCAAGATTTTGGAGGTGGATTTATGCCTCCAGAATTTTTGTGTGGCTAAGCGTAGAAGTACATTTTAAATAGAGCCGGCGTTCCCTGATCCTTCAGCGTTTTGCTGAAGGTTAGGGGAGCGCCGGCTTTATATTTTCTTCACACTTAGGGCCGATCATCATTTTTTCTTCAATTTTTATTCGCGCAAGTCGCTTAATTCCATTAGAGATTCTTCGCAAAGGTTGGGTATAGTTATCAACATAGAAAGCAAGAGGTGATGCCCATGACAAACAAAACCTGCTCCGCATCCACCGGCCGCACTTCCGACCAACACTGATGCTAAGAAGCAGCTGCGCCACCACGATCTAGATAAAAATCCAAATTCTAAAACTTAATGTAATCGTAGTTGCCCGCTACAGATTACACCGTGTTCACGCTGGTTGCCCGCCAGCAAGAACACACCCTAAAACGCTAGGTCGCAAGTTGCCCGCTTGCTACCAACCCTTTCCAAATTTTCTTCATTTTATTAATTAACGTATTCGCGCTTGCCCGCGCGAATACCCTCCTCCCCTTAAAATAATTGTCTTAAATACGCGCCGTTCCCTTGCCCGGGGAATGGCGCCTTTTTGCGCTTTCGCTTAATTGCAGATGTGCTGGGTTTGGGTGGGGGACGCAACCGCCTCAGGACGTTTGTCGTGGCTGGAACGCAGTGGGCACTGTTTTGAGCCAATCCGCAAGCCCAGCGGCTTGTCTCAAAATCAGGCCTTATTCTAAGCGATAAATCGCTAAGAATAATCTCACCGCTGAGCCACACGTCCTGAGGCGGTTGCTAGGCAGAATTGAGCCTATCTGCAATCGAAGTAGCGAGTGCTTTTGCAAGATTGAGGTCAAAACAATCGCCACCTTTTTTGTGGGACGGCAATGCCGACTGATTTGGCTGACTCGTCCAGTACTTGTCTTGGTTTATCCGGCAAACTATTCTGGTGTTACCAATCTAAAGCTGATGACCACAAACCACGGCCGTCAAGTGCGTGGCTCCCCATCAATTGGCCATAGCTTGCCGGCTCTTGCGGTTTTACATAACCGCCAACGCAGACAGGCGATTTATTGACAACATGACAGCCTGAGAATATACTATGTATATACGAAAGTGGGGCGAAGATGATGACCGTCAAAGCAAGGAATGTTGGTAATTCAATCGTTTTAACTGTTCCAAATGGTATAAAAGTTTATCAAGGCGCTGAATATATTGTCAGCCAATCTTCTGATGGGACAATCACGTATCAACTGAAGCATCGGAATCCATTTGAAGGTGATTGGTTTAAAGAAGATATTAGACAGACAGATATTCTTGGAGATTCTGAGGTGCTAGCCGATGAATGGGATTGATGCTTACCAACCACACAAGGGCGATGTTGTTCTGGTTAGTTTCGATCCCAGTTCAGGGCAAGAAATCAGGAAATATCGCCCCGCGCTAGTATTAAGTAATCATAGTTACAGCGAAAAAACGGGTCTGGCCTTAGTTTGCCCGATTACCCACGGTGACCATAATCGCTTCAAGGCGCCTCTTTTTATCCCTTACCATGGACAAAATGTTGAGGGGTATATCAACCCACTACAGTTTCACACCTTTGATTATCAGAAACGTGGCATGAAGTTTGTCGAGCAGGTCAGTAAACAAAAATTAGCGCAAACAATCAGCGTCGTTTTAGATATTATTAACGCACAAGAACTTGATTGAAGCGTCATTACGGAAAACAGATGTCGACCCCAATGGATCAAGTTAAGAAAAAATTGCCACTCTCCCAATTTGGAGAACGGCAATTTTTTGTTTTAGGTTATCATTTTCGGAAACTGTCTTGCCCGTATGATTGGCCGAACCAACCACGTTCACCAATTGCGTGGCTGGAACGAAGCGTGACGTTGAAACGCGCTCCGCGCAACTGCAACTGACTTCTGTGCTTAACTACGCTAGGTTAATGCTCAAAGTCAACCCGTTGTGTTCCGCACTGAAACGTGTTCGCCGAACCAGCTCCCTGCGCTTAGCTACGCAATTGTTCCGGAAGCAAACTGCCGCTTCCAAAACAATTGCTAGTCTAATGCTCAGGAGCTACCCGGGTCGGCTCACACTCTGGCATTGGTGGGCTGTTTATCTGTCTGGCGGAAGGTCGGGCTGGGGGTGAGTCAGCCGCGATATTATTCTTGGCGGCTCTGCCGCCTAGAATAAGGCCGAGCTTGAAGATTTTCGGTGGTTTTCCGAAAAGCTTCAAGTCGTGCCCGCAGCGTTCCACCACCCCCAGACCGACCTGGAGCCCCACCACACTTGCCCACCACCAACGCCCCGCGCAGCGCAAGCCGCGGTCAAACTACTTTTGGTGGCATTAAATAACCTGCAGAACGATTTTTCCCTGAGTATGGCCAGTTTCCAGCAAGCGATGTGCGGTCAGCAAATTGTCATTGGACAGCCCAGCCAAAACAGTGGTGACATTGCTGCGCAACTCGCCGGTAGTAAACAAATGCGCGGCCCGCGCCAAGATCTGACCCTGAGTGGCCAGCTCCATTTGATAGTCCGTTTTAGTGAACATATACTCCCAATGCCAACTTGCGCTCTTGGCCTTCAACAACCTTAGAGGTAAATCGTTGGTCGCTTCGACAATGCTGCCCACGTGACCCAAAGGCGCGATCACCGCCGCCGCCAGAGAGAAGTAGGCGGTTGGTTCAGTGAGGATCGCCACGGCGTCGACTTGGGGCCAACCAGCGTCTGTCAGTTGCGTGGGCAAGTCGTGGTGATAATCCAAGGGCAGGTCGACTTGATGTTGCTGCAACCAAGGAAAGTGCTTAGGGCTGGCGGTGGCGGCGACGGTGAAGCCGCTCCAATGGGCCAACTGGCTCATGATCGAACCGACGCCGCCTGCGCCGTTGATGATCAACAAGCGCCGACCTGCGTTAGCGTTTTTGACGGCGGGAAAGCCCATCCGTTCGAAAAGTAATTCCCAGGCGGTCAGGGTGGTCAAGGGCATGGCCGCGGCGGCGGTCATCGTCAGATTCGTCGGTTTGGCCGCGACCAGGCGGCTGTCGATCAACTGGGCGGTGGCGTAACTACCTTGGCGCTGGGTAGTGCCGGCGTAGTAGACCTGGTCACCAACCTGGAAATCATCGACTTGGGGGCCTTTCGCTAGAATCACGCCCGCGCCGTCATAGCCTAAAATGTGCGCGTGGGGACCGAGCAGCGTTTGCCGTAGTTTGGTATCAACTGGATTGACAGCGGTGGCTGCCACCTGCACCAGAAGGTCGTGGGCTTGCGGTGTGGGCAATTCGCGCCGTTCCCTGCTGAATTGTCCATTACCTAATTGGAAGCCGTCAGTGAAGCTGTAAACGGTTGTTTCTGTCATGATAAATGAGACCTCCTCATTAAATCGGTCAGATCGGTATAAATATTAACGGTCAAGCATATTTTAACGCCGATCCAACAAACACTGGTGAAAATGCCCCTATTTTCCTCAGAAAAATGGTATGATGATAATATCATGAGATTCAATCAGGAGAGGGAGGAAAGTTGGTATGTTCAATCGGGATTCTGGCCGCGACCGCACACTAACGATTCTGATTGCGATTTTGATTTGGGTCGCGGGTGGCTACTTGTTACTACGGGATTACTTTAAGACTGGGGTTCTTAATGGACCGATGGCGGTTGTTCTCATTTTAGGGGTAATTTTGACGATTTTGGCGGCGATCCAGCAACTTCGCTCGAAGAAGTAGGAGTTTAGTCGGCTGGTCTACGTGAGTGAGCTCAGCTTAACTCTCATCATCGATTCAGACGGAGGTCAGACTTGGTGGATTTATGACAGAAAATAAAATAATTTCTCATATTTTTTGTTGGTCGCTTTAACGTTGATATACAGGCATTGGTAACGCTACCGATGGCGGGTATCTAGTCAAGAATCCCAAATTAATTGGGATTTTAGCATTGACATTAAAGTTTAATAATTGTATTATTTTATCAATTTCAGAAAGCAATTTTTAGCGTTTGACTGAGAGGGAATTTAGATTTGGAGGGTTTTTACATGAAGAATTCGAAGAAGGGGCTATTGGCAGTTGCCTTGATCAGTGTGGCACTGCTTGGCGCATGTGGCAACAAAAAAGCAGCAACGACCGGTGGCAACAGCGTTATTCCGGAAACTAGCACGACCCAGTACAACTATGTTTATGGGACAGATCCAGACAACTTTGACTATACCGTTTCAATGCGGAATACCAACAGTTCACACTACGCCAACTTTATTGATGGCCTGGTTGAAAATGATCGCTATGGTCAGATCAAGCCTGACTTGGCAACCTCATGGAAAGTCAGCGATGACGGCTTGACTTACACTTACAAGATCCGCAAGGGCGTTAAGTGGGTCGACAGCGAAGGCAACGAATATGCCACTGTCAAAGCTGAAGACTGGGTAACCGCATTGAAGCATGCCGTTGCCGCTAAGTCGGAAACATTATATGTTGTTCAAGGCAGTATCAAGGGCTTGGATGATTATGTCAATGGTAAAACCACTGATTTCTCAACAGTTGGGGTAAAAGCTGTTGATGATTATACTTTGGAATATACGTTGAACCAACCTGAAACGTATTGGAACTCGAAATTAACTTATGGGATCATGTTCCCAGTCAATGCTAAATTCTTAAAGGAAAAAGGCAGCGACTTTGGTAAACCAAAGGCTGACGCGATCCTTTACAACGGCGCTTATACGTTAGCTAACTTCACTTCGAAGTCTGTTATTGAATATGCGGCTAACAAGAGCTATTGGGATAAGAAGAACGTTCACGTCAAAGACGTTAAGTTAACTTATAACGATGGTTCAAACCCTGATGGCTTGTACAAATCCTTCAAGAAGGGTGACTTCACCGCTTCTCGGGTTTATCCAAACTCAGCTGGTTATGATCAAGTCGTTAAAGATGTGAAGAATGACATCAACTGGTCTGACCAGGATGCATCTGTTTACAACTTCACCTTTAACTTGGATCGGAAAGCATACGGCGCAACTTCCAAGAAGACTGATTCACTGAAGTCCGATACCAAGAAAGCAATCTTGAACAAGAGCTTCCGTCAAGCGATCCAAGCTGCTTTTGACAAGGGTGCCTATAACGCTCAGGTCAATGGTAAGGAAGGCGAAACTAAGAGCTTACGTAATGAAATGACACCGCCAGCCTTTGTTTCGGTCGATGGCCAAGATTACGGCAAACAAGTTGAAACTGACTTAGCTGCTTTGGACAGCGATGCTTGGGGCGCAGTCAACTTGGCTGACGCGCAAGACGCAACTTACAACGTTGATCGGGCCAAGAAGTTATTCGCTCAGGCGAAGAAAGAGTTGAAAGCGGCCGGCGTGGCCTTCCCAATTCACTTGGACTTACCTGTTGACCAAAAGGCGCAATTAAGCTTGAACCAATCTAAGTCATTCAAGAGCTCTGTTGAAAAGAGTTTAGGAACTTCTAATGTTGTTATCGACATTCAAATGTTGAGTGAAGACAAATACTTGGCAGCAACTTACCAAGCAACGACTGGCGCCGCAGCTGACTTTGATATCAGTAACGCGTCTGGTTGGAGCCCTGACTACGATGATCCATCAAGCTACTTGGATATCTACGATCCAAATGGTGGGACGATGTTAACGACTTTAGGTATCGAACCTGGTGCTGACAAGAACGCGGCTGCTAAGAAGGCTGCTGGCTTGGACACTTACGCTACTTTATTAGCTAAGGCTGAAGCTATCACTGATGATACAAATGCGCGTTACAAGGCTTTTGCCGCTGCTGAAGCACAATTGCTGGATAGCACCGTTCAGATCCCTGTCTTCTCATTAGGCGGTTCACCATCTGTTTCTAAGGTTGTTCCTTACACCGCACCGTTCGCTTGGTCCGGGTTAGGTAGCTCTAAGTTCAAATTCATGAAGATCCAAGCATCACCAGTAACGATTACTCAAAAAACCAAGGCTAAGAAAGCTTGGGAAAAGAAGCGTGCCGAGATTGCCAAAGAAGCAGCAAAAGAGTAAGATTTAAAGAACGGCGAAAAAGGCTAGCCTATACTAGCCTTTTTTCTGCTTTTCTCATCATGAGGTCAGCATTAAGGAGGAACTATTAGATGAAGAAGTATATTTGGGGTCGAATCTTTCGATCACTGATCAGTATATTTCTGGTAACGACCTTGACGTACATTGTGATCTACTCCATGGTCCCCCGGCGGGACGTCTTCAAGAGTGACACAATGGTCAGTAAGTTGCGGTCCGATCCAGATAAGTTAAGTGACTACGAGAATAACGCCTTCGCCAAGATGAATTATATCGAGTACTACGATACCAAGTCCTTGGTCGCTAAGGTCAAGAAGGATAGTCCTGAGGTAACGGCTGCTGTGAACGCGACTAATGAAAAGGCCATCAAGCAGTGGGCTGCTAAGCACAACTTCGCGGTCAAGCAATTCAAACAAAGCAAACGCTATTATGTGACCCGCGAATTGCCCTTGTACGAGCGCTTAGGCCGTTTCTACGGGAACTTGATCCAATGGGACAATCCTTGGGCAGTTCATGACAAGAATAATCCAAATATGAAGCGTTACTTGAAGTTTACGAATGACAAGCTGGTTGGGTTCGCCTTAGTTGGTTCGGGAACAAAGTATCGCTACCAGATTTACTTCAATAGTTCCTTTCCTTACATTCACCAAAACTTCCTGAAATTTAATTTAGGGACTTCTTACCCGACTTACGCCGGCTTGCCAGTGTCATCTGTGATTGGCGGTCGTCAAGGACGGGCAGAGGTTACCCAGTACACTTATCCTGACGGCAGTAAGCGCAACACGGCGGATAACGTTTATTTACGTTCTTATCAGCCAAAGAACCGTCAAGACAAGACTGAATTTGCTCGTTATGGCGATGACTACACCAGCACCGAACAAGTTCTCAGTGATCCATCGATGATCGGGACTTCATTCAAGGCTGGGATCTTCGCTTTGATCATCACCTACTTGATCTCGATTCCGATGGCGATTCTGATGGCCCGTTACAAAGGCGGCTGGGTCGACAAACTAGGTACGGGGATCGTGACTGTTTTGATTGCCGTGCCAAGTTTGGCCTTCATCTACGCGTTCCGTTACCTCTTCACAACTTGGTTTGGGGTTCCTGATTCCTTCCCAACGCTCGGGGCGACAGCCTTTAGTTCATGGGTCGGGCCAACCTTGGTGCTAGCTGGTTTGTCCGTTTCCGGATTGGTCATTTGGTTCCGGCGTTATATGATCGATCAACAATCTTCTGATTACGTTAAGTTTGCTAAGGCCAAGGGCTTGAACGATGGCGAAATCTACCGGAAGCATATCTTCAAGAATGCTTCGATTCCAATTGTTCAGGGGATCCCTGGTTCGATTATTGGGTTGATTGGCGGCGCGACCATGACCGAAACAATTTTCGCAATGCCTGGGATGGGTAAGATGTTGCCCGATGCAATTATTACCCATAATAACCCAATCGTGATCGGCTTAGTTTTCATTTTCACCACGATCTCTGTATTCTCGATCTTGCTTGGTGACTTATTGATGACGGCGGTCGATCCTCGTATCAAACTTTCAGCGTCAGGAGATGATTAGCGGATGGCTAAGAAAAATGCAGCGGTAGCTGCTGAGGCAATCAAGCCGAAAGCAGTGGCCAAGGACGAAGATTTCGTCCTGGTTAGTTTAGATAAAAAGGCGACCGAAATTATCGATACGCCGAAATATTCTTATTGGAAATCAGTTTGGAAAACCTTCTTTGCCAACCCAGTCACGATTTTTATGCTGGTGCTGATGATCATTATCTTACTGATGTCGTATATTCAACCGATGTTCAGTGGTTATAGTTTGCTGGATGTTAAGGGCGTCAACGATTTCGGCGCTCGTTACAACTGGCCCAGCGCTAAATATTGGTTCGGGACCGATGCCGATGGTAAGTCGTTGTTCGACGCTGTTTGGGCTGGGGCGAAGACCTCGATCTCCATTGGGGTCATTGCCTCGGTGATCGTGACCGTTGTCGGTGTGATCGTCGGCGCCTTCTGGGGTGTTTCTAAGAAGATCGACCGGATCATGCTGGAAATTTACAACGTCATTTCTAACGTGCCAATGACTTTGATCGTCATTGTCTTGTCTTATACGTTTGGTAATGGTTTCTGGAATTTGATTTTCGCGATGACGGTAACGTCTTGGCTGGGAACCGCCTACTTCATTCGGGTCCAGGTTATGATCATGCGTGATCGCGAGTACAATATCGCTTCACGGACGTTGGGTACCCCAACGCGTCGGATGATTTTCCGGAATATCCTCCCTTATTTGACCTCAGTTATTGTGACCCAAGTGTCGCAATTATTGCCAAGCTTCATTTCGATTGAAGTGTTCCTGTCCTTCTTAGGCGTTGGTTTGAGTTCAAACGTGCCTTCATTAGGCCGCTTGATTTCCCAATATTCACCGTATATGACCAGCTACCCTTACTTGTTCTGGTTGCCAGTACTTGTTTTGGCGTTGATCACCGTTTCGTTGTATATCGTTGGGCAGAACTTAGCTGACGCGTCAGATCCACGGACTCATATGTAGGAGGGAACAGCATGACTGAAAATATTTTAACTGTCAAGGATCTTTCCGTTGGGTTTCAAGTTCGTGGTAAAGAATTAAAAGCGATCCGGAACGTTTCTTTGGAATTGCACGATCAAGAGATCTTCGCGATCGTTGGCGAATCCGGTTCCGGTAAATCTGTCTTGACCAAGACGTTTACTGGAATGTTGGAACAAAACGGGAGCATCACCCATGGCACGATTGATTATAAAGGCAAACGACTTAGTGATTTAAAGAAAGATAAGCAGTGGGAAGGAATCCGGGGTAAGGAAATCGCCACGATTTTCCAGGACCCGATGACTTCTTTGGACCCTATCAAAACGATTGGTTCCCAGATCGCTGAAGTCATTATCAAGCACCAAGGTAAAAGCAAAGCCGAAGCCAAGAAATTGGCGATCGAATTGATGGATCGGACCGGGATCCCTAACGCGGCTGACCGTTATGACGAATATCCTTTTGAGTATTCTGGCGGGATGCGGCAACGGATCGTTATCGCCATCGCTTTGGCTTGTCACCCAAATATCCTGATCTGTGACGAACCAACGACCGCGTTGGACGTGACGATCCAAGCGCAGATCTTGGAACTGATCAAGGAACTCCAACGCGAGTATAAGTTCACGACGATCTTCATCACCCATGACTTGGGTGTTGTTGCTTCAATCGCGGATCGGATCGCCGTGATGTATTCTGGCGAGATCATTGAAGTCGGCACGTGCGACGAGATTTTCTACAATCCACGGCATCCTTATACTTGGAGTTTGTTGTCGTCACTGCCACAATTGGCGCAAAAAGGCGGCGACCTGTACTCGATCCCAGGGACACCACCATCACTTTACAAGGATATTGAAGGTGATGCGTTCGCGCCCCGTAATCCTTTCGCAATGAAGGTCGATTTCGAAGCGGAACCACCAATGTTCCAAGTTTCACCGACCCATTTCGCCAAAACTTGGCTCCTCGATCCTCGAGCACCACGGGTCGAAAAGCCAGCGCTGATCCAGAACCTGCATGAACGGTTCGAGCAAACCTTGGTCAAGGACAATCAACTTGATCAAGACGTTAAAGTTGAGGAGAATTTGGAGGACGAAGAACATGACCGTAAATAAAAAAGACGTGTTGTTGTCGCTCCGTGATCTAGAGATTTCTTTCGGTGAAGGCAAGAACAAATTCGTTGCTGTGCAAGATGTTAATTTCGATATTTATCGCGGTGAGACTTTCTCCTTAGTTGGGGAATCTGGCTCAGGTAAAACAACGATCGGCCGCGCTATCTTGGGGATCAACCCAACCAGCAACGGGACGATCACCTTCAATGGCACTCAGATCAACAAGAAATTGTCCCACCATCAAGAACAGGATGTCTCACGTAAGATCCAAATGATCTTCCAAGATCCATCCGCGTCATTGAATGAGCGGGCAACGATCGACTACATCATTTCTGAGGGGTTATATAACTTCAACTTGTTCGATTCTGAAGAAGATCGCTTGCAAAAAGTGACCCAGATCATTGAAGAAGTCGGCCTCTTACCCGAACATTTATACCGCTATCCCCATGAATTCTCAGGTGGTCAGCGGCAACGGATCGGGATCGCCCGTGCTTTGATCATGCAGCCAGAATTAGTCGTTGCGGATGAACCGATTTCGGCGTTGGACGTGTCGATTCGGGCCCAAGTTTTGAACCTGTTGAAGAAATTCCAGCGGGAAAGCAACTTGACCTATCTCTTTATCGCCCATGACTTGTCAGTCGTTCACTTCATTTCTGATCGGATCGCCGTTATTCGTAACGGTCGGATCTTGGAATTGGCGGAAACGGAAGAACTTTTCAATAATCCGTTGCACCCATACACCCAAGCGCTTTTGTCGGCTGTGCCGATCCCTGACCCTAAATTGGCTCGGGAGAAGAAACTCTTGGTTTATGATCCCAAGATGCACGATTACAGTGTGGACAAGCCGTCCTTTGTTGAAGTCAAGCCAGGTCACTTCATCTACGCCAACGCGCCAGAAGAAGAACATTACCGCCAACTCTTAGACGAGCAGGCGCAAGGGGTCAACTAGCAGCGTTATCAGCTAGCGCCGCGAGCAGGCAACACCGCGTGTGTAGCGCCGACATAACGCCGTTACACCGTTATATGCCCGTTATCTAAGTGAAAAAAGTTGACGCAAATGCTTGACAGTCGGTGGACCATCGGGTATTGTAGTGTCAATGTTAATTCAGTTTTCAATAACGAATGGAATGGGAAAGTAAATCCGTCAAGACTGTACAGAAAACTTACATTTGCTGAGAGTAAGGTAGTTGCGATTGATTGAAAATGGCCCACGATCGGCATCACTAAGCGTTTGCGAGGTGATGATGGCTTGGCACTCATTATCGTGCACGCGTATCGGTAGTTTATTTGCCTGTACGTTAGTGAGGTGGTAGTCCGTAAGGCTAGCACAAATTAGAATGGTAAACACGACAGCGCTCGTTTCTAGCAATAGAAACGGGCGCTTTTTATTTTGCCCAGGGTTGGATCCACCTGTGGACCTTGCCCAAATGCCCAAGTCACCAGCCGTCGCAATCAGTCGGGATTTCGCTGCAGCAATCCCCCAACAATTGCCCTTCGTTAGAAAATCGCTTAACAAAAAAGTCAAAATGAACCACTAATTCGGGAGGAAATATCATGAAAAAATTAATCAAACGTTTAAGCTTAGGATTGTTAGCGTTAGTACCTTTGTTGGTTGCCTATGGTTGCAGCAGCGACAGCTCAGCCAACGCCAAGAAAGTCACCACCGTCAAAGTCGGCATCATGAGTTCCGATGAACAGATCTGGAAACCGATCGCGACTAAATTGGCTAAAGAAAATATCAAATTGAAGTTCGTCGAATTCTCAGATTACAATCAACCGAATAAAGCCTTGAGTGATCATCAGATCGACTTGAACTCGTTCCAACATTACAACTTCTTGGATAGCTGGAACAAGGCGCACAAGACCACGCTGACCGCAATTGGTGAGACATACATCGCCCCACTGAATCTGTACTCGAAGAAGATCACCAAACTCAGCCAAATCAAAACCGGTGACAGCATCGCGATCCCTAATGACGCGACCAACGAAGGACGTGCCTTGAACATCTTGGAACAGGCCGGACTACTGAAGATCGACAAGAGCGTGACTTTACCAACCGTTAAAGACATCACTTCAAATCCCAAGAAGCTTAAGATCACCGAACTAGAAACCGCGCAAACCGCCCGGGCCTTGACCGACGTGGCGGCCGCCGTTGTTAATAATGATATTGCCGCTGACGGTGGCTTGACGACCAAGGACGCGATCTTCCAAGAAAAGATCAACAAGCGTTCGCATCAATGGATCAACGTGATCGTGGCAAACAAGGCTGATAAGGATAACGCGACTTACAAGAAGATCGTCAAAGCTTATCGGACGGCCGCAACTGAGAAGAACATCGAGAAGGTTTACAAGGGCACTGCGTTTGGTGTTTGGACTCTGGATAAATAAAGTTCTGTCGCGGCCGGCTATGGTATAATTTGGCCAAAGGGACTTGGTGGCAAAGGTTTGGACTGGTTTGGGGAAGCGTTAGCTTCTGTTCTTAGGGGTTCGCTCGATGGCAGGTGATGGCGGGTGTTGCGCGTGAGCGCAACCGGCTGGGACTGCTGTTGCGGACTGGAACGTGGTGGGCATCGTTTGAAGCCAATCCGCAAAGTGTGCGGCTTGTCTTCAAATCGAGCCTTGTCCTAAGCGGCAAAGCCGCCAAGGACAATTTCACCACTGAGCCGCGCAGTCCCAGCCGGTTGCTAGGCAGAATCGAGCTTATCTGCAATCGAGACGAAGGATTAGACGAAGTGCTTTTGCAAGATAGAGGTCAAAAAATTGCCCTTTTTGTGGTGGTACGGCAATGCCAACAGATTTCAGAGACTGCAGGTGTTGGCGGGTTTGGTGTGGACGCAACCGCCTCAGGACGTTTGTCGTGGCTGGAACGCGGTGGGCATCGTTTGAAGCCAATCCGCAAGCCCAGCGGCTTGTCTTCAAATTGAGCCTTATTCTAAGCGATAAATCGCTAAGAATAATCTCACCGCTGAGCCACACGTCCTGAGGCGGTTGCTAGGCAGAATTGAGCCTATCTGCAATCGAAGTTGGGTATCTGACGAAGTGGTTTTGCAAGGTAGAGGTCAAAAAAATTGTCCACTTTTGAGGTGGTACGGCAATACCAACGGATTCGGATTAGGCGGTCGGGACACTTTGCGTAGGCTGAACATCTTTACTTGTTTCCTTATCAATCCACGGATGGAAACCGACCGATCCAGCTGTTTTATCAAGAACTTGCCTCAGTTCATCAGACAGACTTTACTGGTGTCACCAATTCAAAGCTGGTGACCACTAGCCACGGTCGTCAATTGCGTGGCTTCCCATCAATCGGCCATAGCTTGCCAGTCGGCGTGAGTGCTCAAACGGCTGTTATAACGTTGAGCGGCTAGAGCGGAGCGTGGCGTTGAAACGTGTTCGCCGACCCAGCTCCCTGCGCTTAGCTACGCAATTGTTCTGGAAGCAAAGTGCGGCTTCCAAAACAATTGCTAGGCTAATGCTCAGGAGCTGACCGGGTCGGTTCACACTCTGGCGTTGGTGGTTTGTTTACTCGTTTGGCGGAAGGTCGGGCTGGGGGTGAGTCAGCCGCGATATTATTCTTGGCGGCTTTGCCGCCTAGAATAAGGCCGAGTTTTGAGATTTTCGGCGCCCTTCCGAAAAGCTCAAAATCGTGCCCGCCGCGTTCCACCACCCCCAGCCCGACCTGGAGCCCACCACATCTGCCAACCACCAACGCCACGCGCAGCGCAAGCTGCGCACAATCTACTTTCAACCAGTTCAAGCAAGTTCAACCAAAAGGCATAAAGCAGTATCAAGGAGGAATCATTTTGGCAGCAGAACCAATTATTGAATTGAAAAACATCTGCGTCACGTTCAAGGAAGACAAACGCGACGTCCATGCCGTTGACCACGTTGACCTCAACGTTGACCGCGGTGACATCTATGGCGTCGTCGGCTATTCCGGCGCCGGCAAATCAACCTTGATCCGCGTGATCAATTTGCTCCAGCGCCCGACCAACGCTGACGCCAGCGTGAAAGTCAACGGCACCGACCTATTAGGCTTAGACGCCAGTAAGCTACGAGGCGAACGGCGGAAGATCGGGATGATTTTTCAACATTTCAATTTGATGCAATCTTTATCGATCGCGGATAATGTTGATTTTGCTCTGAAAAAGGCGCACTTGAGTAAGGCTGACCGCAAGAAGCGGGTCGCGGAACTGCTGGAACTGGTAGGCCTGACTGATAAGGCTGATGACTATCCCGCGCAGCTGTCTGGTGGGCAAAAGCAGCGGGTGGGGATCGCCCGCGCTTTGGCGAATCGACCGGATATTTTGATCTCGGACGAAGCGACCAGCGCTTTAGATCCGAAAACGACCGTGGCGATCTTGGATTTGTTGGCGGATCTTAATCGGAAGTTGGGTCTGACGGTGGTGCTGATCACCCATGAAATGGACGCGGTCAAACGCATTTGTAATCGGGTCGCGGTCATGGAAGCAGGCCGGTTGGTGGAGACTGGCGATCTGTTGCAGATCTTTAGCCAGCCGGAAGCGCCGTTGACCAAGGACTTCATTGATACGACGACTCATTTGGAGTCGGCGTTGGCGGCGGTCAATCAGCAGGCGGCAATCAAGCACCTGCAAGTGGGTTCGGTTTTGGTACAGCTGGGTTATCAAGGTGAGAGCACAGATCAACCGCTGATCACCGAGCTTTATCGTCGCTTTGAAGTCAGCGCGAATATTTTGTACGGGAACTTGGAGATCTTGCAAGGAACGCCGGTGGGCAACTTGTTGGTGATCCTGTCAGGCACGCCGAAGCACACGGAACAGGCGCTGGTCTTCATGAAGGAGCAGCGCGTGTCCGTCAAAGTTTTGAAGTCGGGAACAGAGGAGGTCAGCGTTCATGATTGATTTTTTGACAAAAATTATGCCCAACGTGGTCGAGAATTGGTCGGGTGATAATGGCATCTTGCTGGGGATCGGTCAGACTTTATATATGACCTTCTGGACGACTTTGATCGGTGGGATTTTGGGCTTGATCTTGGGGATCGCCTTGGTGGTCACGGAAAAGAAAGGCATCTTAGCCAACGCCGTGGTTTACAGTATTCTCGATAAGATCGTCAATATTTTCCGTTCGATCCCCTTCGTCATTTTGCTGGCAGTGGCCTTTCCATTGACCCAATTGCTGGTGCACACGACGATCGGCCCCAAAGGCGCGTTGGTGCCCCTGATCTTGGGCTCGGCGCCATTCTACGCCCGCCAAGTCCAAAACACCTTGGTCCAAGTCGATAGCGGCGTGATCGAGTCGGCGGAAGCGCTGGGCTACGGACCGTGGACGATCGTCTTCAGCGTCTATCTCCGCGAAGGCCTGCCTGATTTGATCCGGACGTCGGTCTTGACGATCATTTCGATCATTGGCCTGACCGCGATGGCCGGCGCGGTCGGCGCGGGCGGGCTGGGCTATATTGCCATCAGCAAAGGCTACCAGCGCTACCAAAACGACATTATCTGGGTCTGCACGTTATTGATCCTCGTGATCGTCTTTATCGTCCAAGGTCTGGGCGATCTCTGGGCACGAAAGGTCGATCATTCGTAAAGCCAGACGCTCAATGTAAGCACCTAGCCCAATGACGGATCATGTTTCCGTTCTAGATGGACTACAAATGCCTCATCAGATTATTGGTGAGGTATTTTCTATGGGAAAAAGAAAGAAATTGGACTTTTTTAAACCGCCCTTGATAGAAATACTCAAATGAGCGAAAACACACCGACTTAGGCGCCCAGTTGTTATGGAATGGGAAAACGAGAAATAGGCTCTTAAAAAAAGTTTCCAAAAAGCAGGGCATCCCAGGCACAGTCTGGAGAATCTCTGCTTTTTATATTTATCCGAGCGTCATTTGCTGGGTGCTTACGAATAAAGCCATGCTCTCATTTAAAAACGAAAAACTCGAATATCAAAATCAAATTTGTGATTTTTGATACCGAGTTTTATTTAAGTTTGAGATTGATATCCAAGACGGCAACTTTGTAAAGTAGTCTAGTTGTAAAGTGCTAATTTATCAGGAATGCTCTTCACGAAAATCTTTTTGCTAGATTTTCTAGTCCAGCGACAGCATGACTTATAAAAATCATTGTTTATCAATAATCTTGTTATTCCAAGCCTTCACTTCAGGACGATCGACCCGATGTTACTGGCCATCAATTCTGAGAACCCTGTGAAGAGAAAAAACTATCTTTCAATACCATTCGGAAAAGCACTAAATTCTCACGCGCCATCCCAGAATGATAAACCAAGAAATCAATAGTAATCAACCGTCTTAACCAGTTCTTGCTTCAGTAAGATCAGCGCTAAGGAAAAGACCAATGTAATCAGGCTGAGGCGCACGCTGGCCAACAGTGGCTCCCAAAACAAGGCCAGGCCATTTTGGACCGTTGCCTGTTGCAGGGCGGTCAATAGGCTATCAAAGGCCCGCGCTGGCAGCCAGATCATTGTTGGTATTCTGGTTCCAATGAAGTAGGACAGCAATGACAACAGGTAGGTAACGCCAACGGAGATCGCAAATTTACCGCTGGCCTGATAGCTCAACTCAAAAACAATTCCCCAAAACAACATCAAAGCGCCAGCGTCAAAGACCGTCATTAAGATATAAACGACAACTGTCCCGGACAGCCCAGTGATCCTCGCCATAAACAGACCGTACAACAGTAACATCGTTAGCGCGGTGAGCACCATGAACGCCCCCACTGTTTGCAGTAACCTCTTAGTCTGTTGGCGATCGTTGACGCGGCGGGATGAACGCAGGAGCCAATCCGCAGATGCTGGCCGCATTGCGTTGGCCGTGGCTAAAATAAAAATCGGCAGCACAATCAACGCTAATGTCCTCGGGGCAGCTAGATTGGCAAAAAGCGTGAGTAAGCTGGTCTGCGGCCGCATCTGTGCCGCTGTCAGACCCTGCCCTTGGATATCGGGCCACCACCATAAGATTGTATGGCGAATCGATGTGACTGTGCCCCCCACCCAAATCAGCGCGATCAAAGCCAAACTCAACCAGGTCCGGCGCCGTTGAAAACGCGCGAATTCACGCATGCTGGGCGCCTACGCTCATCACATCCGCCCGGGTCCGCGGATAAAGTTTGCCCGCATCCATCTCCAGAAAGTCAGTTGCCACTTCCGTTAGATCGTCACGATTATGCGACGCCAAGAGAATGATCCGTTCTGGGGACTGCAATTGTTCGATCAGCTGGTGGAAATCGGCGACGGTTTGGAAATCCAGCGCGTTGGTCGGTTCATCCAGGAGGATCAACTGTGGCTTTTCAAAAATCGCTTGGGCGATCGCCAGCTTTTGGTTCATACCCAATGAGAAACTGCGGACCTTCTCGTTTGAATTAGGATCAAGACCAACTGCGGTCAAAGCCCATTCGATATCTTCAGGGGTGGCGATCTTCTTGATATCCCCCAAAATCTGCAAATTTGTTTTGGCGGTGAAGGCCTTTTGGAGCTGAATGTTCTCAATGATCAGGCCCATACTTTCGGGAAAGTCGATATCCACCGTGATCCGTTGGCCATCAACACTGACTTCGCCACTGGTAGGCAAGATCATGCCGGAGATGGCCCGGATCAGCATACTCTTGCCGCTACCGTTACGACCATACAGCCCATAAACGTGGCCCGGCGCCAAAGTCAGCGAAATATCATCGAGGATCGTCCGCCCTTTTAACTTTTTCGTGTAGTGCTTCAGCTCAACATTCATACTATCTGATCTCCTGTTTTCGAATTGAAAATGCGCCAATAATAACTAAAATCAGGATCACCCCAAGTTCCACGCCAATGGTCAGTGCGGGCGGATAGCTCAACCGCATCGTTTGGAGCAACCCCAGTAGTGGTGAGTTACTGAACTCGCCGATCAACGATACGAAAACCACCACCAACAACGCCGCCAGTCCGGACCACTTGATCTCAATGATCGTTTGGCCGATGCCTAAGATCACGATCGTCAGCAGCTGGACCAAGGCTAAGGGCAATAACTTGGCGGAGAACTGGCGATCCAATAACAAGCCCGTCAGCCCTAATCCCAGCCACACCAGCACCAAACAGCTGATATTCTTCCCCAGTACCGCCAAGTAAGATCGGATCCGACTACCGGTGCGAATCAACTTGACAATGTTTTGATGGTAGAACAATTCTTGAGCGTAATCGAAGATGATCAGACCCCAGAGAATCGCGAAGAAGAAAATAAAGAATTTGAAGATCATCGTTGTCCTTTGATAAGGCACGCCAAGAACTAGGGTCGCGACCCAAGATCCGCCCATGAGTCGGTGCAACAACACCAAATAACCTAAACCTAGCCCGTAATATAAACCGATCCGTTTTCCCATGGCGCGCCCCTAAAGGTAGTCCCGTTTGCGCCAGATGAAGTAACTGCAGATACCGAAGACCAGGGCCAAGATCAGGACCAGGGCAATATTTCCTAATAGATCCCGCGCCGCGGACGCTTCGATCACAAAATTCCTGTCTTTATAGGCTTGAGTACCTTGAACATACAAGGCATCACCAAGACTTAGTTTGGTGGTCCAATTTAACCAGTTGACTTTGGGTATTCGCGGCAGAAAATGGAGTGCAGCACTGATTCCAAAGACAGCAATCACCGCGCCCTCTTTGGAGCGCAACAGGTAGGTCAAGAGTTGCCAGAGCTCGCAGTTCAATAAGAAACTGACGCTCGTCACGAGGAACACAATCCCGATCCAAAGTAGAAACATTCCTAAGGTCTTGAATGTGACCGTGTAGGGATCAGCAATGAGGGCTGCGATTGTCGTCAAAACAACGAGTACGCCGGAGAAAATCAGCGTGATTTTGATTGCTTTGGCCTGAACTCGTTTGAAGTAGTGCCCCCGGTCTTGACGACTGATCGTGGGGAGATCGAGTGTTGGCGTTGCAATACTGACGGCTTGGAGCACCATCATCGGCACAATAAATTCAAAGGCCAGACCACTATAAAAGGTAACCATGTTCATCAGTGAATGCGGTACAAGTCGCAGTTCCTTTAAGGGCATGAAAGGCCAAGCAAACAGACGTCGCAATTCCAAAAAGCTGAATCCCATCATGAGCACGAGGGCCAGACCCAATGTCAGCCAAATAATTTTGCGTTGGCGCACTTTATACATAGTCACGATTGATTAACCTCCTCCAACCTAGGGTGATGATTACCCAACTAGGAATCAGAAAGACGAGCAATGAAATCAGGGCATAGCTTAGGCCGTATTCTGTAAACGGTTGGATCGATAGATTGATACTGAAATTAAGCGACAGGAAAAATGACCAATAGACTAGTAGCGCTGGATAGGCGATGCGCCGATCAGGCCGGAAGATCACAATTGTTTCAATCAAAACCCCCAGCGTGAAGACAATGAGTAGCAACATGATCAGGTAAAGGCAGTAGGTCATCAGGCGATGATCATAGACCCAATTTGAAAGACCTAGCCAGCTAGGAAAGACCTCCAGCATTGAGATATCAACGGTGCCAGAATCGTTGATCGCGATAACAGAAACGATCAGCATATTGACGAGAAGGGCGAATAGATATATTGCGCTGACCACGCCCGGTCCCACGAGTAGCTTAGCGCGCAGATATTTCTGGCGAGTACTACGACTAAGTTCCAAGGGCACGAGATGACGCCGATGTTCGCGTAAATAACCTTCACTGATTAGGACAAAGTAATAAATAGGCAGTGCCCACGTTAAGGTAATCAGAGCAGTGTGCCCTTCATTATTGGATGCGAGCAAGTATTTCAATTCGGTATAAGGGGTCGGTAGGAAATTCTTGCGCGTCGCGAAAGCATCCACGATCACGATTGCTAGGATCGCCAAGGTGAATAATGAAGTCAATGGACTGCGCAGAAGTTTTTTGATTTCGATCTTGATCATATTTAGCCCTCATTCAGAAAGGATTTGATTGCGTTGCGGACTAAGAAAGCTGGGCCTAACCCTGCCCCGGCTTGTGTCTGCCTGATCCGAAGTTCACTCAGTAAGAATCAAATTATTTGCGTTTAATTTAGCATGCTAGCACACCTTTGAGCATACCACTGGAAGCGTCAACAAACAATGTTATCTTAGAGATAGATTATTTTTTAATATTGGTTGAGCGGGTTTGTTGGCAATTGCTTCTCAGTGAAACGTGATCGATAAGCGCACATAAAAAACACCTCATAAAAAGATGAGTAAACTCAAGCTTTTCATGAGGTGTGGGGAAACTGATTTTCAAACGGAATATCAATAGTCAGCAATCATCAAGACTGAATGAGGAATCATTCATCTTCAACGCTTACGCAAACTAAGGTGTTCTAGCAATTTCACCGCCGCCGTTGCGCTTGCTGATACTGGGTCAGATTGCGGAAACCTTGGAGCAGGGCGTCTTGGCAAAGCGCGAAGTGTTTGTCTTTGGTGGCGGTGGTTTTGGGCGAATAGACGTAGCGGGTCCAGTCGCGCTGATAGCCGGGAGTCAAGGCGGCGAACAGCTGGCCGACTTGCGGATCACTGGCGGTCAGGCGCGTTTGCAAGTCGGCGACTTGATCTTGATAAGTAGCGACTCGCTGATCGGCGCTGTCACGACTGCGGGGCGCCGATTTCAACCATTTCAAACCGACGATGGTGAAATCCTCATCGAAACTGACCATTCGCGAGAACTTCAAACCGGTCTGCCCGACTTCGCCTGTGGTGTCATCCACGTTCAAAAAAGGAAAGAGATCATCACGATGGATCCCCGGATATTTCTTGCTGGCGAGTTTGGGATAGGCCAGATACAAATAACCTGTGGCGCTGAGCTGGTGGTCTTGGGCAACTTGGTCGATGGCCGTTTTCATGGCGGTCAAATCATAGATGAAGATCAAGCGCAGATCGGTGTTAGCGGTCGGCGTCGTTTGGGTCTGCCAAGGCGCTAGTGTGGGCTGTAATTCGGCCGGCGGGTTGGCGATGTAACGTTGGGGATAATGGTCAAATTTCAATTTCTGCGGGTCAAACATTGCTGGACCTCCTCATGGGGCGCTAACCTAAGCGGTCAAGCTGAAATAAGACGAGTTTGCTGATCAGTTCTGCTGGCAGTGGTTGGTCATAGGCAAACTGCATCGTTCCCTTGCTAGTGCGATAGGGCGCTGTCTCCGCGCTGAAAGCATCGATTGCTTCCGGGGTGGGATAGAAGCCTAAGTGGGTTTTGAAAGCGGCAAAATGGACCAGGTTATGCCGTTGCCAAAAAGTCGGCATTTGGTAGCTGATTTTTTCAGTCGCCTCTGGTAATAGCGGCTTGATCAGATCATAAAGCGCTTGAGCTTGTTGCTGTTGCTGCCCGGACAAGGTCGCTAAGTAGGCAATGATGGGACTAGAATTGGGATCGGTCGACATGGGATCACTCCTTTATAAATGTGTTCGCCACCCCAGCTTCTTCCGCTTAACTACGCCAGGCTTCTGGAGGGCAAGTCCCGCCTCCAAAATCCTAGCTAGGTTAATGCTCGGAAGCTACCCGGGTTAGCTCACACTCTGGGTTTAAATGTGTTCGCCACCCCAGCCTCTTGCGCTTAACTACGCCAGGCTTCTGGAGGCTAAACCCCTGCCTCCAAAATCCTAGCTAGGTTAATGCTCGGAAGCTACCCGGGTTGGCTCACACTCTGGGTTTAAATGTGTTCGCCACCCCAGCCTCTTGCGCTTAACTACGCCAGGCTTCTGGAGGCTAAACCCCTGCCTCCAAAATCCTAGCTAGGTTAATGCTCAGAAGCTACCCGGGTTGGCTCACACTCTCCTTCGGTGAATTGAGGGTCAGACGGTAGGAACTGAGGAAACTGGCTTGCCAAGCCTGCTCAGTCTTGACTTGTTGACCAAACAGAACGATGCAGGCGTGAAAGGCTTGCAAGCCGCGCAGGGTCAACGAGTCGAGTTGCGGTAGGAGCAGTTGTTGCGCGGCTTGATAAGTTTTGGGTAGGGGTGCTTGGAGCCGTTGGAAAAGGCGGCGCGCGTAAACATCCACGATGAAAGTCACTTGACTCAATCCATACAACATGATTGTATCAGCGGTCTCCTCACCGACACCCTTGAGCGCCAACAATTCCCGCCGCAACTGCGCTGGTGGTAGGCGGCGTAGTTGACCGAGATCATCTTGATATTGGGCGAAGTAGGCGCAGAGGTTTTGGATCGTTTGGGCTTTACGCACGAAGAAGCCGGCGCTGCGGATCGTTTGCTGCAACTGCGCTGTGGTCAACTGGCGGATCCGTTCTGGCAAAAAGGCGGTGGCCGCGGCCAAGTCAGCCAAGGCGTAATCAACATTCTTCCAATTGGTGTTTTGGACCAAAACAGCGCCCCAAATGATTTGCCAATCACTGCGCGCTGGCCACCAACCGGTGCTATCGACATGGTCATACAGCAAGTCGTAAAGTTCGGGTAAGTTGATCAGGGTCAGTTGTTGCGGCGTTTGTGGTTGGACGGCGGCTGCGGTCCGGGCGGATTTGCTAGGCATGGGTCGTCGCCAGACGCTCCTCGTGGGCGGCGATGATCGTGGCGGCAATGGCTTGAGCCACGTTCAGGTTGCGCAACAAAGGACCATGGGAATAGCTGCCAATGGTGTTCTTGTAGTGCAGACCTTCTTCGTGATCGTCAGGATTGTTACCATAGCCTTGCTCCACTTGGCCCAAGGGTTTGAGCATGTTTTTGTCATCGAAATAGGTGCGGCCGCTGTGGTTTTCAAAGGCGTGGATCTGGCCCCAAGGGGTTTGGACGGTGGTGTCGCCGATCATCCGACTGTCAGCCTTGTAAACCGTGTGCAGGGGCAAGATGCCGAGGCCCTTGATCGTGGTGCCGCCGCTGGTTTCGTAATAGGCGCCTAATAATTGGTAGCCGCCACAGATCGCCAATAGCGGCCGTGACGCTTCAATATAAGCAGCTAAGGTGGCACGATGGCGCTGCAAGTCTTGGGCGACGATCGTTTGTTCGAAGTCTTGACCGCCACCGAAAAAGACGAAATCATAATCGAAGGCGTCAAAATCAGCGCCTAAACTAACATTGGTGACTGTCACGTCAAACCCTTGTTGATTGAGCAGGTGGCGCAGAATCTTGACATCGCCGCTGTCACCGTAAGTGTTCATCAGATCTTCATAGAGATAAGCGATTTTGATCGTTGTGGTTGCGGACATAAAGCTGCCTCCTTAGGCCAGTCGGTTGATTTGTTGCTGGGGACAGGTCTCTAGATTGATCTGCCGCTTGCCATAATGGGGCTCAGGAAATTCCTGCATCAGGTCCTGCGGATTGATCAAACCGAATTTGTAGTATTCTTTGCCATACAGTTTCTTGCTCGGCCCCATTAAATCCGCGCGCAGATTGTGACTGCTGACCAAGTAATGTTGGCCACGGAATTTAAAAGGGAAAACAGTAAACGCGTTGGCTTCATTGATCGTGGACAGATCTTGGTTGATATAGGCTACGTGATGGGATTGGCTGTGTTTCAGCGCGAAATCATGGTTAAAAGTGAAATAAAATTCGTGGGGCTTCAAAGACCCGCGGAAGTTGGCGTTGCGACCGATAATGGCGATGCTGCGATAACTAGACAGGTCCGTCTCCTCTAAGTATAAGGTACGATCGAATTTATCAGGTGTAATCTGCTTGACCCAGCGCGGTAACCGGGGATGAGTTCGCGCGAATTGATAAATCTTCTTGATGATCTCAGGGTTGATCCAACGATAATCGACCCGGGTTTCATTACGCCGCAACAGTTCTTGCAGGCCGATCCCCTTGGTGAAGTCGACCACGTAGACTTCGTAATCGAATTCTTTCTTATACTGCAAGTAAGGTTCGAAGGCGTTGGGATAAAGGTGGGTCGCGTCAATGATCACCGTTTCGCCGCGGGCCATTTTGTTGCGAATCAGTTGATCCAACAGCGTGAAGGTTTGCTCGTTATATTCCTGCGGGATCACTTGCCGGATCTGGTGGCGCTCCTCGTCATAAATCGATTTGAGATTGCCGTAAAGCAAGCGCAAGTTGTCCGTGGCGATGGTGTAAGGTTCCAGGCGATGCTGGCGAATGAAGGTGGATTTGCCCGAGCCGGGGACGCCACGGAGGACGTATAAATTTTTCAAGATAAAAAACTCCTATTGTAATTGACTAAGTGACACAATGTCAGAATGAAGCTAATCATCTTTATTCTACCCGATTGCCTGCACCGTTAAAAGGAATCTCCGCAAAAAATCTGAATTTATCGCCACGAATCCGTTGGTCGAAAATCCGGCCGCATGAACCTAGTTTTGCGTGCCGCCATTACGGAAAAAGCCGTCTAACTTGGTCTACATTTTAATAAGTCAAGCTGACCAAAAATGTCTAGCTTTTTTAGACAGATTACCCCCTTAATATTCGGCGCGATTTAACGTATACTGAAGAAGTGAGTAAACACTTATATGGAGGTTAATATGTCAACTACAGCATTCAACAAGGATTTCTTATGGGGCAACTCCGTCTCCAGTATGCAGACTGAGGGCGCTTATAACGAAGGTGGTAAAGGCCCGTCCGTTTATGATTTAGTTGAACCAGGTGAGCATCGTTCGGATTGGAAAGTGGCGATCGACGATTATCACCGCTATCCAGAAGACTTCGATCTGATGCAAGACTTGGGAATGAACTGCTATCGCTTCCAAATTTCGTGGAGTCGGGTCCAACCTGATGGCGAAGGCGACTTCAATCAAGCGGGCATTCAATTCTACCACGACTTCATTGATGGCCTGCTTGCCCGCGGCATCACCCCAATGATCTGCCTGTATCATTTCGACATGCCCCTGGCGCTGGCCCAGAAATATCACGGCTTCATGAGTCGCGAAGTTGTCGCCGCTTTTGTTCGCTACGGCCAGAAGATGATCGACGAGTTCGCTGGGAAAGTCCCATATTGGCTAACTTTTAACGAGCAGAACCTCTATTCCATGCCCGGCGCCGCTAAAATCGCCGGCGCTTTGGACACCCCGGACACCTTGGAGAACATCCTGACCATCAGTCACCATGTCATGCTGGCCCATGCCCAAGTCGCTAATTATTTACACGCCACCACTGACGCTAAAATCGGCGGAATGCTGGCATATACCGAACTCTATCCAGCCACCGCTAAACCAGCGGATAATTTCTACACCGAACAAATCAATCAATTCTACAATTATAACCTGTTAGACGCCTTCACCGGTCGCGGCTACGTGCCCGCCTTCCTAAACATCATCGAACAACAAGGCTTTACGATGATCAAAGCTGGCGATCTAGACGTGATCAAGCAACAACGCAGTGACTTCTTACCATTCAGTTATTACCGCTCGACCACACTGAACGCGGACACGATCAAGGATCTCGCCGAATTGCTGGAAAACTCCGGCGCCCACTTACAGAGCAATCCATACCTGGATACCACCGAATGGGATTGGCAAATCGATCCCCTCGGCTTCCGCAATATCATTGTCAAAATGTGGAATCGCTACCGCCTCCCCATTTTCCCGATCGAAAACGGCATTGGGGTGATTGAAACTTGGGATGGTCACGATGAGATCCAAGATGATTACCGCATCGTTTACCACCGCGAACACATCCAAGCCATCAAAGACGCGGTCTTCATTGATGGCGCGGACGTGATCGGCTATTTGGGCTGGGGCTTGATCGATATTCTCAGCTCTCAGGGCGATATGCGCAAGCGCTACGGCGTGGTCTACGTTAATCGGACCAACCACGATCTGCGCGATATGAAACGGGTGCCCAAGAAGAGTTATCATTGGCTGAAAAAAGTTATTGCTAGTAACGGCGCGGAAATGTAGGGGTTCGCTTGATTGCGGGTTTTGGTGGGTGTTGCGCGTGAGCGCAACCGGCTGGGACTGCTGATGCGGACTGGAAACGTGCTCACCGACCCAGCTCCCTGCGCTTAGCTACGCAATTGTTCCGGAAGCAAAATGCGGCTTCCAAAACAATTGCTAGGCTAATGCTCAGGAGCCACCCGGGTCGGTTCGCACTCTGTTTCGAACGTGGTGGGCGTCGTTTTGAGCCAATCCGCAAAACCCGCGGCTTGTCTCAAAATTGAGCCTTGTCCTAAGCGGCAAAGCCGCCAAGGACAATTTCACCACTGAGCCGCGCAGTCCCAGCCGGTTGCTAGGCAGCATTGAGCTTATCTGCAATCGAAGCGAAGGATTTGACGAAGTGGTTTTGCGAGCTAGAGGACAAACAATTGCCCTTTTTGGGGTGGTACGGCGATGCCAACGGATTCGGATTTGTTGGTTGGGACAGTCTGCATTGGTTGAACATCTTTACCTGTTTCCTAAACAATCCATGGGTGGAAACCGACTGATTCAGTTGATTCATCAATATCATGTCCAAGTTCATCAGACAGACTGTTCTGGTGTCGCCAATTTAAAGCTGGTGCCCACTAACCACGGTCGTCAATTGCGTGGTTCCCCATCAATTGACCATAGCTTGCCAGTCGGCGTGAGTGCTCAAACGGCTGCTATAACGTTGAGCAGCTGGAGCGGAGCGTGGCGTTGGTGGGCTGTTTGTTCGTCTGGCGGAAGGTCGGGCTGGGGGTGAGTCAGCCGCGATATTATTGTTGGCGATTTATCGCCTACAATAAGGCCGAGTTTTGAGATTTTCGGTGCCCTTCCGAAAAGCTCAAAATCGTGCCCGCCGCGTTCCACCACCCCCAGCCCGACCTGGAGCCCCACCACATCTGCCAACCACCAACGCCACGCGCAGCGCAAGCTGCGGGCATCATACTTTCAAAGCAATTCAAAGCCACTGTCTAGTCACAAATTTAGGGAATTTACACAATAGCCAAGATAGCTTTTATTACAAAATCGGTGTACGATTTGAAATGAAAAGATCAAGGGAGCTGAAATTAATGGAACCATTATTTTTGAAACCATATTTTCAAGAAAAAATTTGGGGCGGCCGTAAGCTAGCCACAGACTGGGGTTATCAGATCCCCGACGGTGATATTGGCGAATGTTGGGCCATCTCCGCCCATCCCCACGGCCCGAGCACCGTGGAAAACGGCCCATATAAAGGCTTGAATGTCGCCGAATTGTGGGAGCAACACAAAGAATTATTTGGCAACGCGCCAGGCAAAGTTTTCCCACTTTTGACAAAAATCTTGGACGCGGAAGCCAGCTTGTCAGTTCAGGTCCATCCCGATGACGCTTACGCGGAGGAACACGAGCATGAATTAGGCAAGACGGAATGTTGGTACGTCTTAAGCGCGGAGCCGAACTCTTATTTGATTTACGGACATCACGCGCAAACGCGGGCGCAGCTGCAAGAAATGATCGATCAAGGCGATTGGGAACACCTTTTACGGAAATACCCAGTTAAAACTGGCGATTTCGTTTACGTTCCCAGTGGCACGATCCACGCCTTAAATAAGGGCATCGTTGTTTTGGAAACGCAACAAAGCAGTGATACTACTTATCGGCTTTACGATTACGATCGGGTCGACGCGAAAACCGGCAAACAACGGGACCTGCATTTAAAGCAATCGATCGATGTAACCACGGTACCTTCCCACGATCCTGAATTGCACATCACCGAGAAGAAATACGGCGATTCTTACGTCAAAACCTTCGTCCAAGCACCATTATCACCTTTCTTCAGTGTTTACGAATGGCGTGTTAACGGCGAATTGACCTTACACCGCGGCGCGGCACCGTACACGCTGGTTTCCGTCGTCGCCGGTTCCGGAAGCATTACCTGTGATGGCCAGACCTACGATTTGAAAAAAGGCGAACATTTCATTCTGCCTTTCCAAATCAAAGAGTGGCAACTGAATGGAGATTTACAAATCATCGCTTCTGAAGCAGGGTTGACCGAATAATGGGTCACCAGACCAGCAGTTATTTAGCGCTAATTTGAATCAAAGTCCCAGCGAATCTTTGCGTTGAATCAGCGCAATCGGTTGCTGGGACTTTTTGTATTGAGGAGCGCACCAATTGAAATCTCTTTACAAGTCGTTAGAGCTAGCAGTATGATATTTGTTGGCTTATTTTTTGGCATGGGGATCACCACGGGCTAAATCGCGGCGCTGGGCAGCACGCGTTGATAAGGCTTACAAAAAGTTGGGACTTTAGCCCCGTGGTTAATCGCGAGTAGTGTGCTAAAGTAAAGTTAGTCGAACCACAGGCCGAAATTTACGACCCGTGTTTAGGTAGAACTGTGATAGCAGAGAAAGGGCGAGGATAATGTCACAGCAAGGGCGAAATAAATTAGTTAAAAGAATCATGATCAGTCTCGGGATTATCTGCGGCCTGACTTTAACATTGCAACCGTGGCAGCAACCAAACGTGGTTGAAAGCACGGTCAATGTACCGAAAAGTGCGGCTGTAGCGCCGGGTAAGGGCTCGATCGCGGTGACGGATCAGCCGATGGATTCTGTGGTGCCCGTGATCAATGTTACCGAGAAAGTTGAAGGCTATTTATATCCCGTTGGTCAACGGATTGTGTTTATCAGCGGGGTCAAATGCCCTGATTTTCAGTCGGCGGCCGATGTCGCTAGCTTCTTCGCTGACGGCGTGCGCTTGGATCAGCCAGATCACTTGACTTCGAAGGCGAAGCTCAGCGTGATCGTCTTACCGCGGTCAACCGATGTGCAAGCACACTTCGCGCCGGCGGAAGTGGTGACCAGCCACGTTCCGGGAGTGGCCAAGGTGACCACGATCACTCATTTCGATTTGACGGATACCACGACCTTACCACAGGCCGATGTGGTCAGCCTCAATCTAAAATAACAATCAGATAACACGACACAAAAAGCCACCGAGCAGAAATCTCGGTGGCTTTTTTTTGCCAGTGTTACATCTGGAGAAGCGACGTTAGTCATCGGAGTTTGGCCTTGAACAGAAATCAAAATGGCAACTGCCAGTTCAATCAAATGGTTCCGGTGGTTTGGACAATTGCCCCGATGCAACACTGGGCTTAACGATCCGTTGGGCAGGATCGCGACGTGCTTCTCTTCTTAAGTTCATCATAGCAAAGTCTGAAAGCGGTTGCAAAAAATGTGCTTGCGGAAGGTAGTTTGGCCGCGGCTTGCGCTGCGCGTGGCGTTGGTGGTTGGCAGATGTGGTGGGGCTCCAGGTCGGGCTGGGGGTGGTGGAACGCGGCGGGCACGATTTTGAGCTTTTCGGAAGTGCACCGAAAATCTCAAAACTCGGCCTTATTGTAGGCGATAAATCGCCAACAATAATATCGCGGCTGACTCACCCCCAGCCCGACCTTCCGCCAAACGAGCAAACGAACCACCAACGCCACGCTCCGCTCCAGCCGCTCAACGTTATAACAGCCGTTTGAGCACTCCCGCCAGTTGGCAAGCTATTGCAAATTGATGAGGAGCCACGCACTTGACGACCGTGGTTAGTGGTCACAATATTTAAATTGGTGACACCAGTACAGTCTGCCTGATGAACTAAGGTAGGTTCTTGATGAATCAACTGAATCTGTCGGTTTCACCGAGAATTGTTCATCGAGCGGTTAAAGATGTTCAATCGATGTAAACTGTACCAACCTTCTACTCTGAATCAGTTGGTGTTGCCATACCACCCCATAAGAGGGAATTGTTTTGGCCTCTGGCTCGCAAAAGCACTTCGTCAGATACACAACTTCGATTGCAGGTAGGCTCAATGCTGCCTAGCAACCGCCTCAGGACGTGTGGCTCAGCGGTGAGATTATTCTTAGCGATTTATCGCTTAGAATAAGGCCTGATTTTGAGACAAGCCGCCGGGCTTGCGGATTGGCTCAAAACAGTGCCCACCGCGTTCCAGCCACGACAAACGTCCTGAGGCGGTTGCGTCCCCATCCAAACCCGCTAGACCCGCAATCAAGCAAAAAATTCAGAATCAGCGACTCCGCGCAGCAAAGTCCGCCTCTAGCATGATGCTTCAGCGCCAATTTCTTGCTAAACTAAGAGTATCAAATAAGGAAAGTGGCAATTATGATTCTAACAATCGCGCTAATCACCATGCTGTTATCGGCGTGGTATCGCGGCTACAAACGTGGCCTGATCAAGGAATTACTTTATAGTGTGGGAACGTTGCTGGTGTTTCTACTGGCGCTTTTTTATGATAAGCAATTGGGGAGTTTGTTGGTCAAGGTAGCGACTAATTATGACCTCAGTAATGAAATGACGGCGTTTATCGGGCAATCAGTCGGCTTTTGGGTGATCATGTTTGTCGGTCATTTGGTGATTCGCTGGATCGGGCGCTTGTCACAATCGGTCACCTGGCTCCCCGTGATCAAGCAGGCTAATGGGCTTGGTGGCGCGTTGTTGGCGGGGTTGATGATGTACTTGGGCATCTTCTTGGCCTTGGCGATCTTGAACGTGATCCAGCCAGAGTGGTACATGAACCAGTACATCAATTCACCGGTCGCCCAATTCGTCGTAGAGAAAACCCCAATCGTCAGTCAAAAAGTGATCGACTGGCTCTTCCATACCGACACAACCAGCTTCATTACAATTTTGGGCGGGAAACCTCTGACTTTAGTCAGAGGAGGAAAGCCTGCACTTGCTAACGCTAGTTAGCTTGCTTGCTTGGTCGTCCCGCCTTGCCCCTTTCTGTTCTCTGATTTTGAATATAGTTGGCAACCGTCTCTTTTGACATGTTGCCGAGTGTCCCCATGTAATAGCTTGGCGCCCACAAATGTCCACCCCAAAGGAGTTTCTTGGTCTCAGGA
>NZ_RHOV01000011.1 GCF_003946655.1 Lapidilactobacillus achengensis
TTGGGACATCTATACCTACCTCGCTTACCTTTGGTTTAGTCACTTAAAGTATAGCACTAGGAGGCGTAGATGCCTTTTTATGTCATCAAAAAAGTCTAGAACTCCTGGTGTGAAATCATCTTTCAACACCAAAAATTCTAGACCCGGAAGTTCGCAAAATTCTAGACCCAAAAAAAGAGCACAAAAAAAGACAGGCGCCTATGGCCTGTCTTTTCCATTCTTATCGAATGTTATCTTTTTCAAGTATTGGGGGGAGATGAAAAAGAAATTTGTGCTTCAAAATTATTGGGGGGGGAAGTCATTTATTGACTACGCTTATTATAGTAAAGGAAAGCTATGAAGCAATTGTGCCCAATTGATTTCGATTTTTCGAAGCTTGGGCTGCTACTCAGCGGTCAAGTAAATGCGGCGGAGATCACGTAAGTCGTTTTCACTTAAATCCAAGATATTTGTTAAGAAATTGTGAACATTTCCAGAAGTTTCTGCGATATCGTGCTCGGCTTGATCTAAATAACCAGGTTCGACGACCCAGAAAGAGCGGGTATTCTGGATTGAGATCTCGCTCTCGCCTTTATTTCGTAAACTGGTCAAGAATTCATCCAAGTATGTTTTCGTGACGGTGTTGGTCAAGAGATAATCCTCGCGAATCGTCCGTTGATCAACGCCCAAAGCATTCAAGAACAAGTAAGCGCCAATGCCAGTACGGTCCTTGCCCCCAGTACAATGGAACAGTAAGGCTTCATTATCTTTGTCATTGGCCAAAAGTAAGGCAAAGAATTGGCGAAAGGCTTTCTGTGCGTGCGGGTCCGTGATAAGATTATGGTAGACCTTGATCATCTGTTGGTAGCCGGCGTTTGGATCCGCTTTTAGCGTCGCGGCGATTTGGGCGGCGCTTTCGGTACTGCGGGTCTCATCAACGGCAAAGATCGGATTGAAAATATAATCAGCTTGTTGGGGCACCCGATCAGGGCCCTTGTCGACCTCATCGCGCGACCGGAAATCGACATCTTGGCGAACGCCATAAGCAGTTAGTTTCTGTTGGTCGGTCGTGGAAAGATCGCAGAGATGGCCGGCCCGGATCACTTTATGATATTTCAGATGGCGTCCATCTTGAGTGGCATAGCCGCCCAATTCGCGAAAATTGTGCCCGCTTTCAATTTTTAGAAGACGTGTTGTCATTTAATAAACCTCACAATCACTTTATTGGGAACGTCTTAATCATAACAGAGAATCAGTGTCATGCAATTGTTTGTCATTTTTTCGTTTGGATCATCTTTTTGATTATTTTGAGAATGGTAGGTGCACTATGCGAATTTTGATTGCAAATCAGGCTTTGGCCGCGAACGTTTCAGGTGCGGACTGTGGCCAAGTTCTGCAGGAAGTTTTACAACAAGATCATCGGGATCATGAGGTGACCTCATTGCCATTTAATGGGGAGTTGAATCAGGTCATTGCTGGGATGCATGAATGGAATGATGGTGAGCTGGTTGATTTTACCTTCTATGGTCCGACCTGGGGTAGCGCGCAGACCACCTATTTATTGACGGTTTTGCAAGATGAGACCACCGCCTTGATCGATACAACGAGTTTCAGTAACCCTGTTTTGAGTCAAACTTATCAGAATCATGATTTGTTCCACGCGACGAGCTATGGCCTAGGCCAGCTGATCCTGGATGCGGTCACTAATGAGGCTAAGGAGATCGTTTTGATCCTGGGCGAGACGGGGATGATCGATGGTGGTTTGGGAATGTTGCAGGCGTTGGGCGCCGTGATTTCTGACGAGAGCGGGGATCCGATCCCCGTTGGTGAGAATCCGTTGATCAATTTTGGCTCGATCAATTTGGCCAAGACTTCAGAATTATTGGCGAAGGTCCATCTCACCGTTTTGACCAAGGAAACCACGAATTATAGTGGTCATGATGGTGGCATCGTTAAGGCCGGTAAGCAGTTGGGCTTACTGTCGGAACAAGTGGTTCGTCTAGATGTCCGTGCTGGTGCGGTCAATCGCACCTTGCGGACGTTATTCAGTGTTGATTTGAACGAAACGGTGGGGACCGGTGCGGCCGGTGGCGTGGCTGGCGCCTTGTCTTGCTTAGGGGCGACGATCGAGACAGATCCATTCGCGTGGCTGATCCGCGTTTTGGATCTGGACAGAATAATGAGCGGCTTTGATGCTGCTTTGTTAACGGCTGGCGCGGTCAATGATGACTTTGTTGATTCCTTGATCTATCATCTTGCGGAACAATGCGCGTTGGTGCAATTGCCGACGGTACTCATGACATTGAGCCGGAGCTTGCCGGCAGCGCGGACACCGTGGCCAACAGTCAGCTTGCTGGTTTTGCCGACCTTGATTGGGATGCAGGTGCCACAGTCCTTTACGGAGGCTGATCCGGGACAAGTCGAAGTTCGCCAAAGTCTATCGTTTACGACTCAAGAAGTGCTGAAGTTACTGCATGATTAGTTTTGACTATGCTGGGTGGCGAAGATGATATGTCTTGATTCTTGTATTTATCAACGTTTAAGTTTATGATTTTAGTATAGAAGAGAAAGCGGGTGCTAGAAATGTTAGAGCAAGAATATCGTAATATCTTGGTTCCAGTCGATGGTTCGCCTGAAGCAGAGTTAGCCTTTAACAAGGCCAAGCGAGTCGCTCAAGCAAACGGCGCACATTTGGATCTACTGACCGTGCTGGATACAAAACAGTTTGTTGGCAATTATGGTGGCGGCTTAACTGGCGATGCGATCTACCAGATTTCTGAGGACGCGCAAAGCTATCTTGAGAATCTTCGGGCGGCCACGATCGAGCGTGATGGGCTGAAAGATATTGGTATCCATGTCCGTTTTGGAAATCCTAAAGTCGTGATTGCCAAAGATTTTCCCCGGGATCATCATACTGATTTGATTATGATCGGCGCGACTGGTTTAAATGCGGTGGAACGTGTTCTGGTGGGTTCGGTCACTGAATATGTCAATCGTCAGGCACCGTGCGATGTGTTGATCGTTCGGACCGATTTGGAAAACAAGTATCAAGGTCGGCGCCGTAAGAAATAATTCCTGAAGCGTCTCAAATTATTAGTAGCCAAATAATTCTAACCATTGCCCTCATTTCCGTTGACCTCTGTTAAAATAAGGTGAACGGTGAATGGAGGCTTTTTTGATGGCTAATTGTTCTTGGGCGCAGGGGTCACCAGCGCTACAACAGTACCATGATCAGATTTGGGGGAGACCAGAACATTCCGAGCGGTTGCTCTTTGAATGGTTGTGTTTGGAAACCTATCAGGCAGGATTGAGTTGGCAAACGGTGCTAAACAAGCAAGCGGCTTTCGAAGCAGCTTTTTCCGATTTTGAATTGACCAAAGTCGCGGCGCTGACGGACAACGATTTGGAACGCCTGTTGCAAGATCCGACCATTATTCGCAATCGGCTGAAGCTTAGTGCCACGATCAATAACGCGCAGGCAATCTTGAAATTGGACGCAAGCGGCGAGTATGACTCCTTGGCTACTTACTTGTGGCATTTCGTTGATGGTCGACCGATCATCAATCGGCCGCGCCAAGATGCTGATGTGCCTAGCACCTCACCTTTGGCCAAAACGATTGCCAAAGATATGAAACAGCGGGGTTTCAAATTTGTCGGTCCCACTGTGATTTACTCGTGGTTACAGGCAGTTGGGGTGGTGGACGATCATCTCGTCGGCTGTCGCGCCAAAACCGCGAATTAAGGAACCGGCCACGGCTGCCGGTCGTCTAAGGCTGGTTGACTGGCTTCGACGCCGCAGCAACAAGGTCTGACCATTTGTGGAGCGTTTAATGGCTGATCCAAACTGGTCACAGTAGTTACAGATATTTTTATCAAAGTAGCCTATTTTTGGTTGTTCACCTGATAATCATAGTTGATAATTATATATAAAAGACGTATTATTTACTTAGGTTGTATATTTCTTATTACACAATAAATCGGTGGAGGCCTGGCCTCCATTTTTCATATCATCATGCTAATCGTTGATGATGATGCTCGCTGAAATGTTGGGCAAGTACGGTTGCTCAACCCAATCGTGCCGTTGGTTTAAACATTTCGTAAGGAAGGAAAAATGATTGAAATCAGTGGCGTGACGTTGATCGTCATGGAATTGCTTGTTATTTTTGGAACTTTGTTTGTTTTTCAGTTTGTTGGGAATTCGTATTCACGGCGGCATTCAAATGATGCGGTTTGGGTCGGGAAAATGGATTGGCAGTTACGCTTGATTACCACGATTCTTTTCTGTCTCGTTGGGATTATTTTGGTTACCTTTCAGAAATTAACTGCCAGTGATTCACGCATCGCGGTCAATCTAGTGATTGCTTCAATGATTATGGTAATGACCTTTGTCAGCCAGGATGTGATCGTGGCTGTCTTTGATGTGACGGCGTTATATTATTTCGCGCTTCATGGCATTGATCCTAGCACCTTGGCCTATGTGGTCTTTTATGCGGTTTTATTCGGCTTTCTGCTAGGAGTGACGCGCAACACCAAAGTCGGCCCTTGGTGGCGGCTACTGCTCTTTAATCTTTTGGGCGCGCTGTATTGGCTGGCGACCTACGCATTTTACGTCCAAATCATGCATGTGTTGGACATGTCGGTGCGCCAGTTATTCTATTATCTGTTACAAATGATTGTGTTGATTTCGGTACCTTATACGGTTGCGTATTCAATGCAGCTGGATCAATTGACGGTTTTCAAACGGACTCAGGAAGTTTATCTTGATGGCTTGACCCATGTTTATAATTATCACGCCTTTAACTTGAACTTGGAACATGCCTTTCAATTTAGTCAGGAGAATCAGACACCCTTATCAATGATGGTATTGGATTTGGATCATTTCAAGCACATCAATGATACCTATGGTCACTTGGCGGGGAATTATGTCTTGGTTCATTTCTGTGAAGTGGTGCTTGAGCAACTCCCTGTTAGTAGTGAGTATAAACTTTATCGCATTGGCGGCGAAGAATTCGCTCTGATTTTTTCTGAGACAGAGTCTACTCAGGCGCTCGCTTTGGCTAAACAAATCGAGCAGCGTGTACGGGATGCCGAATTTATATATCGCGGTACGGCGATTAGACTGACTTTTTCCGGAGGATTGGCCCAAACCGGAGCGGATGACCTGACCTCACGGCAATTTTATGATCGGGTCGATGGTCTGACTTATCTATCGAAACAAAAAGGCCGTGATCAAATCACTGTGGGACCGCGGTTGATGAACGGGCTTAACGATTGAGTGTTGATCGTATGAATTTCTTTTTGGAGCTGTTGAGATGATTCGAATTAATAGTAATGGGTTCGCGTTTATTGAACTCATGGTCATTTTAGGGATTTTTTTCTTATTTCAATTCGTTAGCAATAGTTACACTTCGCGTCATGCTAACGAGGCAATCTGGGTTGGAAAAATGGATTGGCGTTTGCGGATTTTAGCAACCGCTTTTTTCTCCTCGGTCGGCCTGATCATGTTTATTTTCCAGAAGTATAATGATGCGTCGCCTATGCTGCTGGTTAATCTGAAACTGGTCACCTTGATTCTGGTGATGATGTTCGTGAGTACTGATGTGGTCATCGCGTCGTTCGACATTATTTGTTTGGGTTATTTGATTTTTCGGGGAATCACGGTTAACTCACTCTTCTATATTATGATGTATGCGGCGATTTTTTTTGTGATTTTATTTATCGGAAATACGCCGCACATCAAGCATTGGGTTGTTCGTCTGATTCTGTTCAACTTGGCCGGTCTGCTTTTTTGGGTGGGCTATTATAGCTATAACGTTCTCTACGCTAAAACGTATACGGCAAGCTTATCGACAGTCGTTACCTATATGATTCAAATGGTGGTGTTGATTTCGATTCCTTACATGTTGTCGTATTCAATGCAGCTGAACCAAGAAATGATTTTTAAACGGACCCAGGCAGCGTATATTGATGGTTTGACGCACACCTATAATTACCATGCTTTTAACCTGAATATGGAGCATACTTTCCAGAGAAGTCAAGAGAAGGGCTTGCCACTGGCCATGATGATCATGGATTTGGATCACTTTAAGTGCATTAACGATACTTATGGCCATTTGGCGGGTAACTATGTCCTGATTAATTTCTGTCTCGCGGTGAAACGAGCTTTAAAGTCGAAGCAGGACGCGTCTTTTTATCGAATCGGGGGCGAGGAATTCGCGCTGGTTTTCTCGCAGGTCTCAACCACGGATGCGGAGGCTGCGAGTCAAGCTGTTCTGATGGAAGTTCGTGATACGGTCTTTCAATATAAAGGCAATATTATCGATTTGACCTTTTCAGGTGGGCTGAATTCGACCTTACCCACGGATGAAACTTCAAAGGAGTTTTTTGATCGGGTGGATTTATTAACTTATACTGCTAAACGCCATGGTGGCAATCAAATCGTTAGTGAGGCGACCGATTTGACCATCACCGCTGACGAGAATATGGCGGATAAGATTTCGGCGGCTGATCGCTTGGCTAGCGAGCGGGCTGATTTTCTCAGAGCAGGTTCACAGAACGCTGAAGAAACGAGCTCTAATAATAATTAGGGGTTCCACCACGAACTGGTCTTTCTGATCGTAGTAGATTGAGAGTTCTTGGTATTTAACGTAAGCTTTCATGGAAGGACGCAGAAGGACGCAGCCTCCGAATTCGGTGGTGCGTTTTTTTATTTGGCTTTTAGGTCGATCGGGGAGATTGTCTCTTAGGGCAATCGCTGTGGTTACGGTTGCTCCCGTGCTATACTGGTAGGTAAGTTAGGGGCATAAGGAGGCGTGAGCAATGCAACTGTTTTTAAATTGGTTAGCGAAGAAGAATCGCCATCGCTCAGCGCTTGAGCGGCGGGCCAATTACGGCTTCTTTGCTGGCTTGGTTGGTATTATTTCTAACTTGATTCTCTTTGGGTTGAAAATTGTGATTGGTGTGATTTCGGGTAGTATCGCGATCATCACCGACGCTGTGAACAACTTATCCGATATGTTGTCATCGGTGGTCACGGTGATCGGGTTTAAGATGGCGGAGAAGAAACCCGATCACGACCATCCCTATGGTCACGAACGTTCGGAAACGATCGCAGGGTTCCTGATTTCAATGGTGATTCTGTTTGTTGGCTTGCAGTTCACCACAACGTCGTTTAAGAAAATCTTGGATCCAGTCAGTGTAAGTTATGCGCCGGCGGTTTATGTGGTGCTCGCACTGTCGATCGGTTTGAAGATCTGGCAAGTGCTGTTTTACCGGCGAGTCGGGCAAATCATTGACTCGTTGACCTTAGTTGCCACTGCTAAAGATAGCTTGAATGATGTTTATGCCACCATCGCCGTCCTTGTGTCCGCCGTTATCCAGAATATGACTGGTTGGCAGTTGGATGGGTATGTCGGGTTAGCGGTGGCCATTTATATTTTGATCAGCGCCTTGACCATGATTCGCTCTTTTATCAGCTCGCTCCTAGGTCACCAGCCGGAAGACGCCTTGCTGGCGAAAATGACCACTCTTTTGGACGACTCCGAGGCGATCCTGGGCTATCATGACCTGATGGTGCACCAGTACGGTCCCAATAGTATTTTCGCCACGGTCCATATTGAGTTGGACAGTGGTTGGTCCTTGAACCACGCCCATAAGGTGATCGACAAAATCGAACATGATTTCTGGCATCAGCAACACATTCATATGGTCTGCCATGTGGATCCCATCGATATTCGGAGCCGGAAATCCGCTCAGATCTATGAAGCGGTCCAAGCTGTCATTGGTCATTATCAGTTGGGCTTGCAAACCCACGACTTTCATGTGGAGCGGTTAGTCAACAGCGATCATCTGATCCAGTTTGATGTGATCGTTCCCGATTCTGTCAAGGTTAGCGATGATGAATTGCTGGTGGGCATCAACCACGATCTGCGGAAGATCCTCGGCGATGTTACCGCCGAGATCACCTTTGACCACAATTATGCGATGCATGATCATACCTTGATTTAGCATGTTGATTTAGAACGGTTGAGCCATTTTGGCCGGGGTATGGTTAGAAGTGTGTGTGGTTTGTCAGGTGCGGCGGGGTAGCATCGCGCTACCGCCGTCTGAGGACGTTTGTCAGGGCTGAGGGTTGTTTCTTGCCCGTTAGACAAGTAAAATGAAAAGCGGATAGATATTTTTAGGAGGACGAGAGATGGAACGCGAAGCAATCAAACAATACGCTGATTGGTTACAAACCAATACTAATGAAATCGTGGCGCAAAAAATCAAATTTGAGGCCGACAAGGTTTATCAACTGATCGACACGCTGCATATTTTCGAACAGCCCGTGACGACTTATTTGACCATGTCACAGGAGACCTACTATCGGACGGTTTCCGATCACAAGCTGACCTTACCAGGTGAGCGCGACACCATGAGCAAATTACAGGACCGGGTGCTGGTCAATCACGTTGACGGCGCCTTAGCCGATGGTGAGATCCAGTTTGAATATAATCACGAGGATAGCTATTCCGAAGGCTACTCGCCGCGTAAGGACCTGCAAATCATCGCGTATAGCTTCAAGGTGTTGGGCGCGGTCGTGGCCATCAGCAGCACGGAGCTGGTCCGCCAGAACTTATCGAAGGATGCGGCCATCAGTATCGCGCTAGCGGCCGATGCGTTGACCCAGTGGCAAGCGGCTTAATTGAAAAATGTGCATCAATCAGACGTCCCTGGTAGGGGCGTTTTTTTGTTGCTGGGCTAATGCTCAAAGTCAAACCCGTTGTGTTCCGCACTCTGAAACGTGGTCGGCATTGTTTGCTTTCTGTTCTTGAATCCGTGTTTAATTGCAGGCTTTTGGTGGGTGTTGCGCGTGAGCGCAACCGGCTGGGACTGCTGTTGCGGACTGGAACGTGGTGGGCGTCGTTTGAAGCCAATCCGCAGGCCCAGCGGCTTGTCTTCAAATCGAGCCTTGTCCTAAGCGGCAAAGCCGCCAAGGACAATTTCACCACTGAGCCGCGCAGTCCCAGCCGGTTGCTAGGCAGAATTGCGATTATCAGCAATCGAAGCGAAGGATTTGGCGAAGTGCTTTTGCAAGCTAGAGGTCAACCAATTGCCCACTTTTTGGTGGTACTGTAACACCAACGGATTTGAATTAGGTGGTCGGTATATTTGGGTAGTCTGAACATCTCTATTTGTTTTCGCAACAAACCATGGGTGATGGATCGGTTGTTCTAAATCTTTTGCTTGATTGCAGGTGCGGGGGGTGGATGGGGACGCAACCGCCTCAGGACGTTTGTCGTGGCTGGAAACGTAGCTCCCTGCGCTTAGCTATGTAACTATTCCGGGAGGCATAAACACGCCTCCAAAATAGTTGCTAAGCTAATGCTCAGAAACTGACCAGGTCGGCTCTCACTCTAGATAGAGCCACACGTCCTGAGGCGGTTGCTAGGCAGAATTGAGCCGATCTGCAATTGAAGTTGGGTATCTGACGAAGTGGTTTTGCAAGATTGAGATCAAACAATTGCCCATTTATTGGGTGGTACGGCAATGCCAACTGATTTGGATTAGTAGGTCGGTATATTTCGGATAGAGTCAGTGGCTTTATCTCACCCATTTAAACTGATTTCTGCTGGTAAACGACCGACTCAGCTGATTCATCAAGAACCTGCCCCAGTTCATCAGATAGACTGCACTGGTGTCACCAATTTAAAGATTGTGACCACTAACCACGGTCGTCAATTGCGTGGCTCCCCATCAATTGGCGATAGCTTGCCAATTGGCGTGAGTGCTCAAACGACTGTTATAACGTTGAGCGGCTGGAGTGGAGAAATTCGGGGTGAGATCGCCGTGAAAGTGGTCTTAGTGGCTATGCCACTTAGACCAAGGCTCAGCTTTGAGATTCGCGGGTTTTGCGAAGCTCAAAGTGACGCCCACAGCGAGCTCACCCCGAATTTCGCAGCGCAAGCTGCGGCCAACCTACTTTTGCTAGACAAATGCTCAGGAGCTACTCAGATTGGTTCTGAACTCTGAACAAAAAAAGCTCGTCAGAGGCGTTCTCTGACGAGCGGGGGAAGCATTCAAAATTTAGTCACCGAGATTGTATTCTTCGGCGGCGGCTTGATAGCCAGCGACTTCTTCCTCGGTAGCGAGGACAAAGTGCCCGGGAACGATTTCTTGCAACGAACGAATCTGGCCATCATTCTCGATACTATTGTCATAGTTCTTACGATGACGATTCCGTTCGTAAAACGGATCAGGCAAAGGTACGGCCGAGAGCAAGCTCTTGGTGTACGGATGCAGGGGGTGATTGTAAACCTCATTGGCGGTGGAAAGCTCCATCAAGCGACCATTATGCATAACCGCGATGCGATCACTGATGTATTTAACCATCGACAAATCATGGGCGATAAAGAGATAAGTCAAATTTTGCTCTTTTTGAATGTCGCGCAGCAAGTTGACAACTTGCGCCTGGATCGACACGTCTAAGGCGGAGATCGGCTCATCAGCGATGATAAAGCGTGGTTCCACCGCTAAGGCGCGGGCGATCCCGATCCGTTGCCGTTGTCCACCGGAGAACTCGTGGGGATAGCGGGTGGCGTGATCGTGGCTTAAGCCAACGAGATCCAGCAGTTCGTTGACGCGTGCATCACGCTCTTCGTCGGTTTTGACCAGATGATGGATGTCCAAGCCCTCAGCGATAATGTCCTTAACCTTCATTCGTGGGTTCAGTGAGGCATAAGGATCTTGGAAGATCATTTGCATTTCCCGTCGGAATTGTAACATATCTTTATGCTTGATCTTGCTAATGTCGGTACCGTTGAATTTGATTTCACCGCTGGTTGGATTATACAGCCGGATGATACTGCGGCCGGTGGTGCTTTTGCCGGAGCCGGATTCACCAACAAGCCCGAAAGTTTCACCTTCATAAATATCAAAACTGATATCGTCGATGGCTTTGACTTCATTGCGGCGACCAGCGTTGAAGTATTGTTTGAGATGCTTGACCTCAATCAGCTTCTTGCGCTCGTTAGGTTGCGGATTATTCTGCATCGTCCTTCACGCCTCCTTCGTCATTTTCAGGTTGAGTGATCTTACCTTCAGCGACCAAACGTCGGAATTCTTCCTGGCGCTTTCTAATGGCGACTGGTGGTTCGGTCTTGGGTGCGTCGGGATGAAGGAGCCAAGTTGCCGCATAATGAGTATCAGAGACCTTAAAGAAAGGTGGCATGGCCTGATAGTCGATTTGCATCGCATAAGGATTACGTGGTGCGAACGCGTCACCCCTAGGTGGGTTCAGCAAGTTCGGCGGCGTTCCGGGAATCGCGTATAAACGATCGGAATCAGTATCCAGGGTCGGCATGGAATTCAGCAGCCCCCAAGTGTAAGGATGTTGCGGATTGTAGAAAATCTCGTCAACGGAACCATATTCGATGATCTTGCCGGCGTACATGACCGCGACTCGATCGGCGATCCCAGCAACCACACCCAGGTCATGGGTGATGAAGATGATCGATGTTTCGATCTTGTTTTGTAATTCTTTCATGAGGTCGATGATCTGCGCTTGGATCGTCACGTCCAGAGCGGTCGTGGGTTCGTCAGCGATCAGGATCTCTGGGTAGTTGACAATGGCGATGGCGATGACGATCCGTTGCCGCTGCCCACCAGAGAATTGGTGCGGATAGTCCTTCATCCGATTCTTCGCGTTGGTGATCCCAACCAGTTCCAGTACTTCTTCAGCGCGGGCCATCGCCTTCTTCTTCGACACATTGCCATGGATCAACAGTGGCTCCGCGACTTGTTTGCCGATCGGCATGGTTGGATCCAAAGAGGTCATTGGATCTTGGAAAATCATCGAAATATCATTCCCGCGAATCTTTTCGATCTCACGATTACTTAATTTCAAAATATCGCGGCCCTTGAAATCGATCGAGCCACTGGCGACTTTGGCGTTGTTGGCCAATAAGCCCATGATGCTACGGACTGTGACCGATTTGCCAGAACCGGATTCACCAACGATTGCCAAAGTTTCGCCTTTGTTCAAATGAAAATTGACGTTACGAATAGCTTTCACTGAGCCGGCGAAGGTATCAAAATCTATTTGTAAGTCGTTCACTTCTAGAATCTTTTCCATCTTGTGCCGCTCCTATTCCTGTGTTTTTGGATCAAAAGCATCACGTAAGCCGTCAGCTAACAAGTTGAAAGCAATCATAATGATACTGATGACTGCCGCTGGATACCACATTTGATAAGGCAAGAAGCGGAAGGTCTTTTGCCCATCTGATAATAAGGTACCCAACGAAGCGTTTGGCGCTGGGATCCCGATCCCAATGAAGCTTAAGAAGGCTTCAAAGAAGATTGCCGTGGGAATCGAGAACATCGTCTGGATAATGATCGTTGAGGATAGATTCGGGATCAGATGCTTTAGGGCAATCCGGAAAGGCGATTCGCCCAAAGTTTGCGCTGCCAAAATATATTCTTGGGTTTTCAAGGTCAGCGTTTCTGCCCGGACTAGCCGGGCCATGGTGATCCAGCCAGTGATCCCCATGGCGACGACGATTGAACCTAGTCCTGGTGTGAAGAGTAGCAACATCAAGATCACCACGACCAAGTTCGGGATCGAAGAAATGATTTCAATGATCCGCTGCATGATCGTATCGGTTTTGCCGCCTTTCCACCCGGAAATGATTCCGTATGGCACCCCGATCACCAAGTCGAACAAAGTCGCCAGTAAACCGATCAACAGGGATAAGGCCACCCCTTTCATCAGCCGCGAGAACAAATCACGGCCTAAATAGTCGGTGCCTAAAACATAGTAAGTTCCCTTAGGAACCTTCGCCGCCGCATATTTATCGACGATATTGCCGCCAACATTGGCTTTCCCAGTGAAACCAGGGATGTTACCATTCGCGATTTTCGGTGGTAAGTTCGCGTAGGCGACATGTTGCGCGTTGGGATCGCTAGGCGTCCACCAAATCGAGACGATCGAAATGAAAATAATGATCGCCAACAACCAGAAAGAGAAAACCGCCGCTTTGTTTTTCCGTAGCCGGCGGATCGCGTCTTGGAAGAAGGTCAGGGAAGGCGCAGAAATCTTCTCTTGTTCGTCAACGTTATTGGCCGCGACAGGTTTGAAACTGTCCGCGTTTAGTTTGATATCAGAAGTATTATCAGCCATTAGTTAGAGCCCTCGTTTCCGCTAAGTCTGATTCGTGGGTCGATGAATCCGTAAAGGATATCAACGATCAGGATCACAACAACCAACATGAATGAGTACAACAAGGTCAGTCCCATGATTGTTGGATAGTCATTGGTTGTGATTGATTTGACGAATTGATCGCCGATACCAGGAATCGAGAAGATATTCTCGACGACCATTGAACCAACCATCAGATCGACCGCCATCGGTCCGATGATCGTGATAACAGGAATCAGCGAATTACGTAATGCGTGCTTAGCCACGGTTTGCCAAGGGGTATTCCCCTTAGCCCGCGCTAATTCAATATAATCCGAGTTCAAAACATCGACCATTTCTGTCCGCATGAACCGGGCAGTTGTTGCCAGTGGGGCCATTGACAAAGCAATCGTTGGTAGAATACTCGAACGAAATCCTTCATCCCACAAAGCGATCGGGAAAATTTTGAGCTTGAATGCTAAGTAGAACTGGAGTAAAACGGCGAAAACAAAGTTCGGGATCGAACGTCCCAAAATCGCGAAAAAGGTGGCCAGTGTATCGACCCAAGTATTCTTCCGGATCGCGGCTAACGCGCCCAAAAGAATGCCCAAGACCGTACCCAAAACAATCGCCTGAGCCCCAATTTGCATGGAAGGCCCGATCCGACTAGAAATCAAGAACGACACTGGTTGGTTATTGAATTGGAATGATGTCCCAAAGTTACCTTGGACGATCCCAATCAAATAAATGAAATATTGCTGGTAAACGGGTTTATTCAGCCCATATTGCGCATCCATGATCGCCCGTTGCTCTGCCGTCATTTTTGCTTGGTTCGCGTAAGGCGAGCCCGGCATCAACTTCATTAGGAAGAAAGTTGCCGTCGCAATGATAAACAGGGTCAAGATCATGTACATGATACGTTTGAAAATATATTTCCTCATGTTTTACACTCCCTATATGCCTCAATAAATAAAATGATCGCCGAATCACCTGCTACTTAATTCGCATGTTCCTATCTTACAGTAAAACGATCAAATTGTAAATTGAGTTTTTAATTAATTTCTCATCTAATTTCGGATTGATTGGACGAAGTTGTGCTGTGACAAAGTTTGAATGAGCGCGCCAGACTAAGTGAATAATGAGAACCGCCATTTTGACACCTGATCGGGTGGAAAATAAAGCCCGCGGCGCCAACGCATTGGCCGCCCTTTGGAGTCGCCGCAAAAGTTCATACCTCTTATATAGGTAGAAAGGAAGTCAACTTCGCGTCGCTGGCCGTGCTTGTCAGCGGTGGCGCTGGCGGACGAACTACGCGCCAACTTTTAAAACAAAACCGCAAACTGGCGGTGTCCAGCTTGCGGTTTAGGAGAGGTTTAGGAACTAATTGAGAAGTCAGCTCCTGAAGCAAAAATGCTTTGCTTGTTACTTGCCAGCAATATAGGTGTGTACGAAGTTGTACATATTTGCTGGCGAGTACGCCAAGTTCTTGATCTTTGAGTTGATCAGGTGGCCTTGAGCACGTTGATAAATTGGAACGATCCCTTGTTCTTTCGTCAAGATTTCTTGGGCTTTCAACAGATCTTGGGCACGAGCGTCTTCGTCAGTGACATCAGTGGTTTTGCTAGCTTGGATCAGCTGATCATATTCAGGGCTGTTCCATTTACCATTGTTGTATGAGTTGTCGCTGGTAAACAAGTCGAGGAAGGTGATTGGGTCTGGGAAGTCAGCGCCCCAAGCCGTCATGACGATGTCGAAATCGCCGTTTTCAGAACGGGTCAAGCGGCTCTTGAATGGCACGGTGGAGATCGTCAGCTTCAGACCAGGCAGATTCTTCTCTAACTGGCTTTGGAAATATTCGGCGGATTTCTTAGCGCCTTCAGAATCATCGGTTAGGTATTCCAAGTTCAAGCTTGACACACCGGCTTCTTTCAAGCCTTCTGTCCACAGCTTCTTCGCTTCGGCGGCGTCATACTTCGTTGAGTTGCCGGCGTTTTTTGCGGCTGCTTTCGAGAAGTCAGTGCCGTCTGGCGTTTGGGCCAAATTCTGCGGCGTAAGGTTAGCGGCAGGAATCGAAGAATCACCTAAAACGTTATTCACGAATTCCTTACGATTGATTGCTTTAGAAATAGCTTGACGTACTTTTTCATTCTTGAAGGCGGGCACTTTCTTCTCGTTTAGTTCGAGGTAGAAGACGGTCGCTTGCGCCAATGGCTTGTAACTTGGATCGTTCTTCATTTGTTGCGCGGTTTCGCCGCTGATCGTGACATCATCCATCTTGCCACTTTGGAACAAGTTCAAAGCAGTTGAGCTGTCTTTGACAACTTGGACCTTAACTTCATCCAATTTGACGGCTTTCGCGTTCCAATAGCTCTTATTCCGCACTTCACTCCAACTGTTATTAGTTCCAGTCCACTTAGTCAACTTGAACGGACCGTTGTAGACGACCTTATCAGAAGAAGTGCCGTATTTATCGCCGTACTTCTCAACAACCTCTTGATTTTGTGGGAAGAAGGCTGGGTTAACCACCATGGTCTTGAAATAAGGAATAGCGTGTTCCAATTCGACTACCAGCGTGTGACTATCTTTAGCGCTGACACCCAAGGTGCTGGCTTCCTTCTTGCCGTTCATGATATCGTCGGCGTTTTTGATACCCGAATACAGATAAGCGTATTGTGACTTAGTCGCGGGATCAACGGTTCGCTGCCAAGCGTAGACGAAGTTCTCCGCGGTGACCGCGTCGCCATTGCTCCACTTGGCATCCTTCCGCAATTTGTACGTGTAAGTCTTGCCTTCATTGGTGGGCTCAACGATCTTGGTCGCGATCGCCGGTTCCAACGTGGCACCGTTATAACGATAGAGACCATCCATCGTATCGACCGCTGCCTGTCCGGAAATCGCGTCTGTCATGACTGACGTGTCCATCGTACTGATGACATCGCCTTCCATCCGCGTCAAAACTTGTTTGGCGGCGGAACTACTTGTTGATGAACTACCTGAGCCGGAATTGTTCGATCCACAGGCAGCCAGAATGGTTGCCGCGGCCAGGGCCACGGTTGTTAATTTTGCTAATTTTTGCCACTTCATCATGATTCCTCCTGTAAATAGTGCTGCGAATCTGAGAGAAAGCGAATGATTGTCCAGGTCATTATCATTCTCTCATTTATTTGTTGGACATTAACCTTGCCAAGCCTGATTTATCACGACGAACTAATGTGATTAGGCAATATCATACAACATCGAGATTAAAAAGTAAATAATAAACTTCAAAAATATCTCATTTATCTTTTTATTTACGGTAGAATCACCTGATTATGACGCAAAATAGCAGTTTCTTTCTGAGAAAACAAAAAGAAACCCCGAGCATGACCATACTCGGGATTTCCTTTCAGCATTAAGGAGATATAAATAATTATAAAAATAATTATTTATCAAAAATAAGGAGAAAACGGATAACGAAAGATGTGGTTGAAATCAGCGGTAACGCACACCCTTTTTTTAAGCACTTCAACAAAATGAAATGGGATCTCATTTAAACGTCCAAGGCTTAAAGCGTAATCAGGAAATTGATTACGTGTTTTTATAATACCCCGCTTTGATTAAAAAGTAAATAGCATTTTCATATTTTCTTAATTTTAACAAATGGCTTGGTGGCGCACGTTTGGATAAATGAAGCACCTGAATTCATCCTTTTCACAAAACTAACGAATTCTATTATGAGAAGAAATTAGGTCGCAACATTAATTAGCCATTTGTTACTAGCTGGCACTGCGGTTGATGCGACCACTAGTTTCGTTCCAGTTTTAAATGTGTTCGCCCCCCCTGATCCCTGTAAAATGGATTACCACAACACCATTTACCGGGAAGCTCAGACTATGAGCCGAGAACATCTATGCTTATTCCTGAATCTTGATAGCCAAATCTTCTTTTCTGCTATATCTGGCGAAAACCGACATCTTGGCCTGGCGCCAAATCCTGGCATGGTCGTTAAGACATAAGCACCCTTTAAACTTCGGAGGAACGTCGGTAACTGTTTTCAAAAAAGGCTATAACGTGCTTTAAACTAGATTTTTGGGGGGCTCTTGGTAGCTGGAGGCACTCATTTGCACGACTTCAATAAATTTCCGTCATTTTTTCGTTCAAAAAAACACCGCGGCTTTTTTACCACGGTGCTAACTGGGTCTGTTACATTCGCAGATCTGCTTGAATTGCGATTATTTGGCGATATAGGTGTGGACGAAATTGTATTGGTTTGATGGTGAGTAAGCGACATCTTTGACATTGGGGTTGACCAAGTGAGCTTGGGCAGTCTGATAAACCGGAATGATCCCGGCCTCATCTGTCAGAATGTTCTGGGCTTGCAAGAGATCGTTGAACCGCTTCTTTTCGTCGGTTACATCGGTGGTCTTGCTAGCTTGGATCAATTTGTCGTAGTCTGCGTTGGACCATTTACCATTGTTGCTTTGGTTGCCGGTGGTGAAGAGATCCAGATAAGTGATCGGGTCAGGGAAGTCAGCGCCCCAAAGCGTGATACAAATATCGAAGTCGCCACTTTCAGAGCGCGTTAGCCGCGATTTGAACGGCAATGAGGTGATCTTCATTTTCAGGCCGGGCAGCACACTTTCCAATTGACTTTGGAAGTATTCAGAGGACTTCTTAGCGTTTTCTGAGTCGTCAGTCAAGAAATCAACGTTAAGACTGGTGATCCCGAGCTCCTTCAAGCCTTGCTTCCAAAGCTTTTGGGCTTCTTTCTTGTCGAAAGTTGTTGGGTAGTCATGACCCTTAGTCGCCGCTTTTGCGAAATCGGTCCCGTCAGGCATTTGCGCCAGATTCTGTGGTACAGCTGTGTGGGCCACCAGTGAAGAGTTACCCAGAACTTGGGTGACAAATTCTTTCCGATTGATGGCTTTAGACATGGCCAGCCGAATATTCTTGTTACGGAAAGCGGCCACTTTCTTTTGGTTCAATTCTAAGTAGAACGTTGAGGCTTGCGGTTGCGCCTTGAAGGATGGATCTTGCTTCATTTGCCGCGCGGACTCGCCACTTAAAATGGCGTCGTCCAATTTACCGCTCTGGAAGAGGTTCAAGGCGGTGGAAGGTTCCTTGACGACTTGCACGTCGATCCGGTCTAACTTCACGGCTTTCGCGTTCCAGTAACTCTTGTTTTTGACTTCGCTCCAACTTAAGTTCGTTCCGGTCCATTTAGTCAGCTTGAAAGGACCATTATAAACAACTTTATTATAGGCGGTGCCATATTCGCTGCCATATTTCTTAACGGCTTTTTCGTTTTGTGGGAAAAAGACGGGGTTGGTCAGCAGGCCATCCATGTAAGGAATAGCGTAGTCCAGATCAACCTTTAAGGTGTGGGCATCGACAGCGGTGATCCCTAAGTTCTCAGGCTTCTCGCTACCTTTCATAATGGCGTCCGCGTTCTTGACGCCGGCGAAGAGGTAGGCATACTGTGATTTAGTCGCGGGATCAACGGCCCGTTTCCAACCATAGACAAAATCTTGAGCTTGGACAGGATCGCCGTTGCTCCATTTCGCGTTCTTGCGTAGGTCGAAGGTGTAGGTCTTGCCATCGTTGGTCGGCTTGACCACTTTGGTTGCCACGGCCGGTTCTAGTTTGGCGCCGTTGTAACGATAGAGCCCATCCATCGTGTCAACTAACGCTTGTCCCGAGATCGAATCGGTGACGGCGGCGGAGTCCATGCCGCCGATGACGTCACCCTCCATTCGCGTGAAGACCTGTTCACTCTTGCCCGTACTGCTCTTTTTGCTATTGCCGCCACAAGCGGTCAGCAAAGTTAAGGCCACGAGGGAGGTCAGCCCCACTTTAGCCCAATTTGTTAACTTCATATTTAGTTTCCTCCTTAATGCGATGTAACACTTTGCATTTTACCTGTTTTCGCGGTGTTTGTAAATCGTTGCCGGAACGTTGCGCTTCTCAGATAAAAAGTAGGTTGGCCGCAGCTTGCACTGCGAAATTCGGGGTGAGCTCGTTGTGGGCGTCACTTTGAGCTTCGCAAAACCCGCGAATCTCAAAGCTGAGCCTTGGTCTAAGTGGCATAGCCACTAAGACCAATTTCACGGCGATCTCACCCCGAATTTCTCCGCTCCAGCCGCTCAACGTTATAGCAGCCGTTTGAGCACTCACGCCAGCTGGCAAGCTATGGCCAATTGATGAGGAGCCACGCAATTGACGACCATGGCTAGTGGTCACCAGCTTTAAATTGGTGACACCAGTGCAGTCTGTCAGATGAACTGAGGCAAGTTCTTGATGAATCAAATAAGTCCGGTCGGTTTTCATCAATTAATTGCTAAGGAAACAAGTAGAGATGTTCTGCCTACGTAAAGTGTCCCGACCTCCTAATCTAAATCCGTTGGCATTGCCGTACCACCTCAAAAGTGGGTGATTGTTCTGACCACCGCACTTGCAAAAGCACTTCGTCAGATACACAACTTCGATTGCAGATAGGCTCAATTCTGCCTAGCAACCGCCTCAGGACGTGTGGCTCAGCGGTGAGATTATTCTTAGCGATTTATCGCTTAGAATAAGGCCTGATTTTGAGACAAGCCGCCGGGCTTGCGGATTGGCTCAAAACAGTGCCCACCGCGTTCCAGCCACGACAAACGTCCTGAGGCGGTTGCGTCCCCACCAAACCCACCCACACCTGCAATTAAACACAGGCCAACCGCCAACTCTCGACCAATCTTCACAATCTCTGGACTAATGTTCGGATTGTCAGAACGAGAAAAAGCCGCCGATCTTGACATTATTAAAGCTTAATAAGGACTTAATGCGGCGAATTCGCCTTTTATAACGCCAGTGAATTTTATTTAACATAAAAAATGAATTTTGCGGGAGAGAAAAATAAAAAATAAGTACTCATTATCCTTGCTGTTGTGCTATGATTAGACTATTCATAATCATTTGGAAACAAGCAAAATCGAAAAATTTTAATCAGTACTGTGATTTTTTTCTTGCCAGAGTTGGTCTGCTTCAATTAAGATAAAAAGAGCAGTATTTTTTAGTATCATGGGTCACATATAAATAATGTTCAGGCGCTAGCGAACATTCACTGATCTTTATGAGAATTTGGAGGTAATTTTATGTCAATGATCGAATTCCACAACGTTGAGAAATATTACGGGAAATTTCAGGCGTTGAAAGCTATTAATTTAACGATCGAGCGGGGCGAAATCGTGACGATCATCGGTCCCTCGGGTTCCGGTAAAAGCACGTTATTACGGACAATCAATGGGTTAGAGCTGGTTTCTGGGGGGCAGCTGATCGTCGATGATTTCGACTTGGCTGATCGCAAGACCAACATGAATAAGATTCGCAAGAATGTCGGAATGGTTTTCCAGCACTTTAATTTGTATGCCAACAAAACGGTTTTGCAAAACATCACGCTCGGACCAGAGAAGGTCTTGAAACATTCAAAGACCGAGGCGGAAGCGGAGGCCATGCAGTTGTTGAAGCTGGTTGGCTTGGAAGACCAGGCGCAAAAGTTGCCGAGTATGCTCTCTGGGGGGCAGAAGCAGCGGATCGCCATCGCGCGCTCATTGGCGATGAAACCTAAGGCCTTGCTGTTTGATGAACCAACTTCGGCGCTGGATCCAGAAATGATCGGCGATGTTCTGGACGTGATGAAGAAGGTCGCCAAGCAAGGCATGACGATGATTGTGGTTACTCATGAAATGGGCTTCGCGCGCGAGGTCGGCAATCGGGTGATTTTCATGGCGGATGGTCAAATCCGCGAAGACAGTCATGAGCCGAAAGAATTCTTTGCCCACCCACAAGATATTCGCGCGCAGGAATTTCTCAGTAAAATCATTCACAACAGCTAGGAGGGCCAGCGATGCAACGGAAAAAGAAGAAATTGATCGCCCTTTGGTTGACCTTGGCCAGTTTATTGCTGGTTTTAGCTGGCTGTGGTGATGATCTGGCCAGCCAAGATGTGCTGACTCGGGTCAAAGCCAGTAATGAAATTTCTTGGGGCGTTAAAAGTGATACCCGTTTGTTTGGGCTGATGAGCATCAAAACCGGTAAAGTCGAGGGGTTTGATGTGGATATTGCCACGGCGGTTTCTAAGGAGATCTTCGGCGACCAAGTCCAGGTCAATATTGTCCCGGTGACGTCCAATACGCGGATGTCTTTACTGAAGAACGGCAACGTGGACGCCTTGGCCTCAACCTTGACGATCACCCCTGAACGTAAGAAAGAAGTGCTCTTTTCAGAAGTTTACTTCAATGCCGGCCAGGCGCTGATGGTCAAGAAGGGCAGTCAGATCAAAAGCGTTAAAGATCTGACTAAGGGCACCAAGGTTATTGGGCTGCAAGGCTCCAACTCGGTGGAGAACGTTAAAAAAGCCGCGCCGGAAGCGAAGATTTTGCAATTGCCTGATGCCGCGCAAGCCTTTGCCGCTTTGAAATCGGGTCAAGGTGATGCCATGACCAGTGATAACGCGATTCTTTACGGTCTGGCCGCGGATGATTCGGATTATGAAATCGTCGGTGGGACTTTCACCAAGGAACCTTATGGCTTGGGTATTAATTTGGGCCAAGAGAAGTTCCACCAAGCGGTTGATCAGGCGTTGCAAACCATCGAAGCCGATGGCACCTACGCGAAAATCGTGAAAAAATGGTTTGGCAAGATCGACGGATTTGATGGAGGTGTGGTGAAATGATAACGATTTTAACAGATCATTGGGCTGATTTAGTCGCTGGACTGCGCATCACCTTATCCGCCAGCTTGTTAGCGTTGTTAGGCAGCTTGATCATTGGCGTGATTTTCGCGTTATTTGTGATCAGTCCGTTGAAACCATTGCGGGTGATCGGTAATATTTACGTTGAAATTTTCCGCAACATTCCTTTGCTGGTGGTGGCGCTGTTCTTCTACATTGTGATCCCACAATTTGTGGTGCAGATCGATGGCTTCACCGCCGGCACCATTGGGCTGACCATTTACACCTCGGCGTTTATTGCCGAAACGGTTCGCGCCGGGATCGAAAGCGTGGATATTGGGCAAATGGAGGCCGCTCGGAGTAACGGCATGACCTACTTACAGGCGATGGGGTATATTGTCTTGCCTCAAGCGATTAAGATCGTGATCCCGCCTTTGGGCAACCAATTCGTCAACCTGGTCAAGAACTCGTCCGTCTTAGCCTTTTTGGCGGGCTTTGATTTGATGTATCAGGCCAACTTGATCGTGTCCTCAACCTTGAAAACCACGGATACCTATTTGGCGGTGGGACTGCTCTACCTGTTGATGACCATGCCGTTAAGCTACTTGATGCGCTATTTGGAAAAACGGTGGGCAAAACAGCCTGCCAATGATTAAGGGAGGACTTGTTGATGCAAAATTTTATTGACGCTTACAGCTGGCTCAACATGCATTTCCTTTTCGAAGGTTTGTGGGTCACCATCTATGTTTCCGTTATTTCAGTGGTGCTGAGCTTTATTATTGGCGCGATTCTTGGGTTTGTTCGTTATGTCAAAGTTAAATATCTTTCGATGATCGTCGGGTTCGTGATCGACTTGATTCGTAATCTACCGTTACTATTGATCATCTTCTTCATGTACTTCGGCCTGCCGGGCACCTTGGGAATTCGCTTGAATACCGTGACCGCGGCGATCGTTGCTCTGACCGTCTTTGAATCGGCGATGCTGGCGGAGATCATTCGAAGCGGGATCGCTTCCGTTGACCATGGCCAAATGGAAGCCGCCCGTAGCAACGGGATGACCTATTTACAGGCGATGTGGTACATTATTTTGCCCCAAGCGCTCCGCCGCATGGTTCCGCCGATCGTGAGCCAGTTCGTGTCGCTGGTCAAGGATTCCTCATTAGCGACGATCATTCTCTTGCCAGAGTTGATGTATCACGCGCAGATTATTTATGGGCAGAATAGTAACTATATGATTCCCATGTTTGTGGCTTTAGCGGTTTTGTATTTCGCGATTTGTTTCTTACTCAGCCGTTTATCGCGGGCGTTGGCGAAGCGGCTGAAGTAAGTGGGCCGGCTAGTTTTGCTTTGAAAAGTTGGATTTCTCTTTTTGAGTCTACGCTTGATGGCAGTAGAGTTGGGTGTTGCGCGTGAGCGCAACCGGCTGGAACTGCTGTTGCGGACTGGAACGTGGTGGGCATCGTTTGGAGCCAATCCGCAAAGTGCGCGGCTTGTCTTCAAATCGAGCCTTGTCCTAAGCGGCAAAGCCGCCAAGGACAATTTCACCACTGAGCCGCGCAGTCCCCGCCGGTTGCTGAACAGAATTGAGCTCATCTGCAATTGAAGCGAAGGATTTGACGAAGTGGTTTTGCGAGTAAGAGGTCAAACAATCGCCTTCTTTTGAGGTGGTACGGCAAGGCCAACTAATTTGGATTTGTTGGTTAGCACAGTTTGCATTGGTTGAACATCTTTACCTGTTTCCTTAGCGATTCATGGGTGGAAGCCGGCCGCTTAAGCTGATCCATCAAGAACTTGCCCCAGTACATCAGGCAGACTGTGCTGGTGTCACCAATTTGAAACTTGGGACCACTAACCACGGCCGTTAATTCCGTGGTTCCAACCGGTTCCTAGGCAGAATTGAGCCGTTCTGCAATTGAAGTGAAGAGATTACTGAAGTGCCTTTGCAAGGGTGATGGTAAAACCATTGCCCTTTTTTGATAGAGCGGCAACGCCAACGGATTTGGATGATTATGCCAACCGATTTGAGAAGCGTCGATAACGTTGCCACTATTTCCAAGCCAACTTTGGCTGAATCTGTCGATGGGTTCAGATGTTTCAACATAACCATGCTTTCGTTCATCAGACAGACTGTCCTGGTGTCACCAATTTAAAGCTGGTGACCACTAACCACGGTCGTCAATTCCGTGGTTCCCCATCAATTGGCGATAGCTTGCCAGCTGGCGTGAGTGCTCAAACGACTGTTAAAACGTTGAGCGGCTGGAGCGGAGAAATTCGGGGTGAGATCGCCGTGAAATTGTCCTTGGCGGCTCTGCCGCTTAGGACAAGGCCTGATTTTGAGACAAGCCGCGCACTTTGCGGATTGGCTCAAAACAGCGCCCACAGCGAGCTCACCCCGAATTTCGCAGCGCAAGCTGCGGCCAGTCTACTTTAAGTCAGTCAAATAAGCAACCCCAACCAAAGCCGCCTGTCATTTTTTACAGAGAATCCAGGCAGAAAAAGTCGGAACAGCGCTTGAGTATGAACCGGCGACCATGATAGATTTATTCTCATTACGTGGTGAACACGAATGAGATATCAAGGGGGTGTCACCATGACACAATTAGCAAGCCAAGTGTTGGCATTGGTGGGCGGGGCAGACAATGTGGTCAGTTTGACTCATTGTGCCACCAGACTACGCTTTGTATTGAAAGATCCACAACTGGTGGCGTTCGCCAAGCTGCAAAGTTTCCCAGAAATCATCAGTGTGGTGAACCATGGCGGCCAATTGCAGATCGTTGTTGGCGCGCAAGTGGAATTGCTGTATCGCCAAGTCAGCGCGTTGTTGCCGACTGCGGCGACGCCAACCACGGCGGTGCCAACCAAAAGAAATTTGATTGCTTTGATCTCTACAATTTTCACACCGATGATCCCGGCGCTGACTGGCGCGGGGATGGTCAAGGCTGTCCTGTCATTGTTGGTTTTGACCGGGGGGTTATCCGCTAGTGGGCAGACGTATCAGCTCTTGAACACGATTGCGGACGCGGCATTCTATTTCATGCCGATGTTGTTGGCTTATGGGGCGGCCGTGCAATTTGCCGTCAATCCCGCGATGGCGATCACGGTGGCGGGAATTCTGTTACATCCCAGCTTGCAACAACTTTTCGCGTCGGGAAAAGACGTTCATTTCTTGGGATTACCAGTGGCGGCCTCGGATTACGCGGGGTCAGTTTTGCCAATCGTGTTCACGGTTTGGCTGCTGGCCCAGCTGGACCGTTTCTTAGAGAAAAACTTACCCGGCTTTGTCAAATTCTTCGTCAAGCCGCTGTTGATCCTGCTGATTATTGGTCCGTTAGAGCTGATCGCCATCGGACCGGTGGGGTTATTCTTGAACGATGGCATTGCGGCTGGCGCGGCTTGGTTAAATCAACGGGTCAGTTGGTTGATCCCGTTGTTGATGGGTGGCTTGCAACCATTATTGATCATTACCGGGACCGCCTGGGCGATGACCCCGATTGCCACGATGCAACTTAGCAAGCAGGGATTTGAAACGATCAATGGCCCGGGGATGCTGGCCTCTAATATTGCCCAAGGAGGCGCGACATTAGCGGTCGCGTTGCGGACGCGTGATCATCAATTGCGGCAAACGGCCCTTTCTGCCGGACTGACCGCACTAATGGGGATCACGGAGCCCTCGCTTTATGGGGTGACCTTGGTTTTACGTAAACCTTTGATCGCGGCAATGATTGGTGGCGCGTTGGGCGGCTGGTACGCTGGCCTGAGTGGTCTGGTGCGTTATGCGTTTGTTTCGCCGGGACTGGCGGCTTTGCCGGCGTTTATCGGCGCCAACCCAATGAATATCGTCCATGCGCTGATCACCGTGGCCATTGCTTTTGGCGCGACCTTTTTGATCACTTTCTGTTGGTATCGGCCGGAGGAGCAAGATTAACGCTCAGAAAATACTTCGGACTGCGGCAAAAAAGAAATCAATTCATTTTTCAATGGATTGATTTTTTGTTTTGATCAGAAAAAAATTATTTTGGCGCAAAATGTCAGGTTTCATGAAGATTTATCGTAATATAGGGTGTAAGGAATCTGACGAGGTTTGGTTTTATAAAGGAGGGAGGAGGGCAAAGATGGAAGAAGCAGAGTTGATTACTCGTTTGCGGGCCCAAGATGAAGCTGCTTTGACGGAGTTAGTCGTCAGCTATGGCGGGTTTATCAATCAAGTGATTTTACACAATTTACCGAACGATTTTCAGCGCGATTTCACTGAGGATATTGCTAACCGTTGCTTTTATCAAGTGTGGATGCATATCGGACAGTATGACGCGGATAAGGGCACTTTTAAAAATTGGTTGAGCGCGATCGTCAAGCACCAAACGATCGATTATCAACGCGGGTTGAAGGCGACAACGAAGGCGATCAGTCTGGATAAAGTGATCGTGCCGACACCGCCAGTCACAGAAGAGCTGGATTATGACAAGCTTTTTGCGAGCCTTTCCAAGACAGAACAGCAAGTTTTTATGCTGTTTTATCGGGAGGATTATCTACCAGAAGAAATCGCCAAGAAAATGCGAATGAGGCGTTTGACCGTCTACAAACATTTGTCGCGCGGGCGCAAAAAACTACAGGAGGAGGGTGTCTTTCATGGCTACTTTAACTAATCCATTTGTGGCGGTCGTCGATCAAATCAATGGGTTTCCACAACGACCACATTCGCTGTATTTCAAGCAACTGAGTCCCGGCATCCAAGAACGGTATCGGGTCAAGAAAGTCAAAATGTACATCACCTTGCAAAAAGCCTTAGAGCAAGTGGGGAAAATCCTTGAGCCTGATGAAAAAATCGTCAATATGATGCCGATCACGAACGAGAATGGTTCAACTGCGGCAACAAGTGGCGTGATGGGTATGTATGCCGCCAAAACCGCAACAGCCACAGACTACATCAAGGAACAAGACAGTTTGCGGGATAATCGACTGTTGATTTTCACGGACCGGCGGATGATCTTCTTCGTGGTGATCGAGTTTATTGATGACCCGACTGTTTATTATTCCTACTATTACGATCGGATCCCGGCGCTTAAATTAAAGCAACATAAACAATCTATTCCAACCGATAATCATCGACCTTGGCGCCGCAATGTGCTGCACTGGTACACCTTAGACTTCCAGACCACGGATAAGCGTGTTTTTACGGAGATCCTCAATGCGGATAATGCCGATCTGTTCAAACGCAATCTCCTGATGATCCCTAAGATGACCGAGATCGAAGTCACCGATCGAGTAAAGCGTCGGAGCAAGTTTGATTTTGCGATGAGTAACGTCAATTTCAGTATTTGGAGTGGCAATGGCATGCTGATTGTTGGGGGAGTGCTTTTATTCTTATTAGTCATCCTGCCGAAGCTCGTGACCTATTTTCTCAAGTGACGATTATTTATTGTTCTTAAATAACAGTTAACCCATATTTTTAATTCGCAGCCAGCAAGTTGCCGCCTTGCTGGCTTTTTGTTTTGATCAGAAAATAATTATTTTGGCGCAAAATGTCAGACCTCAGGGGGTTCTATCGTAATATAGGGTGTAAGCGAGTATGACAGGGTTTGATTCTTGTCAAGGAAGGAGAAGGGTCGAGATGGAAGAAGCGGAGTTGATTGCTCGTTTGCGGGCACAAGATGAAGTGGCTTTGACGGAGTTGGTCGTTAGCTATGGCGGGTTTATCAATCAAGTGATTCTGCACAATTTGCCGAATGATTTTCGACGAGATTTCACGGCGGATATTGCCAATCGTTGCTTTTATCAAGTGTGGTCGCATATCGGGCAGTATGATGCGGATAAAGGCACTTTCAAAAATTGGCTGAGCGCGATCGTCAAGCATCAAACGATCGATTATCAGCGGGGATTGAAAGCGATGCTGCAGAACACCACGCTGGATCATGTGGTTCTGTCTACGCCGCCGATTACGGAGGAATTAGATTACGAGACGATTTTCGCCTCGCTTTCGAAGACAGAACGGGAAGTTTTCATGTTATTTTATCGTGATGATCTCTTGCCTGAAGAAATTGGTAAGAAGTTACGGATGAAGCGCTGGTCCGTTTATAAGCATTTATCACGCGGACGCAAGAAACTACAAGAGGAGGGTGTTATCAATGACTACTTTACTTAATCCGTTTGTTGATGTTGTTAACCAAATCAATGGCTTTCCGGAACGACCCAAAGGCCGCTACTTTAACGGGTTGACCCCGGAGCTCCACGAACGTTATCGGGTCAAGAAAGTCAAGCTATATATTACTTTGCAGAAGGCGTTACAGGAAGTTGATAAAATTCTGGAGCCTGATGAGAAAATCGTCAATATGATGCCGGTCACCAATGAGAATGGTTCGAACGCGGCGACCAGCGGGGTGATGGGCATGTATGCCGCTAAAACCGCAACCGCCGCGGACTACATCAAGGAACAAGACAGCCTGCGGGACAATCGCCTGATGATTTTCACGGATCGACGGATGATTTTCTTCGTGATGATCGAATTTATTGACGATCCCACGGTTTATTATTCCTACTATTATGATCGAATCCCTGTGCTTAAATTGAAGAAGCATCGCGAATCTATTCCCGCCGATAACAACCGACCTTGGCGCCGCAATGTGCTGCACTGGTATACCTTAGACTTCCAGACCACAGATAAACGCGTGTTCACCGAGATCCTCAATGTGGAAAATGCCGAGTTGTTCAAGCGTAATCTCCTGATGATTCCCAACATGGCCAAGATTGAAATCTCTGATTCTGTTTTTCGTGGGACTAAGTTTGATTACATCTTCAGTAATATCAACTTCGGGATCCATGCCAATAACGTTATTTTTATCGGAATGGGGATCATCTTGGGAATCGCCCTCATTGTCTACTTGCTGATCCATTTTCTGTGATAAGCGCCGGACACCCAAGTTTTTCAAAATAGCAGTTAACCCATATTTTAATTTGCCTGCCAGCAAGCTGCCTCCTTGCTGGTTTTTTTGTTGGCTTTTGCTGAAAATCGCTCACTTACTAAAAAGAAACTTTCACGAAAAAGTGGCAACTTTACAAGATATTTACATAAATCATACTGAAAATTTATACTCACTGGGTAAACTGTGGTTGTATTCAAAATTAGGGATGACACAGAGCAGGAGTGTAGAGATATGAAGAAAAAACTTGCATTAGGTTCACTGATCGCTGCCGGATTAATGTTATTGGGCGCTTGTAGCGGATCAGGCAACGCTTCCAATGGTAGCAGCAGTAGCTCCAGCAGCAAGAAAGCAGAATCAGCTAAAATCATGGTCGTCGGCTCAACCGCGTTACAACCATTAGTCGAACAAGCGGCGAAGGATTTCCAAAAGGAAAACAGCAACATCGTGGTCAACGTTCAAGGTGGCGGTTCCGGCACAGGGTTAAGTCAAGTTTCGCAAGGCGCGGTCACCATTGGAAACTCGGATATTTTCGCTGAGGCCAAAGATGGGATCGACGCTTCTAAATTGGTCGATCATAAAGTTGCGGTCGTGGGGATGGGACCAGTCGTTAACAAAGAAGTTGGCGTGAAGAACATTACCATGGCTCAATTGAAGGATATTTTCACTGGGAAGATCACCAACTGGAAAGACGTTGGCGGCAAAGATGGCGCGATCACTGTGATCAATCGGGCAGAAGGTAGCGGGACCCGCGCGACTTTCGAAAACGCGGTGCTTGATGGCGCTAAGGCAGTTAAGTCACAAGAGCAAGATTCCAACGGGACTGTTCAACAAATCGTCCGCTCAACGCCAGGTTCGATCAGCTACTTGGCTTTCTCATACTTCAAAGATGATATCCAACCATTATCGATCGATGGTGTTGAACCGACTGACAAGAACGTGACCACCAACGAATGGAAGATCTGGTCTTACGAACATATGTATACTCAGGAAAAAATCGACAGCGCGACTAAGAAGTTTCTGGAATACATGGACTCAAAAGATGTTCAGTCTGGCCCAGTCAAAGATCTTGGCTATATCAGCATGCATGACATGAAAGTTGTCAAGGACGCGAAGAACAAGGTCAGCGAAAAATAAAGTAAGCGAGAAGTGAGATTATGAAAGAGGATAAACTCTTTGCCCGCTCCAAGGAGATCCGTCAAGATAATTGGGGCCGGCTACTCTGCTATATCAGCGTCACGATCTTGTTGCTACTGGTTGTGACGATTGTCTACTTCATTAGTAGCAAAGGCCTACAGACGTTCACCAAAAATCACGTTAATGTTTGGTCGTTTCTGACAACAGCAGATTGGAACACCAGCTTGGATGCCCATGGGCATGCGGACATTGGGGCCTTAGCCTTGATCACAACCTCGTTTTCGACAACTATGCTAGCGGCCGCTGTGGCGACACCGCTAGCTTTTGTTATCGCGATCTACGTGGTGGCGCTAAAGCCGAAATTCGGGCAACGTTTTGTCCAACCAGTGATTGAATTACTGCTGGGAATTCCTTCAGTTGTCTACGGGTTCATCGGCTTGACCGTTTTGGTACCGATCATTCGCGGGCGTTTCGGTGGCACAGGCTTTGGGATCTTGGCCGGGGCGTTGATCTTGGCCTTGATGATCTTGCCCACGATCACGTCCTTGTCGATCGAAAGCTTGCGCAGTGTGGATCCCAGTTACCAGAAATTTGCTTATACTTTGGGGTGCACCCATTGGCAAATGATCTATCACGTCATGTTGCGGATCTCCGCGAAGAAACTGATGATCGCCGTGATTTATGGGATCGCCCGGGCCTTTGGTGAAGCGCTGGCAGTCCAGATGGTGATCGGCAATACCGTTCAAATGCCCACAAGTCTGGTCTCGCCCACCGCAACGCTGACCAGTAAATTGACCACCGATATTGGCAACACCATTGATGGTACGCTGCCCAATAACGCCTTATGGACCTTGGCCTTGATCCTCTTGCTGATCTCCTTGGCCTTTAACTTGATCGTCAAAGGATTCACCCGAGGAGGCGAGGCCAAATGAATCGTTATCGAAATGACAAGTTTGCCCGCGGCCTGATCTACACCATTGTTGGCGCGATCATTGCCTTGATTGCCGTCTTTATTGGCTATTTGCTGGTTCAAGGCTGGTCCACGATCAGCTGGTCGTTTCTGACCACCGCCAGCGATGATGGGCTGGGCATTCGCGATCAACTCTTCAACTCATTGTATTTGTTGATCTTGACGCTCCTGTTGTCTTTCCCCATCGCCTTAGGTTCCGCCATTGCCTTAACCATTTACGGCAAGAAAAGTCGGTTCGCCGCCATCGCGGAAATGGCGATCCAAGCCTTAAGCTCGTTACCTTCGATCATCATCGGGCTCTTTGGCTTCCTGTTGTTAGTTCTGAAGTTCAAAATCGGCTTTTCCGTGCTGTCAGGCGCGATCGCGTTGACCTTCTTCAATCTGCCGATCTTGACCCAAAGTATTTCCTTGGCGATCGCGACGGTACCAGAGGCGCGCATGACCGCTGGCGTTTCCCTTGGTGTTTCCAAATGGCATACGATCACCAAGGTGATTTTGCCCGAGGCGATGCCGGGAATGATCTCAGGCATCGTGCTTAGCGCCGGCCGGGTTTTCGGTGAAGCGGCAGCTTTGATTTATACGGCTGGCCAAAGCGCGCCGAAGTTGGATTACCTGAACTGGAATATTTTCGACGCGAATAGCTTTCTGAATCCATTGCGACCTGCGGAAACATTGGCGGTCCATATTTGGAAAGTCAATACCGAAGGACTGGGCGCCAATGCCGAGGCAATCTCGAAAGGCACGATCGTTATTTTGATTTTGACCATTTTGGTGTTCAATCTGCTGGCGCGGCAACTGTCCCACCGACTACAACGGAAAATCTATCGCTAAGTGCTAGCCGTCACCGTTGTGGCCGCGACTGTTAATGAGGTGTAATGATGTACGATACTGCAGAAACATATTTGAAATTCCCCGATTTGCCCAACGCCTTGACGACCAAGGATCTGACCGTTAAATACGATGAAACCTTGGCCTTGCAGCCATGTTCCGCGATTTTCCCAAAAAATCGGATCACGGCCTTGATCGGACCATCAGGCTCTGGTAAGTCAACCTTTCTGCGTTGTTTGAATCGGATGAATGATGAGGTCGCCGCGATTGGTGGCCAAATCATGCTTGATGGCATCAACATCAACGATCCCAAGCTGAACGTTTATCAATTGCGGCAACAGGTGGGAATGCTGTTTCAGCAGCCGAATCCGTTTGCGCGCTCGATTCGGTTTAACTTGTCCTTTGGCGTGTTGGAACATCAGAAGATCAGCGCCAGTGATTTGCACCAGCGGATGGAGCAGGTGCTCAGCATGGTTGATCTTTGGACCGAATTGGATGGCGATCTGGAGCGCAACGCCTTGCAACTATCCGGCGGGCAGCAACAGCGGCTGTGTTTAGCGCGGACGTTGATGTCGATGCCGCAAGTTTTGCTCTTGGATGAACCGGCCAGCGCCTTAGATCCAATTTCGACTGCCAAAATAGAAGCAAATTTGCTAGAATTAAAGCAGAACTATACGATCATTATCGTGACCCATAATTTGGAACAAGCGGCGCGGATCAGCGATTATACCGCCTTCTTTTACGACGGTCATTTAATGGAATATGACGCGACCGCGCAGCTGTTTATCAAGCCACATTTGGCGATGACTGACGATTATTTGTCAGGGAATTTCGGGTGATGATCATGACAGAGAATAGTTTGACAACCAAAGATGTTAAAGTTAGCTATGGTCAGCACGAAAGCCTCCATGGCGTGACTTTGGATTTCCCCAAGAATCAAATCACGGCCTTGATGGGACCTTCCGGCTGCGGCAAATCGACTTTTTTACGCTGTTTGAATCGGAGCAACGATTTACTTCCCGATGTGACTGTCAGTGGGGAGATCGAGTTTGAGCAGCAAGATATTTACGGGCCGAAAGTCAATGTGGTCGCTTTACGGACTCAGATCGGCATGGTTTACCAACAGCCAACGCCGTTTCCCTTCTCAATTTATGAGAATGTGATTTTCAGTCAACGGATGATCGGCCTGCATGATCGCCAGAAAGCGGACGAAATCGTGGAGCGCAGCCTGCGTCAAGCCGCAATTTGGGATGAGGTTAAAGATCGACTCCAGCGCTCGGCCCAATCGCTATCTGGCGGCCAGCAGCAACGGGTCTGCCTCGCCAGTGTTTTGGCCGGGGCGCCGGAAGTGATCCTGTTGGATGAACCGACCAGCGCGTTGGATCCAATCGCCAGCGCTAAAATCGAAGGCACCTTGCTAAGTCTGAAAGACAGCTACACCATCGTGATCGTGACCCATAATTTGCAACAGGCCAGCCGGATCTCTGATCAAACCGCGTTTTTACTGAATGGCGATTTGGTCGAAGCCGACGCCACCAAGACGATTTTTATGACGCCGCGGGAACAAGCAACCAGTGATTATTTGAATGGGAAATTCGGATAATTTCGGATAGGAGACAATCATGGCACAACAATTTTTTGATGAGTTGAAGAGTTTGCAAACCAACTTCATGAATATGGGCATCACCGTCAGTGAACAAATCTATCAGTCCACCAAATCCTTTATTGATCACGACAAGAAGCTGGCCCACGCGGTGATCAGCACTGATCATGACATCAACGAAAACGAGATCGACTTGGAGAAACAGGCCCTTTATTTAATGGCTTTGCAACAACCCGTGGCCACCAATTTCCGCGAAGTGATCTCGATCCTCAAAGCTAGTTCAGATTTAGAGCGAATCGGAGACCATGCAGTTGGCATTGCCCGCGAAACGATTTATATTAAAGGTAATCAACGGATCCCCAAAGTTGAGGAACAAATCGCCGAAATGACTAACAGCGTCCGCAAAATGTTGGAAGAAGCGCTGGACGCGTACTTCCACGAAGATGCGACTGTTGCAGAGAACGTCGCGAAGGCTGATTTGGGGATTGACCAACAGTTCATTACGATTCGCAAAGCCATCACCGACACCGAGTCGCAAACTGTCGATCTGGCGCCGGCCAGCGCCAGTTATCTGATGGTCGCGCGGTTCTTGGAGCGGATTGGGGATCATATCGTCAATATTACGGAATGGATTGTTTATAGCAAAACCGGGAATATTGTGGAATTGAGTAACGATAAGCGCCGCTGAGTGCATGGGCAATGTTTGGCGCCGAGCTAGAATCGGCAGCTTCTATTCTTGGATGGTCGCTTGATTGCAGGTGTGGTAGGGTGTTGCGCGTGAGCGCAACCGGTTCGGGCCATTTGTGCGGCTGGAACGCAGTGGGCATCGTTTTGAGCCAATCCGCAAGACCCGCGGCTTGTCTCAAAATCGAGCCTTATTCTAAGCGGCAAAGCCGCAAAGAATAATTTCACTGCTGAGCCGCATGGCCCGAACCGGTTGCTAGGCAGAATTGAGCCTATCTGCAATCGGAGCTGGATATCTAACGAAGTGGTTTTGCGAGATTGAGGTCAAACAATTGCCCACTTTTGGGATGGTACAGCAACACCAACGGATTTGGATCAGGCGGTTGCGACATTTTGCGTAGGCTGAACATCTCAACTCGTACTCTTGAACGATTCATGAGTGAAAACCGATTGATTCAGTTGATGCACTGATAACTAGGTTTGTTTATCAGACAGACTGCGCTGGTGTCACCAATTCATGGATTGTAACCACTAACCACGGTCTTCAATTGCGTGGTTCTTCATTAATTGGCCATAACTTATTGGACGGCGTGAGTGCTCAAACGGCTGTTAAAACGTTGAGCGGCTGGAGCGGAGAAATTCGGGGTGAGATCGCCGTGAAATTGTCCTTGGCGGCTCTGCCGCTTAGGACAAGGCCTGATTTTGAGACAAGCCGCGCACTTTGCGGATTGGCTCAAAACAGCGCCCACAGCGAGCTCACCCCGAATTTCGTAGCGCAAGCTGCGGGCAACCTACTCTCAATCAGAAGAATAAGCAATTTCAACAAAAAAGGTGCCAAGACAAGAAGCGAAAGTTTAGGTGTAGACTAATGCAAAATAAGATATTGGTCTTGACCAAACAGCTCAAAATTTTTATCATGCTTAACGAAAAACTCGCCGAACAACACTTCTCGGTGTTTAACGTCACATCCGCTTTAAGCGCGGCCCAGGCTATTGCCAGCCAAGAATTCAGCGCTGTGATCGTTGACTTAGACTGCCTTGGTTTTGAAGCGTCCAGCCAACTGGTCGCGCAAAATCGCGACGCCATCAATGGTCCCATCGTGATTTTGGATGCCGCGCCCACGCCAGATAATTTGCTGGCATTGTTCGCGCTCAGAGTTGATGATTACTTGGCGGCCCAAGTTTCTTTTGCGGAACTATCCGCGCGGATCCAGCAGCGGATCTGGGTGTATAAGACTCACGAACATGAGCGCCCGGTGCATCCGGAGCTGGCGGACGAGGTCAAATCATCCGCGATCCATCTGGACGATCTGACCATTGATCTGCAACATTATCAGGTGTTGCGCCGCGGGGTTGATTTAGGATTGACGCCGAAAGAATTCAAATTACTGATTTATTTGATCAACCATAATGGTCAGGTTTTGAGTCGGGAACAGATTCTAAACAAGGTTTGGGGCTACGACGAGCTGGAATCTTCGCGAATCGTTGACATCCATGTCAGCCATCTGCGCGATAAAATCGAGTTGGATTCCAAAAATCCCCAAATCATCAAAACCGTGCGCGGCTTTGGCTATATTTTCGAGGATAAACACCTAAAAATCGACTTTCAAAAATAAACCGTCAGCTGGTCAACTGGCGGCTTTTTGAATTGCGTGCGCCGCTTTTCGGTGTGGTATGGTAATGCCAACGGATTCCAGCAGTTTGCGCTTAATTGCAGGTATAGTGGGTGTTGCGCGTGAGCGCAACCGGCTGGGACTGCTGTTGCGGACTGGAACGTGGTGGGCATCGTTTGAAGCCAATTCCAAAAGCGGGAATTGTCTTCAAATCGAGCCTTGTCCTAAGCGGCAAAGCCGCCAAGGACAATTTCACGACAATCAAGGCGAAGGATTTGACGAAGTGGTTTTGCGAGCTAGAGGTCAAACAATCGCCCTTTTTGGGATGGTACCGTAATGCCAACGGATTTGGATTAGGAGGTTGGGACATTTTGTGTAGGCCGAAGATCTGTACTCGTTTCCTTAACAATTCTTGAGTGAAAACCGATCAATTCAACCGATTCATCAGGAACTTACCTCAGTTCATCTGACCGACTGCACTGGTGTCGCCAATTCAAAGCTGGTGACCACTAGCCATGGTTGTCATTTGCGTGGCCCTACATCAATTGACCATAGCCTGCCAGTTGGCGTGAGTGCTCAAACGACTGTTAAAACGTTGAGCGGCTGGAGCGGAGAAATTCGGGGTGAGATCGCCGTGAAATGGTTGAGAGTGTGAGCCGACCTGGGCAGCTTCTGAGCATTAGCCTAGTAACTATTTTGGAGGCTGGGCTTTGCCTCCGAAATAGTTGCGTAGCTAAGCGGAGGAAGCTAGGTCGGTGAACACGTTTGGCGGCTCTGCCGCTTAGGACAAGGCCTGATTTTGAGACAAGCCGCGCACTTTGCGGATTGGCTCAAAACAGCGCCCACAGCGAGCTCACCCCGAATTTCGCAGCGCAAGCCGCGGCCAAGCTACTTTTGTCTTTCCACCACACCTGCCGCTACCAACGACATACCAACCGCAGGCGGACTTGTGCTATACTGAAAGCAATCAAATCGAGTTAGGTAAGGGGTTGTTTCGTTTTTGAACGGGAAGAAAGTCCAACATTTAACGGCCACCCAGTTGATTGCGTTGAGTTTCGTCGGGCTGATTTTATTGGGCACACTATTATTAAATCTACCCATCGCCAGCAAAGATCAGCAATCGGTGGGCTTTTTGAATGCGTTGTTCACGGCCACCTCGGCTAGTTGCGTGACTGGGTTGGTGGTGGTCAACACGCTGGCCCACTGGACCTTGTTCGGTCAATTGGTGATTATTTCTTTGATCCAGTTAGGCGCGCTTGGCTTCATTTCGATTTTCTCGGCCAGTCTATTGCTCTTCAACCGGCGCATTTCTTTGGAAAATCGCGTGGTCATCAAAACAGCTTTTGGTCAGGATCGTATTGGGGGAATGGGCGCGTTTATCAAGCGAGTCGTTCAAATCACTTTGGGCATTGAGTTGAGCGGCGCGATTTTATTGACGGTTTTCTTCCATCAGGCGCAATCGATCAGTTGGGGGAAAGCCGCTTATCAAGGGGTATTCCATGCGATTTCGGCGTTCTGTAATGCCGGCTTCGATATTCTCGGCAACAGCAGCCTGCAACCGTTTCAAGGTAATTGGCCCATTATCTTGACGGTCAGCGCCTTGATCGTTCTCGGCGGTTTAGGGTTTCCGGTGATCATTGAATTCTTCAAACGGTTGCGCAGTAAGCGGCAATGGTCGGTGCGCCGGCGGTTACAGATGCTTTCGGTTCATGCCAAAATCGTGTTGGTCATGACTGGTGGCTTATTGTTAGTGGGAACTTTGGTGATTTTAGGGCTGGAATGGCAGAATCCGGCCACCTTGGGCCCACTTTCTTGGGGCAACAAAATTCTCAACGCCTTCTTCCAATCAGTCACTTTGCGGACGGCGGGCTATTTCTCCATCGACCAAGCGGGCTTGACCGACTTGAGTAAGGGGATTTCCTCGATGTTGATGTTGGTGGGCGGTTCGCCAGCTGGCACCGCCGGCGGGATCAAAACGGTTTCGATCGCGCTGATTTTGATCGCGGTGCATGCGGCCATCAAGGGACGCTCACAATTGGTCGCTTTTCACCGCACCTTACCATTGCAACTGCTCCAGAAAGCCTTGACCGTGGTTTCCATGTTTGTGCTTTTGGTGCTGGGCGCTGTTGTGATTTTAACCTTTTCCGAACAAAATTCAGGTTTCTCCCACAATTTATTGGATCTGATTTTCGAGGTCAGTTCGGCGCTGGGAACCGTGGGCTTGACCACCGGCATCACGCCCCACCTTAGTGAAATCGGGAAAATCGTCATCGCCTTGTGCATGTTCATCGGGCGCCTATCACCAATTACGGTGATGGTGGCCTTAACGCGTCAAATGAATCAGCATGATGTGCGCTATCCTAGCGCGACCGTCATGATCGGATAGGAGTAGAAAAATGGATATTGATCGCACTAATTTACAATTCGCCGTTTTCGGTTTGGGCCGTTTTGGCATGAGTATTGTTCGCACCTTGGCCGATTATGACGCCACCGTTTTGGCTTGCGACATCAAAGAAGAACGCTTGAATGAGGCCGCGGACTACACCAGTCACTTGGTTCAGGCTGACGTTTCCGACGCTGATACGCTGAAAGGGTTGGACCTGGGTGATTTCGACGTGGTCGTTTTGGCCATGGGTGAGAATTTCGAGGCCGCGATCATGGCGACCATGACCGCCAAAGAGCTAGGCGTGCCGAAAGTCGTCGTCAAGGCTTTAGGACAGCGCCAAAAGAAAATTCTCGAACGCTTGGGCGCCGATCGGGTGATTCTACCCGAAATTGAAATGGGTGAGAAAATCGCCCATAGCTTAGTTGATCCGGACATGATCGATATTTTAGAGCGCGCCGGTCGGCAAGCGATTACCGAGCTGCACCCCCGGGCTCAATGGGTTGGCCATACGGTGGCGGATCTGGATATTCGTAACAAATACGACTACAACATCATGGCGGTGATTCGTGATCAAAAAATCATCATTCCCGTGCCGGCCGATCTGACGATGCAGACGGATGATGTGCTGATCATGTTGAGCACGGAATAGGCGTTGGCGATGGTTGTGTGGGATAGGGCGAATCTGTGGCTGGACTTGCGCTTGATTGCAGATGGGCTGGGTTTGGATGTGGACGCAACCGCCTCAGGACGTTTGTCGTGGCTGGAACGCAGTGGGCATCGTTTGAAGCCAATCCGCAAGCCCAGCGGCTTGTCTTCAAATCGAGCCTTATTCTAAGCGATAAATCGCTAAGAATAATCTCACCGCTGAGCCACACGTCCTGAGGCGGTTGCTAGGCAGAATTGGGCCTATCTGCGATCACGGCGAAGGATTTGACGAGGCTGTTTTGCGAGCTAGAGGTCAAAACAATTGCTTCTTTTTTGGTGGTACAGCAATGCTAACGGATTCGGATTAGAAATTGGGACATTTTGTGCAGACCGAACATTTCTGCTTGTTCCCTTAACAATCCTTGGTTGGAAACCGACCGATTCAGCTAATTCATCAAAAACTTGCCTTAGTTCATCAAGCAGACTGTACTGGTGTCACCAATTTAGAGCTTGTGACCACTAACAACGGCCGTCAATTGCGTGGCTCCTCATCAATTGGCAACAGCTTGCCGGTCGGTGTGAGTGCTCAAGCGACTGCTATAACGTTGAGCGGCTGGAGCGGAGCGTGGCGTTGGTGGATTGTTTACTAGTTGGCGGAAGGTCGGGCTGGGGGTGAGTCAGCCGCGATATTATTGTTGGCGATTTATCGCCTACAATAAGGCCGAGCTTGAAGATTTTCGGTGGGTTTCCGAAAAGCTTCAAGTCGTGCCCGCCGCGTTCCACCACCCCCAGCCCGACCTGGAGCCCCACTACATCTGTTAACCACCAACGCCCAGCGCAGCGCAAGCTGCGGCCTACCTACTTTTGTCAATCTAGCTCAAGGCAACCAACTTTCAACCAGAGCCCGCAAGCGGCGCGCTGACAGTAATTCCTGAGTTTTTGGTAACAAAATGTAACTTGCCACTTGACAAGGACCCGTTTTTTCTGGAATAATAATTGTAACGAAATATTGCACGATCGGTTGGAGCTATGCTTTCAAGGTAAACCTTCTTGGGGTGAAGAAGGGCCTGTTAGGCATAGTTTTTTTGTCGGTCTGAATTGAAAAGGAGTTTACTATGTTTTATAACCAACATCGAAAAGAGGTCCTCGAAAAACTACAAACTTCCCGTTTTCGCGGGTTGACTGAAACAGAAGCGGCGGCACGGTTAGAACGTGATGGTCGCAATGAATTGGTTCAGAAACAGCCGGATCCCGGCTGGAAAATCTTTATTCGCTCGTTCAAGGAACCCATCGTGATCGTTTTGTGGATCGCGGTTGGGTTGGCGATTTTAAGCGCGGTTTATGATTTTCAAGTTAACGGCGATTTCAGTCACGGGAAGGCTTCTTTATACGAGGCGATCGCGATTTTCGCCTTGATCATTGGCAACGCAGTGTTATCTTATGTTCAAGAAACTAAGGCGCAGAAGTCACTGGATTCGTTGAAACAACTGGCCGATCATCAGGTGGCCGTGCTCCGCGATGAGGATTGGCAAAAGGTTGATGCCGCTGAATTGGTCGCTGGTGATATTGTATCCGTGAAGATGGGCGACTTCCTAGACGCCGACTTGCGCTGGTTGGCCACCAATGAATTGCAGATCAACGAATCTCACTTAACCGGCGAAGCGGAGCCCGTCGCGAAAACTCGCTTTATGTTGGCGGATGACACGCAGTTAGGTGATCGCACCAATATGGGCTTTTCTGGCTCTACCGTGGTCAATGGCAATGGGGTCGGGGTGGTGGTCGCGACCGGGATGACCACCGAACTAGGCCATATCGCCAATCTTCTGGATAGCGTGGAAACGAAGAAGACACCAATCGAACAAACCATGGCGAATTTGACGCGCAAATTAATGTACGTGGCAGCGGCGATCGTGGTGATCGTGCTGGGTTATGGCATCGCTAAAGAAGTAATTGCCACAGGTCAGTTGACGGTCAGTGGCGTGGCGGATAATCTGTCCACGGCGATTGCTTTGGCGGTAGCGGCGATTCCTGATGCCTTGCCCGTCGTTTTATCGATCGTACTGACGATTGGCGCCACCAGTCTGGCGAAAAGTAAAGGCCTGATCAAGTCCTTGAACAGCGTGGAAACGCTGGGCGCCACTACTTTCATCGCGTCGGACAAAACCGGGACGTTAACCAAAAATGAAATGACAGTCACTGATTTCTGGGCCAATGGCATCGCCTATGAAGTCGATGGGAATGGCTACGAGCCCATTGGGGAGATCGAGCCCGTCGATGAAGCCGATGTGGGACGTTTTGATTACAAGCGCTTCGTTCATGCGGCAGTCTTGAACAATGAGGCCAGTGTTTCGCAAAACGAGCACGGCCAATATCGTCCTTTTGGCAATCCTACCGATGTCTCATTGATCGTTCTCGGGCAGAAGGACAAGGTCTTCCGTGACGATCTGTTGAACCAAACTGGTCAGGATGACTATGACATTTTGCGGGTTTTCCCTTTCGATAGCACCCGGAAAATGATGAGTGTGGTGGTCAAAGACGGCACGCAATACAAAGTGTTGACCAAAGGCGCGCCAGATGTGATCCTGACCAAAACCGATCAAGTCTGGCTCGGCGATCAAATGACGCCGGTCGCGACAGCCAAGGAGCAAGTTGAAACGCAAATCCACCATTACGCGCAACAAGCGTTACGAACGTTGGCGGTGGCTGAGCGAACGATCTCGTTGGAATTGGCTGAAAATGGGACGCAGGCCGAATTGGAGCAGCATTTACAATTATTAGGAATCGCGGGAATCATTGACCCACCCCGGGCCGAAGTTAAACGTTCGGTGGCGGTGCTGGCTAAAGCTGGTGTCAATGTGGTGATGATTACCGGTGATCATGCGGAAACCGCGCGGGCAATCGCGTATCGGCTGGGAATCGTTCACGACGAACAAGCTCGTGTTGTCCAAGGTCGGGAGATCGAAGCGATGAGTGACGCGGAACTAGCAGCAGTGGTGCCAGAGATTCGGGTGTACGCGCGGGTCTCTCCGGAACACAAACAGCGGGTGGTCAAGGCGTTGCAGGGCCATCAAGAAATCGTCGCGATGACCGGTGATGGTGTCAATGACGCGCCAGCTTTACGCGCGGCTGACATCGGGATCGCCATGGGCATCAATGGCACCGAAGTTACCAAAGATTCCGCGGATTTGATTTTGATGGACGATAAGTTTACGACAATTGAGAAATCAGTGGCGGCCGGTCGGACGATTTTCGGCAACATCAAGAATTTCATTCGCCATGAGTTGACCACCAATGTGGCGGAAGTGCTGTCCTTGCTGCTGGGCGTGTTCTTCATTACCAAGCCAATCGGTCAGATTTCCGAATTGACTCCGACTTTAACTGCCTTGATGGTTTTGTGGGTGAACATGATCAGTGACGCGCTGCCGTCATTTGCCTTGGGCTATGATGAGGCGGAGCGGAACATCATGAGTGAGAAACCCCGGGACACGAAGCAATCGGTCTTCGCCAACGGTCTCTTGTCACGGGTCTTGATCCGGGGCGTGCTCATGGGCGGCTTGGTCTTCGCGGCCTTCGTTTGGGCGGCCCAAGCCGGCTATTCTGCCGCTGAGGCGCAAACAATCGCCTTCCTGACCTTGGTATTCGGCCAGCTGTGGCACGTGTTTGACGCGCGGAGCACCCGTACCTTGTTCCGCCGGAATCCTTTCAGCAATCTTCACTTGGTTGCCGCCGTTTCCTTCGCGGCGGTCGCGTCATTGGTTGTGACCATGTTCCCACTGTTCACCGCTGTTTTCGGCACGGTGACCCTGACTTGGCAACTGTATTTGGCCGTGATTTTCATTCCGGCCCTGCCAACCTTGATTCTCTCCGGGTTGAAAGAAATCTTCCCGAAGATCACGTTGTGGTAAGCCGAGCCGCTTGGTAAAAGTGTCGCACAGATAAAAATTGTTAACACCAACTGGTCCAGTGCCTGTGATTTTGCGGCGTGGACCAGTTTTTTGTATGCTGAGAGTAACGAACAGTTTTGTCACATGGCGATGGGTTTATTGTTTATCGATAAATTGGTGCTATAATCAAGATATAGTTTATCGATAATCGATAATAAAGGACGGCGAGGAAAACTATGAAACGCGAGACAAGGTTGCTGCAGTTGGCCTTATTGGTACTGGCGCTGGGCTTGGCTGCGGTGGCAGCCATTGTGATTCCCCACTTCTTAATTGGGTTAGCGCGGCTCTTTCCTGGCGCTTGGTGGTGGCCGACGTTGATGGGAATAGGGCTATATCTAACCGCGCTCCTCTTTGCGGGTATCTTATGGCAAGCAGGGGAGCTGGTGCGGCGGATCCAGCGGCGCCAAGCCTTCGCGCTGGCGTCGGTGACCGCCTTGGCGCGCCTGCGAAATCAGGCGTTGGCCATCAGTTTGATTTATGCGTTGGAACTACCGATCTTCTTCATTTGGGCCGATCGCGACGATGCGCCTGGGTTATTAGCGCTAGCCATTGTCTTTGTCGGCGCGGCCTTGGTGATCGGCGTTTTCGCCGGCGTCTTGAAGCAACTCTTGCAACAAGCGCTGGAACTTCAAGAAGAACACGACTTAACCATATAGCAGAGTGCAAACCACCCCGGTTAGCTTCTGAGCATTAACCTAGTCGGGATTTTGGAGGCGGGGCTTGCCTCCAGAAGCCAGACGTAGTTAAGCGGAAGAAGCTGGGGTGGTGAACACGTTTCAAAAGGAGAGTGCAAACCACCCCGGGTAGTGCTTGAGCATTAGCCTAGCCATTGTTTTGGAAGCGCACCTTGCTTCCGGAACAATGGCGTAGCTAAGCGGAAAGCGCTGGGGTGGCGAACACGTTTCAAAAGAAGGAGCGTATGATCATGAGAAAAAGTATTCGCTTTCTGCAAACGATGTTGATACTGATTGCCGCATTGGCCGGTCTGATTCTAGTTGACCTGGTGCCCTTCGTCCTAGGCGATTGGCTTCGTCTGGTGGGCTGGCTCCCTGGCGCGATCGGGTTAGGCATCATCATGTATCTGGCCGGGATCCTCTGTTTTATCGCGCTGGGACTAACGATTATTGTCCTTCAAAGTCTGACCAAAACTAGTTTTGGCGCGCCCCTGGTGCGGCAACGCCTGCACTGGATCCAAGGGCTACTTTGGGGGATCAATGGTCTGCAATTATTGTGTTTGCCTGGCTGGTGGCGTTACGCTTACGTTAGCCGCACCCCCCAAGTTCTTACCTTCAACCTTGTGTTCTTCCTCGGCGTTTTTAGCTTAGGGGTGCTTGCTTATTTGCTGTGGCAGTTGAGTCAGCAGCAAGCCACGCTCGGTTCAAATGAGGTGACCCGATGAGAATCGTCGTTGAACTGGATCACTTGTTGGCCCAGCGGCAAATGACCCTGACTGAACTCTCAGAACAAGTCGGCCTAACCTTGGCCAATCTGTCAATTCTGAAGACCGGCAAGGCCCGGGCGATCCGCTTCAGCACGCTGGCGGCGATCTGTGCCGCCTTAGACTGTCAACCCGGTGATTTGCTCCACGTGGTCGCGGATGAAACTGAGTCACCAGATTGAGAATAAATGCCACTCGAAAAGATGAAAAAATAGCCCTAGAAATCAAATTTCGATTTCTAGGGCTATTTGCGATTCAAAGCCAGTCAACGCTCACGCTCACAGCCGTGACCGAAAAAATAGCTTAGTTTCGTTGGTCCCGACGTTTGCGGATGGTCAAGCCACCAACTAAGACAACTAGAGATAACAACGCCGTGCCAATGACTTGAAGGCGCCGTTGTTGCGTTTGGCGATCACCGGTTTGTGGCAGTGCTGATATCACTTGTTGTTTGACGGTCTTGCTCGCGCCGGTTTGGGGCAAGGCGATGTTCTCATCTTTGTCTAGTCCGCCAGGTTCTTCAGCGTCATCATCATTTGGGTTACCATGATCATCACCAGAATAATCGTGATTGCTGCCATTATCAGGGTTCACCGGCCGGCTAGGATTACCTGGATCTGCTGGGTCTGTGGGGTCAGTTGAATCAGTCGAGCCATCCGGTTTGCTTGGGTCAGTTGGATCGGTCGGCACTTCTGCATGGTTCAAAGTAATGGTTGACGCTGATTCAATACTTAATTCTCCTAGAGTTGTTTCAACGGTATCACCGCCACGATATTTCAGTGTTGCCGAATCATCAGTCATCTCGCTAACGGTCGGTTCTGAGGCCAGTGTGCCATTAGCGGTTAACGCCAAGTTTGTGTTGACCGCGGTTAAATTGTCGATGCTTGCAGCTGTTGGCATCGTAATGGCCGAAACCGTACTCGTTTGGCCCGCTTCATCGGTCTCTGTCTTCGTTATATTATCCGGTTCAGCCACATAATAGAAATAAAAGTAAGGATTGTTACCGATATTCGGCGAACTACCCAAAAAATTATTGAAAAATTCGGTGATTGGATCTAGGGTCGTAAACGTATAATAACCACCAGGTCGGGCCGGGTTAGTGTTATCAGCATTTGTCCCCGGAACAAAGTAAGCCGCTAAATGATAAGTCTTACCATTGTCCACATAGGTCGACAGTAATTTTCGCCTAAAAACGCCCATCCATCGAGCTTTATCAGCTTCTTTTAGCTTGTAAATTGCATTGCCTTGTTCATCCTCAGTTTTTATTAAATCCGCTTTATTAATTATACCTAGATCGTTAGCGTCAAAAGTTTCCTGACCAATGTTCAAATTAACTAAACCCTCTGCCAGATCTTTCTCATCAAAAGGCTGACTGGCAATACTCTCTAAGCTCGACCCGCCGATCATATAAATCCCTTGCGGAAAAAATCTCACCCCCCTGTCACTGGTTTTTGATACCGTACCATCCGTTGACAGTTGGGTCCCATTGCTCAAACTAGTCTGGGCCTTTTCATTTGCGTCTAGATCAGGGGCATTAGTTGCAATGGTATTCATCAGCTCGTCATAAGCATTTTGAAAAGTATCCAGTGACTCCTTAAACGCACTGATACTGCTAGTGACGGTGTTTACATCGGTGTAAGTTGACGCTACTAAACGATCTTTTTCGGTGACAGCATTATTATAAGCTGTAATACTTGCCAAATAGTTGTTCACCAAAGTCTCATAACTCTTGCCCGCGGTTTGATAAGCTGCGCCGGTCGTCGATAGTTGACTACCAATGGCCGCCAATTGCGTGGTCAATAAATTCCAAGCCCCAGTTTCAGCACCAGCGTCAGCAGTCACCTGCCAAACCGCTTGCGTATTATTGATACCCGTCACATAACCATTGATCTCATTGACTTTTTGTTGTAAAGCCCGTTCGGCATTTTTCACGGCGACTAAGGCGTTAGCGCCAGCCATCGTCTGGTTGTTAGCGGTGAATTGCGTTTGCAAACTGTCATTGAAGGCTGTCAAATCTGGCAAATCGCCGCGTGCGGCGTTTTGACCAGTATTGTAGGCATCTAACGCAGCTTGATAAGCGTCTAAGGCATTTTTATACGTAGTTTGGCTCGTTTGTAGGGCCACTGTCGAACCACTTAATGCCGTTTGGGCGGTGGTAACACTTTGGCCTAAAGTCCCCAAATCCGGTATGGCGATATCTTCAGCCGCCTTCTCTTTTACTGCGGCTAAATACGCCGTATAAGTCTTATTCCAAGCATCGACTGTCGCCTGCAAAGTTGCTAGTTTGGTACTCAATTCTTTGGCTGTGCTGGCTAATTCGTCAGCGTCTTTTTCATCGGCAGAAGTGGCCGCATCATAGGCTTTTTGAGCTTTGATCGTTGCAACAGAGGCATCTTGTACCGCCTTGGCCTCTTTGATTTTAGCAGTATCTGCGGCGGTGATACCTGACAAATCAATATCTTGTAACGTCTTCAAAGCTTCATTGTATTGGGTGACTGCCGTTTGCCAAGCCGTCAAATGCTTCGTCACTTGGTCAGCTTTACCAGCCGTATTATCGTAGGCATTCTTAGCTGCGGTATACGCCTCTTTTGCGTTCAAATAATTTTTCACATCTTCAAAGGCTTGGTCGCTAGGATTCTTACCATCATCGGTTTCGCCGTCAGCGTTGGTTTGAACAGTTGGAATTTTGGTTGTTGCATTCTCGTTCTCATTATAAGTGTCCACTGCTGCATTGTAAGCCGCTAAAGCTTCGTCATAAGCGGCTTTCAACTCAGTCAAGTTAGTAACGGTCGTAGTCGTATTAGATTTATCGATCGCATCGTTCAAAGCCACGGCCGCTGTCTTCAAAGCCGTTTGCGCCGCATTAACGCCAGTAGCATTGTCGTAATTGTCAAGATTGTTTTGTAAACCCGCCAATTGCTGCTCAACCTGTTCCTTGTAAGCTTTGACCAAGTTGTCATAGTCAGCGATCGTGTTGCCTTTGCCATCCTCGCCTTGGGTTACTTTATCGACAGCGTTGGGCTTGCTGACGATCAACGCATCAATGGCCTTTTGGTAGGCGGCTACGGTGGCGTCAGTATCTGTGACGGAACCAGTGAAAGCATCTGCCTTGGCTTTGAAATCGTCCAAGGCGGCCTGCAACTTAGCCTGCCAGCCGTCGGTTTGTGTTAGCTTTTCGTCAGCCAATAATGCTTGCAGAACGGCTAAACTCTTGTTGGCGTCAGTAGCGGCCTTGTTTGCATTGTCCGTTTGGTCCTTGGCGTCAGTGTAGGTATTGTTCAAATCCTCCGCTTTAGTGGGTGTGGTGTTCGCATCCTCCGCGGCTGTTGGCGGTGTCTGTTCGCGGTCCGCGTTGTCATCAGCAACGCTCTTAGTTGTCGCATCGTCAATGTCATTATTGGTAGTCGTTGTGGTTTCCGGCGTGCCAAAAGAGAGCGAACCTGAATGATCAGTCGCTACTGCTTGATTCGTTTCAGTTGCTGTGATTGCCGACGGTGTCGCCACTGTGACAGTGGCCGCTTGCGCGTTTGTCGGTGTGATTGCCATGGACAGCCCTAAACTTAAGGCCGTAATGTTGGCGTAAACCCAGAATTTACCATCCTTATAAATTTTGTAACGTAAAACCGGTCGAACCCCCATGTTACTTTTTCTTCCGACTTGATTTTTCAAAGTAACCCCCCCAGTTCCTTGAAATGAAGTTAGATCAGAAATTATCTGGACATACTATCTACATAATATACTGCTAATATATCATAAATAATGCAAACTGCAAAAATATAAGTCTTATTATGTCCAAATAAAGCGACGTCTGTGCTCTTTCAGGAGGGATTCGCTGGATCGTCGCGCACAGGGTCAGAAGAAACCGAGTAGAGCTGTTCGGAAGGGCGGAGAAGTTACTGTGAGTCTGTAGTTGGGAGTGGGAGACTCGCTGGATTGTGGTCGTTATTATCGCGGTGAAGCTAGCCAAAAAAAGCACCACCACATTCAGTCAGTTGATCGTCAAACGACAGTGACTAAATGCGGCGATGCTTTTCAGTTTTTGTATTTTTAGATTTAAACGAGACTAGGACGACCGTACAGATAGCCCTGATGGATGTTGATGCCAAATTCGTGGGCCAACATCTGGTCGCGCTCATCTTCGACACCTTCGATGACCACATCCAAGCGATATTCGTAAGCTTGCTTCGACCAGAATTTCAAATATTCTGGAATCCGCTCGCCATCACCGCTTTCGCGCAAATTCTGCATGGCCAGTTTGATCTGGTCAACATAAGGCAGGAAATGCTTGATATTCTCGTAAGTATTCGAGCCAGTGCCCACATCATCCAGCACCAAACCGATGCCATACTGATGCAAGGTCAAGCTCAATTCCTTGACCTGTTGCAAGGTAGGCGCCTCCGTTAGCTCAATCATTAAAGCCGCCGGATCGATCCGTTTCTTCAAGGCGATCAACGAACCCAAAGTTAGGGGGTTGTTGACTTGATCAAGGTTGATATTGAACGCGAGCACCCGATGGTTGACCGCCGTTTTCAGCTGATTAACCGTTGTTTCCAACATTCGTGTTTGCTCCTGGATCGAAACATCATTGAAGTCTTTAGGCAAATGCCAGATATTACAATCCTTCTGGCGTAACAGCACTTCATAACCATATACGGAATTATCTCTTGCATTGATTTGTGGCTGGGCAAAAAACCGATACATCAAATCGCCTCCTCAGTCTTGGATTTGGTAGGGTCTACTTTGTAAAGTGGCAACATCTACTGTCCATTCTAGTTCATCCGCAATTAAACCGCAATTGAATTGCATGTTTATTCGTGGAATGATCTCGTCATTAAGTTTAATAAGTTTGTCCTAAATTATTTGAAAAAAACCTGCCCGATTCTTCATTTCGCGTCGAACTTGGCGATGCCGACCCGACTGTTTTGGAACTTTGTTGCAATCTATAAGTATATTAGTTGAAACGATTTATTAAGTCAATCACGAAATCGAACAAAATGAACAATAAAGCGATTTAATTCGATTTATTTTTTTGGATCATTAGATTTAGTCTGAGTAAGCGCTTTTGTTACGCTAATCACTTGGTCACCATAAATCCAGCGATACCATGCCCATTTGTGGAAGCGGTCTAGACAGAAACGACATCTGTTTTTTCGATGATTTGGCGGATGACTAAAGAACTGGTTAACTGTGACCATTAATGTTTTCTAATTGGTCTGGACATTTTTTGACCTTAGTCTGCTCGATGAGTTCTTGTGGCAGACACTCTTAAGTTCGCAATTGCGCGCTTCTTTCCCGGGATGCTTGAAAGTCGATTTCGCGGTGGCTTGTCTAAATACAAAACCACCCGAATCAAAAGACACTTGATTCGGGTGGTTGCAACTGGCACACATTGATTTAGTGGGCATCAACCTGGGTGCGCTGAGCTTACGGCTGAACAGGGTCAACTTGAAAAGCTGCATATTCTTTCAATTGCTGGGGCGACAAAGTGACGTTCAACTGAGTGCCGGTTTCCGTGTAGTCCTTCTGGTGAACGTTGGCGCTGGCTTCAAGTTCGGCCACATCCTTGGCGCGGTCGAAAGGTAGCAATAAATTGACGGTCTTATAATCGGCGAAGATGATCGAGGTGATCAATTTAGCTAACAATTTGATGGAGTCGGGATCTTTGGCAGAGTAAGTAATATCATGACCATCCAGTTCAGGAAACTTGGTGTCACCTTTAAGATCGGCCTTGTTGAAGGCATAAATCATGGGAATATCGCTGATGCCAATTTCTTGCAGGGTTTGGGCCGTGGTCACCATCATTTCCCGATAGTTCGGGTCGGAATAATCCACGACTTGGATCAACAGGTCCGCTTGGGCCGCTTCGGCCAAGGTGGTTTTGAACGATTCAATCAAGTTGTGGGGCAAGTCGCTAACGAAGCCGACCGTGTCACTCATGAGAAAGCGCTGATTCGTTGGTAATTGGATTTCGCGCACGCTGGTGTCCAAGGTGGCGAACAGCATGTTTTTCTCGAATACTTGCTTCTTGCTGCCAGCTACCCCGGAGAAAACTTCCAGTAGCTGGTTCAAAGTCGTTGACTTGCCGGCGTTGGTATAACCGACCAAGGCCACTTGCGGCAAGGCGCTATTACGCCGTCGCTCGCGCTTGGTTTGTTCTGTTTTCGTCATGGCTGCCAGCTGTTGTTTCAAGTCGCTGATCCGCTTACGGATCGTCCGCCGATTCAATTCGGATTTCGTTTCCCCAGCGCCACGGTTCATTAAACCGCCGCCGCCGCGTTGCTGGTCCAAAGTGTTGGCTGAGGGATGGATCCGCGGTAAAGCATATTGCAGCCGCGCGATTTCCACCTGTGCCTTGGCTTCACGCGTATGGGCCCGATCCGCGAAAATCTCCAAGATCAATTCCGTCCGATCAATAAAATGTAGTCCGGTGCGTTTCTCCAAATTGGCCAATTGCGAAGGCGATAGCTCATCATTGATGATGATCGTGCCCACGTCCAAACCTTGCGCCAATTCTTTGATTTCATTGACCTTGCCGGAGCCGAAGTAAGTTGCCGCGTCCACCCGGTCTAAATTCTGGGTGACCCGGTCGATTACCTCAAGATTATCGGCTCGCGCCAATTCGGTCAATTCGGTCATTGTGTATTCAAAGCTAGCCTTGCCGTGGCTCAGGCCGCCAATAATTACCCGCTCACGGGTAGGGATCGTTTGATAAGTTTCAGTCATAAAGCAATACCTCCTAGTTAAAGATAAGCATCTAGGCGAGGTTGACAGTCGGATTTTGGGCATAAAAAAGAGCCGACTCAAGCGGCTCCGGTAATTTTATCAATCAAAATAAAAGACCAAGGAACTGTCATCAATCGTGTGAATGCTTATTTAGTTGTGTTCGAGTTAAGTTGTTTTGGGGCGATTCTCAAACGCATTCTTGACAGTCCTTTCTTTTATAGATAAGTTCATCTTAACACGATTGTCCACCAGCGTAAAGCAGAAAAAACTGGTTGTCTTTGGCAGTGGGTGCTTGCTTGGGCTGAGGTGGGTTGTTCTGCAGACAAAAGTAATGTGTCCGCAGCTTGCGCTGCGAAATTCGGGGTGAGCTCGCTGTGGGCGCTGTTTTGAGCCAATCCGCAAAGTACGCGGCTTGTCTCAAAATCAGGCCTTGTCCTAAGCGGCAAAGCCGCCAAACGTGTTCGCCGACCTAGCTTTTTCCGCTTAGCTACGCAACTATTCCGGAGGCAAAGCCCAGCCTCCAAAATAGTTGCTAGGCTAATGCTCAGAAGCTACCCAGGTCGGCTCACACTCTCAACCATTTCACGGCGATCTCACCCCGAATTTCTCCGCTCCAGCCGCTCAACGTTATAACAGACGTTTGAGCGCTCACGCCGGCTGACAAGCTATGGCAAATTGATGGGGAACCACACAATTGACGACCGTGGTTAGTGGTCACCAGCTTAAAATTGGTGACACCAGGACAGTCTGTCTGATGAACTGAGGCAAGTTCTTGATGAATCAGTTGAGTCGGGTAGTTTCCGGCCATAATTTAATTAAATGAGTGAGATGTGCTGTTAGACCACCTAAATATCCAGACTGATTAATTCGTATCGGTTAATATTGCCGTACCATCAAAAAAAGATGGGATTGTTTTGACCTCTAGCTCGCAAAAGCACTTCGTCAAATCCTTCGCTTTGATTGCAAATAGGCTCAATTCTGCCTAGCAACCAGCTCCGCCCATGCGAAAATCCACGATTTACTAATCCTAATCAGTTGGTATTGCCGTACCATCAAAAAAAGATGGGATTGTTTTGACCTCTAGCTCGCAAAACCACTTCGTCAAATCCTGCGCTTCGATTGCAGATAAGCTCAATTCTGCCTAGCAACCGCCTCAGGACGTGTGGCTCAGCGGTGAGATTATTCTTAGCGATTTATCGCTTAGAATAAGGCTCGATTTGAAGACAAGCCGCTGGGCTTGCGGATTGGCTTCAAACGATGCCCCTGTAATTAAGCACCGAGCTTCGAATAGAGGTCGCCACCGAAATACCCACAAACGATCCAAGTAGGAAAGTTGCATCGCCGGAATAAGAACCCTATACTGGAGACGTACAGTTTAGAATCGTTAAAATCTGGCAAGAATCCTTAGGAGGTTTGTTTTAATGACTAAAAAAGTTGTTATTGTCGGTGCATCCCATGGTGGGCACCAATCGATTTTGGAATTATTGAACCGCTATGATGATGTGGAAATCACATTATTTGAGGCGGGCGATTTTATTTCGTTTATGTCTTGTGGCATGGAACTGTATCTGGAGAACAAAGTCACTGACGTTCATGATGTGCGCAATTTCAGCCCAGAAAGTTTCCCTGAAAATAACGTGCATATTCTAAGCAATCATTTGGTCACGGCGATCAACACCACAGATAAAACCGTGACCGTCGTTGATCAAAAGACGCAGGCGACCACAACCGTTCCTTATGATAAATTGATTTTAAGCTCTGGGGTCACACCGAAATCGTTGCCGGTTCCTGGCGCTGATTTGCAGAATGTTTACTTGATGCGCGGCTTGGATTGGGCGACGAAGATCAAGGCTAAGTTGGAAGATCCCGCAGTTAAGCATGTGACAGTCGTTGGCGCCGGTTATATTGGGATCGAAGCAGCTGAAGCCAGTCGCAAGGCGGGTAAATCGGTCACGTTGCTGGATGTGATCGAGCGGCCATTAGGGGCTTATTTGGATCACGAAATGACTGATATTTTGGCGAAGCACTTGGATGAAAAAGGTGTTCAGGTGATCACGGGCGCCAAGATCCAGGCCTATCTGGGCACAGACCATGTGACGGCTGTGCAAACGGACAACGAAGAGATCGCCACCGATTTGGTGATCCAAGCAGCTGGGGTTCAACCGAATACCGCTTGGTTGCAGGGCACGGTTGCTCTGGATAGCCGGGGTTGGATCAAGACCGATGAGTATCTGCGCACTAATGTTCCCGATGTTTATGCGATCGGCGATGCGGTGCTGGCGTATTCGATCCCCGCGGCGCAACCAATGCCGATTGCTTTAGCGACGGTCGTTCGCCGGGAAGCCCGCTATTTGATTCGCCACCTTTTTGAGAAAATCCCTAGCGCGCCGTTCAAGGGTGTGGTGGGCTCTTCGGCTTTGAGTGTGTTCGATTACCATTTCGCGACTAGTGGGTTAAACACCACAACGGCGGCTAAGGCCGGGGTTGCGGTCAAAACATCCTTCTACCAAGATTGGTTACGGCCGGCGTATGTGCCAGTGGGACCAGACAATCCGGAAGTTTATGTTCAATTGTTGTTTGATCCAACCAGCCATCGTCTGCTGGGCGGCGCCGTTTTATCAACTTACGATATTACCGCCCAAGGCAATGTTTTAGCGTTGGCGATTCAGCAGGGCTTACGCCTCGAAGACTTGGCTGAGGCAGATTTCTTCTTCCAACCAGGCTTCGATCGCCAATGGAGTTTGTTGAATTTAGCCGCGCAACACGCGTTAGGCGAGCACAAGTTCTAGTCGCTCAAAACAAATGATTTGAATAAAAGAAGACCAACATCGCAAAGCACGCGCCGCTGCGAGGTTGGTCTTTTTTGCTGGCTTTTGGCTGAAGTGGGTCGGGAAAATGTTCGGGCGCTGGTTTCCCAGATGGTATGGGCAAATGGCCTAGGAAGATCCGGTCTAGTGAGAGTCAATTTAGCGAGGCGCCAACTTGATTTGCGCTTGCAACATTGGCGTGTAGTACCGTTGATAGCCGCGGGCGTTCAAGTGAGTCCCATCGCCATCTTGGGGATGACTGCCAGAATTATAAGAAAAGCGCGCCGCCATTTCAGGATTGAAGGTGTTGATCTGCCCGGCGCCGTAAATATCGATCACTGGCACGCTCCACTTGCGGCAAAGTTGCGCCGCCATTGCCTGCACCTGATCCTGCCGCGCTAGCGGAATCGCCGGCATATGGTGCACCGCCACAAAATAACGGGGCGCGAAAGGATATTTCGCCTGCATTTGCGCCAGCACATTTTCGAAACAGCCGGCGTAACTCGCCAGGTCGAAACTGGTGACTTGGTAATCCGCGGCCGGTGCGCCTAAAGGATAAAGTTGATCGACATAATTGAGCGCATCATTGGTCGTCCCGTCAAAAACAATCAAATCAGGCGCAGCAGTTGGCGCCTGGGCCAATTGACGCGCCAAATCGGGGATATGATTTTCGCTGGCCCAAGTGTGATCGCTGGGTTTGGTGGGAATCATTGTGGCGCCATTTACCGCGAAATTGTGGAGTGTCAAATGCTCGCGCTGAGCGAAATCGTCAAGCAGTCCAATTCTCAACTCGTGACCGGCAATCAAGGAATCGCCGAAACCATATAGTGTTCGCTGCTGTACTGTCATTGTCAGAAAACTTCCTTACTTGTGATAAATTGAAAAATTTTGAATTAAAAATTTTGAACTAAAATATTTTGAATTGAAAAGTTATACATTGGAATGATTGGCTTTAGTGACCAAGCACGCTAACTATTGCAAGGGCCGCTTGGAACAATCAATGTGTGCTGAGTTTCAGGCGCTAGCCTGGCCTAAAGCGTCATCGTGCCAGTGCTTGTTGTATTTTCCGGCCGTAATTGTCGGGCCAACCAGTCGGTAATGTAGGCGATGACGCTTGGTTGGAACCAGTCAGCGGAACCATGCCCCGCACCAGTTAAGGTCACCGCTTCGGCGGCGACGCCTTTTTCTTGCAGCGCTGTTGCCATTTGCAGACTTTGAACCGGTGACACGAAATCGTCCGCGGACCCGTGCATCAATAGGAACGGGTTCAAACCTGATTTGACATAGGAAATTGGACTGGCTTGCGCCGCCAATTGGGGCACGGCGTTGATCGCGTTAGTCTGATCGCTGCCCAAGGAGACCCCATTGACCAACAAGGCTTCCGTGGCCGTTGGCGTGTCATGAAAAGGCGCGACCAAACCAGCGCCGATATTTCGTAAATCACTAATGCCATAAAGTGACACCGTCGCCGCGACCGTGGTTTGCGCCGCCGCCAGTTTGTCAGCGATGAACAGCGCGCTACCACTTGTTGTTCCCAAGAATTGCGCCAGATAGCCGCCAGCTGAATCACCTAAAACAGCGATTCGCCGGGGATCGATCCCGAATTCCTGGGCATGCTGGTGTAAAAATAGTAACGCGCTTTTCCCATCATGGACTAACGCCGGAAATTTATCAGGGATCACCCGATATTCGGCGGCCGCGACGACCATCCCGCGTTCAGCCAAAGCGAGGCGCAACTGAACTAATTTATGGGCCTCAGCTTCGATAAAGCCACCGCCAGGAAAGTAGAGGACAGCCGGTTTGGGTTCGGGCGTGCGCGGGATCAGTAAGCTCATTTTCAAATCGCGGTAATTGCTATCCGCCGCGTTCTCATATGTAATGTCACGGGTCTCGTCAACTAAGGGCACGGTCAACGGCACCGCTGGTAAAACTGTCATGGCAAAAACCTCCGTTTCGGTTTGGGCTCAGTTTATCTGAGGTAGAACTCTTATATTGTAAGCGTTTTGAGAAAACAGGTCAATCACGAGAGTGTGAACCGACCTGGTTAGCTCCTGAGCATTAGCCTAGCAATTGTTTTGGAAGCTGTATTTTGCTTCCGGAACAATTGCGTAGCTAAGCGCAGGGAGCTGGGTCGGTAAACACGTTTCAATGTCGGCCGCAGTTTGCGCTGCGCGTGGCGTTGGTGGTTGGCAGATGTGGTAGGGCTCCAGGTCGGGCTGGGGGTGGTGGAACGCTGCGGGCACGACTTGAAGCTTTTCGGAAAACCGCCGAAAATCTTCAAGCTCGGCCTTATTGTAGGCGATAAATCGCCAACAATAATTGATTCAGAGTGAGAGCCGACCTGGGTAGCTTCTGAGCATTAGCCTAGCAACTATTTTGGAGGCTGGTTTATGCCTCCAGAATAGTTGCGTAGCTAAGCGGAAGAAGCTAGGTCGGCGAACACGTTTTGCGGCTGACTCACCCCCAGCCCGACCTTCCGCCAGCCAACGAACAGCCAACGAACAGCCCACCAACGCCCGCTCCGCTCCACCTGCTCAACGTTACCATAGTCATTTGAGCACTCACGCCGACCGGCAAGCTATCGTCAATTGATTGGGAACCACGCAATTAACGACCATGGTTAGTGGTCACTAGCTTTAAATTGGTGACACCAGTACAGTTTGTCTGATGAACTAAGGCAAGTTCTTGATGAATCAGCTGGATCGGTCGGTTTCTAACCAGGGATCGTTAAGGAAACAAGTAGAGATGTTCAACCTACGCAAACTGTACCAACCTTCTAATCCAAATCCGTTGGTGTTGCCGTACCACCCCACAAAGGGCGATTGTTTTGACCTCTAGCTCGCAAAACCACTTTGTCAGATACCCAACTTTGATTGCAGACAAGCTCAATTCTGCCTAGCAACCGCCTCAGGACGTGTGGCTCAGCGGTGAGATTATTCTTAGCGATTTATCGCTTAGAATAAGGCCTGATTTTGAGACAAGCCGCCGGGCTTGCGGATTGGCTCAAAACGACGCCCACCACGTTCCAGTCCGTAACACCCGCCAACACCTGCAATTAAGCGCAACGACATTCTGTCATCGGCCCAAGGACCTAGCCAAACCTTACGATGCTGTTAGTTCAACCTAGGTTTTGTTAGTTGAAGCGAATGACCCGGTCGCGGTTCCTTGCTATACTTGGTAACGAAATAAGGAAACGGAGGAAGTAAGCGTGACAAATGAAGTCGTAACAGTCCAACACCTAGTTAAAACATATGGTAAGGGTAACGAAAAGAAATTTACCGCTTTGAAAGATATTGATTTTACCGTTGAGAATGGTGAATTTGTGGGGATCATGGGGGCGTCTGGCTCCGGGAAAACGACGCTGTTGAATATTTTATCCACCTTAGATAAACCAACTAGTGGCGAGGTCCGGATCAATCAGCAGGATCTGACCCAGTTGAAGGGCAACCAAATGGCTGATTTCCGTGGCCACGAGATCGGATTTATTTTCCAAGATTTCAACCTGTTGGAGAATTTGACCGCGGCGGAGAACATTGCTTTGCCATTATCTTTGCAGGGCGTCGCGCCGAAGCAGATCCAACCTTTGGTGATGAAAATCGCCAAACGCTTGTCGATCGAAAGCGTGCTGGATCATTATCCCACCGAATTATCCGGTGGGCAAAAGCAGCGCGTGGCGGCGGCGCGGGCGTTGGTGCATCAACCGACGATTTTATTTGGTGACGAGCCAACCGGGGCTTTGGATTCCAATAGCGCCCGGGAATTGTTGGAAACCATGTCCAGTTTGAACCGGAACGATCAAGTGTCGATTTTGTTGGTGACCCATGATCCTTTCTCGGCCAGCTATTGTCAGCGGATCTTGTTCATTAAAGACGGCGAGATCGGTTCCGAGTTGCGCCGGGGCGAACGCGATCGGGCGGCGTTTTATCAAGAAATCCTTGATAATCTAGGCACCTTTACAGAATAGGAGGGACACCATGTTAAGAAAGCTAGCTTTTAGCAGTATCAAAAGCCGCTTGAAGGATTACGTGGTCCTTTTCTCAGGCTTAGTCGTTGCCGCCGCGACCTTCTATATGTTCATGGCCTTGGCGACCAATCAAGATTTCCTGGGCAAAAACTCAATGCTCAGCGCCAACAATACTATGTTCATCTTCATTTTCGGCGCGATTTTATTGGCGATCATTACCTTCTTCTACCTGATTTACGCCAATTCGTTCCTGTTGACAATGCGCCAACGGGAATATGGCATGTTTATGATGCTCGGCGCCAAGACCGGCAAAATCGGCCAATTGATTTTCATGGAAACTTTTTTGCTGGGGATGGGCGCCACGTTGATTGGGGAGGTCATTGGCATTGGCCTGACCCAAGTTGTCGCCCGGTTATTGGTGCAACAAATGGGGCTGACTTTGCAGCATTTCAACTCGTTTTACTGGCCGGCCTTTCTGATCACCTTGGCGTTCTTTCTGGTCTTGTTCATTTTCGCGGCGATTTGGAATAGTCATAAATTAATGAAAACACCAGTACTCAAACTCTTGCACAGCGCGGAGCAGCCAGCGCGGACTCAGGTCAAACCGATTTGGTTGGCGGTCCAAGCCTTGCTGGGGGTGGCGTTATTAGCTGCCGGCTACTGGGCAATGATCAATATTGCCCTGTTGCAACTTTTGGCGATTCCTTTTGCCTTAGTCACGATCGTTTTAGGTAGCTTCTTCACCTTTAACGCGACTTTCATTTGGTTACTACGCCTCATGAAAAAACACCGTTCCTTTTCATTACGGGGGATCCGCAATTTCACACTTTCACAGTTGAATTTCCGTATCCATGATTACACCCGAATGTTGGCGATGATTTCGATTTTGTTTGCCTTGGCTTTAGGCGCGATTACCGTGGGCCTAGGCTTCCGCAATGATTTAAGCATGTTGATCGACTCGTTTGACGCTTATGATGTGAAGCTTTATACCCACTCGGCGAAGATCGACGCTGAAGTCGCTAAGTTGGATATCAAAGAGCAGGCGACCTATTCTTACAAGGTTAAGGGCAAACAGATCTATTATCGCCAAGACCAATTGCAGGACCAGCCTTTGTATTATTTCCATTATCAACGAAGTGGTGGTATTTCAATGCAAATGCCGCAACGGCGACGTTTCGCGGCGAAGGACTATCAAATCAGTCGCGAGACGCCGAATGGTGCCGTCCAGAACGCCTACAATCAGCTGGGAATCAAGTCGATTTATGACGGCAACGCGTTAACTGGCCATTTGGTCACCGCCGCCGAGTTCGCGCGACTGCCTGGTAAAACGTCCCGGTTGACGCTGATCCGCGTGCGGGATTTCGCGGCTGCCCGTCAGAAAATCGCCAAGATCGAACAGGCACAACTAACCGCGGCGCCTGAGTTTAGTGAGGTTTTAGAGAACTCGAAATATGCCAACGCCCAAATGGGAACGGCGATGTATTCTGGGATGATTTTCATGGGCTTATTCTTAGGGTTGTCCTTCTTGGCGATGCTGGCCAGCTGCTTGATGTTCAAGATTTTGTCCGGGGCATACAGCGACGTGAAACGCTATGACATGCTGAACAAAATGGGCGCGCGCACCAGCGTGCTGAAAGCGTCGGTGGCCAAGGAAATTGGTGTCTTGTACGCGTTACCCGGTCTGCTGGGCATCATCCATGTGTTGTTTGGGTTGCAGCTCTTCAAATTATTGCTGCTAAACCCATACCACGGGATCTGGTTGCCTTTCTTGATTTTCTTGTTGCTCTACGGCCTTTATTATTGGCTGACCGTTACCCTTTATCGGGGCATCGTGATTCCTAAAGTCGAGATCGACAAATAAAAACTGATTTCAGTATACAAAACGACCGCGGAAGCAGATTCCGCGGTCGTTTTTTCGGTGATTGGTCAAATTATTCGCCAGCCGAACACATTGGCTGTGTTTGTCTAGCTAAAAAACTTTCAATTGATTATAGCTCAACACATCAATGCCTTGATCGGTTAATTGGATTTTGGTCACGCTGGCATTGCGGGGCGCTACGGTAACATCGAAGCGGCCTTGACCGAATTTCTCCACAATACTGCGAATCGTGGTGCCGTGGCTGACCAGCAGCACATTATCGCCATTGCGATTTTGTTCCCGGAGCATTTTGAAGCCTTTGCCGATCCGCGTCCAATACTGGGTCGCGGTTTCCGCGTCATGGAAAGGGTCGATGGCGTTCATGAAGTCCTTGGACTTGTCGATGCCATATTGCGCGACTAATTCCTTGAAGCTGGGAGCACCATGGGGCGCGCCGACTTCATACCAAGTTTGCGCCGAGTCAGCGCCTTCGAAGTAACCATAGAAGACCTCACGGAAAAACGGCGTGGTGGTGTAAGGCACCGTGGTGTTCATGTTTTTGCCGAGAATAACTTCACAGGTCCGCATCGCCCGCGTCGTGTCCGACGAATAGGCGTGGGTGAAGGTCAAGTGCTTCAGCCGCTGCGCCGCTTCCTCCGCGCCGGCGATGCCCGCTGCCGTCAAGGGCGAATCGCTCCAGCCTTGCATCCGATTGAATTTATTGAAATAAGTTTGACCATGACGGACAAGATAAACGGTAATTGTTTTCATTAATTATTCAGTCCTTAGGGTTGATAATGACCGCCTTCAACGTCTTTGATGAATTTCTCCAAATGTTCGAAGTAAACATCAGGATTATCCATCATATGATGATGACCGCCATTTGGCGTGGTTTCCAGCCGCGCGTTAGGGATTTGTTCCGACATCCGCAACGCCGCTGAGAGTGGCATCGTTTCGTGCTGACCAAATGTTAATAAAGTTGGCACGGTAATATTTTGGATTTGTTTGCGTAGGTCGAAATCTTTCAACTTACCGGTAACCACGAATTCATTATCCCCCTGAAAAGCGTTATATACTGGGGTAGCCATAGTGGAAATCAAATGACTGATGGCTGGTGGTTGTCGCCGATCAACGAAATTACGGTTGAGAATATCCACATATTGTTGATATTGCGGATCATCCCAAGTGCCCTCCCGCTCGCAACGTTGCATATAGGCCACCGCCTCCACTGGCAGGGTCTCTTCGCGAACTTTATTGATATGGACCACATATTCGTCGATGTTGTCGATCATGCTGGAAATGATCGCGCCTTTTAAGTGTTGGCCATATTTCAAAGCATAGAGCATGGTCAAAGCGCCGCCCCAAGACTGCCCAATCAAGTAAAATTGATCCAGACCGAGTTTTTGCCGGACTTCTTCAACTTCGTCAAGGAAGTAGTCAGTAGTCAAATATTTCGCGGCGATCTCCGGGTCACTGTAATCCGGTTGATCTGAATAAAATGAGCCCAGTTGATCATACATATGGACTTGGACGCCCAAATCGGCTAGTTTTTCGCCGAAATTCTCCCAATATTCGTGGGTGCCGCCAGGGCCACCGTGGAGGCAAAGTAAGTGAATGTCTCCTTGACCTTGAGTGTTGGTCCAAAGATGATAGCCATTATCTAGTGTGAGAATCGTTGTTCCTTGTTTCATGCTGCGCCACCTAGTTTCTTCTTATTTGTGGATCAGGTTGGTTGGATCATCGCGTGACAACCCCATTCTAACATGTTCCCGGGGACTTGTTGCGCTGATTTTATGATCGTTTTGTGCTGAATCACTTGCAGAAACCCAGCTTAGGCCAGGATTTCTTTGATCTGTTTGACCTCATCATTGGTGAAGGTCAGATGGTCGGCCACGGCCAAGTTGGCCAACAGGTTGGTTTCGCTGGTCGTGCCAATAATCACGCTGGCCACTGCTTGATCACGCAGTAGCCAAGCTAAAGCCATTTGCGCCAAAGTCTGATCCCGCTTTTGCGCCACCGCCTCCAGCTGATTCAGTAAGTCAACCACATGAGCCTTCCCCTGGTTGAAAATCGCGGTGTTTGACCAATGAATCGGAAAATCATCGGGAATGCCCTTGAGGTAGCGTTCGGTCAAAAGACCCTCAGAGAGCGGACCATAGGCGACTAAACTCCGATTATAACGTTTGACCGTTTCCAAAACACCATTGCGTGCGGCGTCGGGCCGCAACATATTATAAGAATATTGATTGACGACAAACGGCACGTGATATTTGGTCAACAGCGCGATCATCGTTTCACTTTGGGCGGCGTCATAATTGCTAATGCCGATATACATGGCCTTTCCTGCTTGGACGATTTGCCCCAAAGCCAGCGCGGTTTCTTCCGGATCCGTCTCCGGATCAGGGCGATGACTGTAGAAAATATCCACATAGTCCATCTGCAAACGTTGCAAACTATGATCAATACTTTGGAGTAAATTTTTCCGGGAATTGAAATGCTGGAACGGACTCGGCCCCATTTCAAAGCCAGCCTTAGTTGTGACGACGAGCTCGTCACGATAGGGTTTTAAGTTACGCTGATAAACTTGGCCGAATAATTTCTCGGCTGAGCCACGATCTGGTTTGCCATAATTATTCGCTAAGTCGAAACTGAAGACACCATGGTCGAAGGCCGACAGAATCAACTGCTCTCGGTCAGTAAAAGGGTCCGAACTACTGAAATGACGCCAAAGTCCTAAAGTAATGATCGGTAATTGTAAACCGGTATCGCCAACGCGACGAAACGGTAGGTGTTCATAACGATCTGTTGCTGCTGCGTACATGATTAACTCCTCCTTGAAGGCGTGGCGCCCAACGCGCCCGCTTTTTGTTGGTTCGCTCAAAGCAACGGCCATCTTAATTTTAGTAATAATTGGTATAGGTTGCAAGTCGTGATTGGCAAAAGTAGGTTGGCCGCAGCTTGCGCTGCGAAATTCGGGGTGAGCTCGCTGTGGGCGTCACTTTGAGCTTTTCGGAAGCCCACCGAAAATCTCAAAGCTGAGCCTTATTCTAAGCGGCAAAGCCGCTAAGAATAACGACACGGCGATCTCACCCCGAATTTCTCCGCTCCAGCCGCTCAACGTTATAACAGCCGTTTGAGCACTCACGCCGGCTGGCAAACTATGGCCAATTGATGGAGAACCACGCATTTGACGGCCGTGGTTAGTTGTTACAAGCTTTAAATTGGTGACACCAGGACAGTCTATCTGATGAACTAAGGCAAGTTCTTGATGAATCAACTGAATCGGTCGGCTTTCCACACGTGGCTTGTTACGGAAATGAGTAAAAATGTTCAGCCTACGCAAAATGCTCCGACCTCCTAATCCGAATCCGTTGGTGTTGCCGTACCACCCCAAAAATGGGCAATTGATTGACCACCACACTTGCAAAACCACTTCGTCAAATCCTTCGCCTCGATTGCAGATAGGCTCAATTCTGTTCAGCAACCGGCTGGGACTGCGCGGCTCAGTGGTGAAATTGTCCTTGGCGGCTTTGCCGCTTAGGACAAGGCTCGATTTGAAGACAAGCCGCTGGTCTTGCGGATTGGCTTCAAACGACGCCCACCACGTTCCAGTCCGCAACAGCAGTCCCAGCCGGTTGCGCTCACGCGCAACACCCAGCACACCTGCAATCAAACGCCGAACAAGATGTTATCATACCCAAAATCATACAAGCCAAGTTTTTAGCAACAAGTGACCGGCAGCCGCGCGCTGATCAGCAACATCATCGGCCGGCGGAATTCATCGCGCATCCCCGGCTGATCCAGAAGCGCCTGTGGTGGTTGCGGTTCAACCACATGCTCGATTTGAAAACCATGGGCCAACAAAGTCTCCAAATAAGTGGTCAAGGTGCGGTGATACTTGGTCATGGTTGTGCCCAAGAAAGTCACTTCCCGTGGGCCTTCGTCGAAATAGCGATCGACGGGGAAATGATCGATCACACCATCAGCCCGGTAGATCCAATCTTGTTGGCCACTGGCGGTGAACAGCGGATGCTCCACTGAAAAAATAAATTGGCCGCCGGGCTGTAAATACTGTTCGATTTGCGACAAGACTTGGTCAAATGAGGGCAGATAGTGCAACGCTAAAGAACTGAAGACCAAGTCGAACCGTTGGCCGGGAAAAGTAACGGTCGCCAAATCACCCTGCCGATAGCTGATATTGTTGGCGTGGGTCAAACTGCGCGCCTGGGTTAACATTTTCGCGGAAAGATCCACGCCAATCACCTGACGCGCCCCGTGATCGCTCGCATAGCGACAGTGCCACCCATAGCCGCAACCCAGATCCACCATCGTTTTCCCTTCAAAGTCAGGAAGCAACGCCTGCAAAGCCGGCCACTCACCGGCGCCAGCCAAGCCCCGTTGACTCCGATTCATCTGGGCATACTGCTGGAAAATTTCGGATCGTCATAAATATTTGTCGCTGCCACTGAAATCACCTCGTTTGTTTTAAGTGCAGGCCAAACCTAATCGTGCGCGCCACGCAAAGAGACCCGGTCCGCTATTCAACTCCGCCAGTGCTACCACACCTCACCAAGGGAAAAAGAGAAAAGAAAATCGACCGCCAACCCACAAAGCAACTTCGTCAGCTCCTTCATCCTAAATACGAAAGAGTCACAACTTCCTAGCAACAAAATTGATTCAAAAGTTGACACGAAGATCTGTCTTGATAAACCCAGCAATCTATCCTGGTGTCACCAATTTAAAGCTGGTAACTACTAACCACGATCGTCGATTGCGTGGTCCCTAATGAGTGGACATGGCCTAACAGCAGGCGTGAGTGACCCAATGACTAAGATAACGTTGAGCGGCTGGAGCGGAGCGTGGCGTTGGTGGTCTGTTCGTTTGTCGGCGGAAGGTCGGGCTGGGGGTGAGTCAGCCGCGATATTATTGTTGGCGATTTATCGCCTACAATAAGACCGAGCTTGAAGATTTTCGGTGGTTTTCCGAAAAGCTTCAAGTCGTGCCCGCCGCGTTCCACCACCCCCAGCCCGACCTGGAGCCCCACCACATCTGCCAACCACCAACGCCCCGCGCAGCGCAAGCTGCGGCCAACCTACTTTTGCCTGCCAAGTCCCCGCAACGCCGCGCGCTCATGATCAGTATACCGGATTTTGGGGCCAAGAAACTGAGTTCCTGGTTGTTTCAACACTTTTGCAAAACAAGTTCATTTTTCAAGACTTTTTCAAAGAATATCATGGACTTTTTCAGAAAATAATTGAATAATGTAAGCATTGAAAGAATCTGGCAGTGACACGGCCAAGTGGCGTGTGGGGTGCCAATCTGCGAGGGGAGTGGAACTGATGACAGATTTGATGATCGCGCTGTGTGCCTTTGTCGGCGGCGGTTTACGCCTAGGGGCCACTCAGGTGTTGCCATCTCCGTGGGCAACTTTAGCGGTGAATTTGTTGGGGGCGCTGTTGCTGCCCTTGTGGAATGATTATTGGGGTCCGGGATTACAATCGCGGCGGCAATGGTTGCATGTGGGCATCGGAACGGGATTTTTTGGTTCACTGACAACGTTCTCCAGTTTCTGCCTTGATGTGATCAAGTTGCTGGCGGCTGGCGCTTGGCTGACGGCGGAAATCTATCTGCTGATCAGCATGGTTGCCGGAATTTTATTGGCGTGGGCGGGGATCACCTTGGCCCAACATTTGAACGATCAAGGAGGTGTCCACTGATGCAAACATGGTTGTTGGCGGGCTTGGGCGCAAGTCTTGGCGCGTTAGGTCGTTATCATTTCACGGCGCTTTACAAGCGGGCTCGACCGGAGTTAGGGTATCAAGCCACGCTGTTGATCAATTTGAGTGGCGCCTTTTTACTGGGCTTCATGGCGGCCAGTACGGTCACGCAAACTTGGTATACCTTTCTCGGGACCGGTTTGTGTGGTGGTTGGACCACGTTTTCCACGTTGAACAGTGAATTAGGTGGTCAACTCGCCAGCGAGAATTTCCGCCGCGCCTTACGCTATGGTGGGGCCACTTACGGATTAGGTCTAGGCCTGTGCGCTTTGGGTTGGGTGCTGGGCCATCGTCTTTTTTGAGGAAAAATGTTAGAATTAATCAGACTAGCACAATGATAATTAGCAGAGTGAGAGCCACCCCGGGTAGCGGTTGAGCATTAGCCTAGCCATTGTTTTGGAAGCTGGGCTTTGCTTCCGGAACAATGGCGTAGCTAAGCGGAAAGCGCTGGGGAGGCGAACACGTTTCAAAAAGCAGAGTGCGAACCGACCTGGTCAGCTTCTGAGCATTAGCCTAGGCAGGATTTTGGAGGCGGTCCATGCCTCCGGAATACTGGCGTAGCTAAGCGGAAGAAGCTAGGTTGGCGAACACGTCTATAAGGAGCAAAACGATGACACGAAAATCAATCATCACCGGCCTAGCAGCCTTGATCGGGTTTCTGTTCGGCCTGTATTTCAAACATATTTTCATTTACACCATCATGGGTATGGCGGTGGGGTATTTGATTGTTTTCTGGATCCCTTATTTCCGCAACTGGTATCAACGCCGGCGCCAGCAGAAATAAAGCTGGCCGGACTGCGAATCGTGACAGCATCAAGGCCTACACCTTCAGGACTAGTTCGCGGAGGTCACGGCTAAAGGGGAGTTTTGACCGGATCTTAGGTGATCCGGTTTTTTTGTTGGGCAAGTGGATCAGCACTCATAAGATTTAGGCTATGCTTTTGATTGCATATTTGTTGACAGCAGAATACCCATCAGGTTAAAGTTAAGCTACCGATAAGTAATTATTGGTGATCATGTTTAGAAAGGGAGTGTGTTAGTGCTACATTTTGTTTGGGTATTGATCGTGGGCGCGGTCATTGGTTCCTTGGCCAGTGCGATCGTCAATCGCGATTTACCCATGGGTTGGCTCGGTAATATTTTTGGTGGTTTGGTTGGCGCCTGGTTAGGGGAGCGATTCCTCGGTACTTGGGGCCCAATCATTGGCGGCATGGCGATCGTTCCTGCCTTGATCGGCGCAATTGTTGTTGTGCTACTCACTTCTTGGCTCTTCAATAAAACCCGGCGCGCTTGATTCATCTTGTCCCCCCACAAGATCCCCCACAGCAAGCGTGCTGACCTCAACTTCCCCCTTGGCAGATCAATGACGTCCCCCCGTTATTTAATCAGATCAGCTGCGATCAGCTTCAATGAGAATAGGAGTGAACAACATGAGTTTCGCCAGTGAGAAAGATCAAGTCAAAGGTAAGCTTAATGAAACAGTCGGCAAGGTCACCAATAATGATCAACAAGAATTGAAGGGTAAAGCCCAAGCCGCGACAGGCAAAGCGAAAGAGAAATTGGACCAACTTGCTGAAAACGTCGCGGAGAAAGTCAATGAGAAACTAGATCAGCGACACAAGCATGAATAGCGTGTGATGATGGGCTAATTGACGGAAACTTGTTTAACACCAAGAACCGGCTCAGCGTCACGGCGACTTTAATATAAAAAATGGCTCAGCGAACGGACAACGCTTAACGGCGATCTCCGGTTGACTGGGTCATTTTTGTCGATTCATACAAATTAAATTGGACCAGCGGCGGCTACATTCTCGGTAAAAGACGAGGTCAGCTGGTTCACCCGCCAAGATTGACTGGCGGTCAGCGGCCCACCGCTGCGCCGGCCACCTGGTTACTTGGTGAGGATGAACAAGGGCTGCCTACCTGTTACTCCCGGCGGCGTGCTTGAATGGTTATTTGAAGGCGTTGATGATGGCGGCAATCAGCGTCTCCACCCCAATACCAGTGAAGAGCACCCCAATCAATAAACTGGTCCAGGTAGCCCATCCCCGAAAGGCATCCTTCGCTTTGCCAGCGTTACGAATGTATCTGACCACCGCGATCAATTGCCAGACGCCCACACCTGAGAGAATCACACCAATGATTGCCGGCGCGATAACTTCGCTTGAATCCATCCCTAATTCCTCCATTTTCTGCCAATTCCCAATTGGCTATCCTCAGTTTAGTAGACTAAGGGTCATAAAACAAGAGGCTTCACAAATGAATGGCGTCGCCGAAGCCGGCCTGCTGTACGCGCTGGTTGCGTATCGGCGCAGAAAGCAGTTGCGCGGAGCACGTTTCAAAATGCAAAGCGCGTGGTTTCTTAGCAGCGGGCTAACCGAATGACCGGTCACTAATGGCGGCTGCGGGTATCTCAGCGGGCAAATAGCATCCACCAGCTAAGAAGAGATAGGCTGAAGGTCTCCAGATCGAGGCGAACAAAAAGGCATCAAACGAGGGGCGAAGTGGAAGAATCAAGCTCAAATACTTTTGTTCGTTACGGTTTTGTGATAAAATTATTCAATACATTTTTGGCAATGACAGTGATATTCGAAAAGGTTGTGGGGAATTGACAAAAAATGAGAAGTTTATCCGTCAGACACAAGCGGCGGAACAGCGCCATTTAGATGAAGTGATTACGAAGATCGGGCGTGCGCAAACGAAGGCGCGCCAATCGATCGACCAGGCGAAAAACGATACGCAGTCGTTGAATCGACAATTCAATGAAGAAGTCCATTTAAGTTACGGTAGCGATACGACCAATTTGGAGACGGCGCTGTCGATTCGCCAGCAGCAACAAATGCTGCAAGAGCGTGAGAATAGTTGGCAACAGTCGGCGCGGCAGCTGAACACCTTGAAACGGTTGGCGAAAACGCCTTATTTCGCGCGCCTTGATTTCCATGAGCATGGTGAGCCTAGACGAGAAACGATTTATATCGGTCTAGGTTCCTTTAGCGATGAGCACGATCATTTTCTGATTTACGATTGGCGGGCGCCGATTTCGTCGATTTACTACGATGGCAAGTTGGGCCAGGTCAGTTATCAAACGCCTGATGGGGAACAGACGGTCAATGTGTTACTCAAGCGCCAGTTCCTGATCAAAGGTGGCGCGATCGAGTCAATGTTTGATACCACGGAAACCATTGGCGATCAGATGTTGCTGGAAGTGCTGGGGGAGAAATCCAGCACGCAGATGAAGTCGATCGTGACCACGATCCAACAGGAACAGAACAAGATCATTCGCAATGTGGCGGCGGATCTGCTCTTCGTTCAAGGCGCGGCTGGTTCCGGGAAAACATCGGCGATCTTACAACGGGTCGCGTTCTTACTGTACCGTTATCGCGGTAAACTAACGGCCAGCCAAGTGATCATGTTCTCGCCAAACCAGTTGTTCAACGACTACATCGAGAACGTTTTGCCGGAATTAGGCGAACAGAACATGGTACAAATGACCTACGCCCAATTCATTGGCCGGCGTCTGCCGAAAATGACGATCACGGATCCGGCGGCGAATTTCGAGGTGGCGCAAACGACGACCGCCAAAGCCATCTCGCGGGTTAAAACCGATCTGCGCTTTTTCAAGGCAGTAGGAATCTATGCGCGTCATCTTGAAAAACAAGATATGCGTTTCAAAGATTTGAAATTCCGCGGCAAGCCTTACTTCAGTAAAGAGAAAATGGCGGAAATCTATTACAGTTTCAATGAAAACTATCATTTGGCCAACCGGATGGACGCGACTCAAGAGCGCTTGATCCAGTTACTGAACAACAAAGTCGAGCCTGAGATCCGCAAGAATTGGGTCGCTAAAGCGGTGGAGAATTTAAGCGATGAACAGCTACAAAGCCTGTATGCCAAGGCGGATCAAGAGTTCGCTTCCAGTGACGCCGAGTTTAAATATTTGGCTCGGAAAATTGTCACCAAAGAATTACAGACAGTTAATCGGGGGATTCGTCGTTTCCGTTTTATCAATAGCCGCGCCCAGTATTTACATTTCTTACAACAGGTCCCTTATCTGATCGATTTGGCAAGTTTTGGCGTCACTAAAGAGGACTGGAACCAAGAAGTGGCCCAAGTACAGGCGGACTTCCGCGATAAACGGCTCCGGCTTGATGATGTGAGTCCATACTTATACCTGTTCGATCTGATCACCGGTAAGCAGGTCGACCGCAATATTAAGTTTGTTTTCATTGATGAGATCCAGGATTACACACCTTTTCAAGCCGCTTATTTGCAAGCGTCATTCCCGAAAGCCCGTTTCACGATGCTGGGAGATTTGAATCAAGCGATTTTCACCCACGCGACCAGCAGCTCGTTATTGAGCCAAGTTCAGAAGCTGTTTGACCCGGAAAAAACCGAAGTGGTCCAATTGACCCGCTCCTATCGCTCAACAAAACCAATCACCGAATACACCCGGGCCCTGCTGAGAAACGGCCAGAAGATCGATACCTTCGATCGCGCCGGAGACTTACCCAATATTGCGATCCGTGCCGACGAAGCGGCGTTACACGAGTTGCTGTTGCGCACATTGCAGGAGAACGATCAGCGCCAGTTGACCACCGCCATCATTGCCAAGACCAAGCAAGAAAGCCAGGATCTAGCCCAGTTTCTGAAAACGGCTGGTTACCACGCCACCTTGATCCGCTCAGAAAATCAACGCTTGGCCGCCGGCACCATTATCGTTCCCGCCTACTTAGCCAAAGGATTGGAATTTGACGCCGTCGTCATGTGGAACGCCTCGGCGACCAGATATCATGACGAAGACGAACGCCAATTGGTTTACACCATTGCGTCCCGGGCGATGCACCGCTTAACGATCCTGGCCCAAGACGAATTGTCCCCGCTATTAAGCGCCGTTCCGGCCACACTTTATACCGTGGAATAGCCGGTTCTGTTGCTCGATGGGAATTAGCTGGGACAAGCCCTTAAACACGCTGGCTAAAATTGGTGGAGAAGTGCCGGAAAAACGGCTTAAAGAGTCTTGAAATCATCAGGAAAATGTCTTAAAAGACTTAAAGTCGTTGAAGGTATTGAAAGGTGCTGGAAGTACTAGAAACGTTAAAAGTTCTAAAAGTTCTAAAAAGTGCTAAAAGTGAAAAAAACGTCAAAAGCGTCAAAAGCGTCAAAAGCGTCAAAAGCGTCAAAAGCGTCAAAAGCGTCAAAAGCGTCAAAAGCGTCAAAAGCGTCAAAAATATCAAAAATACTGAAAGTACCCATAATACTAAACTCGCCAAACACGCCGAACGCGCAAAGTATCAAAAGTACCGAACGCGCCCCCAAGCATCAAAAGCATCAAAAGCACCAAAAGTGGTCCACCGGAATGGCGATTTTTTCGCGAAAACATCTGCGACCTCTTGGCAAAAGAACTGAATAGTGTAATAGTATGAATGGACTGTATTAGTCGTAGGGCGCTGACGGGGATCTGGTTTTGCATTGCGGTCGCCGTGATCTGCCAATAATTGAAGCGGGTCCACTTAGCACGACCGCGAAATTGTGATTGAAATACTGTTTTCAAGGAGTTATCCAAATATGGCTTTGCCAGAGAACTATGATTATTTTACTCGGGAACAATGGCGGAATTTTCATGGCAAGAATCAACTGAATACGGTCACCGGCGATGAGCTGGCCCAGATTGCCGCCCTGAATGACCGCATCTCGCTGACAGATGTGCAGGAAATCTACGTGCCGCTGCGTCATTTGATCCACGTTTATTTGCGGCGCTATCATCAACTCGTCGAAGATAAAGCGGATTTCCGCGGCGAAACGGTCGCGCCCACACCGTTTCTGATCGGGATCTCCGGCAGTGTCGCCGTGGGCAAAAGCACCACTGCGCGACTGTTACAATTACTACTAAGTCGGTCGTTGCCCAATCAGAAGGTCCAATTGATCACCACCGATGGGTTCCTCTATCCCAACGCGGAGTTAAACCGGCGCGGCATTATGGCGCGCAAGGGTTTTCCAGAAAGCTACGACATGGAACATTTGCTGACTTTTTTGGACCAGGTCAAATCCTATCAACCAGGAATCAAGGTTCCACGTTACTCCCATCAAGTTTATGACGTGCTGCCTGACAGTTACGATGTGATCGACCGCCCGGATATTCTGATCGTGGAGGGAATCAACGTTTTGCAACTGCCGACCAATCAGCAAATCTACGTCAGCGATTATTTCGATTTCTCCATTTATGTGGATGCGAAAGCGGCGCTGGTTGAAGAGTGGTATTTGCAGCGTTTCGGTGTATTGTTGGACACGGCCCTGCAGGATCCGCTGAATTACTATTACCCCTACGCGATTGGCGACCGCCAAGCCGCCTTCACGATGGCGCGGCAGGTTTGGCAGGATGTCAACTTGAAGAATCTCCGCGAGTATATCCTGCCCACGCGTAATCGCGCCGACTTGATCTTGCATAAGACCGAACACCATGTGATTGATAAAATCGGTTTGCGCAAGTATTGAGTAGAATCTAGCTGAAAAGTGCCGTTTCTGTTTCGGATTTCTCGCGTGGTTGCAGGTGTGGTAGGGTTTGGATGTGGACGCAACCGCCTCAGGACGTTTGTCGTGGCTGGAACGCGGTGGGCATCGTTTGAAGCCAATTCCAAAAGCGGGAATTGTCTTCAAATCGAGCCTTATTCTAAGCGATAAATCGCTAAGAATAATCTCACCGCTGAGCCACACGT
>NZ_RHOV01000012.1 GCF_003946655.1 Lapidilactobacillus achengensis
TAGAGACCGACTCCTGACACTTATTTTTTTCGTCGAATTTAAGGTTACCAGAAGATGGTTTCTATGCCTACATAAAAAGCCCCAAAATTCCGAAAAAGTTCGGAATTTTGGGGCTTTTATTTTTGAAACTAGAATTGTGTCCTAGCCTCATTTCACCACTGAGCCGCGCAGTCCCAGCCGGTTACTAGGCAGAATTGAGCTTATCGGCAATCGAAGTTGGATATCTAATGAGGTGGTTTTGCAAGATTGAGGTCAAATAATTGCACTCTTTTAAGATGGTACGGCAATACCAACTGATTCAGATAATTATGTCTACCAATTTGAAAAGCATTGATATGGTTGTAACTATTCCAAACCAACTTTGGTTGAACCCGTCGCCCGCTTCAGATACTTCATCAGAACCATGTTTCCATTCATCAGGTGGACTGTAGTGATGCCACCAATTCAAGGCTGGCAACCCACTAACCATAGCCGTCAATTGCGCGGATCCCCATCAATTGGCGATAGCTTGCCAATTGGTGTGCGCGCTCAAATGACTGTTATAACATTGAGCGGCTATGACGTTAAAACGTGTTCCCTACCTATCCGGTTGCTGGACAGAATTGAGCCTATCCGCCATCAAGACGTAGCCATTTGACGAAGTGATTTTGCGAGCTAGAGGTCAACTAATTGCCCCTTTTGGATTGGGATGGCAATGCCAACGGGTTTGGATTTGTTGGCTGGTACAGTTTACATTGTTTTGGACATCTTTACCTGTTCCCTAAACAATCCTTAAGTGGAACTCGACCAATTCAGTTAGTTCACTGAGAACTAACTTTGTTCATCAGATAGACTGTACTGGTGTCACCAATGTAAAAATGATGACCACTAACCACGGCAGTCAATTGCGTGGTTCCCCATCAATTGGCGATAACTTGCCAAATGGCGTGAGTGCTCAAGCGGCCGTTAAAACGTTGAGTGGCTGGAGCGGAGAAATTCGGGGTGAGATCGCCGTGAAATTGGACTTAGTGGCTATGCCACTTAGACCAAGGCTCAGCTTTGAGATTTTCGGCGCCCTTCCGAAAAGCTCAAAGTGACGCCCACAGCGAGCTCACCCCGAATTTCGCAGCGCAAGCCGCGGCCATACTACTTTCGCCATCCAAGCATACATAGGTTCAGTTTTATCCCCAACTGCGAAGCGATGATTTGCAGGTACCCGCCAATTGGCGTATAACGAAATAATTAGAACGATTTACGAACGCTAGCTCAGATAGGACGCACAAATGAAATTAACCAAGAAGCAAACCATGTTGTTACTCATCGCCATTCTAGGAATCATCGCCACGTTTTGGGCCTACCAGCACCCACTGGGCCAGGGCACGTTAGCGCAAGTAAAGCGGGTCCAGTCAGTTAGTCACCAGGCGGAGACGGATCAATATCAGAACAAAGACACCCAATTCGAACAACGGCTGACACTCAGGATTCTCAATGGGTCCCATCAAGGTCGGACCTACCAAGTACTCAATGATTACGACGCCTCGCAATTGGTCAATCAGCGCTATTATCACAACCAGCGTGTCTATGTCCAATTTTCCCATCAGGGTAAAGCAACGATTCTCACCGCGAAACGAGATTGGGTCCTGATTCTGGCGCTGACTTTGACGGCCTTGATTTTAGTGGCGATCCTCGCGCAGAAAAGTTGGTTGATTCTGCTCTCAGTGCTGGCCAACTGTTTGCTGTTCTTCGTGACGCTTCGCTTAGATATTTGGCGTAATGGCACGGCCACGATTCTACTGTATAGTGGGGCGGCGATTGTTTTCGCCACGGTGACCTTCATCATTTATCAAGGCTGGCGGCGCAAAATGGCCATCATGCTGCTCAGCACGATCAGCGCGTTGCTGCTAGCTTTTGGACTCAGCTACGGAATCATGCAGGCAACCAAGGAACGCGGGATCACCTACATGGCCGTTGCTTATGCGACCCAAAGTCCACGTTCACTTTTCCTAGGGCAAACCTTATTGGGGGTGTTGGGCGCGGTCATGGATGAATCAACGGATATCGTCACCAGTTTGAGTGAGCTCTGGCAACATAATCCCCAACTCACGCGGCGACAACTTTGGCACAGTGGCCTGACAATTGGCCGGGAAATCATGGGACCGCTGATCAATGTGCTCTTCTTGATATTTATGGCCGCGGCGTTGCCGATGACCATTCTTTTCTTACGCGACAACAATTCAATCAGTTATACCTTTGAATTTACGCTGTCCCTCGGGGTGCTGCAAAGTTTGATTTCGGCGATCGGGATTGTTTTGACCGTGCCGCTGGCGACATTGGCGAGCTTTCTTTTGCGACCAATGACCAAGGAGGTGCAGGTTTAATGAGTACAATGACCGCACTGCTTCTGGTTTTGCTCGCCTTGATTGTATTGGTGGGTGGTACTGCCGGGCTCAAAAGTTACCTGAGTATCTTGATCAATTTCTGCCTGATTTTCATGGCGGCGTGGCTGATTGCTGGCGGCGCGAATATTTGGTTGATCGCGGCGATTTTCGTCCCCTTGAAATTGGCAACGATTGTATATTTGGGCACCAATGAACAAAAATTGGCCGATCAAGCCTTTCTCAGTTCGCTTTTGGTCACGGTGATCATTGTTCTGCTGATTTTCGCATTGACTTGGCTGGGTCAGGCCGTTGGTTTAGGAAATCAAGATGACGAGGATTTGATTGGGTTAGCGACGGCTCCTGGCATTGACTACTTACTGATCACAGCGCTGGTGGCAATCTTCAGCACACTTGGCGCGATTTCCGAAGCGGCGGTAGCAATGAACGCCGGCTTGCTGGAATTGCTGCGGCAAACGCCAACGATCACACCTGCCGCCTACCAGCACAGCGCCCAACAAATGGGACAGGATATCCTTGGCACTGCGATTAACACGATTTTGTTTGGCTTTTTCGGTAGCAACTTGGCGCTCTTCATTTGGTACTTGCGGCTAAATTACAGCCTCACCCAGTTGCTCAACGACAAATTATTCGTCCAAGAAGTCTTGGTGCTGCTGGAATCCATTATTGGAGTGTTGCTGATTGTGCCGCTGACCACCTGGCTGATCGGGTGGCGGAAAAACTATGAAGCGAAACGGCGAAACAATAAAACGACGCGGCAAAACAATAAAGCGACGCGGTCACAGCAACCGACGGTGACCTCAAAGCAACCGCCAGACACGCCCCATCAAGAACCGTGACGCTTGCCCTTGACTGTTTCGCAAGTCGCGACGATTTGAAAATCCCAGCCAAAGCACTAATGAAGGCCATGGCAAAACAGCCTTGTCCTCAGTAAAATCTGTAGACAAGGCTGTTTTTTTGAACTGACCATTGTAATTGGACACTGCTGACGACGCGCGAACTTGACTGGTTATCGGCAGTCTCCATTCGGCAGCAGGTCAACTTGGCGGCTGACTATGGTTGTTTCGCTAGCTTTCCCGGGCCGAATCATTGTTTTCATCATCAGGATGAATACTCACGTCTTGACCGAAAATTTTCATTTTCAAGGCGATCCCGGTCGGTGTCGCGGCCAAGCCACCTAATCCGGTCTCTCGCAAACTAGCGGGCAGATTCTGCCCGATCCGTTTCATGGCTAGGATCACTTCATCAGCCGGGATCTGGCTGGTCAACCCAGCCAGGGCCATATCGGCTGCCGTTAACGCATTGACCGCGCCCACCACATTCCGCTTGATGCAAGGCACTTCAACTAGGCCGGCGACGGGATCGCAGACTAGCCCCAGCAGGTTAGACATGGCCATGGCAAATGCCTGGGCCGCCTGTTCCGGGGTGCCGCCAGCAAGCTCCACGGCGGCCGCGGCACCCATGGCCGAGGCGCTACCCACTTCGGCCTGACAACCGCCAGTGGCCCCAGCAATCATCGCCTGATTAGCCACAATCATTCCAAACGCCGAGGCGCAGAAAAGAAAGCGGATCTGATCATCTCGCTGTAAGTGCAGCCGCTCGGTGACCACGCTAAGTACGCCAGGTAGCGTTCCCGCCGAACCAGCTGTAGGGGTGGCACAGATAATCCCCATCGCCGCGTTAACTTCATTGGTGGCCACCGCATTTTGCATGGCCAGCAGCATCGTGTCCCCAGACAAAGATTGGCCTTTCTCCCGATATTTCTTCAACAAAACCGCTTCGCCACCGCTGATCCCCGTGGCTGAAGTCACCCCCGCGCCACTGGCACCCTTGATGGCCGCCTCGTGCATGACTTCCAGGTTTTTGCCCATGGTCGCCCAAATAATTTCCCGGCTACTATGGCTCAATTTGATTTCCTGTTCAATAATCAATTCGGAAATCGGCTTTTGCTGAGCAGTCGCAGCCGCCAGCAAATCCGCAATCGTTTCATACATAATCTTTGCCCTATCCTTAAAGTGAAATCAAATCTTGACTGATCCGCCGCGCTTGTTCCAGTTGCTCTGGGAAAGGCTTGTCCAACAGATCTAGTTGATAAATATGGTGACGTCCGCGCATCAAGGTCACCCGGGGCAACCGATAATTCGCCCCGAAAATCTGATCCAACGCCTGACCAATTTCTTGTTCTGCCTCTACATAGATCAAGGGCAAGCTCCCCTGAGGCTCAAAAATCAGCCCATTGAAATCGATCTTCCGAATTTCAATCGCGCCGCCGCCGACAGAACAGCCCCACACGGTCAAATACTTCTCGCTATTGGCCAGAGTAATCGCTGCCGTATTTGGATGCCCAATCGGACTGGCATGCTGATCTTCAATAAAAGCAATCTCGATACCCTGCCGCCGCGCCAGATCCACCGCGTTAGGAACCCGCCGATCCGCCGGGTCAAAGCCTAAAACGCCAGCAATCACCGCATAATCGGTTCCATGGCCCCGATGGGTTTGCGCGAATGACTCGAAATAGCGAACCCGGACGGTTTTGATCGGCGCGTGAAACAACCGATTCGCCACGTGACCGATGGCCACCGCGCCGGCTGTATGCGAACTGGAGGGTCCGATCATGATCGGACCAATAATATCAAAGACACTGCGATAGCGATTGGTCATTGTTTTCCCACCTATTTCCGTCCATTTAACGATACTGCTATTCTACACTAAATCTCTTCCTGAGCTTAAATGAATTTACTGAATTTTGCAAAAAAGCCATTCGCGCAGAAAAAAAGAAAGTTGATTGCTCAACTTTCTGATTGTAACTAGTTTGAACCTGGCATTAACGCGGCGATTGGTCAACAACATCCAGGGCCGGCACGCGCGGCTTAGTGTTACGAATAATGGTTTGCAGCGCCAGTTCGCCGTTCATCGTCCCAAACATGCGCATATCCAAGTCAGCCACTGGAATACCAACAGGTGCCAATGTTTTCCGCAATACCGGCGTCCGATAGCGAACCTGCGGACAAACGAAGACCTGATCGACATGAGGTTGAAACATGGTCGCGACATTGCGCCAATCCACCAATTGCTCGCTACCATAGCCAATCAAAATCGGATAGCGCTGGCTTAGGCTATCATAATCTGCCAACAAAGTTTTCAAATCATCGAAATGAATGGTTTCTGGATCAGCCGCGTGAGCGATATGACTGCAAAACAGGCTTGAAGTTGCCCCACCAGCACAGCAAATAAAAATCAGCATGACCAAAACTCCCTTGCGTTCAATACGTTCATCTTAACGCAAATCACGGCAATAAACGAGAGCTAGGTCAGATTTCACTGTCAAACTTTGACAAGCCCCAGCATCTAAAACTCTTCATAGACGGCGGGATCCTGATTAGTGGTTCGCCCGTTGGCTCGCGTCAACCCGTCGATTGCCGCCATATCAGCGGCCTCAATCGTAAAATCAAAGACCTGTAGATTGCCAGCCTGTCGCTGGGGATTGGCTGATTTCGGAATCGGCAAAGTCCCATGTTGCAGTTGCCAGCGCAAAATCAGTTGACCGACATTTTTGCCGTATTTACTGGCCAAGGCCTGCAACTGCGGATCTTGTAACATGACACTAGCGCGACCTAAAGGACTCCAAGCCTCGGTCAAGATGCCATGAGCCTGATCATAAGCGCGCTGTTTCGCCTGATTGAAATAAGGATGCAACTCAATCTGATTAACTACCGGCAATTCACCGGTTTCCGCCTGCAACCGCTCCAAATGTTCAGGCAGAAAATTACAAACACCAATTGAGCGTACCAAGCCGAATTTCTTCGCTGTCAGCAAGGCCTGCCAAGCCTCTACGTACTGATCGCGACGCGGATTCGGCCAGTGTAGCAAATACAAGTCAAAGTAATCCAAATTACTGCGATACAGTGATTCCTGTAACGCCGTAATGGCAAGATCGGTTTTGTAATAACGCCCGGGCAGCTTCGAAGTTACCAGCACTTCCGACCGAGGTAGACCCGCGCGTTTGATCGCCGCCCCGACCGCGCCTTCATTCTCATAATTGTAGGCGGTATCCAACAAACGATACCCCTGCTGTAACGCTGAAACCATCGCCTGAACACCGGAAGCACCAGTCAGTTGATAAGTCCCAAAGCCCACTTGCGGTAGCCGCCACCCATCACGAAGCGTATAAAATTCCATCAAACCATCCCCTATAAAAATAGAGTGCGGAGCGAGGATGGGTGGCTGTGAGCATTAGCCTAGCAAAGGTTTTGGAAGCCGCTTTTGCTTCCGGAACCTTTGCGTAGCTAAGCGGAACAGCCAATCCTCGCGCAGCACGTTTCAATATCAGAGTGCGAACCAGCCCGGGTAGCTTCTGAGCATTAACCTAGCTAGGATTTTGGAGGCGGGTTATGCCTCCGAAAGCCTAGCGTAGTTAAGCGGAAGAAGCTGGGCTGGTGAGCACGTTTCAATATCAGAGTGCGGAGCGCAACGGGTTGACTTCGAGCATTAGCCTAGCAAAGGTTTTGGAAGCCGCTTTTGCTTCCGGAACCTTTGCGTAGCTAAGCACAGAAGTCAGTTGCGCGCAGCACGTTTCAATATCAGAGTGCCGAACCAGCGCTAAAGCGTGGGTTCCGGTTGCAGGTCGCGATAGCTGACCACGATATGCGAATTGTACTGTTCTTTCTGAAATTCAGACGTCCGGTCTGAATTTGAGATATCAATCAGGCAGGAATAGCGGTACTTCTTGGTGATTCGTCCCCGCACCACATGCCCCAACAATTCTGAATAGAACGGCAAAACCTGATTCTCATGGAATTGCTTATTTAAGTCATTTTCTTCGTATAACCCGATTTTATATAGCGGCTTATTCACTGGACTCGCCATAATCTCACCTTTCCCTAGTAGTCATTCCCAGCGCGATTATTGGTCTAGTCGCGCTACTAACAAATAATAGCTTACCTTCATTATACACTATTTGAGTCAAGCTCGCAGATGATGGCTGTTCAGGTTAGATCAAGGGGAATTGGTCCAGGTCAAAAACAACGATTATAATTGATTATCCCCACCGTCCAGTGATTTGAGTAAGACTAAATCGGTTTGCGCGTCATCGCCCAGTTGAAAGACATGTTGCCCCACTTGCTGGAAACCGATTTTCTGATAAAAGGCCCGGGCGGCATCATTATGCTCCCAGACACCCAGCCATAACGCCGTTTTGTTCAATTGTAACGCTTGCTTCTCCGCTTGTGCGATCAACTGACGGCCGTAACCGTGACGTTTATAACGCGGCAAAATGTAAATTCGCTCCACCTCCAAGGCATTGGCAGCAACTCGCTCGGTCTGGGCAGTCCCAATGTTGAGTTTCAAATAACCCACCGTGACGCCTTGCTCTTGCAAAAAATAGAAAAACGAATTCGGATTATTCAGTTCTGCCGTCAACGTCGCTGGCGCATAGGCGTGATCTAAATATTCCTTCAAATCTTCGGCCTGATTCGCCGCGCCAAAGGTATCCGCGAAGGTCACGCGACTTAAGTGTTGTAATTCCGCTAAATCTTTCAAGGTACATTGATGTAAATTTGCCATCTTTTTCCCACTTTCGTTTGTCGTAAATTGTCAATTGATTATCGGGCTCGCTCGCGCTCGCTTAGATAACTTTGAATAAATCATTCGTTGCTAAACCGGCCGCAAATCGGTGATTAAACGGTGCCAAAATTCAGGCAAGTTGCCACTAACCGATCGACTAACTAATAATCCCGCGTCTGTCCGCGCTTAGCGTTCTGCCAAAGTGGGCGAACGTTGGCCAGCAGCTGATCCAGGCTGGCTTCTAGCGCCGCCGTCTGCTCCGGAGAAAAATCCTGCAGAGCCGTTGTTTCAGACAGCAGATTTTCCCGCTGAATCAAAGCGGCCGCCTGCTGTCCAGACGCAGTGACAAACAGCTGCCGATTTTTCTGATTGGCGGCGTCCCTACGCTTTTCAACCAGTCCAATCTGGACTAATTTTTGAAGCGCGCGGGCGGCGGTGGTTCGATCAACTTTCACCTCTGCCGCTAGCCGTTCAAGGATAATGCCTGGCTGCTCCGCGATGCGCACCAAATACAGATATTGCCCGCGTGTGAGCGCCAACGACTTAAATTCCAAGTTCGCCACCGCATCAAAAATCCGCGCCACTTCACCGATTTTCCTGAGTACTGCTGTCATTGTCCCTACCACCTTTCCAAGCTAAAGCCAAGTTTAAAATATTTTTGTTGTAATTGCAACAAAAATAATCTTCTTTTTGGAAATTCTATCAGCCGGTAAACTACCACATAATCTTTTTTTGCAACGGACGTCGCAAAACTGACTTCCGCGCCTTGCTCGTCAGGACTCCTGTAACCGTAGCCCACCTCCATGATAACCGCTAGGCTAATGCTCAGGAGCTACCAGAGTCGGTTCGCACTCTGGTAATTCTTGACAATCGGTGTCAAGGTGCTAAAGTGACCATAACCAAATAATGATAAGCTGACAGAACCCTGCCTGGCTCAGGAGGATTTTATGGTTAAATTCAATGCTTACACGAGTGAAGAAATCATCAGTGATCTGCGCCAACACGTAACGGCCACCGCCGTTCATAGCGACGTTACCACATTAAAGGCTCACGAAAACGATCAATACGGCGTCCAGTTGGCTAGTGGCCTGCCCCTGGCTTACATCGAGGCGACTTCTGCCGCCGACGTTCAGGGCGTCTTGCAAACGGCTCGGCGTTTTCATATTGCTATTGTCCCGGAAACGACAGCGACTAGCACTGTCTCTGGCTCTGACGCGATTGCCGGGAGTTTCGTGTTGTCCCTGGCCAAAATGAACCGGATCAAAGAAATCAATCCCGTTGACCAAATCGCGATTGTTGAGCCCGGCGTGATCAACGGTGACTTGGACAAAGCCGCTCGGGCCCAAGGTCTCTTTTACGCCCCTGACCCTGGTTCCAAACCAATTTCATCGATTGGCGGCAATGTCTCGACCAACGCTGGTGGCATGAGTACCGTTCGTTATGGCGCAACAAAGGATTCCGTGCTGGGTCTAACCGTTATTCTGGCTGATGGGCGGGAATTGAAACTGGGCGGTCGCTCGTTAAAACAAGCTTTTGGCTACGATCTAACGCAGCTCTTTGTTGGCTCTGAGGGCACCTTGGGGATCATTACCGAAATCTCGGTACGGCTGTTTCCCATTCCCTTAGGCGGCGCCATCACCGGTCAGGCTTTCTTTAAAGATATGGGCGCATTGGCTGACGCGGTCGCTAAACTACGCGGATCTGGGGCCTACCCAGCAATGTTGGAAGCGCTGGATGCGCCAACCGTGGCAGCTTTAGACCGTTATGAAGGCACCTACTACGCAGAAAACAGTGGCGCCATGCTGATTCTACGACTAGACAGTTATAATGACCTGATTCTGGCCACCACAAAGCAGATTCTTGAGGAAAACGGCGCCCAAAACTTAGCGCTGACCACCGACGCCACCCAAGCCGCGCAAATCATGAAATTGCGCCGCGACATGTTGCCAGCGGTCTTCGCCAATGGGCAACACGTGATGGAAGACATGGCGGTTCCTTTATCGAAACTGGCCGAGATGATCGATTATATTCAACAAATCGCGACCCAATTAGACCTGACGATCTACACCGCCGGCCATGCTGGGGATGGCAATGTTCATCCGACAATTGTTTGGCCGGCTGATGAGCCTGAGGTGCCCGCCACCGTTATAACGGCGCTCCAGTTAATGTTTCGCAAAGCGTTGGCCTTGGGTGGCACCATTTCCGGTGAACATGCGGTGGGATTATTGAAGAATCAATGGAACAATGAGGAACTGGGTCCGGAAGTCGATTTGGTCCAGCACCAAATCAAAGCCCTGTTTGATCCGATGAACCTGCTTAACCCGCAACGAAAAATCAATTGATTTTGATAAGCGGCGGACCGTTAAACAGCGCGGAATACTTAATCTGTTCGAATAACCGTGAAGACAACAAAAGCGCAGTCAAAATATGACTGCGCTTTTTTGCGTTATAACGGCGTTACATCGTTTCGACGGACAGGCTTCGAGCAGTATCTCGTGACATCATTGCGACCTCACTTGACTCGGTCGCTGGGAAAAACGAACGAAATAATGGGCAACGCTAAATAGAAAATCATCGCCACTGTGGGCTGAATGAAGGCCACACCAATCAAAGCAATGTTCAAGAGAAAACCGCCGATGATCCGCCAACGGGTAATTTGGTCAAAGAACGCTCTGGCCGCGCCGGTCTTCCCAAACAATTCACGGTTGGTATGATTGACCATCAGCCGGCGCAACATATTGATCACCAGGTAATCCAGCCCCATATTGGCCACTGCTAAATTCGTCGGTTGTTGCATCAGCCACTTGGTTAAGAGCGGTAACAGAGATAGCGCCGCCAGAAACGCGAAATTCATTAACAAGAATTTCTTGTCAGCCCGGGGCAAAATGGCAAAGGTCTGATGATTTTCATACCAAAAGTTCGCCACCATAAAGAAACTAATCAGGAAGATCAAAATCGCGCGCATAAAGAGCCGGTAACTGCCGACGGTATTATTGGGTAGCGGCACTTCCAAGACCATCACAGTAATGATGATCGCGATCACCGCATCGTCGAAAACGTCCAAATGATCCTTCAACTTAGGCCCATCATCTTGATGCAATTCCTTGAGCTTGCGATGGACCTCCGCCATTTCTTGATCACTCGTATTTGATTGTTCCTTTTTCATGACTTCGCCCCCAAATAATGTTCATGATCATCAGGCCAAACTCATGGTCGAATTTTACGCCAGTGATCTGGGCTGATTTGTTGATAACCTTGCCGGGAGAATATCTGCTGCCCACCTGCTGGCTGGGATGTGTTGGCGGACCAAACCTTGATTTCTGGAATTTGCGCTTCAATCAAGCGCAGGACCTGTCCACCAATTCCCTGTCGCTGAAACGGCGGCAACAGCACTAAGGGGCGAATTTGCGCTCGTTGACCGGTTTTGTCTCGCTGAAGTTGACAATAACCGATTCGCTGCGACCCTCTTAGAATGAAGTAGTAACAATTCTGTGGGTGGCGAAAGCGCCAATGGATCTGCGCCAATGAATCCACGAATCGCAATTCAGCCTGACTTGGCGCGGCGAAAACTTGTTGTTGCATTTGCCAAACTGTTCCTAATTCCTCTTCCCGCACCATCCTCAAGGTGATTTCAACCATACCAGGCCCTCTTTTCTATCGCTAGTATAGCGCGGACACCGCCACAACCGATACTAAAAAGGCTTTTTGCCCCTGCAATCAGTAATGAGGTTGTACCTTGCTTAAGTTGACCTTTTCCGGAATCACTGCCAATCTTTCAGCCTTCGTTGAAGAGGCGCAAAAATAGCGCCACCGCCCTGTTTCACCATCGCAGCTGCGACTTCCGAGCGGTGACGCTATTTTTTTATTTCACCTTATTGGCTAGGTAGAAAACGATCAGCACCCGCAAACCTTTGCCGCAGGAGCGGTGGCTTAGCGTCATTATTTCTTTTTCCGTTTCTTAGACTTCTTTTTTTTGAAGGAAACAATCTTGTGTGGATTCGACTTTGGCTCAAACGCTGGTTGCCCTTCATCCTCGTCCTCAAAGTCATTTTGGAACAACCCGAGCTGGGCTTCATAATCTTGATAGGCCTGGGGATCATTGATATTTCCATAGTCCACAGGTACCAACATCAGAAACAATGTCGCTTTCATTCGCTGCTCATCGTCAGTTAAATAGGCCTTCAACTTAGTAGCGTCGCGCTTGATGATTTTCGCTATTTGGCGGCCGTGGGGATTAAAATCATTTGCTTCCAGAAAATCGTAAAACGCAGCCATAATTGGGCTAACTGCCTTTACCCCATCTGGGCTCAAATTGGCAACCGGCAACAAAACGCGGGAAAAGAAATTCCAACCAGTGGCATTCATTCCCGCTAAAGCCTCTGGGGTATAACGGTTAACTAAGGTGTCGAGCTGCTGAATCAGCGCAGGCGCCATGGAACGCTCCGTTTGTGTCAAACCGTTATCTGGAAGGAACAACAAGAATTCATCAATCAGATATTGACGGACCCAATAGCGGCGTTCGTCCTCAAGAGCCATGATTTTTGTTTCGAGTTTCTTCGGCATTTTTTTAAGCGTCATGCGTCCGTAACCATCATCCCTCACCTGTAAATGGTTATCAGCAATAAGTTTATCCAATTGATCGGTTAGTTGATCGATCATCAACTTCGGTGGGAAATTCGGTTGTAGCCTCTGCATTTCAAGATCATCATCGTCGTCTGTATCGTCCATATCATACTCGTCAAGTAATGAAGATACATCAACGTTCGTGAGAAGCTGGCTGTAGAAAAGTTGAATCATATCTAGGGAACTATCAGGTACGCCCTTGGTTTGCTTGAGCTCATAGGGGAACGGTTCCCTCCCAACCCCATTTTGCAAGTCTTTGAAGAACTGCTTGTCCCAATGAGCCCCCTGATCCGCTAGCACTGCGGCGACCGCCTGCGACCAATTGGCATAAACTTGGCGAATCAATGGCTTTTTTAAATTATAATTACGGCCAACTAGATAAAGCAACAGATACAATGCCCGACAAAATTTCTCTAATTTCGGCTGTGACTTTGCTGGAATTACAGCCAGAATTGCGGCCTCAACTTCGGCAGCACTGGCTTGAAAAGGCGTTTGCGCCGGACGCTGTGCGAAATATTGGAAAAACTGAGTTACATTCTTCTTAGCGTGAGTTCGCTCCGCTTCTGTCATCATGGTTTGCATCAACGAATCGTCATCAAACAGCGCCAACCACAACGGTAAATAATGTTTCGCCAGCTGGGCGCCTTGTTCAACGGAATCTGATGTGGTTTGCGCCTGCGTTGACGTCACCAACGCATCTAACTTGAGGTCCACCCCAGAGCTCTGACTCGCCGCCAGCAAATCCTTTTCACCTTTCAAACGCACCGTGAATTGATTGAGCGCCGGCCAGCGAATATAACGCAGGTAGGCCAACACTAAGCCAGGAAACGCCTTGGCATCCGCTTTCTTCGTTCCACCATCCGGAGCGTAATTGAAACAAAGCGCGTCCATTTCTTCAACGGAAAGAAGATCCAATTGCTCGTTGAATTTCAACATCGCCGTCAGCGATAGCGCGGCAATGATCTCCTCCGCCTCATGCTGCTCATACTTATAAAGGCCAGCATACTCAGAACTCTGGGCGAACGCTTCCCACTGATCGATGACTGTTTGAAAATCTGGTTTTAGCATAATATCCTCACTGATCCTTCGAATTATTTTGAAAAAACTTGAGGCATTCACATTATCACATAAACGGCTATTCCCAATTCGCCGCCTTAGCCTTGCTGGATTACTGACGTCTCCAGCTCAGTCAGTGCTCCTGCCTAGAAATCCGGTCAATCTCTCAATTGATGATCTGACAACTCACAAGCTTATGACTCCATCATACCGCAAAGATTTCTGAGTGCAAAGCAACTTAACGTGAAAACCGAATAACGACCGCCAAAAAAACACCGTCTGAACCGATATTTACGGAATTCAAACGGCGATGGGAATGGTGTCATGACAATCATTTGATTTCACAACGACTCTAGTTGCCTCACTTCAAAACGGTAACTCCTCATCACGAGTTTCCGCTGCCGCGAACAGCTCGGCATTATCTTCACCGCTTAAACGCCGTATTTCCGCGTCAACGTACTCGTCATCATCATGATCGGACCAATCAGCGCGACCCTCAATTCTCTTGACCGCGCGGGTAAAGGCCGTTCGAGGATTGGCAGGCAGGCGATGAAGGCCACCGCCCTGCGCCAAACCTACCTGAAGTTCGTGATAAAATTTGTTCCACCAAGTCCCGCCATGATCTTTCAAAACATGATTAACGGCTTCAGACCAGGCAGCTACCGCGCTGCTCATGGCTGACGCGGCCAAATTATAATTGTCATTGATCAAATAGAGGAACAAATACAGACTCAGACAAAACTGACGCCGGGTTTCAGCGGCGGCAGCCGGGTACATGTTCTCAATCACCGCGCTAACTTGCTGCTTGGGAGCTATCAAGGCGTTGCGCCTTGTCCGCCGCTGGATTTCTTGGAAGAAACGTTGCAGGTCATTGGTTGCTTGTTGTTGCTGGTCTACTAGGATCGCGGCAATCAGGGGATCTTGGGCGAATTGGGCCAGCCAATTCGGTAGATACGTAGTCACTAGTGGATCAACGTTCTGCTGGCGAACTCGAGCGGCCAAGCAGTCGCCTAACCGACGATCCACGGCTAAACTTTGACTGGCGGCTAGCTCCTGCTTATTAGTTTTGAGCCAATCACGGATCGGCACCAATAAGGGTGACTGCTGATAGCGCAACATCGCCCTGAGCACCTGGGGAAAAGCCTTGACCTGTTTGCGGAACAACGGCTGCGGTTGGAGGTTCAACGCTAATTCAAGTAGCTGTTCGAACGTTAACTCATCGAAAGCACAGCCAAACTTTTGCGGCGCGCCTTCAAATAGGAACGTCACGATTTGAGCAACTTGTTTTTGCTCGTTGCGATGTAGTTGGCGATAATCCAAACTTGCTGTGAACGCGGTTAGATAGTCGTCAAATTCTGATTGATTGAAGATGGCGGTCATTGGGTCCCAACTCCATTTCTGAATAAATAAAAGAGAACTGCCACATGTTCAGCCTAGCGGATTCACTTCATGTCGCGCACTTGTCAACAGCCGTCCCATCAGTTGCCAGTGATGCATCAAACTGAGTTGCTTAACGATGCCCAATCCAGGAAACTTTTGTTGGGTGTGGTAGGCTAGTAAAGCTGATAAGGCTGGTGTTTGATTCAACCCGCGCAAATGTTCCGGCGCCCAAACGGCCAGCTTGGCCAAGGCTTCAAAGAATTTTTGCTTTTGCCCGGACATGGTGGCGTTGCTGTCGGAAACAAAATGGTGGACGCGTAAGCTGCCATCTGCTGTGACGTAGACGAGATGGATGGCGATGGCGCGGGAAGGCATCCCCTTATCGAAATAGAAACTGCCGCTAATGCCGTAGTCACCGAAACCCCAACGTTCCGGAATCGTTTGCCACCAATTAGCCGGCGCGAAAAAAGCATCGGGCAAGCTAGCATAGTCCTCGACGCGACCGACAAACGGCATCGGGTCGGTCAGCGTCAAAGCCTTCGTCCCCGCCAGTCGCCGCAAGCGGGCTTCATCTGGCACCAAAATTCCACTGACTTGTTGAAACACATTAGTCGCCGCATACGCGCGCAACAATTCATAATTCGGCGCGATCAACAAACTCCGCTGGCCTGGACTAGTCTGCAAGAAGTCATGGCTAAAGTCCGGCGCCAAAATCGCGCTGGGGTAATAAAAGGGCAATTGGCTAAAATCGGGCAGCGGATATAGTTTCTCACTGTTCAAGCCGTAAACACTGACTTGCGGGTTGGCGACCACGCTGAAGGGGTGCTGGGCCGTGATCAAAGCCGTCACTGTTTGTTGCAACTCCCGGGAATCACGGACCGGTTCAATCAAGGGGACGATCTGCGGCGCTAGTTCGCCATTGGTGACCAGCGCTTTTAAGCCCCGCAAATCATACATGCGGCCGCGTAGATATGGAAAATATCTCATAGCCGCGCGCCGAGATCAGGATGTTGCAATTGGCGGTACTGCAACTGTAACGCTTGATATTCCGCGTTGCGCGCGTCCAACTCTTCTTGCAGCGCCGTCAATTTCTGATCCTCCAGTTCTTCGTTGAAACGATCGAACAAGTTGGCTTCGGGTTGGTAAACATCGTAGCCCACCTGGGATCGCTTGCGTAACTCCTTATACAACTGGTCATCAGAATAAAGTTGTAACCCCTTGGCCACCCGTTTGGCCTTGTCAACCTCGCGAAACAACGAACTGATGAAGTGACTGGTCAGCGCCTGTTCGTCAACTTGTAAGTCTTGATACTGGGCCTTTTTCACCACGGTTAAGAAGCCTGGTGCCCGTAATGTTTGCGGCGCCAGATCAACGGCCTGCTGGTCAAAAGCGCGATAGCTCAAGACGCCCACTTTGCTGGGAATCTCCGCGGCCACTTGCTCGTAAAGTTTTTGCGGGAGAACGAAGTAATTATAGTGACCGATGAAGGACAGCTTGGCTTGCGAATGGAAGTCTGCCTTGGTCACTTTCAATTCGTAGCAGCGCCACTGGACCTCGCCATTGGCCAACTGTTGATAACTTAGGGTGTCGACGATCCCTTGATCCGCGGGCATCGCCACTTCTTCCACCACATAAGCGCCCTGCTCCAAGCAAAATTGATACAGGGTCGCTTCTAATTGTAAAGTTAATTTTGTTTTCATTACAACGACCTCCAGTGTTGTCTGCCTAGTCACAATGCCAATTGCGTGCGCTAAATTTAACGCTGCCACGGCAGATCTAGACTGATTTGTTGACGGAAAGCCGCCTGCGCTTGTAAATGGACACGCCGTTCTGCTTGACGTTGCGCGTAGCCTTGGCAAAGCGCTTGATACTCCTGATTATCGCCGGTCACCACCAAGCGGGGTAAGACCAAATCACGTTCAGTCACCACAAAGGTCGCAAAGCAAGTTAGCCCTAAGAAGCGCTGGCCTGTTTGTAAATGTTCGCCGATGATTTTCGTGAAAACTTCAATCGAACGGTGACCGATCCCCGTCACATATGACTCCGCGCACAGCGAGTCTTGCAAGCGAAAGGGCTGAATGAAATCAACGCAATCAATGGCCGCCGTGACGGTTTCCACCCGGGCCACGCGTGAGGCGGGAATCGAGGCGTTGTCGTCAACGATCGCCAAGATCTTCCCGCCAAAAACGGTTTCGTGTTCGTTGAGATCCGCCGTGAAAACTCGGTGATTACTGATCGATAAAGTTTGGGCAACACTGATGGTCGTCATATTTTTCCCTCTGTTCTGAAATTGGTTGGCTGGCTTCGCTAATGATTTCCCTCGTCGGCACCTCAGCGTCCCAGCATACGACTAGTGGCGGTGCTTGATCGTCACCAGTGGTAACGACGGGACAGTTGCTTTCACGTTGTCGGTTGGTCACGTTGTCGGTTGGTCATGTTGTTGGTGCCACTGCTGGATATAGGCTAGCCGCTTTTTGAAACGGACCTCGTTACCTTGCTCCGTTGGCTCATAATAGTGGTGCCCTGCTAGTTCCGGCGGCATGGTTGTCATCGTCGTTAATTTATCGGCATTGTCGTGGGCGTACTGATAATGATCGCCGTAACCGAGATCCGCCATTAATTTCGTCGGCGCATTGCGGATCTGCAAAGGTACCGGCAGATTGCCTGTCCGCTTGATTTCTTTTTTCGCTTGGGCATTGGCGAGGTAAACCGCATTGGATTTCGGCGCGGTCGCTAAATAGATCACCGCTTCCGTCAAATGGACCTCGCATTCCGGCATGCCGATCTGCTGGCAAGCCTGAAAAACCGTCACGGCCAAGGTCAGCGCGTGGGTGTCCGCCAGCCCGATGTCCTCACTAGCAAAACGCACTAAACGGCGGGCAATATAAAGGGGGTCCTCACCGCCGGCCAGCATCCGCGTCAGCCAATAAATCGCGGCGTCCACATCACTGTTGCGCATTGATTTATGCAACGCCGAAATAATATTATAGTGTTCTTCGCCGTGCTTATCATAGCGCAAGGATTTCGTGTTGATCAACTGGTCTAACGCCGCGCTGTCCAACCGAACTTGTTGGTGACTCTGATCCGCGTTAAGCACAGCCATTTCTAACGTATTCAAAGCCACTCGCGCATCGCCATTGGCAAACTCCGCCAACATTTGTAAAGCCTCGGGCGCCACGCTTACGCTCAGGCCAGGAAAACTGGTCGGCTGAGCGATTACCCGTTCAAGTAATTGTTCAAGATCTGCTACCGTCAATGATTTCAGCACGAAAACCTTGCACCGAGACAACAGCGCCGCATTGATCTCAAAGGAAGGATTCTCCGTGGTCGCGCCGATCAAAATAATACTGCCCTTTTCCACGAATGGTAGAAAGGCATCTTGTTGGGCTTTATTGAAGCGATGGATCTCATCCACAAAGACGATTGTGCGCTGGCCGATCTCCCGATTGAGCTCCGCTTCTTCCATGATTTTACGAATATCCTTGATGCTGCTGGTAACCGCGCTGAAATTAATGAATTGCGAAGACGTTTGCCGGGCGATGATCCGCGCCAAAGTCGTTTTTCCCACACCGGGAGGCCCCCAGAAAATCATCGAACTCAGTTGATCCTCATCGATCAATTTACGCAACAGCTTACCGGGACCGAGTAATTGTTGCTGTCCCACGAAATCTGCCAATGTATCTGGGCGCACGCGATTGGCTAAGGGCGTATTGTTATCATTGGCGCCATCGAACAAGGAGGCTTGTTTCATTCTAATCACCTAACTTATCAAAACCTAACTGTTACTCAATCGCTACCATGATTGTAACATAATGTCGAACCGGTGTTTGCCTTAATGCGACGTGAATCCGGCTGTTTCTATGATGCTCGCAGCTTGCGCTGCGAAATTCGGGGTGAGCTCGCTGTGGGCGTCACTTTGAGCTTTTCGAAAAATCACCGAAAATCTCAAAGCTGAGCCTTGGTCTAAGTGGCAGAGCCACTAAGACCAATTTCACGGCGATCTCACCCCGAATTTCTCCGCTCCAGCCGCTCAACATTATAGCAGCCGCTTGAGCACTCACGCCAATTAGCAAGCTATCACCAATGGACGAAGAGGCACGCAATTGACGACCATGGTTAGCAGTTACAATTTTTAAATTGGCAACACCAGAGCAGTCTGTCTGATGAAAAAACGCAAGTTCTTGATGCATCAACCGAATCAGTCGGACTTAACTCAAGTATTGTCTAGGGAGCAGGTAAAGTCAGTCAACCTACACATGGTGGCCCGACCGACTAATCCAAATCAGTTGGTGTTGCTGTACCACCTCAAAAATGTGCGATTGTTTGACCTCTAGCTTGCAAAAGCACTTCGTCAAATCCTTCGCCTCGATTGCAGATAGACTCAATTCTGCCTAGCAACCGGTTCGGGCCATGCGGCTCAGCAGTGACGTTATTCTTAGCGGTTTACCGCTTAGAATAAGGCTCGATTTTGAGACAAGCCGCGGTTTTTGCGGATTGGCTCAAAACGATGCCCACTGCGTTCCAGCCGCACAAATGGCCCGAACCGGTTGCGCTCACGCGCAACACCCACTAAAACCTGCAATCAAGCGCAGGTTCAAAAAAGCATGGTCGCCAACTGCCGATCATGCTTTTTCGTATCTTGTTTATCCTGAGCTTTTGTTCCGCCATAAGGCAGCGGCCCGATTAATTCGTTGTTTCAGGTCGCAGGGGTCCGTAGAAATAAGCGGCGGTGGCGCCACCATCGATCAGGAAAGTGGCCCCGCTAATGAAAGCTCCCGCCTCGCTCATCAATAAATCGGCTACGTTCGCTACTTCATCAGCGGTTCCGGGACGACCCGCCGGCGATTTAGCAAACATATTTTTGTAAAAATCACCGCGTGGACCATTGAACTCATCCAAGGCCAGCGGTGTGACAATGATTCCCGGCGCGATGTCATTCAAGCGGGCGCCCCGTTGACCCCATTTGACAGCTTCGGCCATCACGCGTTTCTCATTGCAGCGTTTGGCCAATTGGTAAGCGTGCAAGGAATCGCGGACTTGCCCTGGCTGTAACAAAGGCAATCCCAAGAGCTCCTCGGTCGGCGTCAACGCGAGCTGCTCATCTTCCGCCGCCGTTAGCGCCGGCATGCGATGGCCCGATTGACTGGAGATCGTCACGCCAACACCGCCGGGAGCGATCACCTGACCAACTTCTTCCAGCAAGACCGCCGTGCCGTAAAGATCGACCTGTAAAATCGTCTCGATCGACGCTTGGCTCGGTGAAACACCGGCCGCGTTGACCAAGGACTTGATCACGCCAAACCCCTGGGCAGTCGCGATCAACTGTTTGATCGACGTTCTTGACCCCAGATCAAGTGCCACCGGCAGCGCATCAAAGCCCGCCTCGTTCAGGATTTTAGCCATCGCTTGGGCATGAGCCAACACCTTGTCGCCTAAAATAATTTTCTTGCCTACACCCATTCGCCGGGCAATCGCCAGTCCGATTTGACCAGCGCCAGTTACAATCATGACTTCTCTTGTTTTCATCTCATGTGCCTCCATCGTTTTTTCACCTTAACAATGAACTTAGGTTACTCCCTTAGAGTAAGACGAAGGCAAGCGCTTGGTAGAGAAAATTTTTAAATAAATAATGAAAGCCCACCGTCATTCATGCGCAAATGAAATCAGTGGGCCTTATTAGCTCTCGTTGAATTTGAGAATCACAGAAACAACAGCTGATCTATCTAGTCGCCCTAAGATCATCACGCAACAGCCTGACCAACGTTTTCTCAATTGGATCAGAGGTGATTTGCCCATAGCGAATAATTGTTTGAACTAATTCCTCTGGACGTTGTTGCCAATATTGATAGACCACAGGATAGCTCTTAATATTCCCATGATTCAATTTCAAGGTTTGCTTGACATATTCACTGGGCTTACCCGCTTGCTTCGCGAAACCACGATATTGACCCTGCTGAATAATATAAAGAATCTCGATCTCCGGACGAGTCCAAAGTGTCTCAATTTGCGATATTTTCTGCCGATAGGGAAATGAGAGATTGAAACGTTCCTGACGAGAATCGATAATCCGATACAGATGAATCTGCCGATCAAATTCGTGGTTCAAGTATTTATTCTGAAACTGTTTCGCTGACCGCGTTCGAATCACTGCATGTTCAAGTAACTGCTCACGTTCAAAAAAACAGCAATGCTGGTCGATCAAGACATCTAAAATCGCGTGTTCCGCAGCACCTTCAGCCAGAAGTGCGATCCATTCATTCATTTTGATGACCCTGTTTCATTTTTTCGCGTAAATCCAGATAAGCTTGATAATTCGGTGCTGTTCCACCCAGATAATCTGACATGACCACTTCCGCGCGATTGAGATCCTGTCGATCCGCAATCGTTGAATAGCGCGCCGCCGATATTTTACTTTGACGGCGGACCAAATAGATTTGATCTCCGCGGGCCAAATCATCAAGCAAGTCAGCATAATGCGTACTGAAAATCAAGGTTGCCTGATGCGGGTTAGCGTTGACATCTGTAAAAAATGAAATAAAGGCCCGCACGATCGCTAAATTAAAGTGATTTTCCAATTCATCAATGAAGATGATCCCACCGGTTTTAAGCGCCTGTTGGACATATTGAAACAGCGTTACTGCTTTTGCCGTACCCGACGAAAGATAATATTCAATCGTTGCAAAATTACTGTCGGTTATTTCATGGTCGCTCTCCTTGAATTTCAAGCGATAAAAAGCCTGACCACTCTGATTGCGCTCAATTCGCAAGTAATCAATGGTTGGATCCAAATAGGTTAACAGCGCACTGGGTACCTCATTACTCCCGTATGCCACCAAGTTGATATCCGTAAACATCAAGTTATCATAGATCGGCTGAACGCGATAATTCCGCTCAACGATCAATGAGCGCAAGATCGAATCATCCGGTGCCAACAAGGAAAGCGCAGACGCTTCTAAATTTTGCCGATCCAATAACGTCTTGGCTTGCTTGAAATCAAATAATGTTTTTCGGGATAATCCGCTCGTTGCTTTCTTGACAAAGATCTGTTCAGAGCGGATGATCCACGCTTGCGGCTGATCCAAATCCGGCGCCAAAACTAGCCGATCTAAAAAGAGCCGCTGATCGGTCCCGTAGAAATACACATCTAGCTGAATCGACTGCTCTCCTAATAGCACTTCTGGCAAGTGAGTCTGGGCGATTGATTGACGATTAAGCAGGAGCTTCAGTGTCCCCAGAATCAATTTCATCGTCAACGTCTTACCCGAGGCATTTCGACCAGTCAACGCCACCGCCCGATTTGCCCAGACACGACCAAATAAGTGACGCAGATCTTGTTGCTGATCTGCGGTCACGCGTTGCTCGTTAACAACTGAAAAAAGCGGACCGTCTTCGATCAGCGGATGATGATAAACGGCCATCTCTAAAAAGACTAACTGCGCTTGCAAAGCATCAACCCCTTTCTAAATTAGTATAACATAAAATAACCACTTCAAACGAATTGGGCGTTTGAAGTGGTTATTTTTTAGCGGTTCCCATTAAAATTCCGACCGCCAACGACACATACGCGTTCATAAATTTCTACAAGATCTGGATCCGCTTCGCCGCACATTGATCCAACATCGCTTGCGGCCAAATACTCGCTTGAACCTCGCCCACATGCGCTTTGCCCAGCAACAGCATGCACAACCGCGACTGCCCGATCCCGCCGCCGATGGTGTATGGTAATTGGTGGTTTAACACCATTTGATGATATGGGAATTCCAAGCGTTCTTCTAAATTCAGCTCCCGCAATTGTGACACCAGCGAATCCTGATCCACCCGAATGCCCATGCTGGAAATCTCCAAAGCCATTTGCAACGGCTCATACCAAAAGAGAATATCGCCATTCAATTGCCAGTCGTCATAATCCGGCGCGCGATCATCATGGCGTTCACCATTGCGCAGGCGACCGCCGATCTGCATGAGAAACACACACCCCAATTCGCGACAAATCGCATTTTCGCGTTCCTTATCATTGAAATCAGGATAGCGATCCGCCAATTCCTGCGTCGTCACGAAATGGATCTGCTCGGGCAAATGATGGACAGCTTGCGGATAGCGATACCAAACTTCGTGCTCCATATGCTTGATCACTTTAAAAATCGTCTGGACCGTTTCCTCCAGGGTGGTCAAAGTCCGCTCGTTTTTGGCGATGATTTTCTCCCAATCCCACTGGTCAACGTAAGCCGAATGAATATTATCCAGCTCCTCGTCCTTACGAATCGCGTTCATATTGGTGTACAAGCCTTCGTGCATTTTGAAACCATAACGCTTCAAGGCGACCCGTTTCCACTTCGCCAAAGAATGAACGATTTCGATCCGTCGATCCGGCAGATCCGCCATAGTAAAATGGACCGGCTCCTCCACACCGCTCAGATTATCGTTCAATCCTGTCGCCTGGTCAACGAACATCGGCGCCGATAACCGGGACAGATTCATTTCCCGACCAAACTCATCCTGGAAAGTCTCCCGAATAAAACGAATCGCTTTTTGCGTTTCTGGAATCGACAATTTGGGGTCATAGGCCGTGGGGATCACTAATTTCATTACATTTTCCTCCTCGATTTTTCCATAAAAAAAGTCTCTCATCCCTAAATCTAGGGACGAAAGACTTCGCGGTACCACCCAAGTTGCCTGTTCACGAACAGACCACCTCAATAGTGTACAAACATACACCACCGATGGTAACGTACCGGCAACGGCTCGACCTACTTTGATCCTCGGATCATTTTGACGAGCAACTAAGCAAGTGTTTTTCAAACGGGGCAGGCACTGGTTGGGTTTTCACTATTCCCAATTCACTGTCAGGCTGGCGAGTTTTACTTGTCTTGCTTCTTGTTTTTTGTTCTGTGAATTTAATCTTACCAGATTCGTCTGAATTGTAAAGCCCCTTCACCAAAAATAATCTGGCGCCGCGACAGAGTGTGAGCCGACCTGATCAGCTTCTGAGCATTAGCCTAGCAAAAGTAGCTTGGCCGCAGCTTGCGCTGCGAAATTCGGGGTGAGCTCGCTGTGGGCGTCACTTTGAGCTTCGCAAAACCCGCGAATCTCAAAGCTGAGCCTTGGCCTAAGCGGCAGAGCCGCTAAGGCCAATTTCACGGCGATCTCACCCCGAATTTCTCCGCTCCAGCCGCTCAACGTTTTAACAGCCGTTTGAGTACTCACGCCGGCTGGCAGGCTATGGTCAATTGATGGGGAGCCACGTAATTGACGACCGTGGTTAGTGGTTACAATTTTTAAATTGGTGACACCAGTGCAGTCTGCCTGATGAACTGAGGCAACTTCTTGATGAATCGGCCGAATCGGTCGTTTTCCATCCAGGGATTGTTAAAGAAATAAGCAGAGACTGTTCAGCCCACGTAAAATGTCCCGATCTCTTGATCCAATTCAGTTGGCATTGCCGTCCCACCTCAAAAGTGGGCGATTGTTTTGACCGCTAGCTTGCAAAACCACTTCGTCAGATACCCAACTTCGATTGCCGATAGGCTCAATTCTGCCTAGCAACCGGCTGGGACTGCGCGGCTCAGTGGTGAAATTGTCCTTGGCGGCTTTGCCGCTTAGGACAAGGCTCGATTTGAAGACAAGCCGCGCACTTTGCGGATTGGCTTCAAACGATGCCCACCACGTTCCAGTCCGCATCAGCAGTCCCAGCCGGTTGCGCTCACGCGCAACACCCACCAAAACCTGCAATCTAACCGGACACCAACTCACACAATGTTATTTAGCAACAACGGTCGCCACAGCAGCATTGACCGCTGCCTGTTCGTCTGCAATCAAGGCGACGCGACTTTCGATCACTTTGGTATCCATCTTGATTTCCCGCATCAAGCCGGACTCGTTGATTTTCGGCTCGAAGAAAGCCTTAAATTCAGCCAGCCGCTCTGGGGTACGGAAAGCGCCTGTGGTCACCATGATGTAGGTTGGGAATTCCATGTCGCCGCCAACGGTTTTTTCGAGCCAGGACCATTCGTTGCGTAACCAGTCCCAAGCTGCCTGTTGACCAGCCTTGTTATTCAAAACATTGCTGTACCAAGCTCGCAGGTCTTGCGGTTTGATGGTGTCCGCATCTTCAAAGGCGGTGACCAGCCGGGCGATCAAGTCCGGATCCGTCGTCTTGGTCAACGCGAAGCACAGGCTGCTCTTGTAGCTGGCGTCAGCGGAATGACGATAATCCGCTAACAAGCGGTCGAAGAGTGCCGTCGAGCCGTAATGGACCACTTCATTGGTCAAAATATACGGCCGTGTTTCTGCCGGCAAGGCACTTAAGTCAGCTGAATTGGCCGCGAAAATTTCGTGGGCCGCCACAATGGCTTGCGGATTTTGCGCGTATTGAGCCGCATCCAAAATAAATGGTCGGGTCATTTGGTCATCGATCGATTCACCTGCTTGAGCCGGCCAGCCTAAGCGCGCCATTTGTCCAGCGCTCAACTGATCAACAAACGCTTGTAAGTTTTTCTCAGCGGCGGAGTCTGGTTCAACGAATTTCTTGAGGTTGTTCACCACTCGGTATAAGGCCGCGTTGGTCAGGCTGGCAGCGCTGTTGGCGAATTTTGGCAAAAGGGGCACTAAGTCAGCGTAGGAAAGCTGACGTCCTTCCGCGAGTAACCGTAAGTCTTGCAAAATCTGTAATTGCGAGATTGGGTCCATGGCTGGCGCCTGTTGCAAAAGATCGGCCAATAACGTTTGACCATAGTTGACGATAAAGTGAGAATTGTTCCCCACATTCAACCGGAACGGCTGACCCGCCGCGGCGCGCAGGCTGGCATAATCGCCGAGCACAACTTGCTTTTCGGTCATGATCGTTGGTGCGGCGTCGTAATTGCTGTTCAATGGAATTTGCCATTGGCGGCCAGACGCTTGGCCAGCGCCAATGAAGAACTGTTGTTGACTAATGGTCAATTGTCCAGCAACCACGCTGGCGCTGACCACTGGATAGCCTGGTTGTTCCAGCCAAGACTGCATGATCGCGCCAACATCCATGCCTGAAGCCGCGCCTAAAGCTGCCCACAGATCGGCGCCAGTGGCGTTGCCATATTGATGCGCGGCGAAATAATTCTTCAAACCAGCCCGTAACGCCTCATCGCCTAACAGCGCTCGAACCATCACCAACATCCGCGCGCCCTTCGCGTAAACGATCGCGCTGTCGAATAAGGAATCGATCTCAGCTGGATCTTCCACCTTGACATGGACGGATTGCACACCATCCGTGGCATCCCGCGTCAAAGCAGCCGGCACATCGGATTTTTGGAACAATTCCCAAACATGCCAATCTGGTTCGATCGCGTCGATGGCCACGTATTCCATCATGTTGGCGAAACTTTCATTCAACCACAGATCGTCCCACCACTTCATCGTTACCAAATCGCCAAACCATTGATGGGCCAATTCGTGAGCGATCACAGTCGCCACCAATTGCTTCATCTGTAACGCGGTATTATCTGGATCGATCAACAAGTAGGCTTCCCGATAAGTCACCAGCCCCCAGTTTTCCATTGCGCCGGCGGAAAAGTCAGGTAGGGCTAACTGCCAAGAATGGGGTAGTGGATAAGGTGTTTGATAGAAGTCTTCGTAAAACTCGATCGACCGTTTGGCAATATCCAAAGCGAAATCCAGTTCTTTGGCCGCATGGGCTTTGGTGCCGAAAACGCCGACTTGAACGCCACTCTTGGTCGTCGTCAATTTACTTTGTAACTCACCAAACGCGAACGCAACCAAGTATGTCGACATTTTAACCGTGGTCGCAAAATAATGGACGCCATTTTCCACGCGCAGTTCCGGCATGTTGCTCAAGGTGGTCTCCCCTGGTCGCTCGTCGTATTTGATGGCCAAATCAAAAGTTGCTTTAGCTTCGGGTTCATCCACACAAGGGAACGCCTGCCGAGCGGCGTTGGTTTCAAATTGAGTGCCAATGATCTGTTCCTTGACGCCGTTCAATTCATAATAGGAAGGATAGATGCCCATCATCGTGTCGGTCAACGGCGCGGTATAGGTAATCGTCACAGACACAGCGCCGGCTTGCGGTAATTCGATCCGCAGAGCATCATTCTTTGGATCAAGGGTGAATGGGACTGCCGCGCCGTCTGCAGCAACAGTAGTCACCGCCAGATCCTTCTGATGGATCGCGATTTGCGCCGCGCTGGCCTGACCGCTGATCGTGGTTTTCCCGCTGATCACCTTCGTACCGCGATCGATGTCGAGATAAATTTGATAATGGTCCGGTTGAAATGCCTGATAAAAACGCGTTGTTTCTGCCATAATTGCCTCCAATAATTATATTTGATGAGAAAAATTAATAGATTCATTATACAACTTTCCACATGAAGTTACAGCAAATCAGACTACTTCTTTCGTGGGCCCTGTCAAGAAACCATAAGCGAAGCACACATTTGTCACTAATTCTAATCAAATGATCTCGTCCTGTGCTGTCAGCCCCGCCGCGCATTAATCTTTACTTTCAGCGCCGCGTTTGTTATCTTTACCTTGAAGGTATGATGTCTAGCCATGTTTCAGTCAAACATTTGGGGGAAAGTTCAGTCATCGGCTTGAGCACAAACAGGAGGAAACCATGAAAATTAAACAGCAACCACCACCCGCTGGCCGGCAAACGGTCGCCGTGAACAAACCACGACGATTGCTTTTTGTTGGCTGGTTTTATTTTTGCGGATTGGTGTTATCCAATTCGATCACTGTGCCAGCGGCCACGATTTTGGCGGCGACAGCCACGACGCCACCATCAGAAGTTGCAACAGTCAACACCCAGCCTCACAGCAACGCCATTTTACAATCAGTTGAATCTATCGCTGACAGCAATCAACTTGCGGCAACTCCGATGACAACGGACCCAGTTCCGATCACCTCGGTTACGGCGACAGCGGCAGACCTTGACGAACAAGCGCAGGTCGGTCAGGATGACAATGGCGCCACGGAGTCCACCGCTGTGCCGGCCACCGAAACGTCCACACCAGCGACTCCGGAAATAGACCAAATTTCACCAGCAGCAGGCCAAATTTCAAAAGCAGGAACCTTCGGAACGGTCGCTTGGCGTCTGGAGGATCAAGCCGGAACATTGGTGCTTGTCCTAGGTGCTGGTGAACTAGGCGAGATTGCTTTTGATTACAATAATACCAATCCATCCGAGCGTTCCCAATTACCTTGGCTAAGCTCCCAAACTGCTATTCAAAAAGTTGTTTTTGAGGGTCCCGTGACCGCCCATGCAACAGCTGATAGTACGGGTACCTTTCGCAGTTTGGCCGGCCTTTTCGATAATATGAAGTCTCTGACCGTCCTTGAAAATATTTCACATTTACAAACAACCCAAGTCAATGATCTGAGCTATCTCTTCAATGATTGCGCGTCACTGCCAGCAATCGACCTGACCCATTTTGAAACCAGTGCCGCTACCGATTTCTCACAAATGTTCTCGGGTTGTTCGCGCCTAACAAGTTTAGATGTCTCACCTTTGGATACTAGTGCCGCTACTTATATGCCTGGTATGTTCGCAGGGACCAAGACCTTAACCGAAATTGTTGGTTTAGACAAATTGAAAACTGCTCGGGTCACGAACTTCAGTGCCATGTTTGAAGGGTGTTTCAACTTAACAGAGTTAGATATCACGCAATTCGATTTCGGTCAGGCTGCGGCGATTTATAGCATGTTTACCAACTGCACCGAGCTCACAACACTGGACTTGAGTGCTTTTGACACCCTGTCTAACACACCGACGCAACCCTATTCATTGGATCAAATGTTCTCAGGGTGCTTAAGCTTGACCACATTAGATCTTCAACCCTTTGTGGATAAGCCGCTAGGTTATTTGTCATATACCTTCTCTGATTGCGCCAGCCTAACGACACTGGATCTCTCAATGCTAAAGACGGCTGCTGTGACTAGCTTTGAATCCACTTTTGCCAATTGCACCAGTTTGAAATCGATAAATTTGACCGGTCTGGATACGAGCAGTGCCACGACCATGGCAACGATGTTTTTAAACACCAATTCATTACACCGACTGAACCTCAGCCACTTCCAGACGGAAAATTTGACTACTGCGATGGGCATGTTCGCCTCACTAGATTTAGGCACAGGTGAACCCACTGGCCCGAGCCAACTGGAAGATTTGGACATTTCGGGGCTGACCACCACGCAATTAGACGACGATGGACTGGATATGATGCTGACTGGCCTCATTAATTTAAAAAAATTGAAGCTTGGCGCAGCCACCAAATTAACGCGCGCCGTTGACTTGCCGGAATCCTCGGGACGAGAAGGCAAATGGCAACAAATTGACGATGACGCGGCAGTTTTCGCCAATGTGGATTTGATGGACCTATACAACGACCCGCCACGGGCAGCGACCTATGTTCCTTGGGGGCAAGTGCCTGATGAAGGTGACGGTTCTGAGACTCCAGGTGGCGGCGGATCCGAAAACCCCGATGACGGTGACGATGAGAACAATAATGGCGAAAAACCTGACGACGGGGATGACGGCGACACGATCGCGCCCGAGCCTGATGATGATCAAGATACCGAGAATGATCCCGGTGATGACGGGACTGATCAGGACAATCAGGCTGATTCTGGCGATGACACGGTGGATCCCGAACGGCCAGTTTTACCAGCGACGGGGGCCGAATCCGGGGTGCGGGATCGACTGCCGCAGACTGCCGAGACCAGCAACAGGCGGGCTCAGCAACTGGGCATGCTGCTACTGAGCGGGGTCCTGTTAGGCTTAGGCGTCATGGTGTTACCGCGGAGAAATCACAGATCAACGCGCCCGCATTAGTCTCAAGCACAAAAGGGCAAGCGTAGTCTACTTGAAATAACGCTAGACCCTTTAATACGAGAGTAAAAGACCAGCTCAGATGAGCTGGTCTTTTGCTGGTGCTACTATTGATAACCGTAACCGTTGGCGCTTGCCCCTTACCTCAGGTCAATTTGCCGTGGTCTCGTTGTGCCCCCGTCCTCGAAATGCACCGGTAAGACCGTACGTTGCGGCACGGTTTGACCTTCGATCACCGCAATCAAGAGCGCCACCGCCTGCTCAGCCATTTCCTTGACTGGCTGCGCAATCGTCGAGACCAGATAATCAGCGCCATCATTGATCCGCTGACCATCAAAACCAATAACCTGAATATCTTCCGGGATTCGATAGCCCTGGCCGCGCAAAATCCTGATCACATCTAAGGCCATCCCATCATTGATCGTAAAGATTCCATCAATGGTTGGATGTTGCCGAATCAGCGCCTGCACTTGCTGCACCAAATTAGGCCAAGTAATCGGCTCTAGCATATCGAGGACCTGGTAACTGAGACCACGTTCGTTACACTCGATTTCAAAATATTTCCGCCGACTTTTCGTTTCGTTGGGCGTTTCCTGATAACCGCCGATATAAGCGATATTCTTACAACCACGCGCGACCAGCTCTGAAACCGCCATTCTGCCGCCAGTGGAATTGTCCGCTGTCACATAAATGACGTCCTCGGTAAAATAGCGATCGATACTCACAAATGGCAAGTTACTCGAAATGTATTTATCAATGTCAGAATAAGTGATGCCGATGATGCCATCAACTTTATTTTGCGCCACCAACTGAATATAATCTTTTTCCTTCTCGGCGTTCCCATCCGAATCGCACAAATACATTTTGTAATGCCGAGCTTCAAGACTTTTTTCGACCCGAAAGGCAAATTCAGCGAAGAAAGGGTGCCAGACACTGGGCAAAATCAAAGCAACGGTCTGCGTTCGGTTGGTTTTCAGCCCCCGGGCGTAAAAATCGGGTTGGTAGCCCAATTCCGCAATGGCTGCCTCAACTTTTTGTCTGGTGGTAGCCTTGACGGAGCCATTGTTCAACACTCGTGAAACAGTCCCGACGCCGACGCCAGCTAATCTGGCGACCTCTTTCATTGTTACTTTCATTACCGATCCCTCACATTCATAAACAAAGTATAATGTAAGGTTTGAAGATTAGCTAGCTTAAATCAACTTTTCCCATGGCTAAGACCAAGCAACCAAGGATTCCCTGTTGATCTGCCAAACGGGCCGGCTGCAGGTAGTCTGCTATGGCAATGGTGCGATAACCGTGATCCAGTTCCAGAAACTTCCGCCGAATGCCTGCGATGACCCGTGGCTGCTTCATCACGCCACCACCTAGGACGATTACTTCTGGATCCAACGTTAGACTGGCATTGTAGATGGCCTGACCTAAATAATTCTCAATCAAATCCCAAGCTGGATCAGTCGCCGGAATCGCTGCACCGGACCGCCCCGTTCTCTGCGAAAGCGCGGTGCCACTGGCCATTCCTTCCAGACAATTGCCGTGATAGGGACAACAACCAGCAAAAGTATCCCGAGGATCGATGGCCAGCGCAACATGACCCATTTCCGGATGTGCTAAGTTGCCGACGATTTGACCACGATTGATCGCACCGGCACCGATCCCCGTGCCAACTGTATAGTACAGGCAACTATTAAGCCCTTTAGCATTGCCAAAATAATATTCCCCGTAACACGAAACGTTGACGTCGGTCGTCACCATCACCGGTATCTGTAACGCCTCAGTTAAGGTTGCAACGATGGGATAATTGACCCACGCTTGCTTCGGTGTGTTCGTGATGTAGCCGTATGTTGGTGACTGCGGGTTCAGATCAACCGGGCCAAACGTTCCCAGCCCGATTGCCGCCAATTGATATTTTTGGAAGAACGCAATCGTCGCAGCCATTGTAATTGCCGGCACTTCGGTGGAAATCGTCAGCTGCTCAACGATTTGATACTTGTCATCGCCCACGGCCAGAACAAATTTAGTTCCGCCTGCCTCGATTGCCCCATATAATGTCATGATTTAACCCGTCCAATCTCAAATGAAATAATTCGTGCCTGACCAGTCGCAGTGAATTCAATATCTTCACCCCGCTCAATCTCGTAGAAAGTCATCGACATTGCCTGGAGTCCATTGATAAATACCTCGATAGAACTTGTATCGCGAAACGCTTCAATCACCAATTGGTCATTGATCAAAGGCACGACCACCGACCGACTATCATGGGCGCCGGGTTCATCGCCGGTAATCACATAACCCATCTGTTTTCGCGAAAGCGTAAAGGTGGTTGCTGCCCGATCATAGGTCATTTTCAAGCAGCCGCTGTGACTCTTGGCAAAGTCGATCTCAAAGCGCTGCGCCGCGGTCAAATCAATCACGGCCTGGAAATAAGTATTCTCTTGCACCAACTTATGAAAGGTCACCGGCTGTGTCGTCACTTCAATATTCTCTGAGCCGTAGCTATATTCAAGATCACGATAAATAGTCGTTAACGGCTTTTGTAATAAGCGTTGATCGCGAATATGCAGTTCGCGCGGTAGTGTCATGGACCCCGACCAATGATGATCCAGCTCGGCGGTGGGCATCGTTCGTCCCCACATTTGCATCCAAGCCATCATGATCCGCTGGCCACGACTATCAACCAAGGTTTGGGCCGCATAGAAGTCCAAACCATGGTCCACCTCATGATAAGTTTGCGGACTAAATTGACCGCTGGCCCAATCCATCGCGCCAATAAAAGCAACGGTCGAACTAATATTCTGATACTCTTGGCCCTGAGCCTTGATTTGGACTGGTGAGACCAATAATACCGTCTGACCATCCAAGTCGAAGAAGTCCGGGCACTCCCACATCACACCCTGGTCAGCATTACCCGCTAACAAAACACTCTGATAGTCCCATTTCAGTAGATCCGTTGAGGTGAAAAGCAAGACCTGCCCCCGTTGATCTGCTGTCTTTGATGCAACCAGCGCGTAAAAGCGATGATCATGAATAACGACCTTTGGATCACGAAAATCATGAAGATCACCGACTGATCCTAATTCCGTCCCACTGATCACTGGATTGCTAGTCAACTTCTCAAAGTGAACCCCGTCTTCAGAAACGGCGAGACATTGCGTTTGATAGGCTACCCCAGCTTCCACGCGGTGACCGGTGTACATCAGATATAGCCGTTGCTCATACTCAAAGGCACTGCCTGAGAAGCAACCATCCTTGTCGTACCATTGATCTGGCGCCAGCGCAATGGGTAAGTGTTCCCAATGGATCAGGTCCTTAGATTTCGCGTGTCCCCAATACATCGGGCCCCATTCAGCCGAATAAGGATGATACTGATAAAACATGTGGTATTCATTGCGATAATAGATAAAACCATTGGGGTCATTGATCCAGCCGACTGGCGCCATCAAGTGATAGTGATTCCGATATCGGGGATTGACCTTATTGCGCTGATGTTCGACGAAGCTGTTAGCTTGGGCCAGCAAATTATGCTGCTCAATCATTGGCACTGGCCCCCTTCACAAATTTATCATAACCTTTCTGTTTGATCTGCAACCAATCATCAAGCCCAACTCGTTTCAGTTCCTTGAGATACGCTGGCCATTCCTTATCGATCTTGCCATTGGTGATTCATTCAGCCCGCTTACGATAAATATAATCCCACATATCCGTTTCGATTTTTGCCAAACGGTCGGTATCCTTCTTATCTAAGAAAACCTTAGGGTAAGTATTGTCATTGGTGATATATGGCGTGTAAGTCTGATGCATCAAGTTCAGGCGCCATTGGGCATCATCTGGCATTGTGGTCACTTTACCATAGTAACTGTTCAGCACAGCCAACGGACCAGCGCCTTCAGTCTTTTGCCGCAATTCGCCGGGTGCCGTACCATTGAGGGGCAAATGATGTAACATCCCATCCTTCAATTCGAAGATATTGGCCTGCTTCTTATCGCCATATGTGCCCCAGTTATTCTGAACGGATTGTAACGGTTCATACATTTTGTCGACCCATCGTGCGGTCAATTCTTGATTCTTATTGGCGCTGGTGATCACAAATCGATCCCGTGAGAAGCCCATCCCATTCGTCCGCGTCACATGCTTTTCCCCACTCGGGCCAGCCAAGACTGGCAACACATCATAATCATCATTATCCCCCGTGATATTGGTCTTATCCCAGGTGAAATAAACCCCCAGCTTCTGAGCCTTACCCTTGGCTACGTAAGTATTCCAATCTTGTTCAAATGCTTCCGAGTCGATCAGGCCCGCTTGGTACATCTCGTGAAAATACTTAATTGCCGCTTGATAACCAGGTTTATCCGCCGTAAAGATTGCCTTCCCCTTATTATCCACGATCAAATGGTCATCATTGTCCCCTAGACCAAAGGCCGCAAATAAGAATTTCAGATCCTCATTGCCACCATTATTGATAAAGGAGAACGGAATTTCATCGGCTTTCCCATTGCCGTTAGGGTCCTTGGTCTTGAAAGCCTGCAAAACCGTCATCAATTCGGCTGTCGTGGTCGGCATTTTCAAGCCTAATTTCTTTAGCCAACTTGTATTGATCCAGGCCATGTCATTGACCGTATGGATCGATTCCTTATCTTTACCCAATTCCTCGATCCAAGGGAATGAATAAATATGACCATCTGGCGCAGTGGACAACTGTTTATATTCCGGATTCTCGGCGAATATTTTCTTCAGATTAGGCATATATTTGTCGATCAGGCCTTCTACCGGCACAATGACATCGCTATCCGCCCAATTCAACAGATCATAATCACTTGCCCCAGCGTTAAAGATGGCGTCAGGCAAATCACCACTGGCAATGTCCAAGTTTCGTTTTTCTGCAAAATCCGCATTGTAATTGGTCCAGTCGATATGCACATTCGTATCTTTTTCCAAGCGTTTGAAGATCAGTTTACTATTAGGATCTTTAGGGGCCAACGCTGCTCCTTGGGAAATCATTTTCAACGTTACTTTCTTCTTCAATGGTAATTTGACCTTAGTCAATTCATAATCTGGACTGGATTTTGACGCAGCAGCCCCAGATTTACCACATGCTGTCAGGGTCAGCGCCGTAACAACAAGTAATGATAACGCAAGAATACTTTTCTTCATTTTTCTCTCTCCTTTTTTTGGTCTAGCCCTTGATCGAGCCAACCAAAATGCCCTTATCAAAATATTTCTGGAAGAATGGATACATCACGATCAACGGTAAACTGGAAATAACGATCGTTGAATACTTGATCAACTCCGCAATTTGTTTCATTTCGGCCATAGCCGTATTCGCGCCGATCATATCCTGGGAAGGCTGATTTTGGATCAGAATATTTCTTAACACCAGTTGCAAAGGTTGCAAGTCGGGATTCTTTAAGTAAATCATGGCGTCGAAGTAGGCGTTCCACTGCCCAACAAACGCGTACAAGAACAAGACGAACATGATCGGCTTAGCTAGGGGCAACATGATCTTGAAAAGGATTTGCAGATCATTCGCCCCATCGATCGTCGCCGCCTCCGACAACTCTTTCGGCAACCCGTTGAAATAAGTCCGTGCTAGAATGATATTCCAAACATTAACGGCCCCAGGAACGATCAAGGCCCAAGGTGTATCCAGCATACCCAGATCTTTGATGATCAAGTAGGTTGGAATCAAACCGCCCCCAACAAACATTGTGATGACAAAGAACATCGTGATCACATTGCGGCCAACAAGGTCCTTTTTGGACAACGGATAGGCCGTCAGCATCGTCACTAAGACCGTCAAGAAACTAAAAGTGAACGAGTAGAACAGCGAGTTCATAAAGCCACGCAGAATCGATGAGTCGGCGAAAACCCGACGGTACCCTTGAGTGGTCCAATCACGCGGATTGAAACTGATGCCCTTGTTGATCAGCGTCGCCGGATCCATAAAAGAGGCAATCACAACGTAAATCAACGGGATGATCGTGATCAGAACCAAGAAGGCGATAATGATGCGGTTGACCCGCATGATGCGTTTATCAAATTTGGTATACGTTTGCATATCCATGTGCGTTCACCTAGAGTCCTTCCCCGTCGTTTAATTTCTTAGTAATGCCGTTGACGATGACCAACAAGACAACATTGATCACCATATTGAACAAGCCCACTGCTGCTGAATACGCGTAATCCCCGGATTGCAGCCCGATTTTGTAAACATAAGTGGAAATGATCTCAGAGGTGGGAATATTCATTGAGGTCTGCATCAAAAACGCCTTTTCATATCCGACATTCATAATGTTGCCTGCCGAAAGAATAAAGTTAATGACCATGATCGGTCTTAATGCAGGTAAATCAATGTGCCAGATCCGTTGAAGAATATTAGCCCCATCCAAATTGGCTGCTTCGTAAAGATCCGAATTGACCCCCGCCAAGGTTGCCGTGTACAGAATTGATGACCAGCCAATGCCTTGCCAAATTCCGGAAAGAATATAGATCGACCGGAAATAGCCAGGATTCGACATGAACAAGATCGGATGCCCCGTTATCTTCGTGATCAAGCTATTGATCGGACCGTTCGCGGACAAGAACAAGAACAGCATCCCCACGATGATGACCACCGAGATAAAGTTGGGGGCATAGAGAATCAGTTGCAGTTTCTGGCGAATCTTCTTACTGATGATCTGATTCAGCGAAATCGCCAAAATGATTGGCGGCAAAAAGCCCAATAATAGCCCATAAATACTGATTTTCAAGGTGTTGGTCAATAACATACTGAAATTTGGTGAAAAAATGAAATCTTTGAAGTGTTGCAAGCCGACCCAAGGACTAGCCGTGATTCCTAACATCGGATTGTAATCTTTGAATGCAATAATGGCGCCATACATTGGAAAGTACTTAAAGATGATTGTCAGAATCACGCCGGGCAATAACAAGACGTATAACCATTTATCGCGTTTAAGTCGATTCTTCGTCTTGGTCCATTTACTGATTCTGACCCCAGACGTCGCCTTGAGCGATTGCTGATTCTGAATTTCTGAACTGTTTTCCAATAGTTCCTCCTCCTTTTAGAAACGTTTCCACTTTAACCCAATAAAAAAGTGGAAATCTTGATACCACTGGAAGTCTGCTGTGATCGATTGATTTTGGAAACGTTTCCGTTTTCATTTATAGAATAAACCCTTACGGCCAGGTTGTCAACGCTTTCTCGAAATTTATTTCAGTCGTACTGGTCAAGCCAGCATTTTCGCGAGGCAAAGCTGGTCTTTCAGCGGTAATCGGTTTTTGCTAGGCCGCAAGACGGCCATGGATACAAAAAGTCAGCACGCGTTCGACGTGCTGACCGGAAGATAATGTGATTGAGATTGAACCCAGCGAATCTCGCTGGATCGTTACGCTTCGCTAATGACCAACAAGGATTTGATTGCCTGACGTTGATCCATGGCTTGATAGGCAGCTTGGATCTGATCCAAGTCGAAGCGTTGGGTGAAGACTTTGCCGGGCCCGATTTTTCCAGTTAGCACCGCCTCCAGCAAGACGGCTTTGTCATCGCTGGTCACGGAAGCGATCCCGCCGCGCAACCCAACATTACGCCAGAACAAATCATTGGTATTCATCTCGGCTTGCTGGGGAACACCGACACGACCAACAACAGCGCCGGGACGCGCGACCTTGACCGCGGTCGCAACAGACTGTTCGGTCCCCACACATTCCAAAACCGCATCCGCGCCAGCGTTGGCAGTCAGGGCCAGCACCTTAGCAACTGCCGCATCGCCCCGTTCAGGCACAATGTCCGTCGCGCCAAATTCCCGGGCCAATTTTTGACGATCTTCGTGGCGGCTCATGGCGATGATCCGCTTAGCGCCCAACAATTTCGCCGCAATCACACCGGATAACCCTACGGCGCCATCGCCCATCACAACCACCGTATCGCCAGCCTTGACTTCGGCGGAAGTGGCGGCGTGGTAACCCGTAGCCATCACATCAGCCAGGGTCAAAAGCGAATTCAATTGTGCGTCCGTATAATCGGCGGGTTGGCCGGGCACCTTGACCAGCGCCCAATTCGCGTTAGTGAAGCGGAGATATTCGCCTTGATAACCACCATTGCCACCAGCTTCACGGTTCAAACAATCCCCATCAAAACCAGCCAGACAGGCGGCACAATGCCCACACCCATGAGTAAACGGCGCGATCACAAAATCACCAGGCTGAACGTCCTTGACCGCTGACCCGACTGACTCGACGATGCCGATCGCCTCATGACCGATCAACGAATTGGCGGCCCGTTGCGAGATCCCGCGATACCACCACAGATCCGACCCACAAACACAAGCCCGCAAGACGCGGATGATCGCGTCGGTTGGCTTTTCCAATTCGGGTTTGGCCACCTCCGCAACTGCAACTTGACCAGGTTTAACAAAAATTCCTGCTTTCATCTGAGACACTCCTTTTCGATAAATGGACGCCGACCTAACCGCTAAGATGGGTGAGCGCTGATTTTAAATGTGCGCCGCGCAACTGACTTTTCCGCTTAACTACGCCTGATCTTCGGAAGCGAAACCCGCTTCCAAAGGTCAGGCTAGGTTAATGCTCAAAGTCAAACCGTTGCGCTCTGCACTCTGATTTTAAACGTGCTCGCCACCCCAGTGCTTTCCGCTTAACTACGCAATTATTGATTAAACCAACTAATCACGGTTATCCATTGCATGGAGCTTCTCAATTGGACAGATATCGTCAGTCGGCGTGAGCACCTGAATGAATAGGATACCGTAAGCTGCGGGCAACATACGATTGACTAACTTCATGGACAACCCAGACCACATTCACGAAACAAGCTTTGCCTGTGTCGCCAATTTTAAGATAATAACCACTAGCCACGGCAGTTAATTGCGTGGTTCCTCAGCAATTGGCCATAGTTTGCCAGTTAGCGTGAGTGCTCAAACGACTATTAAAACGTTGAGCGGCTGGAGCGGAGAGAATCGGGGTGAGATCGCCGTGAAATTGGTCTTAGTGGCTTTGCCACTTAGACCAAGGCTCAGCTTTGAGATTTTCGGCGTCCTTCCGAAAAGCTCAAAGTGACGCCCACAGCGAGCTCACCCCGATTCTCGCAGTGCAAGCCGTGGGCATTATTGAAACGTGCTCGCCACCCTAGCTTCTTCCGCTTAACTACGCTAGGATTCCGGAAGCGAAACCCGCTTCCATAATCCTAGCTAGGTTAATGCTCAGAAGCTGTGCAGGTCGGCTCGCACTCTGATTTTAAACGTGCTCGCCACCCCAGTGCTTTCCGCTTAGCTACGCAACTGTTCCGGAAGTAAAACCACTTCCAAAACAGTTGCTAGGCTAATGCTCAAGCACTACCCGGGGTGGCTCGCACTCTGATTTTAAACGTGTTCGCCGACCTAGCTTCCTCCGCTTAACTACGCTAGGATTCCGGAAGCGAAACCCGCTTCCATAATCCTAGCTAGGTTAATGCTCAGAAGCTGTGCAGGTCGCCTCACACTCTGATTTTAGTCTACAACGTTGTAGTAGGTAGAAGGCAAGTGTTTTTTCAAATTTTCTTTGTCGATTTACGGGCTTGGCTTAGGGACTCGTTTTCTGATCGGATTCGCTGCTTGAACTGGGCGTTATGGGGTATTTTTTAATTGAGATCTCGTTGTGGTGGCGGTCTTCATTGGTGTGGTGATTAGAGCTGCTGCCCTGCTGATTTTTGGACAAACATGCTGAGTTGTCCATTGTTGCTGCTGGGAAATCGCTCTAGACTAGAGGCAAGTGGTTCGAGGAATCACACTAAGGAGGCAACATATGTACTATTCAAATGGTAATTATGAAGCTTTTGCACGGCCGAGAAAGCCGGAAAATGTCGATCAAAAATCGGCTTATTTAGTTGGATCTGGTCTGGCGTCACTGGCCGCTGCGGTTTTTCTGGTTCGTGATGGTCAAATGGCAGGAAAGAAGATCCACGTTCTAGAAGAGCTCAGCCTACCCGGCGGGAGCATGGATGGTATTCTGAACAGCCGCGGCTACATCATTCGTGGCGGTCGGGAAATGGAACCCCATTTTGAAACTCTGTGGGATCTGTTCCGTTCGATCCCGACCTTGGAGAACCCGAAAGTTTCCGTTCTGGACGAGTTTTATTGGCTCAACAAAGAGGATCCTAGCAAGTCCGCCTGCCGGGTCATTGAAAATCGCGGTCAACGTTTGGCTAGCGATGGTCAGTTGACCTTATCCAAACAAGCCATCAAGGAAATCATCGATTTGGTGATGACGCCGGAAGCTGATCTCCAAGATGTTAAAATCAACGATGTTTTTGGTCCGGAGTTCTTCAAAAGTAACTTCTGGCTGTACTGGTCGACCATGTTCGCCTTCGAACCATGGGCCAGCGCCACGGAAATGCGCCGTTATCTGATGCGTTTCGTTCATCACGTCGCAACGCTACAAGACATGTCTGCCTTGAAGTTCACGAAATATAATCAATATGAATCGCTGGTCAAGCCTATGATCAAGTACCTGCAAGATCGCGGCGTGGACTTCCAATTTGACACCGTGGTCAACAACATTGAATTGAATCACGACCAGCACGGCCTGACTGCCACTCAAATCGACTTGACCGTAGCTGGTAAAGCGACGACGATTCCGTTGACCCCAAACGATCTGGTTTTCGTCACCAACGGTTCGATCACTGAGAGTACCACTTACGGCGACAACGATCATCCGGCGCCAATGGAACACGAAGTCGGCGCCAGCTGGCAATTGTGGGAAAACTTAGCCAAACAAGAACCAGCGTTAGGTCATCCAGAGAAGTTTTATCGGAACATTCCGGCGGCTAACTGGGTCATGTCCGCCACTTGTACCTTCAGCGACGATCGCATCGTTCCTTACATCCAGAAAATCACTGGCAAGGATCCCCACAGTGGCTCGATCGTCACCAGTGATCCCTTGACGATTCGCGATTCTAATTGGCTGTTAGGCATCTCCATCAGCCGCCAACCCCATTTTCAACAACAAAAAGACAACGAATTGATTGTTTGGTTATATGGTCTGTTCTCTGACCAACCTGGTAATTATGTTCATAAGAAAATCACCGAATGTACCGGTCAGGAAATCTGTCAGGAATTTCTGTACCACATCGGCGTACCAACCGATGAGATCGCCGACATCGCCGCCGATGCCAATTCGATTCCCCAACACATGCCTTACATCACCAGCTACTTCATGCCACGGTCCACAGGTGACCGGCCGCTGGTTGTGCCAACTGGGTCAACCAACCTGGCCTTTATTGGTAACTTTGCGGAAACGGAACGCGATACTGTTTTCACGACCGAGTATTCCGTTCGGACCGCGATGGAAGCCGTTTATCAATTATTGAATGTGGATCGGGGCGTGCCCGAAGTCTTCGATTCATCCTTCGACGTGCGAGTCTTGATGCGAGCCGTTTATTATTTGAACGACCACAAATCTCTGCAAGAATTGCCGTTAAATTCAGCGGAACAACTGGGCGTCAGTGCCCTTTTGAAGAAAATCAAGGGCACCTATATTGAACAATTATTGCATGACGCGAAATTGATTTAGACTGATCAACATCTAGCTGTATTGATTTTGAAGGAGGTTTTCTCATGAAACATAAGAATTTGATCCTGGTCCCCATCGTGTTGGCCGCTGGTATTTATGTTGGCCATCGTTTCGGTCACTCCATCGCCGCCGCGATCCATGAACACTGCGGTGATGCCCCGGCAACCGACAATGCGGCGGCCGCTGATCAACCCGTTTATCTTCGCGAAACCTTAACTAATGGTCAAGGTCTCTAAACCGTAATAACCGACAGAATTGGCACCTAAATTAAAAGCAGATCGAGTGAACGACGCACTCGACCTGCTTTTTTGATAGGCAATTTATTGTGCGCGAACCGCAGAAAACACGGATACAGGCAGTGTTCGCACCAGTGCAACCTCCGAGGCAACTACACGGCATTGCTAATGATCCGCCGCCGAATCATTTTCATGAAGCGACTTCTGCACGATCAATTCGATTGTCCCCTGCAACATCAACTTGGCCCGCGCCAACATTTGCGCTTCGGTCTCGCGCAATTGATCATCCAACCACCGCAGCAATTGCGCCGCCAAAGCGCCCGCATAAAAATCGACGATGGCGTCAGCGACGGCGGGCGCCAAGTGATCATCAATATCCTTGACCACCGGCCGCACCACTAAAACCCCAACTGAATAGAGAAAGTTTTCCAAAAAATGCCGACCAACTGAATTCGCTGCCGCTAAGCAAAAGTCGCGGTTATCCTGAACATAAGTCAACATTTGTTGATACTTCTCCTGCCAATTCGCGGCGGACAAATTGGTTTGGATCTGGGTGACGATCTCCTGATCGAAGGTCCACTCCAACAATTGATAAATATCCTCGAAATGATAATAGAACGTATTGCGGTTGACATGCGCTCGCTTGGTCAGCGCGTCGATCGTGATATGCGCCAATGGCTGCTGCGTCATCATGATCTTCAAATTATCGGCCATCACTCGCTTCGTCGTTTTGGTCATCGTTGACCTCCATTCTCAGCTCACAGCAAAAAAATCGATAAATTAACTATAGCACTTACCGGCTAATTTAGGCTGAAATTCAGCTAGACTTGAAATGAGGTTGTTGCGATAACTGCTTGCGATGTGGTACCGCCGTGGCGTTGGTGGTTGGCAGATGTGGTGGGGCTCCAGGTCGGGCTGGGGGTGGTGGAAACGTGTTCCACGCAATTGCTTTCTGCGCCGATACGCAATTTCACTGGATTGATTGCATCAATCCAGCAAAATCGCTAGTCGTACTCAAAAGCAACCCATTGCGTTCCACACTCTGTTTCGAACGCTGCGGGCACGACTTGAAGCTTTTCGAAAAACCACCGAAAATCTTCAAGCTCGGCCTTATTCTAGGCGGCAGAGCCGCCAAGAATAATATCGCGGCTGACTCACCCCCAGTCCGACCTTCCGCCGGACGGATAAACTGCCCACCAACGCCAAAGAACCTGTTTATTTATTTCTTGACCACATCTGTCATAACTACCCCCTTGGGCCAGATTCTGATCAATCGCGTCGACTATCTTGTGGGTCAAGGTTCTTCAAGTTAGGCCAGCTCAGCCACCGTTAAATTCAGGACAAAAGCACCGACCGCGTCATCAAGATACTTAGCTTTGCTTTTAGTCCCCACAATAATGGGCGCCATGACTCCTTGCCCCCACTGCCACGCAATGCGATTTGAGCCAGCGTCACTTGCTGTTTCTCCGCTAATTCATGGACCTGTTCCGTAATTTCCAACTCATCGGCCTTAGTAGCCAACCATTTGTTAATTCCGTTGTTAGTTTGAAACCTTTGTTGCCTGACCATATTCACGCAACCGCTCCAAAAACACTTCAGTGGCTTTGGGATGGGGTCGTCTTGCTCGCCATGCTACGATTGAATCCAAAGACAGTTTGGGCTTTAACGAAACAAACCGCATGCCGGAGAACTCTTGAGGCAATTTCAAGCACACGATTACGCCGTCAGTTTGTCGCGCTAGCGTGATTGCACTTGACAATAGGTTGTATCTCGCCCAACTAGCCATTTGCGCTGCGTACTGACCCGACCAACTGGCCAATTCACGTTGAACAACTTCATCCAGAATCGTGATCACTGGCGTACCAATCAAATCTCCAGGAACAATCTCCGAATACGTTGCGAAAGGGGAGGTTTCCGCAACTAAAACACCCCATTCTTCAACTTGGCTCATTCGCACAAATTCATAGTTTTTAACATCCATGGGTTCCAACATCAGTGCTAAATCAATTGATCCACGCTCCAGCCAAAATTGTAATTCTTGGTTATTACCACTGTGGAGCGCGAAATGAACTGGGGGATGCATGAGGTGGAATTCGGCAATTAATTGTGACAGTTCCGTTAAGCTTTGTAGTTCACTCACCCCAACAGCAATTTCCCCAGCCAGAATACCACTCTGTGTGAGCTCCTCCTTGGCTCGTCTTTCTATACTGATAAGATCGCGGGCCCGTTGTTGAAATAAAATAACCGCATCTGTTAGTTTGATCCGATGATGGGCTCTTAGAAATAATTGCACGCCCAGCTCATCTTCAAGCCCTTTTAACTGGCGAGATAAAGTCGGTTGCGTGATATGCAATAAGCTTGCCGCCTTGGTAATATTTGCCTCACTCGCAGCTAACAAAAAATAGTTTAATACACGTGTATCCACTCTTCAGAATCCATCTAGTCGCCTCAGTGGTATAATTGGCTTATTAAATCAACATCTCGTGATTCTTATCTGTTAAGAATTACAAAATTACCGCTAATCGCAAATTCAAATCAAGCTCAGGAGGTTGCCCGATGAACGATGAAAATGATTTTTTAATGCGTCAAATCAAGAGCTTCGCCGAAGGACTGGGCTACATGCTAGCCAAGAAAAAAGGCGCCGGAGCCGACGATGTCACGATCGTCTTTCCCGACGCCGAAACTAGTCTTGTTTCCTATCAACAAGCTCTCCTCCAAGAAATCAAAACAAACAATTTTGACGCTGCTTACCAACTTCTGGAATCTTGGCGCGCTAATCGCATCAGTCAGCGCCAGTATTTACGGCTGGCTAGTTGGCTACAGGAGCGGCGCTTTGATGGAGAATGACAGCAATCAAGCATGAGGTTTTTAATGAACGAAGAATTGGTCTTGGGTACATCCAAAACTTCAAACTGGTTTTCTCACAATAAACAGACTGCAAAAATTCACGCTCAACAGATTGCCGAGCTGTCCATAGTTCCGTCCTTGAATATTTAGCAAAAAGAAGCGCCGATCGGTTCCATTGTGCGAACTCTTTCGGAGCAATATTTCAAAAATTTTTGGTAATTTAGTAGTCTAATAACAGCCAAAGCAAACTTTGATTAGCTACCCACCTGGTACAACTATTTTCCCAGCCGAGCTTGTATAGACAACTCAAAAACCGTTATGATAATGATAACAATGATGGTATTAATTCGAACGCAGAGCTTCAGAAGAATGATGACATCGATCCAGGCCATAACTGGGGCGGGTGCTACTATCATGCCGAGGATTTTCCACGTAGCCTTCGCTTCGATCGCACTTAACAACGCCACTTTGACAGCAACATATTTTGACGCAAACGAGGAGATCAGCCCATGGACAAAGAACAACTACTCATCAAAATCGCTAAAAGTAGCTTGATGGTTCTTTTATTTTATCTTGTTCTAAACTATCATTTCGCAGGGTATGTTCAGCTCCTAATGTGGGTATCCATGGTGGCCCTTATTTGGACGCCGAATAGCTTCGCAAACCGTCAAAGAAAATAAGAAATGCCAAAAACCTTGTCAGCCGGTAATCTGACAAGGTTTTTTGATGGGGACATATTCAGATATGGCAAGTCTGCTGGTTTTTCTTCCGTGAGCGGCTATTGGCAACCGGCCGAAGTGAGCGTCAAGCCGCGCCCACTTCTGGGAATTGGCTCCGAATGCTCGTCGCCAATACGCGCTTGAGCTCATCAGCCTCGTCGGCACCATGATAACGCAACAAGGTCCCGATCCCCGCAAACACAAAACGGAGTCGCAAGCGAACGGATGGCGTATCGGGCAATTGTTTGGTGGCCAGGACCGCTTCAGTCAAGGCATCGCTGAACGCCTTCATCCCGCCTTGATAAGAAAACATTTGTCAACTCGTATATCGTAACTTGATTCGGTTCACTTACTTTTAAAGCCGATAGTCGAAACTCCGATTTTCTCACGCAAGTGTTTCTGTAAATCTACATCTTTCGAAATTCGTCCCAAAGCAAATTTCGAATATCCGGATTGCAACCACATATTCGCAAGACCGTCCACAACTTGACCTTTAAGCGTACACAGTACACGTAAACCTTCAAAATCATGCTCATCAAGCACCTGGTTCAGATGCATTTGACATGTTTCGACAATTATTTTCGGCTGAATCGCACCTGAAATGTTATCAACTCTACTAATAATATCCGCTGTTGTCTTTACTTCTTTGGAATCTATAAACTGCGAACGTAGCGCCGAGTCAACAATGTTCTTTATATATGATTAATGAAAAACATAATAACTAAAAATAACCAACCGATCAAAGAAATTACTCAACAGGATATTCACAAGTTAAAAAACTGCTTAGAGCAACTAGCTTCGTGGCAAGAGCCGCTTAAACAAATGCATAATTTCTTTGATAATCGAGCAATTCCTTCGAATAAGAAAAAAATCATAAGAGAGTTTCACGCACAAGCTAGAATTTTCAAGATGTTCTATATGAACTTCATATTGAGTACAGATGCTTTAGAAGAGAAAGTTACAGATTTAGAAGGAAAAGAAAAAAATGAAAACGTGAAGAATCCATTATGGAAGTAATATTTTACAGGAAGATAGCTATCCCATAATTATGAATATTTAACTATCTACAGCTTATTTCAGATAAATAATGAGGTGATTCTTTTGCTTAAAACCAAACAACATAAATCCTTTTTTTATTAGTGAGAACAAAGCCTTTGAAATAGATAATATTTTTTAGGTAGGCTACTATTTCTTATAATTGACTAATTATTCAAAACTATAAAGTGTGGTAAAATTATATGAATTATTATTAAAAGGGAGCTTTTGAATGAGTACAAGAGAGCAAGCCATTTTATATTGGATTCTAATTTCACTTTTCCTTATTATCATATTCGGAAGAAAAAATAATTTGTTGAATTCTTTAAAGGACAGCATTAAATCCATGATAGAATTTTTATTAAACCCTATTATTATAGTGATGATAGTAATCAATTTAATCTATTTAATTATAATCTATTATTTTGTATATATGGATAATTTGCAAATTTCATTATGGTACATAAAAGACTACTTAATTGTTTCATTTTTTTCAGTATTTCCAATTGTTGGGTATTTAAAAAAACAGAATTTTAGCGAATTAATTCTTGAAAAAAAACCGAATTGTTTAGTTTTGTGGCTATTCCGCTTTTCATAAATTCAACCTATACTTTGCCTGTTATCTGGGAAATGGTATTGATATTTATTATAACGATTCTTTCTGTATTTATAGCAGTTGCAAATCAAAAAGAAGACACAAAAATTGTTGCTAAGTTTTTTAACTTCTTTTTGATAAGTATAGGCTTGTTTATGCTAGTTACTGCGATAAATCAATTTTTGAAAAATATTAATGATATTTTTTCATTAGATTTTTGGCTGTCATTTGGAATAGAACCTCTGGTTTGGGTATTAAATGTTCCTGTACTCTATTTAGCGAGAGAAATGATTTTTATTGAAAAGAAAGTAATATTTAGTCAATATAAAAATAGAGTATATTATTATGTAAAATACTCTGCGAAATTATTAGTAAGAAAATTAAAATTTAGAAGGTATGAACACCTTGATTCTGATGTATCAAACTATATTCAAGAAGCAAGAGAACTTTCCGCCATTGGAGGGAATAGGATATATATTAAGTTGAATAAAAAAGATATATCAAATGAAATTTTAATAGCTATCGCTAGTGATGCAATTTTAGGGAGGAATAAGTTTACTAACATAAATAATCAAAGAGAGAAATATCCTAATGTAGTTGAAATGATAAACGTAGATAATGAATTGTGTGTATTCTGGCAAGATAATTTTGTATCTACTGATTATAGAGATACTAGAATAGACAAAATGAAAACCATTGAATTGATAGAAGAAATTAAATTAGTTCAAAAATAAAGTTCTATTGGTTGCAAAATGTTGAGGGCAGCCACCAGATGTTACCACCTTCTGCCAAGCATGTTACCATTCATAAATCAAGCAACCTCCGATATACTTTGGATACGCGTATAGAAAGCGCGTACATCAAATATATTGGAGGTTTTTCTTATGGCTATTCAGTATCGTAGGATTCTGGAGCTTTCACCAGATCATAGCCAACGGAGCATTGCCGCAAGCACTGGCCACTCTCGCCGGAAAGTCAAAGAGGTCATCGAGCGTGCTTTCGCTGATCACTTAACAACTGCCTTTGGATACTATTGAAAATATTCGGCTCAATTTGTTGTGCTGACACAATCATTCCCATTCAAGCGTATCTTCAGCGGCGCTAACCTGCGTCATCACTGGCTTCCTATGCCTCAACTGTCGTTTTGGCGGGGAGTTTGGCGGGGGTTAATTTATCGTACTTCACCGCCTGATTACCCACGAACCGCACCTGATTCTGACCCGCTGTCTTGATCGTAATATTACCCGCAATCTGTTCGGCGATGTCGGCATCCAGCCCGCCCCACAAGTGCGAGTAGTGCTTCAGCGTAATCTCAGGTGACGAATGCCCTAAGCGCTTAGACAACACCAGCACTGAGACATTGAACTCATTGATGAGATACGACGCGTGACTGTGGCGCAGCCCTTTGCTTTCGACTGGATGCACCTTCGCTAACTTGGCGTAGCGGTGGATAATTCGCGAGATCGTGGACTTGGTCATCGGCAAGCCGTCGTAGGTCATGATGAAGTCATCAATCCCGCCCAAACCGAAACTCGTCTGCACCTCGCGCCAGCGCCGCAGAATCCCCACGGTGTCATCGTCGAGCGTCAAGATGCGCTTGCCGCTGTCTGTCTTCGTGTAGTCGTGGCGCTCCCAGTCATGCCGGTTCTTCATCACCAGCATGTGGTCAACGTGCAGCTGCTTCTTAGAGAGGTCAACATCCCGCCACCACAGCGCCGTGCCTTCGTTGACCCGCACGCCAGTCAGGAAGTACAGCCACAACATCACAAAGTTAAGGTGCCCGTAGATATCATCAATGCAGATTTGCGCGATAACTTGTTCAAACTCAGCTTTCGTCCAAAATGGTACGCTGCTTTTGGCCTTGGGGATCGCCTTAACGCGCTTCGACACATTGCTGGACAGATACTGCATCTGCACCGCGTGGTCAAGGGACTTGCGGAAACCGCCGAACACCAATCCAGCATAGCCTTGCGAGTAGCCCGCACCGCCGTCTTTCTCATCTGTGAGCAACCACGTGCGGAAGTTCTGCACGTCGGTGATATCGATGTCACGCAGCAGCAAGTCGCCAAACCGCGCGATACAGATATCAAAGCTGCGATTACGGACAGCGAAGGTGCTTTCCTCCACGTCGGTTTTGTACGCTGGGATATACGAGTCTTTCATGAATTGGCGGTAAGTCATGCGGAAGTTCGTAAACCCATGCGCCTCATGATATTCACGCTTCACCCGCGTCAGCTCCTTGTTCGCGGCAAACGCGGTACTGAATGGCATTCCTTGACTGTCCTTCCGCCCTTTCTTGCGGACGCGCTTGCCACTCATCTTGTCGGTGCCTAACTCGGTTTCATAGTAGAAGTTACCTTTGGCGTCTATGAATACGCCTGGATATTTGGTTTTACTCATTCTCAACAGCTCCATTCATCGGTGATCCGAGAATGGACTCAACGACAGAACGCGGCACGCGCCCTAAGTTTCGGTTGAGATACAAGGGATACCCTTTTTGTACCATCCTTTGCTTCGCTTGTCTAATGATATCGCGCGCGGTGTGCTGCTTAAACCCTAATGCCATCAGATCTTGGTAGCAGACAAAACTCTTATCCAATTACGTCACTTCCTTCTCATTGATTGGAGTGAGATAATCAAACCAGATAGGACCCAAATCTTATCTGTGAAGGGTGACTACTTGCTTTGGTCGGCATAGTCGCTCTTTTTTGATGTCTCACTTGGTTCTGCATCCGTCAAAACGCCATTACGGTGGTGCTGATAGTGATGAATCAAATCCCAGTGCCGTTGGGTTAACTTGCCGCCATCAATGATTGCCTTCAGTTCAGCGGTGCCGTTGTACTGATCAATCAGCTGCAACATCTTCAGCGACGGCGCGACCTGTTTCTTCAGCCAGCGGGTAATGTGTGCATAACTCAATGGTTCAGGATTGGTAGAAAGTCGCAGCTTATCGCGATTATTGCCAATGAAAGCATCCCAACGCGGATCTGTCGCCCACTGACTCTTCGCTTTATGACTTGGCGTCAAGAAACGCAGGTAACGGTTGATGATGCCGAACACCACTTTCTCCGGATCACGCTCCGCCAACAGATTCTTAATTGCAGCAGCGGCGCGTTTGCGACGTAACCGGACTTCAAAGCGTGTCCGTATCGGCTGATCTTCAATCGCAATCTCAGGGTGCTTCTGGTGTTGCTCAAAGGCCTTGTCATAAATACAGAAGTAAACTTCACTTTGCGGCGATCCCAGATACAAAGTTCTTCCCGATACCTCCCACTGCTTGGTGCGATTATCTCGGAAGCCGTGAAAACGCGAGGTGAATTCATCGCGGTCACACTTCTCAATCAAGGTCGGCACATCGAGCAAACCATTACGATCATTGATGGCGAGGTCAACACGGGTGAAATGACCATCAAGGGCAATGCAGGTCTCTAAGAAGTCGTACCAGGTGCGATCCTGCTGGCGCAAGTACGATTCAACGTAGCGGCAGCCTTGACCTTTCAACTCAATCATCGTGCCACTATCCTCACTAGGATCATAACCGTCTGCATTTACATCTTGATATGGCGACAGCAACACGTCGATTTCGCCACATTTGAAGGTCGCACTGTAACCATAGCGCGCGCCTTCCTTAAGACTGAAGTGATTGAGGTTGAACTGGAACAACTCCGCCACCAGCTCTTCATAGTCGTGTGACTTGAAGGTGACGCCCAAATAATCAATACAGACGTCAATATTGTTCTGACCGGTCAGCGATCGCAGTGCCAACGTCAATCGCAATCGCGCTTGCTTGTTAATCGGACTCTTCCCTGTCAGCAACTGGTTCAAATGCGACCGACTATAATCAGCCGTCTTCGCTAATTGACCCTGAGTAATCTTGTGCATGCGCATCTCATCATGAAACTGGTTTAGCCAGTCGATATTCGTCATCCCGCCGACTAAGTTCAAATCTTTCAGCATGTTAGCTCCTTTCGAAGCAACCTGACAGCAAAGCCACCTATCTGCCCACGCAAAGTGGCTTGCCACCGGCGCTTTCGTCCTACTTACGTGTATTTTGTCTCTAATATTTGCCCCCCTATTAGAGACCGGGGGCTTGTGGCGGCCGGCTAACGCCGACCGCCGCCGCTCACGCTAGCGGCTTTCGCGCTGCACGCCGCGCGCGGCGGCGTTGCGTTGCGAGACCCTTCCGGAAGGTCTGTGAGAACTTTCGCTCTCACCATATACAGACGGTTTGTAGGACGCGTTTTGAAACTGAAAGTTGAACTGTAACAGGATTTTAATGTTACTGGCTAACGGACTTGACGATACAGCTGGCGATACTGGCTCCAAGAAAAGAAATATTGATTCAATTTCTAAGCTCTTCTGCAAATTAAAATACCCATATCATCGACGGTATGGGCCGAGATATGGGCTTTGAAGTTGCTGAATAGAATTGATGGTGATGACGAAATCGGAAATGGGTGTCGCGACAGAACTTCTAAAGAGATTTTCCAATAATTCTTGGCTGCTCACCTGGCTACATTAATCATCCCTTCTTCTTACTCGAACAACGAGTAACGTCGGTCACGTAGATCAAATGCCGGCTTAGTCCCTTCAAGGACATCAACAATTTGCGTATTAATCCTGGATTATTCATAGAATTTCAAAAAAGCAGCGCAATCCCATGATTCACACGGGACTGCGCTGCTTTGGTGTTTCACCCATTGGGTGCGCCTATATGCTAAGGTTGAGTCAACGAAAACCATCACGAAAGCGAGGCTTCACACCATCTCAACTTTAACCAGCTTATCCCTGCAATGCAATACCAATGTGACTGTGACCGCCGACGGCGGTCAACTTTCAAATGACGCCGGGCTCGTTTTGTTCCAAGAGTTTCTTCATCGTATCAACTTTAGGCAACTTGCCAATCAGTGCCTCAAGTTACCAGACCAACGACGATTCTGGAAGGCCTCGATGATCGACATCTTCTTGGAAAAATTGTTGCTCGACGTTGCCGGGTATTTACATGACAGTAGTGCCAATGACTGGCAACGTGATCCCGTACTGGCGGCCACCTTGGGTAGCTCTCGGCTAGTCTCACAGCCCTCACTTTCACGGTTTTTCAAGCGCCTTGAAGACGCCGACCTAGATGACTTTCGGAAGCTTATCTGGCAAGTAGCCGCCTTGGCTTTCCGTCTTAGTGGTCAATCCCGCTTCGTGCTGGATATAGACTCAACGCATTGTGATACTTTCGGTAATCAAGAACGGTCCGCCTTCAACGCTCACTATATGGCCTATGGATATCACCCTCAGGTTGTATTTGATCAAGAGTCCGGGTTGCTCTTAGACGCCTTGATGCGCCCTGGCAATGAGTACACCGGCAAGGAAGCCGATAAGTTCGTCGAGACAACTTTTTCGCGCCTATCGGCGCTCCCTCAAAGCACCAGCGTCATCATTCGAGGCGATTCGGGGTTTGCTGCGCCAAAATTTTACGAGATGTGCGACACACATGGCGTCGACTTTTTGGTTCGACTCAAGGCAAATTCAAAGCTTGGGAAGCTGGCAGAAACGGCCTTAGTGGATTGTCCTCCAAAATATGAAGAGAGCAAATGCGTCTACCACGAATTCAAGTATCAGGCCGCGTCATGGGGTAAAGCTCGTCGTGTTATCGTATGTTCTACTCATACGGCAGATGAGCTAGTTCCCTGGAACCACGCATTCGTAGTGACCAGCCTGGCCTCCGAGGCTCCAGAGACTTTGTTCAAGACCTATAGACAGCGGGGCAATGCTGAGAACCAAATTAAGGAGCTGAAATGCGGGTTTGGCTTTGACAAAACAGACAGCTCAACTTTTGCACGGAACACTGCACGAGCCTTGATCACCGGTATTGCCTATAACCTGGTTCAGCTCTTTAAACAGCTCTTTGTCTCGGAAGACCGTCGTTCAACGATCTCCTCGCTACGGTTCAGTCTCTTTCACATCGCCGGTAGGATTACTTGGCACGCCCGTCGTGTGGTGATTCATCTTGCTTCTAACTATGTTTACAAGAACTGGTTTAGTCGGCTCATGGACGAAGTCCATCAGTTGGCGACCTGAACTGAATAACTGAATAGGTCGTGCGTCAAGCCGAAAACTGGGTCGGTCTGTTCGTGGTGCATCGATCACCAACTTCTCCGCTCAGTCAGTATTCGCAACGCTCCAAACGTTGCTTTCAGACCGGCCAGATGCGATTTCATGTCCCAAATACCGAGGTGAATAATCCAGGTTAATATCTTTATCCTCAAGAGCTCCGCTGATAAATCCAAACGTATTTGTGTTTTTGTCCATGGTGGCAACAATCACTTGATCGGCATCCGCCGCAATGGCAATGTTTGGATTATGCGTAACAACAATTATTTGTCGTTGCGTTTTCGCATATCGTAAATACGGTACCAAATGCTTAAATATGGATTGATTATCTAAGTTATCCTCTGGCTGGTCAATCACAAGCGGATATTCACGCCGCGATAGCCCCAGATAGAAAATAAGAAGCACTAGTCCTTTCTCCCCAGCAGACAGCGCCTGTAATGGACGCTTGTTGTACATGAGCCGTAGTTCCGCGTCTAAAAATTCGAGACCAAACAAATAATCGTACGTAGTGGCCCGATCTCGAAAGATTCCTTCTAAGCCATCAAAGTCTGGTCGACTAGTTTTTGGGTCGTTCTGATAAAGAACTGCTTCAATGAAATCAATCACTTGATTCGAGATGGAAACGTCAGTTTTATCCAACTCTGAATTAATAAAATCTGCGGCTTCACTAGATCCTCGGAGTTTTCCAGCTTTTCTGCCGTCAACATTACTGAGTATGGTCTGGACAAATCCTGATACTGGCTGAATGGATCCAACAAATTCAACACCACTATCTCGCTCTGTGTTAATACCGTTTTGTTGATCCACATTGTTCAGCACATCAATGTACTGCTTAGCGTCAAGATACAGTCCGTCTAATTGCCTCCCTTTTTCTTTAATCAGATTCAGAATCTGCTCAACAAGAGAACGACGTTTCTTATACAGATCAGCAATTTGATTGGGAATCTTTTCAGTGCAATTCTGAATTTCCTCTAGAACCGATTTTTCAGAATCAGTATCTAACCCTTCATCTCCTATTTTTAGAAGAGATAGTTTTGAGTTCCAAGCTTCTAAAGCATCATGGTATTGTGCCTGTTGCTTACCCTGGATACTCATCTTACTATCCCGTCGATCGATTTCTTTATTAGATGTTTCGATTTCCTTTGCTGTCTCATCAATCGCTTTTTGGAGTTGGCTCTTTTTGTTTTCAGCGGCAGCCTGATTCTTTGAGAGACTCGATTGACGGTTTGACGAGATATTGGCCGTAATTTGCATAGTCTCAGTAAGTTCTGTAATTTCAGTCAAATTTGGTAAAAGTGTACTATACTTTTCCACAAATTCTTTGACGGCTTTGTTATATTCATTAATCGTGTTAACTACTTTGTCAGCGTTATTTTGCAATTCATTCAAATCTAATATGAATTGTGAAATATTTCCTTGTTCCTTTTCCTCAGTCTCCTTTAACCTCTTGTTAGTCTTCATCTTATCCACTAAGCTTTGCCTTTTCTCGCTTTCATCCGATTCTGGATTTTCAATTAGCGGCTTCTTCGGTGGATTTGATTCCATACTCTTAATTTGGGCTTGAATAGTACGAAGTTTCTCTTGTCTCTCCTCAAGGTAACTGACTTTTAATTTTGATTCGAATTGCAGAATGTCTATATTCACTTTGTGCAATCTAGTTCGGGCATCCTGAATGCTAGTTGTGTACTTTTGCTCTAGTTTTTCAATCAGAGCTGCCCAAGAACGCTGTCCCAGACGTTTACTTTTCGGAAGCGCCTCAAACACAATCTTCTGGATTTCTTTAGACAGTTCTTCGTCGCTAACGGATGAGGCTATTTTTTCGATATAACTCTGTGGTAAGAATTCAACTTTCCCGTTCGTACTCGACGGCTTCTGATCTAACTTTAACCAATCGTCTTCGGTCCCATCGCACCATCGAAGGCGGGAGCTAAACCTTGAACCATACCTTGATTTGTCGTTAAATCGATGCTTTGACAAGAACGAAGCATCGTTCAAATTACGTGATCTACCATCAAGCCCGAGTACATCAGCAAGCGCACTTTTACCAGCTCCTTTGTTTCCAATGATTGTAACTAGACCTGGGTTTAACGGTAACTGCAATGAATTTCCGTACCAATCTGATTTTCCATCGTCACTCCGTACATCAATTTCGGAGATGGTCGAATTTTTCCTCAACCCTTGGTCCTGCAGTTCCTTCGGAATAACCTTAAACGAGATTCGACCAGCTGGTTGAGAAAATGCTTCTCTAAGTCCATCAAAAGTCAGTTCCGCTTTAATCCATGTCACCGCTTCAGCTTGATATGCTTTTGGCGAATGAATATCACTGTTTACTGTGACTGGTAGTCCGTCCAAATCTCCCGTGCATATGTATGCCACCAAGGCTTCCGCAGACTGCTCCGAATTAGTGTCTAGAAAGTCAACCTGCGACCTGAAGTCATGTCTCAGTAAAGTCTTAAAATCTCGATTGGGATCATCCTTAGAACCGCTTAATCCAGTCGCCTTTCCCAAGCCATTACTCTTCTTCCCATCATGCACCGATATTAGCCCATGCTGTTCGTCACGTACAAATTTAACAATATCTGGCAATGAAACATATGCGGTCTGTGGATTATCTATCAAATTATGGCGACGAGCAAAGGCTCGAAAATCTTCTGCAAGCGCATGCATATCCGACATTTCAGAAAATATCCCAATTACATGCAAATTCGAGCTAGCCGTGTCGGTCCTCAGTTCCACACCCGGAAACACCGTAATGTTTAAATTCCGGTCTGAAATAATCTTCCGGATGTTTGCAATCCGCTCTTCGTCGATTACTCCATGATCCGTTATTGCTGCTGCAGAGATTCCATGCTTTACCCAAGCTGAGACCAATTTAATGTCATGATCCGATGCATTATACTTAGAATCATATGAACTTGCAGTATGCACATGTAAATCCCACTTATGCCAGATTGATCCAATCGCTGACATACAACTACCCCTTTTCATCATTCCATAAACATAAATTACTTACCGCTAGCTATTTAATCTTGCTCAGCTTTCAATCGAATCATGATCGACTGTACGGCTGCTTGAATGGTTGCAATATCAACTATGAACCACTCACGCGGTTTAATAATTCGCCCGTTAGCTGCGGTAATATCTACATCTAATTGATATTCTGCTAATGCATGGTGCAGCGCAGTTTCCAGTGCTTCAGCTTTCAAGTTCACCACTTTAATTTCGCCGACCAGTCGTACTGGACCATATAGATATGTTGACTCATTCTCAGCATTGGCAATTCTTGCCTGCACTAATCCAGTAGTGAAGCCAACCTTGTACAGTGGATGCTCAGCTTGTATTCGCTTAATCTGAGGGTTGTTGCTCAAAGATTCCAGTATATATATGAACCCCGTCACGTGGTCATCACTGGTCAGTTCAATCCCGTGCTCAACTTCCGTAACAATCCTACCTTGACGCCCATACAGAGATGAAGCAAGCCCATTTCGCGTCGGGTTGTTTTCAGTCCCGTTATCGTAGATTACATGCATCCTTGCGTCGGTTTTCCGGTTGCTATTGTCATTAAGCTCAACTTCTTCGCCAATCTCATCAATATACAGTAACTGTCCCTTAAGAACGTAGAAGTGCTTGCTCAGCAACTCGTAATTCTTGAACGGGCGAAGCTGCCGCTGACCAGAAGCAAGTTCAGCCTGAACCTTGTGGAACATCGCCTCATACTGACTGAATTCCTTCATCGGTTTACGCTGAGAGATCACTTCCGGACGATTTTCTTGCTCACGCTGAATTTCGTTGAGCTTCTTGGTATCGAACAACTTACTACCGGCAGCCTGCTGATCACTTTTCTTAAACAGAATGGAATCATCGCTAAGAATATCGTCCAACGATGAGAAATCCCGCTTTTCGTTTTTCACAACTTCATTCAACGCCGGACCGTCTTCATGAACAGTCAGCAACCCTGCGGTATCATACGGCATTAACAGATTCCGACGTTCTGGATCTTCACGGATACCTTTTAATCGACTTGCCAACTTGCGCTGTTTCATCTGTGATGGATCTCGCAGCTTCTGTGGCTCGTTACCATCATGAGCAATCACCCAGTCAGTAATCTCTTGAAATCCTTCTACCGTGGGGTCATAGCTTACGGGAGTATGTTTGGGTTTGCTAGCGAGCAAAGACGTTGCGTCCGGATCATTAAAAATGTCATCCAGCGACCGAATCAAGCTTTGATTATCCATTCTGCTGCCTCCGTGCCTGCATATCCCTTAATTTAGCAAGCGCATACGCCATCTTTACCTCAAGCTCGTCGCGACTTCCTTTATCTGGTTCCCGACCGTTATCAGCGATGAATTGCTTGGTCTGATTGTACAAGTAGACGAGTTCAGCTTCATCAAAGTCAAACTTCTTAGCGTCAATAGAACGCTGAATTGTTCGCAAAACGTCACTGTCAATATTCTGGGACAGCACTTCATATGCCCGCTGGAACGGATTGATGGAATCAATCAAGTTGATATCCAACTCGTCGACGTTGATGAACTTATCAGCCATTCGTAAGAACTCGTTGGTGTTGCCGTGCTTGTCTGTAGTTTGATCAACGACAGCATGCCGCAGCACAGTGTCTGCTACCGCGTACTGACGGACTTCTTCGACTTCCTCATTATTTAGCCCTGGGTAGCGGGTCATAATGACTTTAGGAATCAGTACCTTGTTCATTGTCTCAGCGTCTACATTAGCCGCAATACCATTCTTCACCGCGTTATCTTGCAGGATAGCCGCCTTCAGGTCAGGCATGTCATTCTCAATGATGCTCCGAACCGCCTTAGTCGACGGGTCTTTCAATCCGCGGACAAAGATGTCACCACCATTACCTGAAGACTTGTCTGTCTTATGCTTGCGTGCTTTCAGGTGAATCTCCGGAGCCAGTACTTGCTCCATCAATAGTGAGGCAGTAATCGCCTTAAGAATCGAGTTCACCGCATATTGAACGTCACCGTCTTTGGCATCCGGCTGTTCAATCATATTCGTAAACTGAGCATGCGTCTTATTGGAGCTATCACGCGTAACTCGGCCAATGATCTGCACAATTTCCGTTAGCGAACGTCGATAGCCAATAGTCAACGCCTGTTCAGCCCACGGCCAGTCAAAGCCTTCTTTGGCCATCCCTAGCGCAATCAGAATATCCAGCTGATCAGCCTGCTTCATCTTACGTAAGTATTCTTGAACCTTATCGCGGCCCTCTTCATTGACTAGGTCAGCAACCTTCAATAACCGTCCATCCACATGACTCTTAAGCGTGTAGATACCCGTCTCATCATCTTGCGATTCAATCGTGCCAATGGTATCAAATATCGCATCAACCTCATTGTATTTGTCCTTGGTTGATTCACTGGAATTAACACTAGGAATATGAATAATGGTCTTCTTAGACACATCTACCGCCTTGTCCAAAGCCGTGAGATATGAGCCCTGATAGAACTTGTAATCAATGCCAAACGACTTCAGATACTTGTAGCCGTCCAGTTGTTCGTAATAGGTATAATTGACCTTGTCAAACTGTTGCTCATCTTCCGGCGTTAAGATTGGCGATGAATCGCCACGGAAATAAGACCCCGTCATTGCTAGTATATGTGCCGTTGAGTTGTGCATAATGTTCTTCAGCGCACCACCAAGGACAGAGCTGTCTTCAGAAGAAACGTGGTGAAATTCATCAATCGCCAACATTACGTTGTCTAACTTGTGATCATCATCGACTTTCTCATACGCAAAACGCAGCGTGGCGTGTGTACAAATGAGAATGGTAGCCGTATCGTCATTCATGAAATCAATGAATTTCTGAACTTTGCCCGCATCCCCACCATTTAGAGTAAGATCATACTGCGAATCTACTGACCAATCTTCATAGAAACCAAACTTAGCTAACTCGGTGTGTTGGAAAGACTTCCCAATCGAGCGTTCGGGAACGGCAACAATAACCTTTCGGACACCTTGATTAGCCAACTTATCAAGCGCAACAAACATCAGAGCCCGTGACTTACCAGAAGCTGGTGGCGCCTTGACCAAAATGTACTGTGAACTACGATGTTGATAGACACGTGCCTGCATCTCACGCATGCCCAACTCGTCTGTATTCGTACTTTTTCCAGTTTGATGATAATTTACATCAACTACATTTTTATTTTCCATTTCACCGTTTCCTATCTGCGTACATTTTAAGTAATACTGTCAGACGTTCACCATCGTCGTTAAAATCATCCGACTTATATGCTCTATCAACTATTGCATCTAATTTCTTATGTGCACGAAGAAGACGCTCATTCATTGGCTTTGGATTTTTTTTTGCTAATGGAGAACCATACAAATCAGCTATGGTTCCACCTTCCTCTTCCCGAATATCAAGTATATTGTAAGTTAATGTTTCGATTTCATTTTTACGACGTGTTGATAACTCAGGAACAGGGAATGTGTTGTACACAAGATTTGCTGAATAGCGATAATCGTTTTTCAATTTTCCGCCCACATTTCTAAGCCAGACCATATGGATTCGCGACTGTAACAGCCCTAATAACCAGATTGGAGCATCATACACCAGCAACGCTAGGTTAGATATGATCGTATCATCTTCCGTGATACCCATCGGCGCATAAATTCTATTCTCTGAGGAGACACTAGGAACAATTAATGCAGGCTTTATTATTTCAGCATCAAGGTAACACTTTGAAATATGCTGAAAAGCATATGGAGTACTTGCAGCTTCGACAGTTCCAGCGTTTTTGCTTCTAGTTCGTGCATTTATTACCAAGTTCATACGTTCTCTAATAAACGGGACATCCTTAACCTGATTATATGTTTGTTTGTTAATCCACAGTACATACCGTTCGATACCATTGATATACTCTTTAGACCCTACAAATTTCTTGAACAATACATTAAAACCATTATTTTCACTCACAATTTTTTCGTACTCTTCTTTACTAAAGATTAACCCACCACCATCAGTTGGCTGGCTTCCCTTAACCATTTTTGGCAATTTGTTTTCCGGTGTGGAACTACTCTGAACAATCACATCCGGGCCGGCCTCTAAGTACGCATTGATATTGGTAACCTCTTGGGAATATCCAGATCTTAATATAAGCCTTTTTTTCAATATATTTTTAACATCTGAAGTCAATCCAACAATTACAACAATCACAGCTGCATTCTTCTTTGCATTGTTTTTCCATTCAAATGATTGATAGGCAAATTTAATAGTTAATTTATGAAGGAGGAACGACCAAAGTGGTGAAACTTGCTCACCCTGACAAATTGAATTCGTAGAAACAAATGAATATTCAACATTCCTATTCACTGCGTACTTTGCTGCCAACACAAACCAACACGCGATATAGTCCAAGTTCTTGTACTTTTCAATGTCTCGACTCAGCACAAACTTCATATCGGCTTTTTGCTCTGCGTTCTGCATTGTCGAACCTAGATAAGGTGGATTTCCAAAAATAAACACTTCATCTCCATCATAAAACCGTACTACGCTATTCCAATCCAGTCTCAATGCATTTGAATTTTCTATCGCCCCCGCATGTTGTAATGGTAGAGTTGGCCGCACCGCATCACTGATCTGCTCATGAAGCTTCACGTTCATCTGATGCTCAGCAATCCATAACGACAACCGCGTCACATCACACGCAAAGTCGTCAATTTCAATTCCGTAGAACTGGTCAAGCGTAACTGATGGAACGTACATCGTTGAAACACCAATATTGTTAAGCTCAATGAGAATATCAATTTCAAGCTGCCGCAATTCTTTGTACGTGATAATCAAAAAGTTCCCAGAACCACACGCTGGATCCATGAACTTGATTTTACCAATCCGGTCATACAACTGCTGCAACCTGTTTTCGTTACCCTTGGCAGCTTCAAAATCTTCACGTAATCCGTCCAAGAATAGCGGCTTGATAACCTTCATAATGTTTGGCACAGAAGTATAGTGCATTCCAAGATGACTACGACTATCTTCACTGGCAACCGCCTGAATCATCGAACCAAGGATATCAGGGTTAATCTGATCCCACTTGAGCAACTCCCCAGCTTCAATAATGAGCTTCCGAGACTTGGCACTAAAGTGTAAAGACTCATGCTGATCTTTGAACAAGTCGCCGTCAACATATGGGAAGTCGTTCAACCAACTAGGAGTATCGATTGGCCGCTGCGCCTTCTCAAAGTCCAACACGCCAAAGAGACTACCGATGAATTGGTCAAAATCGCTACCATCATCAGCAGTCATCTGCTTAACCCGATTGGTGAACAGATCATGTTCAAAAATATTGGTATCTTCAGCAAACAGGCAGAACAGAATGCGAATCAAGAAAAGGTTCAGACCTTTAGGCGTTGCATTAGGGTTATCATTCTTCACAACATCGTATAACTTTGCAAAACGTTCAGCTGCACGAACATCAGCAGGATTTTCCTTATCGAAGTCAGCCTTTTCAATGCCGTTCCATGCTAGAAAGAAGTCAAAATACTGTGGCAACTTCGCAAATTCGATATCGAGCGTCTCGTTAGTTTCTGTATCCTTGGCTAGCAAGTGCTGGTAGTCTGTAACCAGAAGATAACGCGGCTTGGAACCAAGTTCGTCGACCCGTTCTTGCAAGTCGGCATAGTCTTGCATTAAATCGCCAGCGCCCACTCTGAAGTACAACTTATTTTTGAGATAGACCGCACCCGCTTCTTTCGCTAGGTTGTTCATGCCTTTGCGTAGCTTGGTAACGGTCGCTCTGGGAATATCATAGACACTTAGAAAGTCATAGATAAACTCGGAGTGATCCGGTTTGCTCACGATTTCTTGAATTTGATCTTCGTACTCTGTGATTGCCATATTGCTCCCCCTACATGGTGTTCTTAGGCTAATTATCTAATAGAATATAGCAAGCTACAAGAAGGTATTAAATATTGTATAACGCTTTCTCAAATAATCACAAAAATTCCCGCCAGCTCAAACTAAGAGGCCACCTTGACGGGAATCTTCGCGGGAAGTTTGATATTTCAATTTAATATACAAACGGAATAGATTGCGATAATCGAGTTCATATTACTAAATCACACCTATTCGTTTGAAGAATTTTTGATATCTTCAAGGATAACGTTTTGCGCCTGCTTGATTTGGTCAGGAGTTGCCGTGAGTGTAGTTTCAAAAGTTTTAATCAACCGGTTACCCATCGGTCTAAAAGTAATCAAGGTCAGACCACCAGAGACAAAGCCACCGATAACAGGGAGTGACTTTGAAATCACAGCAGATGTTGATTTTTTGGTTACGGAAACGCCAATGTATCCGGCAATCTTTTTCAATAACGGATACCACGTTGTGCGAGTGACCGCGGTTGCCATGAACTTCTTGCTTAGTGTATTACTCAGTCCCTTAGAGATAAACATCAATGCGGAATTTGCTGAAGCCACACCCAACATCACACCGAGATAGATCATGACATCACGCTCGCCGTCTTCAGACAATGTTCCCTCTTCAGTGAAGAGATTTTCTTGACCGTAAATATAAGCAACCTTTTGGGCCATACGTAAGGCAAATCCATAATATTGTACGAGGTCAGCTGTACCGGTTCCAGCAGCGACGGCGATATTTGAGGGCAATCCCGCGGCAAATGAGATTGCCGAGGTCTTCTCGGTATCGTGCATGACGACGCGACGGGCAACCTTAGTCAGCTGTTCCAATGTATAGACGGCTTGCGGGCCATCTTTAAGAATCGACATCAATTCAACTTCTGTGGCACGCGGAAATAATTTGGTTAAGAAAGTGTGCCGATCAACGCGAACGACTGGTAGCGCTAGGGCCTTGGAAATTATGTCAGGAAGCATATGTTCAGTTTGGTCAGACATGGTGAACTCCTTAAGAAGAAAATGAGTGATTAGATACATGATTTCGCATTATTGGCAGCATAGTACGAAACCGAGTTGTTAGCAAGTACCGCTCCCGGACCACTTAGCTTATTGCCTCTAACAACGGTAATGAAGATAAGTACAGGCTGACGAACTAACCTAAAAAATCCCCGCCAGCTCAGCCCTCATTCGGCCCAAACTTGGCGGGGATTCTGGCGGGGAACGTAACAATTTCCCCGCCAATCGTATCCTTTGTATCTCCCGAAAATGCCGTTAAATCAACATTCCGGGTTCAATTTACATATACCTTTTATTCCCACTCAATCGTAGCTGGTGGCTTGCTCGTGATATCGTACACGACGCGGTTGACGTGGACGACTTCGTTGACGATGCGGACGGAGATTTTTTGGAGCACGTCCCAGGGGATCTTGGCGAAGTCGGCGGTCATGCCGTCGATCGAGGTGACGGCGCGGATGCCGATGGTGTAGTCGTAGGTGCGGCCGTCGCCCATGACACCGACGCTGCGGATGCCGGGGAGGACGGTGAAGTATTGCCAGACTTCGCGTTCTAGGCCGGCGTTTTTGATTTCTTCGCGGAGGATCAAGTCACTATCGCGGACGATGGCCAGTTTATCCTCGGTCACTTCGCCGATGACGCGGATGCCCAAGCCAGGTCCCGGGAATGGCTGGCGCCAAACTAGGTCGCTGGGCATGCCCAGCTTTTCGCCTAGGTCGCGCACTTCGTCTTTGAACAGCGTCCGCAGTGGCTCGATCAGCTGGAATTGCATGTCTTCCGGCAAGCCGCCGACGTTATGATGGGATTTGATGGTTTGGGCGGTGCTGGTGCCACTTTCGATCACATCAGTGTACAAGGTGCCTTGGGCGAGGAAATCGATGCCGTTGAGTTTGGTCGCTTCGTCGTCAAAAACTTCGATGAACTCTTTGCCAATGATTTTCCGCTTCTGTTCAGGATCACTAACGCCCTGCAACTTGCTGAGGAAGCGTTCGCGGGCATCGACTTTGATGATGTTCAAGCCGAACTTGCCTTCCAAACTGGCCATGACTTGGTCAGCCTCGCCTTTACGCAACAAGCCGTGATCTACGAAAATACTCGTCAACTGATCGCCGATCGCCTTGTGCAACAGCACGCCGACCACACTGGAATCAACGCCGCCGGAGAGTCCCAGCAGAACTTTTTTGTTGCCAACGGTGGCGCGGATCTGGGCAATTTGTTGGTCGATAAAGTCAGTCATCGACCAGTTCGCCGTCGCGCCGACCACGTCAAAAGTGAAGTGGCGCAAGATGTCATTGCCATATTCGGTATTACGGACTTCGGCATGGAATTGGATACCGTAAATTTTGCGCTGGTCGTCAGCAAAGGCCGAGATTGGGGCGTTCTTGCTGGTGGCAACCACGTGGCAACCGGCGGGAACGGCCTTGACCAAGTCGCCATGACTCATCCAAACCGTCTGTTCCTGAGGCAAGCCTTTGAAAAGCGCATTTTCCGGATCAGTCACTTCGATCTGTGCCTTGCCATATTCGCGATTATCCGCAGATTCGACCTTGCCGCCCAGCTTGTACGCCAAAAGCTGCATGCCGTAGCAAATTCCCAAAATCGGAATGCCCAATTCAAGAATTTCAGGATCAACGCTGAAGGCATTCTCGTCGTAAACGCTCATGGGCCCGCCGGAGAAAATAATCCCCTTAGGCGCGATTGCTTTCACTTCTGCGGCTGTGATCGTATTCGGCAGCAATTCCGAATAAACGCCGAATTCGCGGATCCGCCGTGTAATCAACTGGTTATACTGACTGCCATAATCTAAAACAATGATTTTGTCGACACTTTTCAAGTCGGCTGTCGCCATCTTTGTCACACTCCAATTTTTGAATTTAATGCTGGTTCTGCTTAACACAACAACTGGTTTTCTGAAAATATCTGTCCCCCGCTGATGGGGCCAGTCACTGTTCTTATCATAACGATTTTCCCGCGGTTAAGCAATCACTGCGGGGAAAATATCCGGCAATGTTTGGTAAAAATATCTTGGCCATAATGTTGGTTGGGATAGTCGTAAAAGTAGCGTGCCCGCGGCTTGCGCTGCGAAATTCGGGGTGAGCTCGCTGTGGGCGCTGTTTTGAGCCAATCCGCAAAGTACGCGGCTTGTCTCAAAATCAGGCCTTGTCCTAAGCGGCAGAGCCGCCAAGGACAATTTCACGGCGATCTCACCCCGAATTTCTCCGCTCCAGCCGCTCAACGTTATAACAGCCGTTTGAGCACTCACGCCAACTGGGCGAGCTATCGTCAATTGATGGGGAGTCACGCAATTGACGACCGTGGTTAGTGGTTACAAGCTTTAAATTGGTGACACCAGTGCAGTCTGTCAGATGAACAGACCAGATTCTTGATGAATCGGCCAAATCGGTCGGTTGCCAACCAGAATCCGTTCAAGTGCGATAATGATGTTCAGCTCACACAATGTGTCCCGATCTCCTAATCCAAATCCGTTGGCATTGCTGTACCACTCCAAAATTGGTAATTATTTTGACCTCTCGCTTGCAAAACCACTTCGTCAAATCCTTCGGTTCGATTGCAGATAGGCTCAATTCTGCCTAGCAACCGCCTCAGGACGTGTGGCTCAGCGGTGAGATTATTCTTAGCGATTTATCGCTTAGAATAAGGCTCGATTTGAAGACAATTCCCGCTTTTGGAATTGGCTTCAAACGATGCCCACCGCGTTCCAGCCACGA
>NZ_RHOV01000013.1 GCF_003946655.1 Lapidilactobacillus achengensis
CATAGCGCAACTGGATAGAGTGTCTGACTACGAATCAGAAGGTTGTAGGTTCGACTCCTACTGGGTGCATAGTTCGGGAAGTAGCTCAGCTTGGTAGAGCACCTGGTTTGGGACCAGGGGGTCGCAGGTTCGAATCCTGTCTTCCCGATGGTAGTAAAATAATAAAATGCGGAAGTAGTTCAGTGGTAGAACATCACCTTGCCATGGTGGGGGTCGCGGGTTCGAATCCCGTCTTCCGCTTCTGAGTCTGAAAGATAGCTTTTAGGCTTTTTTGTTCTAAGGATTCAGTAGAGCTGATTGACGGGAAATAGCTCAGCTTGGTAGAGCACTACGTTCGGGACGTAGGGGTCGCAAGTTCAAATCTTGTTTTCCCGATTGAAAAACGTTGAAAGTGATTAAACTTTCAACGTTTTTTGGTATCAGTTAGGAACTTGGTAGTTGGCAGATCGGTTAATTTCTTTTATAATGAAGGTCAATGATGGTCAAAATCAGATGAGACTTGATAGAAAAGGAATCGATCGATGGCAGGACAAAATATTTCAGATATAATTGAAGCGTATTTGAAACAAATTCTGGCTGCGGAACAACAGATAGAAATCAATCGTTCCGAAGTAGCGGCGCAGTTCAATTGTGTTCCTTCACAGATCAATTATGTCATTAAGACTCGTTTCACCACGCAACAAGGCTATTTGGTGGAAAGCAAACGGGGCGGCGGCGGATACATTCGCATTGAAAAGATGCAATTTTGCGATCAGGACCATTACTTGAATCGCTTAATTGCGGCAATCGGGGCGCAAATCACCTTGCCGCGGACGTTAATGGTTTTGCAGCAGTTGATTGAATCGGAATTGATCAGTGAACGCGAGGCACGCTTGATTGCCACGATGCTGACAGATGAGGCATTGCGGATCAAGGATCAGACGGCCGCGGAAACAGTGCGCGCTAATCTCTTGAGCGCATTATTGGATGGCTTACGTTATCGCTGAATTTGGTTTAAAGAAAGGCAGGCGTTATCTTGGATAATCTATTTACAGAAAGTGCCAGTAAAGTGCTGGTCATTGCCCAAGAACAGGCGCGGTATTTTCATCATCACGCGGTGGGGACAGAGCATTTATTGTTAGCATTAACGATGGAAACGGAGGGAATCGCCGGTAAGACGCTGCGGCAATTGACGATCACCCCGGATTACGTCAAGGAGGAGATCGAGCGGTTTACTGGTTATGGCTCGTCCTCCGCAGAAGGTTCGGATCAGGCGGATGGCTATTTGCCTTATTCGCCGAAGTCCAAGCAGATTTTGGCTTATGCTGGGGACGAGGCCAAGCGTCTAGGCGCCATCAAGATTGGCACCGAACATATTTTGTTAGGATTATTACGTGAGGACGATATTTTGGCCGCGCGGATCTTGACGAATTTGGGGCTCAGTCTAACCAAGACGAAGCAGATCCTATTGAAAAAAATGGGCTTATCTGACGCTAATTTCAAAAAAGGGCAGATCGCTGGCGGCCGTGCTTCAGCGCGACCGGCAGCAACGCAAGCGAAGACGTTGACCCCGACTTTGAATTCTTTAGCGCGGGATTTAACGGCTGCGGCCACGGAAGCGAAAATGGATCCCGTTGTCGGTCGTGATCGGGAAGTTAAGCGGGTGATTCAGATTTTGAGCCGGCGCACAAAGAACAATCCGGTCCTGGTCGGCGAACCTGGCGTTGGTAAAACAGCGATCGCCGAAGGACTAGCGCAGCGCATCGTTGCGGGCAATGTCCCGGCTGATATGCGGCAAAAGCGGCTGATGATGCTGGATATGGGGTCCCTGGTTGCTGGCACCAAGTATCGTGGTGAGTTCGAAGATCGCCTAAAAAAGGTGATCGACGAGATCTATCAAGATGGCCAAGTCATCCTGTTTATTGATGAACTGCACACGCTTGTTGGCGCAGGTGGGGCAGAAGGCGCGATCGACGCTTCCAATATTTTGAAACCGGCCCTGGCTCGGGGTGAATTGCAGTTGATCGGCGCGACGACCTTGGATGAATATCAGAAGTATATTGAAAAGGATTCCGCCCTGGAACGTCGGTTTGCCACCGTGCAAATCGATGAACCGACGCCGGCCGAAACTGAATCAATTTTGAAGGGGTTACGTCCGCGTTACGAAGCTCATCATGGTGTGACGATCACCGACGAGGCTTTACATGAAGCGGTTGTACTAGCGGACCGCTATATTGTGGGACGATTCATGCCCGATAAGGCGATTGATTTGATCGACGAATCCGCCGCTAAAGTCCGCTTGGATGAAGCCAGTGACCTGAGCCCGCTGGATCAGGTCCAACAAGAATTGAACCAAATCATCGCCCAAAAGGAACAAGCGATCGAACAACAGGACTTCGAGCAGGCCGCCAATATTCGTCAGAAAGAAATGGCCTTGAAAGTCAAACTCGATGAAGTGATCGCGGCCAATCCTGGCACAGTTCGCTCCGATGTGAAAGTCACGCCAGAAGACGTGGCGGAAGTCGTTTCTGAGTGGACCGGGGTACCATTGACCCAACTGCAGAAGAAAGAGAGCGAACGGCTGATCAACCTGGAACAGATTCTGCATAACCGGGTTGTGGGTCAGGACAAGGCCGTGACTTCGGTGGCTAAAGCAATTCGCCGGGCCCGTAGTGGGTTAAAAGATCCACAACGGCCGATCGGTTCATTCTTGTTCTTAGGACCAACCGGCGTCGGTAAAACCGAATTGGCCAAGGCCTTGGCCGAAGCGATGTTTGGTTCGGAGGACAATTTGATTCGAATCGATATGTCCGAATTCATGGATCAATACACCACCTCCCGTTTGATTGGGTCACCGCCAGGCTATGTTGGCTATGACGAAGGCGGTCAATTGACCGAGAAAGTTCGCAACAAACCTTACTCGGTTGTGCTATTTGATGAGGTGGAAAAGGCCCATCCGGATGTTTTCAACTTGTTGTTACAGGTTTTGGATGATGGTTATTTGACTGATGCCAAGGGGCGCCGCGTCGATTTCCGCAATACGATTTTGATCATGACTTCGAATTTAGGGGCAACGGCCTTACGTGATGACAAATCAGTTGGGTTCGGCGCTTACTCGGCGACGGATCAGCATGCGGAGATGAACGCCAAGATCATGGAGGCGACGAAGCAATTCTTCCGGCCAGAATTCCTGAACCGGATCGATGAGACCGTGATTTTCCATAGTTTGGATAAGGCGCAATTGCGCACCATCGTTCGGATCCTCTCGCGGAAACTACAACAACGGTTGGCGGAGCAACAAATCAGCTTGAAACTGACGCCGGCAGCCATGGATGTGATCGCTCAGGATGGCTTTGACCCTGAATATGGCGCCCGGCCATTGCGGCGCGCGATCCAACGGGACATTGAGGATCGGGTCAGTGAAATGTTGCTGGACAAAACAATCACCACCAATAGTCAAGTTACGGTCGGCGCCAGTAAAGGAAAAATCACGGTTAACGTGAAAGCCTTGAAGCCCAAAGAAGCGGCGCCAAAGACCAAAAGCAAAAAAGCTGTCAAAACGCCTTGATTCCTTCAGATGATAGGTCCAAATAAGTAAGTCGCAACAAGCTAGGTTGTTAACAATCTAGCTTTTTTGCTGGGTTCTGTGCTATCCTTTGAAAGAACGAAAAGAAAAAGAGGTTCATTATGTCTGAATTAGTAACTACCGTGTCCAGTTATCAACAGGCCGCGGCTGTCATTGCGGCCGGCGCCGACCGCCTATATCTCGGCGAGGACGAATTCGGGTTGCGCTTACCCCATAGTTTCGCGCGAGAGGAATTGGCGGCGATCGTGACCCTAGCTCATCAGGAGCAGAAGAAAGTCACTGTGGCGGCTAACGCTATTTTCCATAACGATCGCATCGCCAAAATCGACGAGTATTTCCGCTTTCTCGCGGCAATCGGTGTGGACGAGGTCAGTATTGGTGATCCCGGGGCAATCAATGTTTTGCGGCGGGCGCAACTGAACTTGCCCTACCTTTATGACGCGGCCGACTTGGTGACCAGTTCGCGGCAAATCAACTTTTGGGGGAAACATGGAGCGCACGCCGCGGTGTTGGCCCATGAGGTTCCTTATCAAGAAATGATGCCCCTAAGCCAAAAGGTGACGATTCCTGTGGAGGTCACGGTTTATGGCGCCATTGTGATTCATCAGTCTGGACGGCCGCTATTGGATAACTATTCGAATTTTGTCCAAGAGCATTTGGACCGGACGGATCGGCAACGGGGGTTGTTTATTGCGACGCCCCATCATGATGAGACCCATTATTCGATTTATGAAGATCGCAATGGGACGCATATCTTTGCGAATAACGATCTTGACCTGCTGCCGGATCTGCCTAAGTTATGGGATCTTGGGTTGCGGCGTTGGAAGCTGGATGGTCTCTTCGCCGATGAAGCGACCTTCCCCCAAGTTGTCGCGGCTTTTGCCCAAGCGCGCGCACTTTTGGCGGCGGGAACAGCGACCGCCGCGGACTTGGCAGTGCTGGATCAAACGGTTCAGCAGTTGCAACCAGCAGGCCGCGGTTTAGACAATGGTTTCTTTGATTTAGATCCAGATGAGGTGAAATAATGTTAACTGCAGTCAAACATCCAGAAGTACTAGCGCCAGCCGGGACCCCCGAGAAATTAAAGGTCGCGATCGACTATGGCGCCGACGCGGTCTATATCGGGGGCGACGCCTATGGTCTGCGCTCCCGTGCGGGAAATTTCTCGTTCGCGGAAATGAAAAGCGGTGCGGATTACGCCCATCAACACGGAGCAAAAGTTTACGTGGCTGCCAACATTGTCGCCCACGAGCAAAATTTAGCCGGAGCCGGTTCGTTTTATCGGCAAGTGCGCGATGCGGGAATTGATGCGGTGATCGTCTCGGATCCCTCCTTGATCGAAACGGCGATCACCGAAGCACCAGGTCTGAAGGTTCATTTATCCACCCAAGCTTCCGCAACCAACTATGAGACCCTGAATTTCTGGCAAAATGAAGGCTTGGAGCGGGTGGTTTTAGCCCGGGAGGTGGGGATCGCCGAAATCAAGGAAATGCGTCAACATACCGATGTCCAAATCGAAGCGTTTGTCCATGGTGCTATGTGTATTGGCTATTCCGGGCGTTGTGTGCTGTCCAACCACTTGAGTCTGCGGGACGCCAATCGAGGCGGCTGCGCGCAGAACTGTCGCTGGAAGTATGACTTGTTCGATCTCCCTGACCTAGGTCAGAAGCGCGAATTGGTTGGGCACGGTCCAGATGGAAAAGCCGAGAAGTTCTCCATGAGCGCCGTCGATATGTCGATGATCGAGCACATTCCTGATTTGGTCGAAGCAGGTGTGGATTCGCTGAAAATCGAAGGACGAATGAAGACCGTTCATTATGTCTCGACCGTGGCCAATGTTTATTCCACCGCGGTTCGGAAATATTGCGCTGATCCGGCTAATTATCAGTTGGATCCGGCTTGGGTCGACGAGTTGTGGAAAGTGGCTCAGCGCGAATTGTCGACAGGCTTTTATTACGGGACGCCAAATGAGGAGTTCCAATTGTTTGGTCAACGGCGCCGTTTGCCTCATTACGCCTTCGTCGGTGAGGTCTTGGCCTACGACGCGGCGACACGGCAAGTGACGGTCCAACAACGCAACAATTTTGGGATCGGCGATCAGATCGAATTCTATGGACCGAACTTCAGTCATCATACTCAAGCGGTAACCGATCTGTTCGATGAGGACGATCAAGCCATCGACCGGGCGCCGCATGCGATGCAGGTCGTGCACTTTACTTGCGCTCAACCGGTTCAGCCGGGCGATTTCGTCCGGGCCCAGGCGCGCCACTAGGTTCTGGCCGGCCTTGGATTCGGGGACATTTCGGGTCTCAATTTGGTAGATTCACACATTTGAGCAAAAAAAGACAATTAACAACGCTTACAATTTGTCAAGACCTTTACAGATAGAAATATTTAGCGTATACTAACAAGGTCTGACAAGAGCTGTAGCGTACAATATTACAGTATCACGACCGATCTTTTGTCCGGTAAGTGATTATATAAGTACAAAGGCAAGGCGTTTGCTGTTGCTTTTGTCTTTTTTTTGCTTAAAAACTGGTCGAAAGAACGATTTAATCAAAATGTAACATTTGTCATGATTCTGAAATATTAGCAAGCTACTGATTTTTTTGAAGGGGTGAACGGTTTGGTAGGACACATCGTGAAATATGGTAAGCACCGGACGCGGCGTTCTTACGCGCGGATCAAAGAAGTGCTCGATTTACCAAATTTGATCGAGATCCAAACAAATTCATATCAATGGTTCCTAGACGAAGGGCTCAGCAGCATGTTCCAAGACATTATGCCGATCGACGACTTCGCGGGTAACCTTTCGCTTGAATTTGTTGGCTATAAACTTTTAGAACCAAAATACTCAGTCGAAGAGGCGCGGCAACATGACGCCAATTATTCGGCGCCTTTACACGTTACTTTGAAGTTGACCAATCATGAAACCAATGAGATCAAAACTCAGGATGTTTTCTTTGGCGATTTCCCATTGATGACCGAGCAAGGGACCTTCATTATCAACGGTGCCGAACGGGTTATTGTTTCCCAATTAGTTCGTTCCCCTGGTGTTTATTTCAATTCATCAATCGATAAGAACAGCCGGACGCTTTACGGCACAACGGTCATCCCGAACCGCGGCGCCTGGTTGGAATACGAATCTGATGCGAAGGATATTTCCTACGTGCGGATCGACCGGACCCGGAAGCTTCCCTTGTCAATTTTGATTCGGGCATTGGGCTACGGCTCGGATTCCGAAATCATCGATATCTTAGGTGAAAACGACAGCTTGATGTCAACCTTGGAAAAGGATGTCCACAAGGATACCAGTGATTCACGTGTCGCTGAAGCCTTGAAAGATATTTACGAACGTCTCCGCCCAGGCGAACCGAAGACCGCAGATAGTTCGCGGTCATTGCTGTACGCGCGCTTCTTCGACCCTAAGCGCTACGATTTAGCGCCGGTTGGTCGTTATAAAATCAATAAGAAACTGGGCTTGAAACATCGCCTGATCAATCAAACGCTTGCTGAAACCTTAGCCGATCCTGATACCGGTGAGATTTTAGCGGAAAAGGGTAAATTGGTCGATCGCGAAGTCATGGAGAAGTTGAATCCTTATCTGGCCCGTGATGATTTCAAGACGGTCACTTACGAACCTTCTGATGAAGGTGTTGTTAATGAACCAATGACTGTGCAAGTCATCAAGGTGGTTTCACCCGATGATCCTGAAAAGGAAGTCAATCTGATTGGTAACGCGAATATCGCCGAGGATGTCAAGCACATTACCCCTGCGGATATCGTGGCTTCGATCAATTACTTCTTGAACCTGAGCGAAGGCTTAGGAAGCACTGATGATATCGACCATTTAGGCAATCGGCGGATCCGTTCCGTTGGTGAATTGCTCCAAAACCAATTCCGCATTGGTTTGGCGCGGATGGAACGGGTTGTGCGGGAACGGATGTCGATCCAAGATATCAACACAGTCACCCCACAACAATTGATCAATATTCGTCCTGTTGTGGCGTCCATCAAGGAATTCTTTGGGTCTTCCCAGCTGTCCCAGTTCATGGATCAAACGAATCCGTTAGGTGAATTGACCCATAAGCGGCGTTTGTCTGCCTTAGGACCTGGTGGTTTGACCCGTGATCGCGCTGGTTACGAAGTGCGGGACGTTCACTATACCCATTATGGCCGGATGTGCCCAATTGAAACCCCTGAAGGACCAAACATTGGCTTGATCAACAGTTTGGCGTCTTATGCCGTCGTCAACAAATACGGCTTCATTGAAACCCCTTATCGCCGGGTCGCTTGGACCGATCATAAGGTTACCGATAAGATCGACTACTTGACCGCTGATGAAGAAGATAATTACATCGTCGCGCAGGCGAACTCTGTGTTAAACGATGATGGTAGTTTCGTCGCTGACACAGTCTTGGCGCGACACAAAGACGAAAACATCGAAATCAGCCCTGAGAAAGTCGATTACATGGACGTTTCGCCTAAACAGGTTGTCGCGGTCGCGACTGCCTGCATTCCTTTCTTGGAAAATGACGACTCCAACCGGGCCTTGATGGGTGCGAACATGCAGCGTCAGGCTGTGCCATTGGTTGATCCTCATGCGCCATTAGTTGGTACTGGGATGGAATATGTGGCTGCCCATGACTCCGGGGTTGCTTTACTGGCTAAATATGATGGTGTCGTTGAATTCGTTGACGCTAAAGAAATCCGGACGCGTCGCGCTGATGGCACCTTAGATAAATATCAATTAATGAAATTCCGCCGTTCTAATGGTGGTAAGAGTTACAACCAACGGCCGATCGTCGCTAAAGGTGATCAGGTCGACGCTGGTGAAATCATCGCTGATGGACCAGCAATGGAAAAGGGCGAGTTAGCCTTGGGTCAAAACCCATTGATCGCCTTCATGACGTGGAATATGTATAACTTTGAAGACGCGATTGTGTTATCAGAACGGTTGGTCAAAGACGATATTTACACCTCGATCCATATCGAAGAATATGAATCAGAAGCTCGTGACACCAAATTAGGACCTGAAGAAATGACGCGGGAAATTCCTAACGTTGGTGAAGATGCGCTGAAAGATTTAGATGAATTCGGGATCGTGCGGATCGGGGCCGAGGTTCATGATGGTGATATCTTAGTCGGCAAGGTCACGCCAAAAGGGGTCACTGAACTATCTGCTGAGGAACGTTTGCTCCATGCGATCTTTGGTGAGAAGGCTCGCGAAGTTCGCGATACCTCACTCCGTGTCCCTCATGGCGGCGGTGGCATCATTCAAGACGTGAAGATTTTTACCCGTGAAGCAGGCGATGAGTTAGCACCAGGCGTCAATATGATGGTGCGGGTCTACATCACCCAGAAGCGGAAGATCCAAGTCGGGGATAAGATGGCCGGTCGTCACGGTAATAAAGGGACGGTTTCCATCGTGGTTCCTGAAGAAGATATGCCGTTCATGCCTGATGGTACGCCAGTTGATATTCTCCTGAACCCAATGGGCGTGCCTTCACGGATGAACATTGGTCAGGTCTTGGAATTACATTTAGGCATGGCCGCTCGTAACTTGGGAATCCACGTTTCCACGCCAGTTTTCGATGGCGCTAATGAGAAGGATCTTTGGGATACCGTTAAGGAAGCCGGCATGGCCAGTGATGGGAAGACTGTTCTTTACGACGGTCGGACCGGCGAAGCCTTCCATAATCGTGTTTCTGTTGGGGTCATGTACTACATGAAACTGGCCCACATGGTTGACGATAAGATCCATGCTCGTTCGATTGGACCTTACTCCTTAGTGACGCAACAACCTTTAGGTGGTAAAGCCCAATTTGGTGGTCAGCGTTTCGGGGAAATGGAAGTTTGGGCCTTGGAAGCTTACGGCGCCGCTTATACCTTACAAGAAATCTTAACTTACAAATCGGATGACGTTGTTGGCCGGGTCAAGACCTATGAAGCCATTGTCAAAGGCGAACCAATTCCAAAACCAGGCGTACCTGAATCCTTCCGCGTTTTGGTCAAAGAATTACAGGCTTTAGGGCTTGATATGAAGGTCTTGGATGCCGATCATCAGGAAATCGAACTCCGCGATATGGATGACGAGGATGATGATATCGTCAATAACGACGCGTTACAGAAATACTCCGACGAACAAGAGAAGAAACGTCAAGAAGAAGAGGCGCAAAAAGCCTTAGCTGAAACGACGGGTAAAGATCAGCCGGCTAAGTAAGCGGTCGATTGACAATAGACAGGGAGGTCTAAATCTTTGATCGATGTAAATAAGTTTGAAAGCATGCAAATCGGACTTGCATCCCCTGACAAGATTCGGAGCTGGTCTTATGGCGAGGTCAAAAAGCCAGAAACGATCAACTACCGAACCTTGAAGCCAGAACGTGATGGCTTGTTCGATGAACGCATTTTCGGACCAACTAAAGATTGGGAATGTGCCTGTGGCAAATACAAACGTGTCCGTTATAAGGGCATTGTCTGTGATCGCTGTGGTGTTGAAGTTACCCGTTCTAAGGTTCGGCGCGAACGGATGGGTCATATTGAATTGGCCGCACCCGTTTCACATATTTGGTATTACAAGGGAATTCCTAGCCGGATGGGTTTGATTTTGGACATGAGCCCACGCGCTTTGGAAGAAATCATTTACTTTGCTTCTTATGTTGTGATTGACCCAGCTGATACCACATTGGAATACAAGCAATTGTTGACTGAGCAAGAATATCGGGAACGGCTCGACGAGTTCGATGGTAAATTCACTGCCAAAATGGGCGCTGAAGCTATCAAAGAATTGTTGCAAAAGGTCGACTTGGACAAAGAAATCAAGTCCTTAAAAGAAGAATTACAAACCGCCCAAGGGCAAAAACGGACCCGCTCGATTCGCCGTTTGGATATTCTGGATGCCTTCAAGCAATCCGGTAACCGTCCTGATTGGATGATCATGGATGCGATTCCGGTTATTCCACCAGATTTACGGCCAATGGTTCAATTGGAAGGTGGTCGTTTCGCGACTTCTGACCTTAATGACCTTTACCGTCGGGTGATCAACCGTAACAACCGGTTGAAACGCTTGCTGGACTTGAACGCGCCAAGCATTATTGTCCAAAATGAAAAGCGGATGCTGCAGGAAGCCGTTGATGCTTTGATCGACAATGGTCGCCGCGGCCGTCCTGTTGCTGGACCTGGTAACCGCCCATTGAAGTCTCTTTCGCACATGTTGAAAGGGAAGCAAGGCCGGTTCCGTCAGAACTTGCTGGGTAAACGGGTCGACTATTCTGGCCGTTCTGTTATTGATGTTGGCCCAACTTTGAAGTTCTATCAATGTGGGGTCCCACGTCAAATGGCGCTGGAGTTGTTTAAACCATTTGTCATGCACGAATTGGTTAAGCGCGACATCGCCTCAAATATCAAAAACGCCAAACGCAAGATCGAACGTCAAGATGATGATGTTTGGGATGTTTTGGAAGATGTGATCAAGGAACGTCCCGTGCTATTGAACCGGGCGCCAACGTTACACCGTCTGGGCATTCAAGCTTTTGAACCTGTCTTGGTCGATGGTAAATCCATTCGTTTGCATCCACTGGCTTGTGAAGCCTACAATGCCGATTTCGATGGGGACCAAATGGCGATCCACGTGCCGTTATCTGATGAAGCGCAAGCTGAAGCCCGGATGCTGATGCTGGCCGCCCACCATATTTTGGCGCCAAAAGATGGTAAGCCAATCGTAACCCCTTCACAGGACGTTGTTTTGGGTAACTATTACCTGACGCTAGAAGAACGCGGTCGTGAAGGCGAAGGCATGATTTTCAACAACATCGCCGAAGTTGAAACAGCGATGCAAAATGGCGATGTTCATTATCACTCCCGGATCGGGTTGTCGATTGCTTCTATGCCAACGAAACCATTCCCAGCGGCACAAAAGAATGGCATCTTGTTGACCACTGCTGGCAAGGCCTTGTTCAACCAAGTTTTACCAGAGAACTTCCCGTATTTGAATGAGCCTTCCAACGCTAACTTGGTAGATGGCAATTTGGACAAGTTCTATTTGGAACCAGGGGAAGATATTCACGCGAAATTGGAACAAGAGCCACTGGTGACCCCATTCAAGAAAGGCTTCTTGTCTGATATCATCGCGCAAGTCTTCAAGGTCTATAAAGTTCAACGGACTTCTGAATTGTTGGATGATATGAAGGAACTGGGTTATACGGTCTGCACGATCTCCGGCTTGACGGTTGGGGTGGCTGATGTGCCTGTCATGCCTGATAAGGACCGCATTGTTGACGACGCCCATAAGAAAGTTGCCAACGTCTCCAAGCAATTCCGTCGAGGTTTGATTACCGACCAAGAACGTCATGATCGGGTCATTACCTTGTGGAATGATGCGAAGGATGAGATCCAACAAGAATTATCTGATTCCTTTGACCCATCTAACCCAATCTCAATGATGAGTGATTCTGGCGCCCGGGGTTCGATTTCTAACTTTACCCAGCTTGCCGGCATGCGGGGCTTGATGGCCGCGCCTAACGGTGGGATGATGGAAGTTCCCGTAACATCAAACTTCCGTGAAGGCTTGTCCGTCATGGAAATGTTCATGTCAACCCACGGTGCCCGTAAAGGGATGACCGATACGGCCTTGAAAACAGCCGATTCTGGCTACTTGACCCGACGGTTGGTTGACGTTGCCCAAGATGTCATCGTTCGTGAAGAAGACTGCGGCACTGACCGCGGGATTTTGATCAAAGCGATCCGCGAAGGCAATGAATTGATTGAATCCTTGTTTGATCGTTTAGTTGGTCGTTATTTGCAAAAATCAGTGATCAACCCAGAAACCGGGGAGCTGATTGCTAAACGCGGCGATTTGGTCAATGAAGACACTGCGCATCAAATTGTTGACGCTGGTGTTGAAGAAGCGACGATCCGCTCCGTCTTTACCTGCGATACCAAACATGGTGTCTGCAAGAAGTGCTATGGCTACAACTTAGCGACTGGCGGCGAAGTCGAAGTCGGCGAAGCTGTCGGAACCGTTGCCGCTCAATCGATCGGCGAACCTGGTACCCAGTTGACCATGCGGAATTTCCACTCCGGCGGTGTTGCCGGCGGTGAAGATATTACCCAAGGGTTGCCACGTGTCCAAGAAATTTTCGAAGCGCGGAATCCGAAGGGGCTTTCGGTGATCACTGAAGTTACGGGTGAAATCACTGCCATCGATGAGAACCCGGCCGAACATACCCGCGAGATCACCGTTGAAGGTAAAACCGATACGCGGACCTATAGTGTTCCTTACGCGTCTAGTGTGGCCGTTGCTGAAGGCGATCACATCGAACGCGGCGCGAAGTTAACGGGTGGTTCCATCGATCCGAAGCAGTTGATCCGTGTCCGTGATGTGATTTCCACTGAGAACTACCTGCTGTCTGAAGTCCAAAAGACTTATCGGATGCAGGGTGTTGAAATCAGTGATAAGCACGTCGAGGTCATGGTTCGGCAAATGTTACGGAAGCTTCGAGTGCTTGATCCTGGTGATACCGAGATCTTGCCAGGGACCTTGCTTGACATTGCTGATTTCACCGAACAAAACCAAGCAACTTTGGTCAAAGGTGGCATTCCGGCCACTGGTCGTCCGGTACTGTTAGGAATCACCAAGGCTTCCTTGGAAACCAACAGCTTCTTGTCGGCGGCATCCTTCCAAGAAACAACACGGGTCTTAACCGACGCGTCGATTCGCGGTAAGAATGATCCTCTAATCGGCTTGAAAGAGAATGTGATTATCGGGAAGATCGTGCCTGCTGGTACCGGGATGGCGAAGTATCGTCACATGGAACCGGAGAAGGTTGGCGCTTCCTCTAAGAGCATCTATTCGATTTCTGATATTGAGAAGGAAATGGAAGACAAGGATGCCGAAGCGGCACCAAAGAAATAAAGTAAACCGTCATTCTGCATTGAACCAAGGATGACAAGGTCTCAGATCACCGATCAAAGCTCCAGCGACAGTCGTCGTTGGGGCTTTTTTCTGTACAAAAAAATCCCCGATCATTGTTTGACAGGGGAATTTAAAACATTTTTCCTGTTAGATCGCGGTTTTTAGAGGTCCACATGAGCGAAATTACGGTGCGCATGGCGCGCCGCTAGGCCGGTTGCCACCAGATAGCCGAGGAGGGCCAATAGCAATCCGGGAAGCTGCTTGGTCTGTTCGGCACCGAAAGTCGTGAGCCAGTGATAACCAGGAAAATGAGGTAAGGCCTCGGCGCCGCCAGCTACGAGCAGGAGCCCTGGCAAACATTTGAGAAAGGCTTGACCGACCTTGGCTGGTTGTCGAAAGTAGGCGGGCAGAAAGGTGAAATTAAAAACGCCAAATATTAGGAAACCCACGGTAAACAAAGTGACATTGGCGCTCAAGCCGACGGGATTTCCGGCCAGGGGCAAAGCCTGTCGTAATTGGGCGAATGGTAGCGTCAGTAGCAGGCTTGCCAGCTGTGCGGTGATCGTGACGAGAAATTTACTTGTGACCAGCGCTTGCCGCGGAATCGGTAGGAGTGCCGTATAGTAAAGATCGTTGGTTTCGCGGTTGTAGGTAAAGGAAATGAAGATACCTAGGCAGGAAAAGAGCCAGATCATGACCAGCGGATAAGCGGGGACCAACGCTAAGGGACCCATGCAAGTGAACACAAATAGGTTCGGGTGGGCGGCCAGGCACCATTCTTTTTTCAATAGGTCAATGCGCATTGTCGGGCACCTCGAGGGCGACAATCATGTCGTCTAAAGTTTGGGTTGTTGTAGAGCTGTGGACGGCGCTGAAGTGCGCCAGTGTGTCTGTAGCGATGATCTGACCCTGACGCAAAACAATCAATTCATCGGCGCAGCGCTCCAAGTCATCGGACAAGTGGGTCGCCAGCAAGATACTGATCCCGGAATCGGCTAGCTGGCGCAAAATTGTTTGCAACTGACGTCGGGCAACCACATCTAGACCGCTGGTTGGCTCGTCGAGAATCAACAATTGTGCCTGGTGAGCCAGCGCTAGCGCCAACTGATATTTAACTTTCATTCCTGTTGAAAGTTCTTTGACTCGTTGCTGTTCATTTAAATTGAACTGCCGGCACAAGGTCAGATAGCAATCTTGGTCCCAGTTAGGAAAGAACTGCCGTGTGATCTTGGTTAGACTGACAAGGCGCTTCTCCCGATAATAATCGGTCGTGCCTAGTACCACACCAATTTGCAGTAGGCTTTCTCGCTGGTGATCACTGAATGGTCGCTCAAAGAAGCGAATCTGCCCCTGATCAATCGGGCAAATTCCTAAGAGCGATTTGATCAAAGTCGATTTGCCAGCGCCGTTGGGACCGATCAGACCATAGATTTTACCTGGATCAAGGCGCAATCGAGTCACGTTAAGTTGAAAAGTGGGATATTTCTTGACCAGGTTGGTCACGGTCAGGCTAGACATTGTCGTCACCCGCTGGGAACAAGTGGTGAAAAGCTGGTCCGGTTTGTGCCAGAAATTGGTCCACGGCGACCAAGGCCAGTCCGGCGGTACCTGGATTAGAATCGCCTAAGAGCATCAACTGCGTTCCAGGTGTCAGGCCTAAGGTGGTGCAAGCCGTCGCTGGCAATGTAACTTGATGTTGATCATCCAACGTGACCACACCGAAAATATGTTTTCCCGGCGGTCCAATCGGAACACCGGTGTTCTCTTCATCGTAGGTCACTAGGGCATTGAGATCGACGCCAAATAGATTCGCTAGTGCTAAGCAACGATTGATGTCTGGCAAACTGGCGCCGCTTTCCCACTTTGCGAAAGCTTGGCGGGAGACGTTGAGCCGCTCGGCGACAAACTCTTGCGACCATTGTTTGCGTTGACGTAGGCTCCGAATGTTCGCTGCGATAAATTGATTTGCTGTCATTTTGATTCCTCCAATAACTCGATTATACTCAGCAAGTTTCGCGAGGACAGCATTTTAAGGTAACTGATTTCGCAACGACTGGTTGCCCCGGATATTGTTTTGCGGATATGACCGGATCTTGCAGGGTGGTTTGACCCGAAATCAATTTAACGAAGTGGCCAGAAGCCCTGCCATAGCAGCACCCAGCGTTGGCTTAGCGCAAAGAGTTGCGGGGTGATCAAGGTGGCCACGAACAAATAAGGCAGAAAGGGAATCTGTCGATCTGAGGTTTGCTCGCGCCAAGGATAGTAGGTCAAAATCAGCAGATTGGCGATGAAGAGCGCGCCCAGGCCAAAGACACTCCCGCGATAGAAGAAGATCAGCCCGAGCCAAAAGACATCAGCGCTGCCTAAGCCCTGCGTCAGTCGGGCAATTAGGGCAAATCCTCCTGTCAAGGCCAAGGCGGCGAGCCAGTGCGGTTGGCCGGCGGGGAAGGGGGCCAATAGGAGGGCGCCACCACAAATAAGCAAGGTGCGTTGATAAACATAATGATTGGTCCAATCGGCTAACGCACAGATAAATAAGCCGGCCAAGGCGATGAAGTCAGCCAGTTGATAATCTCCGGCATTGGTGAACAGCCAACATGCGCTCAGTCCACCTAGCCATTCGCGCAAGGTTGAAGCTAGGGGGATCGGTTGCTGACAGTGGCGACAGCGACCGTGGTGTTGCCCGTAACTGATGATCGGGATCAAGTCGGCCCAGGTCAGCGGCCATAAACAAGTCGCGCAGTGTGAAGGGGTGAAGACCACGTCGGCTGCCGGTCCCCGCTCAACAACTAATTGACCGAAGGAGCCCAAACTAGCCCCCAGAAAGAAAATCAAAATCAATCGTATTGTATTTCCAAGCCAAATAATCACCAAATAAATCCGCCTCCATGATTTCACCGTGTCCGCTATCTGTGTTAAAATAAGATACGCCAAAGATCCGGAATTTCGTTTATTTTGCGGCGATCCTTTCTGGAAATTTGGGTGGAAGTCGCGAACTGCCTGATTTTAGTGAATAATTGGGGGCCAGCGCTGAATAATCGTCGAAAAAGTACCGAATTGGTTTGACAGCGCTGGCGCTTCGTGATAATGTATTAAAGGTGCTTTCTGGATATTGTTCGATACTTCGGTGTCCGTGCTGCTCTATTCGAAGCTATCAAATGTTCAGGCCTTTATTTTTTACAAAAAAATGAACCGCCTGGATGTGTGTACTTAAATTTGAAATAAAACTGAGGAGGATCCTTGATGCCAACTATTAATCAATTGGTACGTAAAGGCCGTAAATCAAAAGTTTCAATGTCAGATTCACCTGCTTTGAACTTTGGTTACAACAGTAAGAAAAAGTCATTAACTTCAAATCCTGCACCTCAAAAACGTGGTGTAGCTACTCGTGTAGGGACAATGACTCCTAAGAAACCTAACTCCGCTTTGCGGAAGTATGCCCGTGTTCGTTTATCTAACTTGATCGAAGTTACCGCCTATATTCCTGGTATCGGTCATAACTTGCAAGAGCATAGTGTCGTCTTGATCCGTGGCGGTCGTGTAAAAGACCTTCCTGGTGTTCGTTATCACATCGTTCGTGGTGCTTTAGATACTGCGGGTGTAACTGACCGGAAACAAAGCCGCTCTAAGTACGGTGCTAAGCGCCCTAAGAAATAGCATTTTAATCTGACCAATAACCATTACTAGGAGGTTTACTCAATGCCAAGAAAAGGTAATGTGGCAAAACGCGACGTCTTGCCAGACCCAATCTATAATTCAAAACTCGTTTCCCGCTTGATCAACCATTTGATGCTTGACGGCAAACGTGGTACCGCATCAACGATTTTATATGATGCTTTTGACATCATCAAAGAAAAGACAAGCAAAGATCCACTTGAAGTATTCGAAGAAGCCATGAAGAACGTTATGCCAGTTCTTGAAGTTAAAGCTCGCCGTATCGGTGGTTCTAACTATCAGGTGCCAATCGAAGTTCGTCCAGAACGTCGGACGACTTTAGGCTTACGTTGGATCGTTAGTTATGCCCGTTTGCGTAACGAACATACCATGGACGAACGTTTAGCTAACGAGATCATGGACGCTGCTAACAACACTGGTGCTTCCGTTAAGAAACGCGAAGATACCCATAAGATGGCAGACGCTAACCGTGCTTTCGCTCACTATCGTTGGTAAGATTCTGATTGAGCAGCTCCGGCAAATCGCACGAGCGGCTCAATTTTATCTAGATTACTTTTTGAGAGGAGAAACTTTGAATGGCTAATAAACGTGAATTCCCTTTGGAAAAAACACGTAATATCGGGATCATGGCTCATATCGATGCCGGTAAAACAACGACCACTGAACGGATCCTGTACTACACAGGTAAAATCCACAAAATTGGCGAAACCCATGAAGGGGCTTCACAAATGGACTGGATGGCACAGGAACAAGAGCGTGGGATCACGATTACTTCCGCTGCGACAACCGCGCAATGGAAAGACTATCGAATCAACATCATCGATACTCCAGGACACGTGGACTTCACTATCGAAGTTGAACGTTCATTGCGGGTACTTGATGGTGCCATCACGGTTTTGGATGCTCAATCTGGGGTTGAACCACAAACTGAAAACGTTTGGCGGCAAGCAACCACTTATGGCGTTCCACGTTTAGTTTTCGTTAACAAGATGGACAAGATCGGCGCAGACTTTGACTATTCTGTTTCGACTTTACATGACCGTCTACAAGCAAATGCCCACGCTGTTCAAATGCCGATCGGCGCCGAAGACCAGTTCGAAGGCGTGATCGACTTGATCGACATGGTCGCTGACTTATATGACGAAGATGCTTTGGGTACGAAGTGGGATACGGTTGCCGTACCTGACGAATACAAAGCTGAAGCTGAGAAACGGCGGAACGAATTGATCGAAGCCGTTGCTGACGTTGATGACGACATCATGGAGAAATATCTCGACGGTGAAGAAATCACTAGCGACGAATTGCGTCATGCTATTCGCGAAGCAACGATCAGCTTGAAATTCTACCCTGTTTTAGCTGGTTCTGCTTTCAAGAACAAAGGCGTCCAAATGTTGATGGATGCAGTCGTTGACTACTTACCATCACCTTTGGAAGTTCGGCCTTATAAATCAGTTGATCCCGCTACTGGCGAAGAGATTGACTTATTGGCTGATGATGACGCACCGTTCGCTGGTTTGGCCTTCAAGATCGCAACTGACCCATTCGTTGGTCGTTTGACTTTCTTCCGGGTTTACACCGGGACCTTGATTGCAGGTTCATACATCTTGAACGCAACGAAAGACACGCGTGAACGTGTTGGTCGTTTGCTGCAAATGCACGCGAACCACCGTCAAGAAATCCCTGAAGTCTTCTCTGGTGATATTGGCGCGGCGATCGGTTTGAAGAACACCACCACTGGTGATTCTTTGACTGACCTCAAGCGGCCTTTGATTTTGGAATCAATGGAAATTCCTGAACCAGTTATTCAGGTTTCGATTGAACCAAACTCTAAAGAAGACCGGGACAAGATGGATCTTGCTTTGCAAAAACTTGCTGAAGAAGATCCAACCTTCCGTGCGGAAACCAACCCTGAAACTGGCGAAACGCTGATCTCTGGGATGGGCGAATTGCATTTGGACATCATTGTTGACCGGATGCGTCGTGAATTCAAGGTTGAAGCTAAAGTCGGCGAACCACAAGTTGCCTACCGTGAGACCTTCACGAAACAAACCTCTGCTCAAGGTAAGTTTGTTCGTCAGTCTGGTGGTAAAGGTCAATATGGTGACGTTTGGATCGAATTTACTCCGAATGAAGAGGGTAAAGGCTTCGAGTTCGAAAACGCCATCGTTGGTGGGGTCGTTCCTCGTGAATACATTCCTTCAGTAGAACAAGGCTTGAAAGAATCAATGGCTAATGGCGTCTTAGCTGGTTATCCATTGATCGACGTTAAGGCTAAGCTCTATGATGGTTCTTATCACGAAGTCGATTCATCTGAAGCGGCCTTCAAGGTTGCGGCTTCAATGTCATTGCGGGCGGCTTCTAAGACAGCCGGCGCCGTGATCCTTGAACCGATCATGAAGGTTGAAGTTGTGGCGCCTGAGGATTACTTAGGCGATGTTATGGGCCAGATCACTGCACGTCGTGGTCGTGTCGATGGCATGGAAGCGCGTGGTAACGCCCAAGTCGTTAATGCCTCTGTTCCATTGGCAGAAATGTTTGGTTATGCGACTACCTTGCGTTCAGCAACTCAGGGTCGTGGTACCTTCACAATGGTCTTTGATCATTACGAAGCGGTACCGAAATCGATCCAAGAAGAAATCATCAAGAAAAATGGTGGCAACTAATTAGTTGTCCCGCGCTTGCTTGATTGCATACGAAACACTCACGCTTTTTCGGGCGTGAGTGTTTTTTGTTTGTTCGCGCATTATTGGATTGGTAACAACGATCTTGGTCGCAATTAAGTCCTGATTTCGATTGCCAATGATATTTATATGGAAGAAACAATTTAGGTCTAGAATTTTTGGCGTTGAAAGATGATTGCGCACCAGGAGTTCTAGCCCTTTTCCGGATGACAAAATTTTTTTACTGGGTCAGCAACCGATTGGAAATCGATGAAGCCGCTTCCTGCTGATCGCTGCAAAAAAACTTGAATAATTTAGAGAAAAACCTTGAAATCGCAAGGCTTTTCCAGTAATATAGATAAAGTGCTCAGTTCCAGGGGTGTAGTACGCCCTAGGGGTGCTGCGCAACAAACAACGGCGTTGAAGTGAGAGGTTGCGACACACCCGGCCGCATTGCCACGACGGTTATGTTGGTAATTCCCACGGAGCTTGTCCATTAATGTGACGAAAAGGAGGTAAATTTCCATGGCAAAACAAAAAATTCGGATTCGGTTGAAGGCCTACGAACATCGTATCTTAGACCAATCAGCTGAAAAGATTGTTGAAACGGCAAAACGTACTGGTGCTGCAATTAGCGGGCCAATCCCATTGCCAACAGAGCGTAGCCTTTATACGGTGATCCGTTCACCACATAAGTACAAGGACTCACGTGAACAATTCGAGATCCGGACGCACAAACGTTTGATCGATATCGTTAACCCAACTGCCAAAACAGTTGATGCGTTGATGAAACTCGACTTACCAAGTGGTGTCGATATCGAAATCAAATTATAATAGACCAAAGAAAATGGAGGTGTAGTCATGGCTAGAAAAGGAATCTTAGGGAAAAAGGTTGGAATGACCCAGATCTTTACGGAAAATGGCGAATTGATCCCTGTTACTGTGATCGAAGCAAGCGCGAACGTTGTTTTGCAAATCAAGACAACTGAAACAGACGGTTACGAAGCAGTTCAATTAGGCTATCAAGACGTTCGTGAAGTTCTGTCTAACAAACCAGCTAAAGGTCATGCTGCTAAGGCAAAAACGGCTCCTAAGCGCTTCATTCGCGAAATTCGTGATGTTGAGCTAGGAGATTACGAAGTCGGCTCTGAAGTTAAAGTCGATGTGTTCAACGAAGGTGACGTTGTTGACGTTACTGGTATCACGAAGGGTCATGGTTACCAAGGTAACATCAAGCGCTTCGGCCAATCACGCGGACCTGAAACTCACGGTTCTCGTTATCACCGGATCCCTGGTTCAATGGGCTCGATCATCAACCGTGTCTTCAAAGGCAAGATGTTGCCAGGACGCATGGGTAATGACAAGGTCACGATCCAGAACTTAATGATCGCGCGCGTTGATCCTGAACGGAATGTTTTGTTGATCAAGGGTAATGTCCCTGGTGCTAAGCATTCATTCGTTACAGTTAAATCCGCAATCAAATTAACAAAGTAGAAATTGAGAAAGGAGGATTTTCGTAATGGCAAATGTCACACTTTATAAACAAGATGGAACTGAGAATGGTACCGTTGCTTTAAACGATGCGATTTTCGGGATCGAACCTAACAACAGCGTCGTCTTCGACGCTGTCGTCATGCAACGTGCTTCTTTACGTCAAGGAACACACGCTGTCAAGAACCGTTCTGCGGTCCGTGGCGGTGGTCGTAAACCTTGGCGGCAAAAGGGTACTGGTCGTGCTCGTCAAGGCTCGATTCGTTCTCCACAATGGCGTGGTGGTGGGATCGTCTTCGGACCTACACCTCGTTCATATGCTTATAAATTACCTAGAAAAGTACGGCGTTTAGCAATCAAATCAGTTCTTTCGCAAAAGGTTCTCGATGGTGATTTGATTGTTGTGGACGGATTGAACTTCGACCAACCAAAGACAAAAGCATTCGCTGATGTTTTAGCAGGGTTGAATGTTGCGACAAAGGCATTAGTTGTTCTGGAAGCTGACAATGATTTTGCAGCTTTATCAGCACGCAACTTGCCAAACGTCACAGTTGTGGAAGCTGACGGCATCAACGTGTTAGATATCGTCAACAACCAGAAACTGATCTTAACACAAGCCGCTCTTGCTAAAATCGAGGAGGTGCTTGGTTAATGGCCGCACATGATATTATTATTCGTCCAATCGTGACGGAACAATCCATGAACATCATGGAAGATAAGAAATACACGTTTGAAGTTGCTGTCAACGCGAACAAAATCGCAGTTCGTCATGCAATCGAAGAAATCTTTGGCGTTAGCGTCAAAGAAGTCAACATTTTGAACGTTCGTGGTAAAAAGAAACGTTATGGCCGTTATGAGGGTTACACAAAGAAACGTCGGAAAGCAATCGTTACTTTGACACCTGATTCTGATGAAATCAAGATTTTTGAAGATTAGTCATAACTAGAATAATACAGGAGGAAAACTAATGGCGATTGTTAAATACAAACCAACCAGCAATGGTCGGCGCAATATGACCGCATCAGATTTTGCTGAGATCACCAAGTCAAAGCCTGAGAAGACTTTACTGGAATCCCAATCAAAAACTGCCGGTCGTAATGCTCATGGTCATATTACGGTTCGTCACCGTGGCGGCGGTCACAAACAAAAGTACCGTGTCATTGATTTTAAACGTACCAAAGATGATGTTAAAGCAGTTGTAAAGGCGATCGAATACGATCCCAACCGGACTGCGAACATTGCTTTATTACACTACGAAGATGGGGTCAAGTCATACATTATCGCGCCTAAGGGTTTGGTCGTTGGCCAAATCGTCCAATCTGGCGATAACGCTGATATCAAGGTTGGTAATGCACTTGAATTGGCGAACATCCCTGTTGGTACTTTGGTTCATAATATTGAATTGAAACCAGGCAAGGGCGGCCAATTGGCTCGTTCAGCCGGCGCTTCAGCTCAGATCTTAGGTCATGAAGCTAAGTACACCTTGATTCGCTTGACTTCAGGCGAAGTACGGATGGTACTTTCAGCTGGCCGTGCCACAGTCGGTGAAGTCGGTAATGAACAACATGAATTGATCAAGATTGGTAAGGCTGGCCGTAAACGCTGGTTAGGCTTCCGTCCAACAGTTCGTGGTTCAGTTATGAACCCTAACGATCACCCTCATGGTGGTGGTGAAGGTAAAGCACCGATCGGACGTCCGTCGCCACTCTCACCATGGGGCAAGAAGACAATGGGTAAGAAGACCCGTAATTCTAAGGCTCGTTCTGAGAAGCTCATCATTCGGCACCGTAAGGGCAAATAGTCATAACTAAACACGATCGAAGGAGGTAACATAATGGGTCGCAGCTTGAAAAAAGGACCTTTTGCTGACGAGCATCTTCTGAAGAAGATCGCCGCTCAAGCAGATAGTGAGAAGAAACAAGTCATTAAAACTTGGTCACGTCGTTCTACGATTTTCCCTAGTTTTGTTGGGTACACGATTGCAGTTTATGATGGTAGAAAGCATGTCCCAGTCTTCGTCCAAGAAGATATGGTTGGCCATAAGTTAGGCGAATTCGTACCAACAAGAACATTCCGCGGTCATGGCGGCAATGATAAGAAAACGGCGGCACGCTAGGAAGGAGAGATTTAGTCGATGGCAGATCAAGATCAAATCACATCAGCACGGGCAGAAGCAAAAACTGTTCGTATCGCGCCTCGTAAAGCTCGCCTTGTAGTCGATTTAATTCGTGGCAAAGGTGCTGCTGAGGCATTAGCGATTTTACAATTTACACAACGTGGTGCTTCACCAGTTGTTGCTAAAGTTTTAAAATCAGCTATTGCGAACGCTGAACATAATTATGATTTAGATGCACAGAACCTGTACGTCAGTGAAGCTTACGTTAACGAGGGTCCAACCTTGAAGCGTTTCCGTCCACGGGCGAAAGGTTCAGCATCACCAATCAATAAACGGACAAGCCACATCACTGTGGTTGTCAAAGAACGAGAAGAATAGGAGGGAAAAACGTGGGTCAAAAAGTAAATCCGATTGGATTCCGTGTTGGCGTCATTCGTGACTGGGATGCAAAATGGTATGCTGATAAAGAATACGCTGCTTACTTGCACGAAGACTTGCACATCCGTAAATACATTGAAAAAAATCTTGCTGATGCCTCGGTTTCCCAAGTGGAAATCGAACGTTCTGCTAAGCGTGTGAATGTTTCGATTCATACTGCTAAACCAGGTATGGTCATTGGTAAAGGTGGCGCGGAAGTTGAAAACTTACGCAAAGCTTTGAACGCATTGACTGGCAAACAAGTCCACATCAACATTGTTGAAATCAAGCAACCAGATTTGGATGCAAAGTTAGTTGCCGAATCAATCGCTGCTCAATTGGAAGCACGTGTGGCTTTCCGTCGGGCACAACGTCAAGCAACTCAACGGACGATCCGTGCTGGCGCTAAAGGTATCAAGACTCAGATCTCTGGTCGTTTGAACGGGGCAGATATGTCACGGGTCGAATGGCATACAGAAGGCACCGTGCCTTTGCATACGTTACGCGCTGATATCGATTATTCATGGCAAGAAGCAACTACAACTTATGGTCAATTAGGTGTTAAAACCTGGATCTACCGTGGCGAAATCTTACCAGGACAAAAAGTTGTCCGTGATGCCGATACAGGCAATGACAATAAGAAACGCAACAACAATAACCGTCGTGGTCGTCGTGACCAACGCGGTGATAAGAGAGCTGCGAAAGGAGGAAAATAATCAATGTTAGTACCTAAGCGTGTTAAACATCGCCGCGAGTTCCGTGGTAAGATGCGCGGTGCCGCTAAAGGCGGCAAAGAGCTTAACTTTGGCGAATATGGCTTGCGTGCTGTGGAATCACATTGGATTACCAACCGCCAGATCGAAGCTGCTCGTATTGCGATGACCCGTTACATGAAACGTGGCGGCCGTGTTTGGATCCGTATTTTCCCACATAAATCATACACCGCTAAAGGCGTTGGTGTCCGGATGGGTTCTGGGAAAGGTGCACCAGCAGGTTGGGTAGCACCCGTTAAGCGCGAGAAGATCTTGTTCGAGATCGGCGGCGTTCCAGAAGAAGTTGCGCGTGAAGCACTTCGTTTGGCATCACATAAGTTGCCGATCAAGACTAAGTTTGTTAAGCGCGAGGAAGTAGGTGGCGAAGCTAATGAAGGCTAGTGAAATTAAAGGGTTAACCACTGCTGAAATGCTTGATAAAGAAAAGCAATATAAAGAAGAATTGTTCAACTTGCGCTTCCAACAGGCCACTGGTCAATTGGAAAACACCGCTCGCTTGAGCCAAGTGCGGAAGAATATCGCACGGATCAAGACAGTTCTTCGTCAGCAAGAACTTGAGAAATAATCGGAAGGGAGATTTAAAACTTGAGCGAAGAAAATCGTAATAATCGTAAGGTTTACCAGGGTCGCGTTGTTTCCGATAAAATGGAAAAGACAATCACCGTCGTGGTTGAAACTTATCATACCCACCCAACTTATGGGAAACGTGTTAAGTATTCGAAGAAATTTTATGTACATGACGAAAACAACGAAGCAAAAGTTGGCGACATTGTTCGGATCATGGAAACTCGTCCGTTGTCTCGTTCAAAGCGCTTCCGTTTATTAGAAGTTGTTGAGAAGGCAGTTATTATCTAAAGCGCGTCAAGAATGACGAGAGGAGGAAATTATAGTGATTCAACAAGAAACTCGGCTTAAAGTTGCTGATAATTCAGGTGCTCGTGAAATCTTGACGATCAAAGTTCTTGGTGGTTCAAACCGCAAGACGGCTAACATCGGTGATGTCATCGTTGCTACAGTCAAACAGGCAACACCAGGTGGCGTTGTCAAAAAAGGTGACGTGGTCAAGGCAGTTATCGTTCGTACCCGTTCAGGCGCACGCCGCCCAGATGGTTCGTACATTCGTTTCGACGAAAATGCCGCTGTGATCATTAACCCAGATAAGAGCCCTCGTGGTACTCGTATCTTCGGACCGGTCGCTCGTGAACTTCGTGATAACGACTTTATGAAGATTATCTCGTTAGCACCGGAAGTATTATAGTCGTAATTGAGAATTGTTCATGAGGAGGTGCACATCAAACGATGCACGTAAAAACTGGTGATAAAGTTAAAGTTATTAGCGGTAAAGACAAAGGCAAAGAAGGCAACGTCCTTAAAGTCCTCACTAAGCAAAACCGCGTGATTGTCGAAGGCGTCAACATTGTCAAGAAGCATGCGAAACCATCTAACACAGATCCCCAAGGTGGCGTTAAAGAAATCGCAGCTGCGATCGATGTTTCTAACGTGATGCTGATCGACCCTTCAACGAAAGAACCAACTCGGGTTGGCTATCAAGTCGTTGATGGTAAGAAGGTTCGGATCTCTAAGAAATCCGGCAATCAAATCGACAAGTAAACGAGAAGGGAGGATACAACTTAATGTCAAATCGCTTAAAAGAACGCTACGTTAAAGAGATCACACCAGCAATGGTTGAGAAATTTAACTACAGCTCTGTCATGCAAGTACCAAAGATCGAAAAAATCGTTCTGAACATGGGTGTTGGTGATGCAGTAACCAACTCTAAAAACCTAGATAACGCTGTTGAAGAATTAACTTTGATCTCTGGTCAAAAACCACTGATCACCAAAGCTAAGAAATCAATCGCCGGCTTCCGTTTACGTGAAGGGATGTCCATTGGGGCAAAAGTTACGTTGCGGGGCGAACGGATGTATGATTTCTTAGATAAATTGATTAACGTTTCTTTACCTCGTGTCCGTGACTTCCATGGTGTTAGCACTCGTTCATTTGATGGACGCGGTAACTACACATTGGGTGTCAAGGAACAATTGATTTTCCCGGAAATCGAATTCGATAAAGTTGCGCGGGTTCGTGGGTTAGACATCGTCATCGTCACTACCGCAAATACTGACGAAGAAGCACGCGAATTGTTGACCCAAGTTGGTATGCCATTTGCTAAATAAAGGAGGTCACACATTTGGCTAAGAAGTCATTAGTAGTCAAGAATCACCGTCCTGCTAAGTTCTCAACACAGGAATACACACGTTGCGAACGTTGCGGACGTCCACATTCTGTATATCGCAAATTTAAGCTTTGCCGTGTTTGCCTTCGCGAATTAGCTCATGAAGGTCAAATCCCTGGCATGAAAAAAGCAAGCTGGTAATCCTAAAACGACAGGAAAGGGAGGTAAATTAATCAATGGTCATGACTGATCCAATTGCAGACTATCTAACACGTATTCGTAACGCCAACATGGTACGTCACGAATCTTTAGAAGTTCCTGCCTCGAAAATTAAGAAAGACATGTCTGAGATTCTGAAGCGCGAAGGTTTCATCCGCGATTATGAAGTGGTCGAAGACGGCAAACAAGGGATGATCAAAATCACCCTTAAATACGGTCAAAATCACCAACGTGTCATTTCTGGTTTGAAGCGTATCTCTAAACCAGGCTTGCGTAGTTACGTGAAGGCTGACGATGTTCCTAAGGTTCTTAATGGCTTAGGCATCGCAATCATTTCAACATCAGAGGGCGTTATCACTGATAAAGAAGCCCGTGCCAAAAACGTTGGCGGCGAAGTTTTAGCTTACGTTTGGTAATTCTCAAAAGTTAGGAGGTGTTTCATTAAATGAGTCGTATTGGCTATAAAGTAGTCGAATTGCCTGCAGGCGTTACGGTTACAAAAAACGGCGATCAAGTCACAGTTAAGGGCCCTAAAGGCGAATTAACTCGGACATTTGATCCAGCAATCACTTTGAAAGAAGACGGCAACATCGTTTCTTTCAACCGTCCTAATGATAACTATAAAGCACTTCATGGGACGACACGTGCTAACTTCAACAACATGGTCATCGGGGTCACCGAAGGCTATGTCAAGAAAATGCAATTGGTCGGGGTCGGCTATCGTGCACAGTTAAAGGGTAAGACCTTAAGCTTAAGCGTTGGTTTGTCTCATACAGTTGAATTTGAAGCACCAGAGGGTATCACAATTGAAGTTCCGTCAAACACGGAAATCAATATCAGTGGTATCAGCAAGCAACAAGTTGGCCAGTTGGCAGCTGAGATCCGCGCGATCCGGCCACCAGAACCTTACAAAGGCAAAGGTATTCGTTATGTTGATGAATATGTTCGTCGTAAGGAAGGTAAGACTGGTAAGTAGTTTTTAAAAAATTTATGAGGTGAACATTGTGATTTCGAAACCAGACAAAAATAAGACACGGCAAAAACGCCACACGCGTGTCCGTGGCAAAATCTCTGGTACTGCAGAGCGCCCACGCTTGAACATTTTCCGTTCTAACAAAAACATCTACGCTCAATTAATTGATGACGTAGCGGGTGTGACGCTTGCAAGTGCCTCAACTCAAGATAAAGAATTGACTGCAACAGGAACCAAAGTTGAACAAGCGCAACAAGTTGGCGAGTTGATCGCAAAACGTGCCGAAGATAAGGGCATTAAGGCCGTTGTCTTTGACCGTGGTGGTTATCTCTATCATGGCCGTGTTCAAGCATTAGCTGAAGCAGCCCGTGAAAATGGACTGCAATTCTAAGGAAGGAGAAAACCACACATATGACTTTTATTGATCCAACTCACCTAGAATTAGAAGATCGCGTTGTTGCGATCAACCGTGTCACTAAAGTTGTCAAAGGTGGTCGTCGTTTGCGCTTTGCCGCAATCGTGATCGTTGGCGACAAGGCTGGACACGTTGGCTTTGGTACTGGTAAAGCTCAAGAAGTTCCAGAAGCAATCCGCAAGGCCGGTGAAGATGCTAAGAAGAACTTGGTCGAAGTTCCAATCGTTGGAACAACGATTCCTCACGAAGTAATTGGTCATTTCGGTTCAGGTCGCGTTTTGTTGAAGCCTGCCGTTGAAGGTTCTGGGGTTTCTGCTGGTGGTGCCGTTCGTGCTTTGATGGAACTTGGTGGCGTTCTTGATGTCACTTCGAAGACATTGGGTACAAACACACCAATCAACGTGATCCGCGCAACGATGGATGGCTTGAAACAACTACAAACTGCTGAGCAAGTTGCTAGTCTTCGTGGTGTTTCTGTTCAAGACTTACAAAACTAGGAGGGCTTTGTTGATGGCTAAGATTAAAATCACGCTCGTCCACAGCGCTGCACATCGCCTACCTGCTCAACGCAAAATCGTTAAAGAGTTAGGCTTAGGTCGGATCAGCAGTTCTGTGATCAAACCTGATAACGCTGCAATCCGCGGTGCTATCTTTAAGATCTCTCATTTAGTTGAGATCGAAGAAGTTCAAGACTAATCATAATTTTCAAACAAGGAGGTGCTAGACTTCATGGAATTGCATGAATTAAAAGCTAGTGAAGGTTCCCGTCGCAATCGTAAACGTGTTGGCCGTGGTACTTCGTCAGGTCAAGGTAAAACTTCCGGACGTGGCCAAAAAGGTCAATTGGCGCGTTCAGGCGGTAAGACACGGATCGGTTTCGAAGGTGGCCAAATGCCATTGTTCCGGAGAATGCCAAAACGTGGCTTCAAGAACATCAACCGTAAAGAATATGCCATCATCAACCTGAATGACTTGGAAGGTTTTGATGAAGGGACAGAAGTTACGACTGAAGTATTGATCCAATCCGGCGTGATCAAGAAAGAACTTGCCGGCGTTAAGTTGTTAGCGACTGGCGAATTGACTAAGAAACTTTCAGTTAAAGTTGCTAAGTGCTCAGCTGCTGCTAAAGAAGCTGTTGAAGCTGCTGGTGGTTCGATCGAGGTGCTCTAATGCTAACGACATTGCGGAATGCATTCAAAGTCAAGGAAATCCGTAAGAAGATTTTCTTCACGCTGTTCATTTTGTTGATCTATCGTCTTGGCTCTCAGATCACTGTACCTGGGGTTGATGCATCTGCGCTGTCGAAAATAAGTGCTGGCGGTTTGATTCCATTGTTTGATACCGTTAGTGGTGGTGGGTTGTCTAACTACTCACTATTTTCGATGGGTGTCTCACCATTCATTACCGCGCAAATCGTCATTCAATTGTTGCAAATGGATATTGTTCCGAAGTTTGTGGAATGGAGCAAACAAGGTGAAGTTGGGCGGCGCAAGCTGAATCAAGCGACGCGCTACCTGACGATTGTCTTGGCCTTCGTTCAGTCAATCGGGATCACCGCCGGATTTAACTACTTAAGTAATTACGGCTTGATCAAGGATTCGACACCGCAAACATTCGTCATTCTGGGCATCATTCTAACTGGTGGGACAATGTTACTGACTTGGTTAGGGGAACAGATTACGGATAAAGGGATCGGCAATGGCGTCTCCATGATTATTTTTGCGGGGATCATTGCTCGGTTGCCTCAAGGAATCTATTCATTGATTGAAGAGAACATTATCAATAATATTGATGCGAGTGCCGCTGAATTGTGGCAAGGCATTGGTATTCTGGTCTTGTTACTTGTTGTTATTCTGTTCATCGTTTTCTGGGTGACTTATGTCCAACAAGCTAATCGTAAGGTTCCGATTCAATACACGCGTCGTGCGACTGGCGGCGGTAGTGAAAGCTACTTGCCATTGAAAGTTAACGTTTCAGGCGTGATTCCTGTTATTTTCGCCAGTTCCTTCATCATTACTCCTTCGACGATCTTGATGATTTTCCAAGCGAATCATGGGGATGAAGGCTGGTATCAAGTACTCAGCAACATTTTCAGCATGCAGACAACTGTCGGCGCGTTGATTTATACCGTTTTGATCGTCTTATTCACGTTCTTCTATGCCTTTGTCCAGGTCAACCCGGAGAAGCTGGCGGAAAACTTGCAAAAGCAAGGCGCCTATATTCCTAGTGTTTGGCCAGGTAAGGAAACAGAGAAGTACTTCTCAGGCTTATTGATGCGTTTATCCACAGTCGGCTCGATTTTCTTGGGTCTGATCGCGTTGTTACCACAATTAGCGACGAACATCTGGGGCTTGCCACAATCCATTGGGTTGGGCGGAACTAGTTTGTTGATCGTTGTTGGGGTCGCACTGGAAACTTCCCGTCAATTAGATGGCTTGATGATGAAACGTCAATATGTTGGATTTATTCGGTAACTGGAGGCTGGAAAATTGAATTTGATTTTAATGGGGCTGCCTGGTGCTGGTAAAGGCACACAAGCAGAACGCATCGTTGACCAATATCATTTGGCGCATATCTCCACTGGGGATATGTTCCGTGAAGCAATGGCAGCAAAGACGGCGGTTGGGTTAGAAGCCAAGAAGTTCATTGACAATGGTGATTTGGTTCCTGATGAAGTTACCAACGCGATCGTCAAAGAACGGTTACAGCAACCCGATACCAACGTGGGTTACATGTTAGATGGTTTCCCACGGACGATCGAGCAGGCTGAAGCCTTAGATCGGATCGCAGCTGAATTGGCGAAGCCGGTTGACGCTGTGATCAACATTGATGTTGACCCGAAAGTCTTGGTTGATCGTTTATCCGGTCGGTTCATTTGCCGGACCTGTGGCGCGACTTATCACAAGTTGTATAATCCGCCTAAGGTTGCTGGGACTTGCGACCGCTGCGGTGGCCATGACTTTTATCAACGTGAAGATGATAAGCCCGAGACGGTCAAAAACCGTTTAGCCGTTAATATCAAAATGAATACACCGTTACTTGATTTTTACCGCGGTAAAAACTTACTTTATACCGTCAATGGTGAACAAGATATCGATCAGGTTTTTGATGAAATTGAAGCAATTTTGTCGAAATTAAATTAACTCTTGGTTCAGTGGTATAAAGTAAAGCTGAAGGCTTGGCAGAACAACTCCTTTGTGATAAACTAGGGCGGTGTTATGTCAAGTGAGTGCGGTTGCTCTCACTGTTTTTATGTATCCACGTGTTAACCAATTAGGAGGAAAATTTTTTTGGCAAAAGATGACGTAATCGAAATCGAAGGAACGATTGTCGACACCCTTCCCAATGCGATGTTTAAAGTCGAATTAGAGAACGGTCATACCGTGTTGGCGCATGTTTCTGGTAAGATCAGGATGCATTACATTCGTATACTTCCTGGCGATAAAGTTACCGTCGAATTATCACCATACGATCTCACCAAAGGCCGTATTACTTATCGGTATCGTTAAAGATATCGTATTTTCGGGAGGCTTAAATTAGAAATGAAAGTTAGACCATCAGTAAAACCAATGTGTGAACATTGCAAGATTATTAAGCGCAAGGGCCGTGTCATGGTCATTTGCTCAGCAAACCCAAAGCATAAACAACGTCAAGGCTAATAGGAGGTGTAATAGATGGCTCGTATCGCAGGTGTTGACTTACCTCGTGAAAAGCGCATCGTCATTGCTTTAACCTATATTTATGGGATCGGCAATACGACTGCTCAAAAGATTTGTAAAGACGCTGGCGTGTCTGAAGACGTTCGTTCTAAAGACTTAACACCAGATCAAGAAGACAAGATCCGTGCAGAAGTTGATAAAGTTCGAGTTGAAGGTGATCTTCGCCGTGAAGTAACTCGTGATATCAAACGTTTGCAAGATATCGGTTCATACCGTGGCATTCGTCACCGCCGTGGTTTACCAACGCGTGGTCAAAATACCAAGAACAACGCGCGGACTCGGAAAGGTCCAAAGATCTCAATCGCCGGTAAGAAGAAATAATTAGGATAAGGAGGTAAACACATGGCAGTTCGTAAAGGAAGTCGGAAACGCCGCGTCAGAAAGAATATTGAAAGTGGCGTTGCTCATATCCACTCCACTTTTAACAATACATTAGTTATGATCACTGATCCCCAAGGTAACGCAATTTCTTGGTCATCAGCTGGTGCTCTTGGCTTTAAGGGTAGCCGGAAATCAACCCCGTTTGCTGCACAGATGGCTGCTGAATCCGCTGCTAAAGAAGCAATGGAGCATGGCATGAAGGCTGTTGAAGTTGCAGTCAAAGGCCCTGGTTCAGGTCGTGAAGCTGCGATCCGTTCATTGCAAGCAACTGGTTTGGAAATCAGTGCTATCCGCGATGTTACTCCGGTACCGCATAACGGTTCCCGTCCTCCAAAGCGTCGTCGTGTTTAGTGTCGCTGGTTTTTAAGATGTATCGACGCGTTCACTTAGACACACACGTTTCGAAAGGGGTAAAGATTGAATGATCGAATTTGAAAAGCCAAACATTACAAAAGTTGATGAAAGTACCAACTACGGTAAGTTTGTGATTGAACCGCTTGAACGTGGTTACGGAACGACGCTTGGCAACTCATTAAGACGGATTTTATTGTCGTCTTTACCTGGCTCTGCTGTCTCAAGTATTCAAATTGATGGTGTACTCCATGAGTTTTCGACCATCGATGGGGTCATGGAAGATGTCACCCAGATTATTCTGAATATTAAGAAGTTGGCATTAAAGAATCACTCTGAAGATGTTAAAGTTGTTGAAATCGACGTAGATGGCCCAGCGACAGTAACTGCCGCAGATATCAAGACCGATGATGACATCGATGTTTTGAATCCTGAACAGTATATTTGCCAAATCGCTGAGGGTGGTCATTTACACATGCAAATGACGATCAAAAACGGTCGTGGTTATATTCCTGCTGATCAGAACAAGAGCAGCGATATGCCCATCGGCGTCATTGCAATCGACTCGATTTTCACACCGATCGAACGAGTGAACTATCAGGTCGAAAGCACCCGTGTTGGTAAGCGTAATGACTTTGATAAATTGACATTGGATGTTTGGACAAACGGTTCGATCTCACCCCGTGAAGCAATTAGCCTAGCTGCTAAGATCCTTTCTGATCACTTGAATATTTTCGTGGACTTGTCTGATGAAGCCAAGAACACGGATATCATGGTGGAGAAAGAAGAAACGCAGAAAGAAAAGAAACTTGAAATGACGATCGAGGAACTCGACTTGTCAGTTCGCTCTTATAACTGCTTGAAACGGGCCGGGATCAACACAGTCCAAGAATTGACCAATAAAACTGAAGCAGATATGATGAAGGTTCGCAATCTTGGCCGCAAGTCCTTGGAAGAGGTTAAAGCTAAGTTGATCGATCTTGGTCTATCATTACGCTCAGACGATTAATTAACACTAAAGGGAGGTTAGACTATGAGTTACCGCAAATTAGGCCGAACATCTTCACAACGGAAAGCAATGTTACGTGATTTAACGACTGATCTGTTGATCAATGAACGCATTGAAACTACGGAGACCCGCGCTAAGGAAATCCGTCGTTCTGTTGAAAAGATGATCACTTTAGGCAAACGTGGCGATTTGCACGCACGCCGTCAAGCTGCCGCATTTGTTCGCAACGAAATCGCTTCTGTTCATGAAGACGGCGAAGAGGTTGTTGTACAATCTGCTTTGCAAAAGCTTTTCAGCGACATTGCACCACGCTACGCCGATCGTAACGGTGGTTACACCCGCATCCTCAAAACGACACAACGTCGTGGTGATGGCGCGCCAATGGTTATCATTGAGTTAGTGTAATCGACCCACGATTTCAAATTAAGCACGATTAATTTCGGCCAATTTTCATTTCATAAGTGTGAGTGCGAGCGTTACGATGATGGGAACCCACCAAGTCTAGCTTAGGCGTGTAGCAATACGCGTCCCGCTTATGAATGATTATTGTACATACAGTTGGTGAATCGGCGATGGCTGGTTCACCGACATGCAAAAATAAGCGATCGCCTTGAATTGTTCAGGGCGGATCGCTTATTTTGTTGGGTCTAGAATTTTTGTCGCGCTCACGGCGTGGAAGTGATTCCCGTGCCAACAAATTTTCAGTGGTGCTAAACTTGGTCGGGATTGCGGCTTGGTGCCGGTAAGGCCGACTTTAAATCAATCCAGTTGATCAGACCTTGCAAGCGCTGGTCCCAAAATACGATCAGGGGACCGGTAAAGAAGGCAACGATGATTGTCACGACGCCAACTGGGCCGCCAGCAAAGTAGGCTCCCAGGGTAAACAAGGAATCCTGGGCGATGCGAATGACTTTATACTTACCATGGGTCAAAGTGACCAGGATCGGGGTTAACGCGTCATATGGAGCGACCCCAGTGTCCGCCGTAATATAAACGGCCACGCCAAAGGTGAAAATCAACAACCCAATCACGGCGACGAGGATTTGGCTGCCGATCGTGGTGGGCAATGGTAAGACCAAACCGTACAACCAGTTGAAGAGCTGGATATAATAGCCGATCAGGACCATATTAAAAATCGTTCCGGTGCCGATCAATTTTCGCTCCATGAAGAAAACAAAAATCAAGATGATAAAGTTGATCGCCAGTTGGTAGTTGCCTAAGCTGATGTTTAGGAACTTGGACAGCCCCACATTGATTGCTGAGTAAGGGTCCATGCCCAAATTAGCGATCAGGAGCAAGGTGGCTCCAATGGCTTGAATGGTCACGCCAATGAAGGACATCAGTGAGCGCCAAAGATAATTCTTGGCTCCCTTCGGCGCAAGCGTTGCAAGAATCGTTTTGATCATGATGACTTCCTTTGCTAATAAGATAGGTTGGTCAGTTTGATTAACCAACTTGAAACCATTATAAAGAATCCGGTTTCAATTGTATAGGCCCATCAGGGAAAATACAAGGACCCCGTGGAAATTAGCCTGGCAGTTCGGCAGGGGAAAACGTTACTCAGGCTAAGTGGGCCAGTTCGGGAGTCGACTGCGGCATCAAAACCGGCGCTGGTTTTATGATTTGACGTTTCTGCCTCATTTTGCCGGTTATTTTTTCGATCGAGTGATTTTTTGACGGCTCAGGACCACGCCACTTGGTGGAATATGGTAGAATGTTATCAATGATTAATTGGAGGTGCGGCTGTGGAACCGCTGATTCGCTTGGAACATTTGACTTATACTTACAATAATAGTGACGTCCCGGCGTTGAATGACGTTTCTTTGACGATCGCAGCTGGTCAGTGGATCGCGATCGTTGGTCACAACGGTAGTGGCAAGAGCACCTTGGCAAAAACATTGAATGGCCTGATCGAACCGCAGCAGGGCCAGGTTTACTTCAACGGGGTCCTGTTGGATGAGGATTCCGTTTGGTCGATCCGCCGGAAAATCGGTGTGGTTTTCCAAAGTCCGGACAATCAATTTGTTGGGGCAACGGTGGCCGATGACGTCGCTTTCGGGATGGAAAACAATGGGGTCCCGCGGGCGGAAATGGTGCCCCGGGTCGCGGCGGCCTTGGCGCAAGTGCGGATGAGTGATTACGCGACGCATGAACCGGCGCGTCTTTCTGGCGGACAGAAGCAACGGGTGGCCTTAGCCGGCGTTTTGGCGCAGCAACCAGAGGTGATCATTCTGGATGAAGCGACGAGTATGTTGGATCCTCAAGGCCGGCAAGATGTGGTCAGTTTGATGACCCAACTCCAGGCCGCCGGGAACTTCACGATTATTTCCATTACGCATGACATTGATGAGGCTGCTTTGGCTGATCAGGTGATCTTAATGGATGATGGTCGTCTGATCCAACAAGGACCACCAGCGGCAATTTTTAATGAAGGCGAGCTACTGCGTCAACATGGTTTGACTGTTCCCTTGAGCGAACAAGTGCGAACCGGTCTAGTGGCGCAACACGTGCCGTTGCCAGATCAATACTTAAGTGAGGAGCAGTTGGTCAGCAAATTATGGACATTACATTTAAACAAGTAAGTTATACTTATCAGGCGAACTCGCCACTGGCGACACCCGGTCTGCGGGATGTTGATCTGCATTTTGCCAGTGGTAGCTATAACGCGATCATTGGGCAAACTGGAAGTGGAAAGTCTACGCTGGTGCAGCATCTCAATGGGTTGCTGATCCCAACGGCTGGTCAGGTGATCGTTGGTCAACAGGTGATTACCCCCTTGACCAAGAACAAGGCGCTCCATGACCTGCGGCGGCAGGTGGGACTGGTTTTCCAATTCCCGGAAAGTCAGTTATTTGAAGAAACTGTCCTGAAAGATGTGGCCTTCGCGCCGAAAAATTTCGGAAAAACGCCCGCTGAAGCGACTGCCATCGCCCAGCAGGCCTTAAGATTGGTGGGGATCGGCCCTGAATTGGAAGCAAAAATGCCGTTTGATCTTTCTGGCGGACAAATGCGGCGGGTGGCGATCGCTGGAGTTTTGGCGATGGAACCAGAAGTCTTGGTCTTGGATGAGCCTACTGCCGGCCTTGATCCCGTTGGTCGGGAAGAGATGATGCAATTGTTCGCGCGCATTCAGCAGGAACGCCAGTTGACCGTGATTTTGGTGACCCATCAAATGGACGATGTGGTTCGTTACGCGGATCAGGTGGTGGTCATGGAGCAAGGACATCCTTTGAAAGTGGGCAGTCCCCGGGAGATCTTCGCGGATCCAACCTGGTTGGCGGCCCATAATCTGGAATTGCCCAGCACGGGTCAGTTGGTCGCGCGGCTGCAACAACAAGGTTTTGAGTTTACGACTTTGCCATTGACGGTTCCTGAATTATTGGCTCAATTGACGCCACAATTAAGGCAGGTGCCTGTGGATGGATAAACTGATTCTGGGACGTTATTACCCGGGGGATTCCTTTGTTCACCGTTTGGATCCTCGTCTTAAATTGATTCTCAATATTCTATTTATTATTTTGATCTTCATTGCCCAGCATTGGCCGAGTTATCTGTTGCTAGGCGTTGTGGTGGTCGCCAGCGTCTGGGCCTCAGGAATCTCCTTGAGCTTCTTTCTGCGGGGGCTGCGACCAATGCTGGTCTTGATCCTCTTCACGGTGGGGCTACAGCTCTTTTTCACCAGCGGGCAGCACGTGTATTGGCAGTGGGGAATCTTGTCGGTCAGTCAAGAAGGGCTGATCAACGCCGCTTACATTGCGGTCCGCTTCCTGTTGATTATTTTCATGTCAACGTTATTGACCTTGACGACACAGCCTTTAGAGATTGCGGATGGACTAGAGTATTTAATGAAACCCTTGAAAGTGGTCAAATTCCCGGTCAATGAGGTCGCTTTGATGCTTTCGATCGCGCTACGCTTCGTGCCTAAATTGATGGACGAAACCACGAAAATCATGAATGCGCAGCGGGCCCGAGGCGTTGATTTCAATAATGGTGGGTTGATCAAACGGGCGAAGGCCTTGCTACCATTACTGATCCCCTTGATGATGAGCAGTATTGATATTGCCTCGGATCTGACCACGGCGATGATTTCGCGCGGTTACCGCGATGGCGAAGGTCGGAGTCGTTACCGGATTTTGCAGTGGCGGCCAACTGATACCGTGATCTTAGCGGCTTCTGGCGTGCTGACGGTGGGGCTGATCGTCCTCGAGCGCTTCCTATGATCCTGGCGCTGGCTTTGCGGTTTAGCCGGTTAGCCGGGCAACGAACCAGAAGCAACTCGGCGGCGCCCGTTTAGCAAGTGAACGGGCGCTACTTTTTTGAGAAAATCACTGCTTGCTTTGATCGACCAACTCATCAGACGTATTTATCAGACATCCTTATCAGACGCACTCATCAAGAGAAAGGAGGTGGCGTTTGGATGCCACGTTATCGGGTCACCGTCGCTTATGACGGGACGAATTTTGCGGGATTTCAGCGCCAACCCCAGCAGCGGACCGTTCAAGGCACGCTAGAACAGGCCCTGACTAAAATGACAAAAGGGCAGTTTGTGAAGGTTCAAGGCTCCGGCCGGACCGACGCCGGCGTTCACGCCCATGGTCAGGTGATCAATTTCGATTATCCGAAAGAATTGCCGCCACGTAATATGCGGTTGGCGCTGAACAGTTTGTTGCCTCTAGATATGGAAGTGGTGGCCAGTCAGCTGGCCGCGCCGGATTTCCACGCTCAATTCGATACCATTGGCAAATGCTACCGTTATCAAGTCAGTCGCGGGCGTTTCACCGACCCTTTCCGGCGCTTTTATACCGGTCACTATCCTTATCCCCTTGACGTGGCGCTGATCCAACAAGCGTTGCCTGATCTGCTCGGCGAGCATGATTTTACCAGTTTTGCGGCCAGCGGTGGGGTCATTAAAAATAAAGTGCGGACGATATACCGCGCCACCGTCGTTGAGAATCCGGCTGATCATGAACTGACCTTTGAATTCATTGGCAATGGTTTTCTATATAATATGGTGCGGATCTTGGTGGCGACTGCATTGGAGATCGGCAATGGCCGGCGTGCACCTGATGATTTTCAACGGCTGTTACGGATCGGTGATCGTCAAGCGGCTCGGGGCACCGCACCAGCCAGTGGACTTTACTTGGAAAAAGTTTTCTATCCTGGCGATGAAGCGGAGCTCACTAGTCTTAGCCAGATCGAAATCGTCAAACCGCTGGTACCCAAGCGGTTCTCACCAGAATGGCGCCAGGAGCCAGATCAGGAGAACAAGATTTAGGCGCAATCTTGGCCAGGCTCCGCTTCGGTTCAGTAGCCCTGCCTAGTGTCGCTTAATTTTGTGCTTCGACTATTTTATGGGGAAGTAACGTCCCGCCATGAAAAGAAAAATAGTTAAAACTTTGGGATAATCACCGATTTTCATTGACTTCAGGGCTTATTTTCGGTAAACTAGTCGTTGGTATTTGTTTGCCCCACGATAGGCCCCGGAAATCTTATTGAGTGTCAAACAAAACATTATTTATGGAGGAATTTATCGTGCGTACAACACCTTTGGCAAAACCAGGCGAAATCGAACGTAAATGGTATGTAATCGATGCAACAGACCTTGTATTAGGCCGTTTATCCGTTGCAGCAGCGACAATCTTGCGCGGCAAGAACAAGCCACAATTCACACCTAACGTCGATACTGGTGACAATGTAATCATCATCAATGCATCTAAACTTAAATTAACTGGTAAGAAAGCAACTGACAAGTTGTATCAACATCATAGTGATCATCCCGGTGGTTTGAAGACACGGACGGCTGGTGATTTGCTGGCGAACAATCCTGTTCGTTTAGTTGAATTATCGATCAAAGGCATGTTACCTAAGAACACGTTGGGTCGCCAACAGTTCAGCAAGTTACATGTTTATGCTGGTGCTGATCATGAACACCAAGCACAGAAGCCAGAAATCTTAGACGCTTCAACCATTAAGTAAGGGAGGAAATTATAGTGGCACAACAAGTAACTTATATCGGCACAGGCCGTCGTAAAAATTCAGTTGCGCGTGTTTTCCTCGTTCCTGGAACAGGCAAAATCACGATCAACAAGAAATCAGCTGATGACTACATGCCATTCGCAAGCCTGATTTTAGACATGAAACAACCTTTAGCTTTGACTGAAACAGAAGGCGCTTATGACGTTAACGTGAACGTTAACGGCGGCGGTTTCTCAGGTCAAGCCGGCGCGATCCGTCATGGTATCGCTCGTGCTTTGTTAAACGTTGACCCTGACTTCCGTAGCGTTCTGAAGAGCGCCGGCATGTTAACTCGTGACCCTCGGATGAAGGAACGTAAGAAACCAGGTCTTAAGAAAGCTCGTAAAGCTTCACAATTCTCAAAACGTTAATATCCAGATATATCAACGTTTACAAGGCATCCACATTTTTGTGGGTGTCTTTTTGGGTCTTTGTCAACTGGTGTTGAAAGATAGTTTTTATTCTTCGAAGATTTCTCAGTAATGAGGAATCTTTTTGTTGTTGTATCGATTAGCCGAATGTGATCAGTGCAAGTATCACTTTATCTGAATTGATTGTAGCCTAAATAAACATAACATCCTTATCGTTTTGAAAATATTAGGCAGTTAGTTGGTAAATTCGTTTGAACATATTTGCTTGATTGGAAAAGCCATAGCACGAACGCTTGAGTAACTTGATTTTGCGGTTGACGCCCTCAATGGGCCCGTTTGAATATGGCGACGTTGCCGCATTGATGACACCACTTAGATTCTTTCGTAACGTTGCCATTGCAGTATCCAAAACAGATCCATTCCGTTGATAAGTAGTGATTAAAGTCGACAGTTCTTGAAAGTTACCGCTCATCAGCGAGTCATGAATATCACGATAAGTTTGATAAGCTGTTTTAAACTCTACAGAGGTACTAATACCTAAGTCAATGGCGTTTTGTTCAGTTGAATATTCGTTGAGACCATACAAGTAATAAGCGTGCTTGGCATCTGGGTGTGCCTTATGGAATAGCTTCCAATGTGATTTGAGCACCTTGTGCTCACGCGAATGAACGTCAAGCTGTTTGAGGCACTGGACCCTAATCTGATCCATTGCCCGAGCAACCAATTGAATGATGTGGAAGCGGTCAATGATAATTATCGCATTAGGAAATAATTCGTGTACGATGAGCCGATATGAAGCGTTCATGTCCATGATGACTCGTTTGACCGCGGCGCGGTCAGTTATAGTGTACTGGTTGAGAAAGAACTCTTTGATGTTCTTATTCAGACGACCGCCTAGGACTGTCACTGCTTTATGTGTGTCGGCGTCGATGCAGATGAAAGACATTGCGTTATGAGTAGAGCGAAACTCATCAAAACACAGATTCACAGGGAGTCTCCAACTGGCGTGTGGATGGATGTTTGCGTGAAGGATCCGCTGAACTGAGTTGGTCGAAATGCCGGTTAAGGTAGCGATAGTCTTTAGCGGCAGCGACTGACCGGAAAGCTGTAAAGCATGAATAGACAGGTTATTCCCGATGGTGTGATTGGCCCTAACAACCGTTGTCGTTGCCGTACAGGTGCGGTGACAATTTGGGCAACGCCAGCGTTGTTTGTTTAGCTCCAGCACTACGGGCTGGCCTATCGGCCCATCAACGTGGATATGTGTTAGCTTATGTCCATTACGACGTAAGTCATCAGAGCCACACTTAGGACAGCGTTTCAGCACATACGTTAACTCTGCGGTAATCACCAAGTACTTCTTCCTCCGAGAACCTTCACCATAAGAATCTTGCCTCGAATCTTGAATATGAATATTTGTATCTGTAATTCCAAGCAATTTAAGTGTACAATCAGTTTGGGACATCTATACCTACCTCGCTTACCTTTGGTTTAGTCACTTAAAGTATAGCACTAGGAGGCGTAGATGCCTTTTTATGTCATCAAAAAAGTCTAGAACTCCTGGTGTGAAATCATCTTTCAACACCAAAAATTCTAGACCCGTCTTTTTTTGTAGAAATCCCCACCAAAGTCCCCACCGAATCCCCACGACTATTTTTATTTAAATTATCATAGGTAAAGTTAGCTGGAGTTAAATCCACAACATTATTTGCATTAACATAAACACGAGTTGTTCCAATATTCGAATGAGTTAATGCTTCTGAAATTTTTTCAAGTGACATACCATGGAGTTTAGCTAAAGTTGCGGTTGTATGACGTAACTTGTGCGGTGAACAAGACTTTAAATTAGGATGACGCCTATGGATAGATTTCATCCGATAATTTAAATAATCTGTATGAAGTCGCTGATTTAAATTGCCTTGACGATCACAATAAGTAAATAAGAATTGATCTCGTGTTTGCTTAATATTTAATTCCGCAAGCTCGTTTTTCTGTCGTTGTTTCCATTCGATCAGCATTCTCTCTAAACGATCTGGCAGTGAGAATTGCGTATTTTTATTTCCTTTTGTATTTTTAACATTACCGAATTTGTCTAGTGCTTGAGTGAGATAGATGGTCTTGTTTTTAAAATCAACGTGTTTCCATTGCAATGCGTACGTTTCTGATTTTCGATCAGATAAGAAGAAAGTTGTCCAGAATAACGTATAATCTTGATATGAAAGTGATCCATCATCCAAGTCTTCTTGAACAGCCTGAAACCATGCCATCAGCTCGGTGTCAGTAAGGTATTTATCTTCATCACATTTTGCAGTTTTTAAATGATTTTTCTTGATGGCTTTTACTTTTCTAAGACTTTTGCTAAGTCGGTTAGACTCGATATACTCATATTCTTCCGCTAGGTCGAATACCTGATTCACATAGCTACGAATAACTTTAAAATTAGCATATTCTTTTGCTTTTGCATTCATTTTTTGAATGACGAATTGGCGGTGCTGGTTAAGATAATTAAGTGAATAGGCTCCAAACATTGGTAAAATATGAAGCCTAAAAAGATCTTCGGTATTTTGAATGGTTACAATACTAGGCGGTTGTGTGTAAGAACTTGTTAAGCCACTTTTATAATCATCTAACCAGACGTCCTTGTAAAAGTCCTTAAAAAGAGCTTCACCGCCCAATTCAAAAGAACTGATACTGTTGTTGTTTCTGAACTTGATAATCCTGTTTTCGAATTCAAGTTCGGCTTGTTTGGCCTCCTTTCTCGTTTTAAAAATTTTATCGTAGTCAGGATTCGATAGACCAAGAGATTGCATGATATCAATAGGATACTTTTTCCTAACACGATAAGTATTATTTTTTGTTTTTGTAATGCTCATAGTTAAAAACTCCTTTGTTTGCGAGTCAAAGGTGTAACGATATTATACTCGCGAATTTAGCCATTTATCAATAGCAACACGATCAAAACGACGTGTGTTCCCAACTAAAATGAAGGGCAAGCCATATCCGATCCATTTGTCTAAAGTGTTATTAGAAATTTTTAAGTAGTCGCATGTTTCTTGTTTATTCATATAACGATTATTAATGGTTAGCTGAGTGAGTGTACTTTTCACTTCATCTAAAATGTTTTTAACTAGTTCTTGTTCAGTTAGATTTTGTTGATTATCAGTATTTTGTAGCAACATGTTTAATTACCTCCATGATATAATGAGGTTGCAAGTAAAACTTGCAAACCGATTAGGGGACTAATCACTTAAGCTTGCCGGCGGTTGTGATTTGTTCCTTTTTTTTCCATTTCATATTTTTGTTAATTAATTTTAGGATTTGTTGAATTGCATCTGCCTTTTTATATAAGCCATTTTTCGAGAAACGATAAGATGAGTTATGCAGAGAATGATATTTGCTATTGTGATGCCAAAAGTCTCGGATTGGATTACATACTAATAATTTGTTATTTGAGAAACTAATCCAAAAATCAATTCGGCGATAAAATTGTCCTAAATCCTCCATACTGTTAAATTTTGGGTGATTAAAAAATTGATAGGGCGGAACGGGACTGGTAATAATAATGACTTTAGCAGCGCCAAATTTGTTATGGTATCTAGCTGAAATAGGGCTAATATTATGTGGATCTAAGAGTTTAAGCCAGTCAAGGAAACCTAATGTTTCACCTCGAACATCGTCAAGAAAGAGGATTTCCTGTCCGCAATATTCATCAAAAGGATTAGTTGAAGCAGTAACACAACATTCCCAGTAATAGTTATGCTCTTTTTGCACAGCTTTTTGGATTTGGCGTACAAGTAATTTACCAAGCTTGGTTTTACCAACTCCAGCAGTACCAGATATAAAAATAATTGTTTTTTTGAATTTACCCGCTTCAATATTGCGTTGTGCGGTAATACTTTTGCGCTCACCAATGACGGCAAAAGCATCATTTATCTTGGAACTATTAAGACCATAAACCATATATAAATCTTCATCGCTCATTATTTGACTTTTTGTTAATTTACCCTGTAATACTTGGGAGATAAGATAATCGACACTCTGCATTGAGTTTTGTGCTTCTTTGGTGGCTCGTCCACGTAGCCAAGTTTCACGGCGTCGATTATAAACACTTGAGTAATCTTCGCCAACAGCAGTCGTCACATCTTTTGGATTGTATTGGAACTTATCCTTATCTTTTGCGTGGACGAGGTAGGCAAGAAGGTTATCGTAGCCATACCGTCCCGATTTAGCTTTTTCAAGGTATTGCGGTTCGACACCGATTGTCATTGCCAAGTTGTTAATTGTATTACCTTTGTCAAATTTTAATAAGAAATGAACGTGATCTTCTTTTTGACGAATGCTATTTTGTTGCTTTTCTGCATTCCAAATTGTTTCTGTATCTTTGTTGTGAATAATACCGTATGCTTCTGAAACTTTGACATCACTTTGATTTAACCGTTGTACGACATCTTCTAATAATGGACGAGTATCACCATTCTGTGCTTGAATAATTGGTTGTTCATCCCATCCATGCCAAAACTCTGTTTGTAATTGTTGAGCAATCATTACGCAAGTTAAATTACTATCTTTTGCCATTTTAAATAACCTTACCTTTCTTTTCTTCTAACTATTCCAAGTTTGAACTGCTGTAATCTCTTACTTGTATTGCTGTTTTTGTAGCGATTGGAATTATTACGGCACATCGACAAGCCCTGTGCCGTAGCGCGTAGGAATAGTTAGAGTTAAATTTAAAATTTTATGTAAGCATGGCAACGCGCGCGTTGCCATGCATTTTTTGATATTGCTTTTTAATCTAGATAAACCATGGAGCTTCGAAAAAATGTGGTGTTTCCCATTTTTTACCACTAGTAATTATTCTTGCCACACCTTGCCCAACCTTATAATTTCGTTTGGGTAAATCAGCAAAACCAGCCATCAGGAATCTTCTTTCATCGGCGGAATCAGCAGCCCCAGCCAGCATTATGACAGCGTCAGAACAGTTTACGCGAGCTAAACTAGGCAAAAACGCTTCTTTAGTTGCAAACTGAGAGATAGCAATAACATGAATTCCAGCTGCTCCACCGGTTGCAGTTAACTTATTGATCGAAACTTCCCACCGCTTTTTGAGTGACTTATCGAGTTCTAACGCAGCATTTAAATTACCGATTTCATCAAAAAATAATCCGATATCGACAAGATCAGGAAGGTCAAGATATTTTTCTTGCCCTGCATCATTGATCTTATTTAAGCGTTCTAACATAACTTCACACCAATATTCAGCGCGCTCAACGATTTCAAGTGTATTGCTTTTACCGCTAAACTCTTTGACATAGCGATCAAATTTAGCAGAATTGTATTCAACAATCCAGCCCTGCAACTGCATTAATCTTGCCATATACCGACCACACAGAACTGACTTTCCGGCCCGAGTTCGTGCAATGACGCTCAGATGTGGTGTCATCTCTGCATGCCAGACTAAGTCTTTTGACAACAAAATGGCATGTGGATCTTTGCTGATATAGCCAGATAATGTATCTTCTTTTTCGTTAATTATTAGTTTGAAAGAAGTTAGTGTGTCTTCAAAATGAAACAGCATATAACTATCGTTTGTTGTCAGTTCTGATGATGTTACGGCAAAACGCTTGTATTTACCACTTAGGATTCCTGAGATTTTTTGCTCGTACTTATCTCGATCCATGCGATCATATGTGGCTATGTTCTCAATAGCAATGTAACCGTAGTTACAATCATCAGATACCCATACATATACAAGGGGAAACTCATCTCCAAACCGCGTTGAGTTTGAGAGCTTTAAAACATCACTAATTTGTTTATCATTGAAAAGTCGTTTGATTTTTCTTGATAAGTTTTTAGCTTTGTTACTCATTAATGGTATATCAAGTGTAGTAACCAATTCACGGTGAAAGAACGTGATGACGGATATGAGAAGTAGTACCAGTGATATAACTGCGAATAAAATAGTTATATTTCGAAATAATCCAATTAATGAGCTAAAGAAACGTGAATTTTGACAATTAATAAAGATAAAAAAAATGAAACCTGTTAATAAAGAAAATAGCCCGAAAGCTACCAAAAAAATTTGATAGCTTTGATGACTGCTGTCTTTAGAACGATTAATGCGACGATATTTACGCATTACGCTGAATAATTGAAACTACATCAGCGGAATACCAACCACCAAAATTCGTTGATCCGCCACAAACATTTTTGAAGCTTAATGCAGTACCAAACTTAACATCAATTTTAGTTGATACTTTGATTGCATATTCTAAGTTTTGATTTGGATCAACAATGGAATAACGATATTTACCATCGCCCATATCTTCAACTAGTCCTGTTGAGAGGACGTTGAGAACTGGGATGATATCAGTTTTGTACTCATTGCCAGTCCGAGGACTGACTTTTGTTGTTTCTTGTGTTTTGTGACCCAGCACGTCTTCCAAACGTGGAGTCCAGTTAGGTTTTGCCATGAGCAACACCAGATCCTTTCTGATGCTAAAAGTATTAGCATCTAACCAAGTGGGACGAGAACCCCCAAATAGGAGGGACGATAGTTTAACGACGTGACGACCTTGGTCGACGATTTACAGTTTTGAAAATTCTTTAAAAAATTTGTATTTTAACCAGATTAGATTTTTAAGTATTTGAATAGTATCAGCATCAGCTGCTTTAATATCTGTTTTTTTAATTGTGGCAAATGAAGCTGATATTGGCGAATACCATAAATCCCAAACGGCTTCTGGTACATTATCCAAGTTATTAACTTGTGCTTGTTTCATATAAGCAGTGTTTGAATAATGTGTTAAAAGATGATTTAGTAAAGCTTCACATTGAGTAACTAAAAATTTCTTTATCATTGCTATTTCCTCCTCATTTACAAAAACAATTCTACAGAAATAAAAAAACTTTCTCCAACTTTCCTGTTAAATAATTAGTTGCTAAAACACTGTAATATAGCTATTATTTAAGTTAGCAACTAACTTTTTTGAGAAAGGTAAAAAATGATAACCAAAAACAATCTCACCTTTAATCTTCAGGGACTGAAAAGAAAGCTAATCATTGCCAAAATAAAGAGATTGAATCCTAATTTCGATCAAAGCGACTTACTTTCCAGTTATATAAGCAGAACTAATAAAATTTTCCCCGTCAATTCTTGTCAAATATATACTAAAGAAGATTGGAATAATTTTGATGAACTTGATTTTAAGCTGACAACGACAGTTTTTAGAGATTTTATCCAAGATACTTTTGGAATAGCGTTTGGCATTGAAGAAGATGGGAGTTCTAATCATCGCAATAAATTAAATGCTATTATTGCAAAGATAGTTACGACAGATCGGGGGAAAACAACAGTACTAACCTTTGGGGAATATGCAGAAATTATTAGGCTAGATGAGTTCACTGAATTCATTGTTCGATATATGAATCCAAGAGAACCCTTGGCGTCTAGGCGAAAAAAGATGTTAGATGAATTAATGTTCCTGCAAAATAACAGATATATTAATTCGCCCGAATATCAAAATGATAAAAGAAATGATACTTCACAAGTTTCAAAAATTTTAAATTTATTGTTTCCAGAAACTGCGGATAAAATTAAAAATGCTTCTATTAATATCGATGAATTTGATGATGAATATCAAAAACAAATTTTTAGTGAGATAATGGAAAATAATATCCACGATTTCTCAAGTAATAAAAATATAAAAACGGAAGCATTAAATGATCTCTACGTTATTAATGCTTTTCTCGATGCAATATCTCGATGAAATGAAAAAGAATCCTATGATTTTAAAAAGATAAAGGAGCAAAGCAATGTCTAAAATTGAACCCAGATTATTCGATGAATTAAAAAAAGTACTTGTCTCATTTGGGGACAAGTACTTCATTGGCAATGAATTAAATCGTTCAAAAGTTTCTGATGATTTACGTGCTTATGATGAAACTTTACTAGCAAAATTATTTGAAATTGATTTTATTAAAAAGAATTATATTAAAGAAGTTGCGGGACAAAATTTATTTCAAATTGATCAACTTGAAGAAGCGATTCTTTACGATAATTATTGGGATACGAGCTATACGAAATATGAAAATCTAGTTGGTTTAACGAGTAATGGTAAGTTTATTGAAGATAATCAAGACGTTGTTTTGGATTTTCCCTTTAAAGATGGTGTCTTAACAGCGAGTATGACCAAAGAAGATAATGATAACGGCTATGATGATGCGTTCTTAAATGAAGTCATTGAAAAAGATGAAATTGATCGTTTGTTTGACAAGAAGATATTAAATCATGCAAAGAGATATGATATTGACGGGGAAAAGGTTACTGATTATTTTGATGCAGAAAAAGACAATTTAATTCTTAAGGGGAATAATCTTTTAGCACTACATACAATTCGAGATAAATTTGCTGGAAAAGTAAAATTGATCTATATTGATGTTCCATATAATACAGGAAAGGACTCTTTTAGTTATAACGATAAATTTAGTCATTCAACTTGGCTGACATTTATCAAAAATAGACTTGAAATTGCTTGGGATCTATTGTCAGATGACGGAACTATCTGGATTTCAATAGATGATAACGAGAGCCATTATTTAAAAGTATTAGCTGACGAAGTGTTTGGCCGAGATAACTTTTTGAATGAAATTGTCTGGCAACGAGCATATGCACCTATTAATTTAAAAAAGACATTTTCAAAGAGCCATGATTATATTCAAGTCTATGCTAAAAATAACTCTTCTGACAAAGAGCTTAATAAGATTCCTCGGGATGATACTGCTAATGCAAGGTATAAGAATCCTGATAACGATCCACGTGGTCCATGGAAATCTTCTGATTTTTCTGTCGGTCCTGCGATTGATAAAAATATATATGAAATTACCACTCCAACAGGAAGAAAAGTATTACCCCCTGATGGAAGAAGTTGGGTTTATTCACGAGAAAGATTTAAAGAACTAAGAGCTGATAATCGTGTTTATTTTGGGAAGGAAGGAAATTCAGTTCCTTCAACTAAAAAATTTCTTTCTGAAGTTAAGAATGGTGTAGTTGCACAAACACTATGGACTTACCAAGAGGTTGGACATAATCAGGATGCTAAAAAGGAAATTAAAGCATTATTTGATGGTAAAGCATTATTTGGAACTCCAAAACCAGAGAAGCTTTTACAACGTATTTTGACAATTGGTTCTAACGAAGGTGATATCGTATTAGATTTCTTCATGGGATCAGCAACCACTCAAGCAGTGGCAATGAAGATGAATCGTCGCTTTATCGGTATTGAACAAATGGATTATATTAATAACGTTTCGGTTCCTCGTCTACAAAAGGTCATTGCTGGCGAACAAGGTGGTATTTCTAAAGATGTTAATTGGCAAGGTGGTGGTTCATTCGTCTATGCTGAATTGATGCAGAAAAATATGGGCTATTTGCAAGATATTATTTCTTCAAAAACTATCGGTGAATTACATGAAATCTATAATCGCATGTTATCCGGCGTAGAAGGGTCACAAGAACCTGCAGATATTTCTTTTAGGGCAGATTTAGATAAAATCGAGTGGGATGCAACAAAGGTTAAATTTGCTGATCAAAAACGCCTGTTGATTAAATTACTTGATAAAAATGGGCTGTACTATAACTACTCTGAAATCGATGATCGAAATGTTCGCGAGTTTTTATCAGATCGTGATTATCAATTTAATCAAAGCTTTTATGAAGCAGGTGAGTAATTATGGCGAAGTCTAAAAAGAAAGATATTCAATCATTGAAATTTCCTCTAGTGGAACAGGCTGAACACGCTGAAAAAGATTTATTTCAAGAAACCTGGGCAATACCTGAATATATTATAAATAACCTAGCTCATACTTTGCGACCATATCAAGATAAGGCACTAAGTAATTATCGTTATACACAAACACAAATTAAGCCTAACCCACAACCTGTTTTGTTCAATATGGCAACAGGTTCTGGAAAAACAGATTTAATGGCAGCTTTAATCTTGTATTTATATCAAGATCAAGGCTACACGAATTTCTTGTTTACCGTGAATACAAATTCGGTATTGATGAAGACGAAAGATAATCTGATTAATGCTGGTAGCGATAAGTATCTCTTTAAAGACAAAATTGAGATTGATGGACAATATATTACGATTCAAGAAGTCAATCGCTATCCACGAATCAAACAAGCCAATACAATTTATCTTAAATTAGCAACGGTTCAGACAGTTTCAAATGATCTATTTACGGTTAAAGAAAATACTATGGGCTTGAGTGATTACGAACAAGATCCAGTCGCAATCTTGGCTGATGAAGCCCATCATTATTCAGCAAGTACTAAATCTGAAAAAGAAGCAGAGCATACCTGGGAGTCAGCCATCAATAAAGTTTTAAATGCTAGAAATAATGAAGACAAAAAGAATTTGTTGCTAGAGTTTACAGCGACAGTCGATTTTGAGAAGATGACTATTTATGATAAATATCGTGATAAGGTTGTGTATCGTTATCCTTTAAGCCGTTTTATGTATGATGGTTATTCTAAACAAGTGAAACGGATAGAAACATCAGCCAGCGATGAAGAAAAAATGCTAAATGTTGTTTTGCTTTCTCAGTTTAGAAAATATCGTGCTCAAATTGAAAATGTCACCAGTACCTTCAAACCAATTATTATGTTTAAGTCGGCTAAAGTTGCTGTTTCTAAAAAGGCGAATGCTAAATTTAATGAAATGATTGCCAAGCTAACAGCCAAAGATTTACTAGCCTTTATTGAACGTCAACAATTGATGGATAGCAACGATAATGCAGTGCTCGAGCTTGCCTATAAATATTATTTAAAGAACAAGGAAGAATTAGGCAAAATTGTTCGCGAAATCAAACATGACTTTGATCCTAAAAATGTCTTAAATGCTAATGATGCTAGTGGTAATATGCTTGAAAAAGGTCAGTATGAGGCTTTAAATACCTTAGAAAGCCCCAATAATTTTTATCGGGTTGTTTTTGCAGTTGCCAAGCTTACTGAAGGCTGGGATGTCTTGAACTTATATGATATTGTTCGTATTAGTGAAGAGGCTGCAACCAATAAAAATGCCACGATGGTAGAGGCTCAACTAATTGGACGTGGTGCACGCTATTATCCCTTTGAAATAGATGGCAAAAAGAGTTACAAGCGCAGATTTGATGATGATCCATCAAATAAACAGCTTATTTTAGAAACACTTCATTATCACACGATGAATGAGCCACAATATTTAAAACAGCTAGTTGGATCATTAAAGCAAATGGATTTGCCAACTGGTAAAGATAGTAAAAATCCACCTATTGAGATAAAAGTTAAACCTGAGTTTAAAAGAACCAATGCTTATCGCAATGGAAAAATTTATTATAATGAATCTGTTGACGTTCCTAGTAGTTACTTTGACAGTATTCAAAAGTATGGTATTGAACATAGAGTTGATCTTCAGCGTAATCTAAACTATGGTTCACGGGAAGTCAATTATTCAGCGTATTCAGCAAACGTTGAGACTAAAACGATTAGTGTTTCTAGATTTGATGATCGCTATGTTAAAAAGGCAATTCAAAAAATAGATTTTTATCAATTTTCAAATTTGAAACAGTATATTCCCAATCTTCAATCTATGGATGAGTTTATTTATGGAAGGAACTGGTTAAATGCTAGTCATCTAAGATTATTTTTAACAGTACCTGTTGAATATCGTGAAGCTAATTTGATCGCAGAAGAAATCTTGAAAGTCATCGTTGATCTTCTAAAAGAATATCAAGTTAAAATCCAATCAGGTTATGTTAAGCAGCGCGGAACTAATAACTTTATCGGGTATCCAATTAGGGAATATCTTAGTGATTATAATAAACGCGTTCCAGAATATGACACTCAAACACAATTTGATAAAACGCAAGATATTAAAGTTTATCAAATGAAAGATGACGAATTTTATGTTTATGACAATGCCATTGTAAACCGGCTTGAATATCAATTAATAGAACGAGTTAAAGCATATATTGAGGATTTAGAAGCTAAGTATGGTAAAGCAGTGTATCTGTTCCGTATGGATGAAACGATGCATCGAGAATCAGCTAAGAGTGAAAAACTGAAGTTACATCAATATCAAGAAAATCCTAAATATGGTATTCATCTGACCGGCTTCCAACCCGACTTTATTTTATTTCTTGAAGATACAAACGATTATTATTTCCAAATCTTTATTGAGCCTAAGGGAATGAGTGGCGAACGCTTTGAGAAAGAATTATGGAAAGAAGAGCTTCTATTATATATGACAGATCATCATGCTGATATGGAATTTATGGACAATGAAAGCAATATTCAAATTAGTGGTTTAAAATTCTATACTAATGGCGATGGACGTGGCACGATGGAACAGTTAAAAGAAATCACAAATATTACAGATGATATGGATCAAAAAAAGCAACCAGTAGATATGGTTGCTGAAAATGATGAAGATAATTTTTCTATGTAAAGAACACCAATGACTCGCATTATTTTGATAAAATCCCCACCATTTGAGTAAAAGCCATTCAAATTGAATGAGATTTAGTGAAGGTAATACTTAAGAAAAGCCTTGATATTAAAGGTTATTCCAACCTAGTGAAAATAGGTTCTAATAAACCAGGTCTTAAGAAAGCTCGTAAAGCTTCACAATTCTCAAAACGTTAATATTTCCAGCATATCAATGTTTCGAACACTCACTAGATTATCTAGTGGGTGTTTTTTTGGCTATCATATTAAAGTGTGAAATTGAAATTCTTTAGCGATCTGCCTATTGGTCAACGATTCTTGATATAATAAGGGAACGATCGTGATTGGAAGTGTCCTGATGATTTTAATAGATGGTGCCTCGTATTTCTTTAAAGAATTATTTGATCTCTTGATGTTATTTATGCTGATTGCTCTGCTCACAGATATCCACCAAAAATCATTTTATTTTGCTTTATTCTTGTTTCTTTTTCCGCTCGTACTACTTTCTGTAACGGATGCACTTCTAACTGGGCTGGTATTAAGTACATTTGTTGTGATGCTAAGATTTAAAACATGGCGAAAAAATGGCAAAAGAAAATTTTCAGAAATCTTTGGTCTTTTGCTTTCTTTGGCGATCTATAGCATTGTGCCACTCTTTTCATCGATGCTCGTATCTAAATCATTGGGACTCCACTTCAATGTTTTGAATGCGGATAATCCTTTACTAGTCCCTTTTCTAATTGGGATCGATTGGTTTCTATCAATTGTCATTGCATTCATACTAAAATCCAAAGTGATAGAACGTTCAATTCCAATTGAGAATGTAAAGATTTATTGTTTGCAATTGGGCGTATTCCTGACATTTGTCTATTTGTTTGGAGAAATATTAAGAAGAATGCAGGTTTTAGGAATTTTTCAAATTGTAATGGTCAGCTTTTTAGTGGCTCAATTTTCGGTCACGATATTCATGACGTATCTAAAACTAAAAAAGAATCAGGAAAAAGCAGAATTAAGCAGTCTCAGAGCACAGATGGTGGTGATGAACACCTATACTGCCGAAATCGAAAGAAATTATCAAGAATTACGCAAATTTCGCCACGACTATAAAAATATGCTACTAGCTCTGAAGACAACGCAAACTGGATCAAGTATCAATGAGGATTATTTAAACCAGGTGATTGATTATTCCCATCAGATGATCGATCATAGCGTGATGCGTTTTTCTGGACTTAGCAACTTAAAAATAAGCCCAATAAAATCTTTGCTGGTGGTGAAGTTGGCCCATGCGGAACAACTCGGTTTGAAAGTGAACTTTGAATGTTTAGTTCCCCTAACAAAAATCAATCTGGACGAGGTAAAACTGGTTCGAATATTGGGTATATTGATTGACAATGCGGTGGAAGCGGCCCTTGGATCGGATGCAGGTATAGTAACGATCATTTTGATCGCGACGCGAGAGACTATTGAGATTTCAATCGAAAATTCATTTCAAGGTAAGCTACCTTCCTTATCAGCGATGAAAAGGGAAGGTTATAGCAATAAAGGAAAGGATAGAGGGCTCGGCTTGTCCAATATTCAGGCTATCCTTGCTTCGAATAAGCAGGTGGACTTATCACATTATTCAAATCAGGGATTATTTGTTTCTGTATTGACCATTGGAAAGGGTGAATCAGTGTGACATTACCCATTATTCTTTGCGAAGACGATATTGCTTTAATGTCGCATTACAAAGCAATCATCGAGAATTGGATCATGATCAATGATTATGATATGCGGTTGGTTCTAGCAGCGACTGATCCGGCTGAAGTTTTATTATATCTATCCCAGAACCAGCTAACAAATAGTTTGTATTTCCTAGATATTGATTTGGGGAAACAGTTAGATGGGATCGATGTCGCACAGCAAGTCAGAAAGGATAACGAGTTTGCCCAAATCGTCTTTATAACTGCTCATCAAGAGTTGGCCCTTGAGACCTTAAAACGGCAAATAGCGCCTTTAGATTATATTGTCAAAGACGACCGAAATGAAAAAATTCAAATTGAAACTGTTTTAGATGGCCGTCACCAGCAAGTCTTCGTGGATCACCGGCCCAACGATCGTCATTTATCATTTATGATTGGTACAAGAAATTTCAGAGTCGACTTAACGGCAATTTACTTTTTAGAAACGTCCGTCACACCCCACAAGGTGATTTTATACGGTGAAAATATGATGTATGAGTTTTATGGAAAAATGAATAATTTAGAAGAAGAGTATCCTGAATTGCTGCGTGTTCACAAGTCGTTCTTGATCAATCCGAATAAGGTTACGGCCGTTGATTATAAAAGTCGAACGATATTTTTTCCTGAGGAATATTCTTGTTCTTTCCCTTTAGTGAAGGCCAAAATACTCAAAAAGCACTTTGACAGAATTGGAAGTATCATTCATAAATAGGAACTGACTGGGCTGTGACTCAGACGATCTACCAAATTAATATCTAAGGTCCTAGCTTTGCAAGCATTCTCACTCAAGACCAAAATAGCAAAAGTGGGATACTGCTTCTCATTCAGGACAGAATAGCAACATCTTGAGACATCTGTTCCCAATAGATCAATCTGAATGATATATTGCTATTGTCATACAAATTCTAAAGGCAGGTTTGAAATACCAAAAAGGTCGAAATTCAAACAGGCAAATATTGGCAGGCGAGATTGATTTAGAAATGATCGTCACTAGTTGTGTGGCAGACAGATTAGTCGGTTGTCTTGGGTGGAAAGCTAATTTGAAATAGACTTAGATGCTTGGTTGGGCAGCTCAGGACTAGTTTTACAAGAATGGCCTATTTAAGGGGGGATGATGATGACGAATAGTCAAAAAAAGGATATATTTTCAACAGTCATGATCGCAATTATCGGACTTGCTGTCATTTACTTGATAAAGAGACGATTGAATGCATTCTCTTTATCAATATTTTCAATCGTTGTAGTAATCTCAACAACCTTACCAGCACAAATTCGCAAAAGAAAACAGCGAAGATTAATAACTGTTCTTCTAAATCAAAACAATACGACTATACTGGAAGAGATATATAAAGCAACTCAAATAACTCAAAATCAATTAAAGCATTACCAGATATTAGGCGATGGAATATCAGCGGCAAATCTCTATAAAATCGAAGCAATCATATTATTTCAGTCTGATCTCAAAAAATAAAACTCACTTCTTCTGGCTTTAGCGATTGATCGAGACGGCCTTGGTAAGTAACGCTTCTGTGTTTCTGTGGTTTCTATATGGATCCTAAAATTCGTTAAATCAGCAACTTCGATATTTTCTAACTTGATTAAAATAGCTGAATTGCCAACCAGGTCTTAAGAAAGCTCGTAAAGCTTCACAATTCTCAAAACGTTAATATTTCCAGCATATCAATGTTTCGAACACTTCGCGTTTTACAATGCGAAGTGTTTTTTTGTTTTCTGATCCCGGGAGCTGGTGGCTTAGGTTTAGTTTTCGGGGTCTAGAATTTTTGATTAGCTGGAATGAACGACTTCTGCCTTTTCTTCATAAAAAAACCTCATCAATAATATGATGAGGCCAATGTAGGTGATTGGGGACGGAAACAGAATCCGTCGATTGCGTAGGTGCTGACTGCTGACTCAACTAGGTAATCGTGCAAATTAGGCTAGATGAAAATAGCGGAATAATTTGATAATTGTCGTGTCGCTAATAGGAAATCATCTCTATGCAGGTTAAAAACTAAGATACGAGATGATTAGGACGACAAACCACAATGCCGAAATTGAAAAAAAGACATTTCTGATGACCAAGGAGTTGATTTTGGTCATTATGGGATCTGACAACAAAAATAACGCCAGCGGTGGGATAAAGTTTTGGACAATTGAAAATATCTGCTTAAATGACGTGGTACTATAATTGATTTGGAGGAGACTTAATAGAATTCCCAAGATGAATAGGCAACTGATGATGATTCTTTTAACTTTCTCTGACATGACCAACACTCCTTATTTGTTACCTATGAGACGTTCAAAGGGCATAAAACAGATAGCAATGGGTTGATATGAGTGACTTCTTACCCCCCAAAAATAGCGCTACTCGTAATGATGGCGGTCCATTTAGACGGCTATGACTTTTTCGTTGATTTCTTGCGCTTTTTCTGAAATTTGATTTAGAATTGTGCTACTTCTTTTCAGCTTTTACTAGGATCAGTGATTGTTTTAAAAGTCAGCTTAGGTTTTGGCGCTTTCAAAAATATGTGATTATTTTCAGTCTTGATTTGTAATGCATTGGTTGAGACTACTAGCTTAAGCGTAAACACGGCGGGCAGGCAATGAGCGCCAGCCTTTATTGCCCACGCTTGTCCTGCACATCCAACCACTTAGTCAGACTAGTTGCGCTTGGTATAATACATAAAGGCAAGATACACGATCAACGGAATTGCGGCCGAGTAAGCGGAGTTGGCACCCGAGAAAATCCGGTTTAAAACCATGATGGTCACTCCGACAATCAAGACCGTCGTAAAACGCCAATTGCCATCTTTCCAGAGTTCAATTTTCATTTTTTCACCTACTTTAACAATAGTATTTGCTTCAGTTAGTCGACGACTTCAAATTATGGGAATAGCGGTCTTGTCAATTGCCGATTCCAGGCGAATCTCAATGTTTACAGTGGAGCGCAAAGGAAACGATCCTGTCTAACCATTAAGCGTCCAACTAATTCAATTGCTGCCAGGTTAGACTCATCGAGTGGGCCCATTGAAATGAACCAACGAGGGTATTTAGAACTCAGAAGCTGATGGCTGTCTTGTTCATGGTTGTGACTAGGAAACTTCAGTCCGCAAACGCCACTTCAACGGTAAGCTAATCGTAATATTATATCGCGAATGTGTAAACGCTTTATTTGAAAAGGTGGAGTTAGTGGAGGACTCTACCTTTTTTGGTGTTCAGGATACCTAACCAAGCCGTTTCGTCCGATTTCAGTCCGAATATTCCAGTCGCTTCGTGTCGTAGCGCGGGAATGAAAAATTTTGAAATCAGAGCTTGCCTGATAGTCCAGACGAACGTTTATACTAAAGTGACTAATCAGCTTAGCCTGGATTTAAAGATACATAGGGCTAATCCGAATTGCGCATACTTGCATTACCAACCATAACTAATTGTTATGAATATCTAAAATGTATAAGTATTGGACATTTCAACCGACTATTCTCATAATGGATTTAACAACGACGATGGGAGGACATCAAATGAAAAGAAAATGGATCTTGATTCTAGGAATGTTAGTGGTTTTGGTCGGGTTATTCAGCTTGGATCTCGCCAAAAGTCGGCCACGACCAGTGACGACCGCGATCCGTTCTAGCCAGCCTGTCGTGAGTCGTGCCACCCGAACTTCGGACCAGGCCAGTTCAAGCAAAAAGGCCGCTAATTCGCAGCCCACACATAATTCTGAGCGTGTTTTGATCATTTACTATTCACGTTCAGGGACGAATTATCCGGATGTCACGTTGAAACATGGGCATACCTGGCAAATTGCTCAAGAAATCGCTCAGGTTACTGGCGGCACACGCTATCAGATCCAAACCGCACAGGCATATCCCAAGAATTATCAGGCGACCGTGGATCAAGCCGAACAGGAACAACAAGATAACGCCCGTCCACGTTTAAAAGGGAAATTACCTGATGTAACGCAATACGAGACGATTTTCTTAGGTTATCCAATTTGGTGGAGTGATCTGCCCATGCCCGTGCGGACTTTAATGGATCAGATCGATCTGAATGATAAAGTGGTCATTCCTTTTTCGACCAATGCCGGTTCTGGTTGGGGCGACTCGCTGACCACGCTTAAACGGCAATATCCCCAAGCCAAGTTTCGAAAGGGCTTTGAGATTGAGGGAGCGGATGTTGATCACGCGCACAAGCAAATCCGGCGCTGGCTTCGCGATTTAGGTTATTAACACAGAAGAAGCTAGGTCAGCCAACACGTTCCAAAAAGGGAGTGAAAGTATGTTGAAAAAATATCCCCTGGCCTTATATCTAGTATGGCTCATTGCTTTACTGCTTTTCCCCGCGCCCCTGGTACTCAGCTTGAATTTGGGCATGGGCGCTGGCAACACGCCGCAACTGATTTGGATCGATTGTGGGGTGATTGCCTATGCTTGGTGGCTGTTTGAAGTTTTTCTGGCGACGCGGCCAACGTGGCTGGATCGACTGATCGGGTTACCAGCCTTGTATTTTGTCCATGGCTTATTAGGTGTTGACGCCTTATTGATTGCCTTTGTGCATCGCAATTTTCTTATTTCCATGGGTGCGCAGATCAGATTGACGGGAAAAGTTGCTTGGTATCTGGCGCTTTTCGGCATCATCTATGCCAGCCTGTTCATGTCGGGCTGGTTGGTTGATCGCTTGCCCGTGATAGCGCGAGTCAAGACCAAACTGCAATTCTTCTTCAAGCATCGCTTATCACTTTGGATCCATCGTTTGAATTTGGTGGCGATTCTCTTGATTTGGTTGCACGTGCATTTGATTGGGCGCGTCAATCATCAGTTGGTTTTTATGTTGCTCTTTGATGGTTATACTGTGCTCATTCTCAGTGCCTACTTGTGGCAGAAGTGGGTGGCACCTACTCAGCGCAGGACCGGTCAAGTTCTAGCAACGCAGCGTCTGAATGAACGAACTGTTTTGATCACGCTGGTCTTTCGTGGGGCGCGGCAGCTGTTTCAAGCTGGCGATTTCTTTTTCTTTACATTTGAGGGGATTTCCCGGGAGGCTCATCCTTTTTCCGTGGTTAATCAGGCCGACGCCGCCGGTGAGCAGATTCAAATTCTGGTGCGTTCCGTCGGCGATGATACTCGTAAATTACAGCAAGTTGCCGTGGGAACGGTTGTTCAAGTGGAAGGTCCCTTTGGTCGTTTCGCCGCGATCGTTGAACAGGATCGGCGGCCGCTTGTTCTGATCGGTCTGGGCAGTGGGCTTGCGCCACTGTTGAGTTTAGCTCGGACGTATCTAGGGACGCGCTCGATCCAAGTGATCTGGACCGTCAAAAATGATCGCGATCGCTATTTCGTGACCGATTTGGCGGCGTTAGTAGACCCGCAATTCAGTTATTTTATCCAAAATGGTCGTTTGCGATCCGAGCAACTTTCAACAATGATCAGTCCGGAAAAACTAGCGCAGGCACGATTTTTGATCGTGGGGCCAGCCAGCGCGGTGCTCTCGATTAGAAAAATGTTGCGCCAGGCCGGTGTACCGCGTGATCACTTGACGGATGAACGGTTGACCATGTGAGTTGCAACATAAATAGCTCATTTAAGAAAGTGAGGAGATTCAATGAAAGTCATTAGTAAAAATAGCACGCTCAGGCGAATGCTTGCAACCTTGTTAGTGATTGTGACGGCTACGATCTTGGTCTCATGCTCGCAAGCGCAGAAAACGAACCATCAGGGCACAACTACCCATGGCAGTAAAGCGACTAAAGTAAAGAATACGACAACAGCAAAACGCACGACTGGTCGTAAACAGGTTGACACCAAAATAAATGATTATGGGAAAACACTGTTAGTGTATTATTCATTGACCGATACGACTGCGAAGTTAGCGCAGAAGATCCAGCGGGAAAGCGGGAGTGACAGTGTTCGGCTACAACCAGAGCATGCCTATCCAACAACGGATAATGATGCGGTCAATGCTTGGGTCAAGCTGCAGCAGCGCGATCAACGAGCCGATCAATTGACGAATACGCTCCCTGATTTGTCTCAGTATCAGTCAATCATTATCGGTTTTCCAATTTGGAGTGGCGACGTAGCCTATCCGCTCCAGTCGTTTCTGATGCAGAATGCGGCGGCGTTAGCCGGTAAGCGACTAGTGCCCTTTAGCACCAGCGCTCAAGCGGACGCGACAGCAGTCAAACAAACTCGGCAAACGATCCAACAACTCGTGCCCGATAGTCAAATAATGACTGGCCTTGATCTCACTTCCAGTGTGGCCAGCGCCAACAGAATTGACCGTTGGTTGCAACGGGTTTTGCCGGCACAATGATTCTTAGTAAATAGCTGCTCACAATCAATTAGGAAATGACAGATTCAGAAATGTAATCTTAGGTAAAATAATACGAGCAGTTTTGAGCGCTTGTTCGAAAGAAAATTGAAGCGAATAATAAAAAAATCATGGACGAGGATTCAAGCAAAAATCAAAATAAGAAGGTCCAAGCAAAAATCAAATCGAAAAATGGTATTTTTCTCAAAATGAGGAAAGAAAGGACGATTTATGAAAACAAGTCAACGACGGATTTTAATGGGTGCAGTACTTTTGTTGGGGCTGAGCTTCGGTCTGACTGCCTGTGATACCGCGTCAAATCAAGGGAGTGCCAGCGCTGACAGTCAAAGTGCTGCGACAGGTGATCGCATCAAAACGACCCAAACGGCGAATAAGCGTGTTGCCAAGGACAATGCTCAGATCCAAACGGCCGATAAATCACGGCCAACTCGAGTAATCAAGCAGGGCACAAAAATCAAGATGCATTTCGGCGATACCGTGATCACCGGCGTCCTCAATGACAGTAAAACAGCCAAGGCCTTGATTGCGAAATTGCCCTATACAATTCACGAAAGTCGCTATGATACCGATTTCTGCGGTACTGTCGATGCGTTACCTTATAACAAGAGTGAAGAGCACTATGGCTGGTTGAATGGTGATATCGACTATGCGACGGATGCGCCGTACTTCACGATTTTGTTCAAAGGCGAAGAAAATTCCGAGCAATATGGCTCGCAGGTCAATATTGGTGTGATCACGACGCCCTTGGCCAAAATCAGCAACTTAGAGGGCAGTTATGATGTGCGGATCGAACTTGACGAGTAACTAATCGACGAATCGATTGGTTCGAATAATTAGGCAAGAACGGCCAATTTAAGTGTTTTGAGTCGTCAGCTTGGTATGAAAAGGAGAAATTCAAATATGGCAACAACTAAAGTGAAAGCGTTAGAAGCAACAGGATCGGCCTTCGCTACATTTCATCACACGGTGATCGAGCGCCGAGAATTGCGGGCTGATGATGTGGCGATCGACATTAAATATTGTGGGATCTGTCATTCCGACATTGCGCAAGTCGAAGGGATCGATCAGGTGTTCCATCACCCCATTGTCCCCGGCCATGAAATCACCGGGATCGTCAGTGCCGTTGGTTCTGCGGTCACCAAGTACCAGGTGGGTGATCGCGTTGGGGTTGGCTGTTTTGTCGATTCCTGCGGAAAATGTAAATATTGCCGCGCTGGTCAAGAACAATTTTGCGAAAAGGGGTTCGTGTCGGTCTTTAATACGCCGGATTATCAAGGGCAGATCACCCAAGGCGGGTATTCCCAATCGCTGGTCGTCAAGGAACATTTCGTGCTCAGCATTCCTGATAATCTAGACTTAGCGGCGGCCAGTCCGCTATTATGCGCCGGGATCACCACTTATAATCCGTTAAAACGTTATGGTGTTGGTCCTGGTTCCAAGGTCGCCGTGATCGGCCTCGGTGGGTTAGGTCATATCGCAGTTCAGTTTGCTCATCAGATGGGTGCGGAAGTGACCGTCCTCGGCCATTCCGTTAGCAAGCAAGCTGAGGCCAGCAAGTTTGGCGCCACCGGCTATGAGATTTTACGAGAAGCGGCTGATTTCGATCAGCTTAGCAACTCGTATGATTTCATTTTGAATACGGTGGCAGTGCCTCTGGATCTGGACCAATATTTGAAATTATTACGCGTCAATGGGATTTTCTGCTTCGTTGGTCTGACAATGGACGAACAAAAATTCAACCTCTTCAGTCTTTTCAACAAGCAGGGGACTTTGACTGTTTCTAACGTTGGCGGGATCGCCTTGACCCAAGAGATGTTGGATTTCGCGGCGGCACATCAAGTTCTGCCGCAAATCGAAATGATCGGGATCGATGATGTCCCTACGGCTTACCAGCGCATCTTGGCCAGCGATGTTCATTATCGCTTCGTCATCGACATGAGTACGTTAAAGTAAGCGGGTGGCTATGCAACGAAACTATGATGATCGCGAAAACGTCATTACCTGACGTCCAGTTGATCACCGTGGTTTCTTTTTTACATCAAGGAGAAAAAGAATCATGAAACAACTCAAAATAATTCTAAGTGGCGCGGTCGTACTGGCGCTTTTGGTGCTGGTTCTCTTGTTCGTCAGACCGCATAACCAGGCCTTAGTTCGTCCGGGTGATTCGACTAGCACGAGCACGTCGGAGGAAACGTCCGCTTCGGTGGCGACCAGTGGTTCAAGTGGTTCAGGCGATTCAAACGATTCGGCCAATTTTACCAGCGGCAAGCAGTCGATCAAGGTGACAACGTTGTGGATCACTGAGGGCCAAGAACGCTTGTATGGCCGCTTGTATCAGCCGACTCAGACCGGCAAGAAGCCTGTGGTGTTGCTGTCGCACGGATTTGGCGGCAACCATACGCAGTTGGCCAGTTATGCCCGCGCGTTTGCCCAAAGAGGTTATCTGGCCTATGCCTTCGACTTCGCGGGCGGTAGTACGGATAGTCGCAGCACCGGGTCGACTATGAAAATGTCGGTTTTCACCGAACAACAGGATCTAGCGGCGGTGCTCAAACAATTTCGGCAAGGCGCGGATGTTGATCCTCAACGGATCTTCTTGGTTGGCGCTAGTCAAGGTGGGGTGGTCTCCGCCTTGGTCGCGGCGCAATATCCGCAACAGATCAAAGGAATGGCCTTACTTTACCCAGCTTTTAGCATGGTTGCGAGTGCCAAAAGTCAGTATCGAACCACGGCTGATATTCCTGCAAGGATCGAAATGTGGGGCACACCCGTTGGCAAAGTCTATTTCCAACAGCTGCTGAACTTCGATTTGCTAGCACAAATGAAGCGGTATGCTGGTCCCGTCTTGATCATGCACGGTGATCAGGATGAAGTGGTGCCGCTGAAATATTCGCGGCAAGCTGCTAAAACCTATCCCCATGCCCAATTAAAAGTGCTTGCGGGCGCTGGTCATGATTTCCCTGGCGCCGCGGAGGGACAGTCGCGGAAAATGATTTTAGCCTTTTTAGAAAAATATGATCGCCAATAAAAAAATCGTCCACAAAAAGCTTGCCTTATAGTCCAGACGAACGTTTATACTAAGGGCATCAGTTAACGAAGACGCCATTTTCTGGCGCTTAGTCAGGACATCGGCGCGGGATCGTCGATCATAGGAAAGGATGATAGCAATGGCACAATCAAAAACATTGATTATTTATTTCTCGCTGTCCGGAAATACGAAACGGGCGGCGGAGCAGTTGCAACGGAAACTAGGCGCGGATCTGTACCGGTTAGAGCCGGTGCAACCTTATCCTCAGGATTATCAGGAGATCATTACCGTTGGTGAGGCGGAGAAAGATCATGATCGCCACCCTGCCATTAAGCAAGACTGGCCTGATCTCAGTCAATATGATGAGATCGCGGTGGGCTATCCGATTTGGTGGGGTCAGCCGCCAATGATCATTCACAGTTTGTTTGAGCAAGCTGACTTCAAGGGCAAGACGATCATGCCGTTTGCGACCAGTAGTTCGACGCCATTAAGTGCGACGCTTACAGTAATGCGCCAGCTGACACGGACGGCGGGCGCCACGCTGACGCTCGATAATCTGAGCTCGGGAGGTCGCTGCTAGTGAAAAGAAGAAGTTTAGTTTTAGTAATTGTGGCAATCATTGGGTTGGTTGCGCTGGGAGGAGGCCTGGTCAACTTGGTCAAACAACAAGGAACAGTGACATCGCGGCGTGCTCAAACGTCGCGTCAGGACTTAGTGTCGTCAACCAGCAAGAAAACAAAAAGCAGTCAAGCGGAAATCGCCGGTCAACCGATCAAGGCGCCCCAGCTGGGTAAATCGGCTGCGGCGTGGCAGAATGGTGCCGGCACGGTTTCTGATGGTCACGATACGAATCAGATCAATCAACCGACTCGCCAGCTAACGAAATCGGCCAAAAGTATCATTATCTATTATTCGCGTTCTGGGAGCACAGAATTGTTGGCGAGCAAGATCGCCCAACAAACCAAAGCGGATATTCTGGAAATCGTCGTCAAAACACCCTATGCAGCCAATTATAGCGCCACTTTGGCTCGGGCCAATTCTGAGCGTGCGGCACAAGATTATCCCGCGCTTGATCTGGTGATTCCGGATCTGGCGCAATATCGCACCGTTTACTTAGGTTATCCCATTTGGGCGATGACGCTATCGCACCCAATGACAGCCTTCTTGGAAAAAGCGGGTGGTCAACTGGACCAGAAAAAGATTGCGCCGTTTATGACGCAAGGCGGTTATGGTGAAGGGGACAGTGTTCAACAGATCCGCCAAATCTTGACACGAGTTGGCGGCCAGAACAATCGCTTTACCCGTGCCTTAGTCGTGGACGGAAATAAAGTGGATCGGGCCGATCAACAGGTGGCTCGCTGGCTTCAACAGGTTGATCAAACCAATTGATTTACTTTCATCAAGCCAATTTTCAGCGATGTGCTATCGTTCAGCCAGCAAGACTGGAGGATAGCTTTTTTTCTACCATTAGTCAAGAGAATTCTTCTATATCAAGGGATTCTTTTTCTTAATTACGCAAAATAAGATTATTTATGGCGTTAAATCATATTTAATCTGATATTTTGCCATACTAAACAGCACCTCAGCTGTAATTTTTTTTCGG
>NZ_RHOV01000014.1 GCF_003946655.1 Lapidilactobacillus achengensis
GCTGTTAAAACGTTGAGCGGCTGGAGCGGAGAAATTCGGGGTGAGATCGCCGTGAAATTGTCCTTGGCGGCTCTGCCGCTTAGGACAAGGCCTGATTTTGAGACAAGCCGCGCACTTTGCGGATTGGCTCAAAACAGCGCCCACAGCGACCTCACCCCGAATTTCGCAGCGCAAGCCGCGGCCAACCTACTTTTATCTGGCGAGTGCCGCGGCCAACATTGAAACACACCACGCCACCACCCAAGTTTTTGGTAGCCCCATTTTCCGGAAAGCAGTATACTAGACCCGGAGGTGAGTGTTATGGAAGATTTAGCGTCATATCAAGTTGGCACCATGCACTATTCACGAATTCTGATCGCGGTGGATGATGATGATTTCATTTCGTCGCGGCGGGCCTTTGATTATGCTTGCACCGTTGCCAAGATCTACAACATTCCTTTGGGCGTGGCGATGGTTTTGGAAACTGGTGATATGAACGTGTTTCAATCATTGTCGCCGGAGACACTCAGCGATTGGCGGGAAAATATCACCCGCGATTTAAATACTTATTGTGAGAAAGCCCGGGAGTTTGGCGTGCTCGACGTGCAGCCTTTGCTGGCAGAGGGGAACCCTGGCCGGGAGATCGCCGAGAAATTGATTCCTTCGTTCAAGCCAGACTTGTTGGTGATCGGCTCGGAAACTAAGAGCGGTCGGCGTAAAACTTTAGGGACCCATGCGGCCTATTTAGCACGCTACGCGTCATGTTCGGTCATTATTGTTCGTTCAGACGCTCAAGGCGCGGCAATGATCAAAGACATCAAACGCGATACGGCTAAATAAGCGGCGCTTGGCTTGACCATCAGATTCAGCGAAATAGGACCGGTGATTGGACGCGGTTCAGCTAAATTTCAGGCTCAAATTCCGGTCGGCAAAAAACGGTTTGATTACGAATGATCCCAATGAAAAAATCCTGACACATCTGTAAATGTGTCAGGACTTTTTTATGATTTGTCGGAATTTTGTGGTGTCGCGGCGGTTGGCGCCTTCGTTGACGCTGGGGTAGCTGAGTCCAGTGGTGTTGGCGCATCGGTCGGACTGGATGAATCAGGTGATGTCGGTGTATCAGTTGAATCGGCTGAATCAGGTGCTGTTGTTGAATGAGTCGGACTGGCTGAATCAACTGAATTGCCTAAAGTTGCTGAAACTGCCAAGTCTGTTGGTGTGTTTGAACCCGGTGAATCTGGTGTTTTCGGCGTGGTCGGGTTGCCGGGGATTTTTTTGACGCCGATGATGTCGAGGAAGAAGGTGAACACGGGGATGCCGATGATCAGGCCCCATGTGCCCAACAGGCGCTCGCCCACGAGGAGCACGACAAAGGTGAAGAAGACGGGGATCTTGGTGCGACTACTCATGAACTTAGGATTGAGCACGTAGGCTTCCAGCGCGTGGATGATCAAAATCATGATCAAGATCGTGACGATGCCGCGGAAGCCGTCAACGGTATAGGCGACGATCGACAAGGGGATCACGGAAATGATCGCGCCGGCGACGGGGATCAGGGAGAGGATGAACACCATCAGGGCCAGTCCGGGAATGTTGGGCATTTTCATGAAAATCAGCGTGACGGTGGTGATCAGGGTGTTGACCACGGCGATGAAGATCTGGGCCTCAATGACCACGCCGAATGTGTTGATGAATTTAGTAGCGAAAAACTTCAAATCGGCGAAATACCAGCCAAAAGGTGAGTCGAGGAAGTTTTGTCCGAAGTCCTTCAGCTCGTCGATGCCGACACTGAAGAAGAAGCTAAGGATCAATGACAAAATCACGGTCACGCCCATGGCCGTAACGCTGCCAGCGTATTCTAAAACGGTGGTGATCCCGGCTTGCAGCTGGCCTTTGAGATTGGTTTCATTGATCGATTTAAGCAACCACTGGATCGTTTGATTGTGGGCGAATTCGTCGCTGTTGTAGAAGTTCACGACCAAGTTGTAGAGATGCGCGGTTTGCTTGGCGATGCCGGGCACATAATGGACAATGGTGTAGGATAGTCCGGCGACGATCAGAATGTAAAGCGGTGCGACCACCACCCAGGCCGGGACTTTGCCGAAACGCCGGGCGAAATTGATTGCCCGGGTGACCAGAAAAGCGAAGATGAACGTGAGCAAAATTAAGCTCATGATCCCCCGGGCTAGCCACAGCAATAAGATGATACTGAATAAAACGACAGTGCGGCGCAGTTTGGTATTTTGAACGAAACGGTTGTAAATTGACATGACGTGCCCCCTAGTAACGGAATCATTATAACATGGACCGGGTCCGCTCAGGTCTCCTAATATTGATGCAGTTTGAGCGGCGCGACTTCGTATACAAAAGTAGGTTGGCCGCGGCTTGCGCTGCGCGTGGCGTTGGTGGTGGGCAGATGTGGTGGGACTCCAGGTCGGGCTGGGGGTGGTGGAACGCGGCGGGCACGACTTGAAGCTTTTCGGAAGTGCACCGAAAATCTTCAAGCTCGGCCTTATTGTAGGCGATAAATCGCCAACAATAATATCGCGGCTGACTCACCCCCAGCCCGACCTTCCGCCAACGAGTAAACAGACCACCAACACCACGCTCCGCTCCAGCCGCTCAACGTTATAACAGCCGTTTGAGCACTCGCGCCAATTGGTAAGCTATTGTCAATTGATAAGGTGCCACGCAAATGACGGCCATTGCTAGTGGTCACCAGCTTTAAATTGGTGACACCAGCGCAGTCGGTCTGATAATCGAAGCTAGTTCTCGGAAAATCAACTGAATCGGTCTGTTTCCAACAAGAATTGTTCAGGGAGCAGGTAAAGATGTCCAACCATCGCAAAATGTCTTGACCTCTTGATCCAATTCAGTTGGCATTGCCGTACCACCCCAAAAGTGAGCAATCGTTTGATATCTAGCTTGCAAAACCACTTCGTCAGATACCCAACTTCGATTGCAGATAAGCTCAATTCTGCCTAGCAACCGCCTCAGGACGTGTGGCTCAGCGGTGAGATTATTCTTTGCGGCTTTGCCGCTTAGAATAAGGCTCGATTTGAAGACAAGCCGCGCACTTTGCGGATTGGCTTCAAACGATGCCCACCGCGTTCCAGCCACGACAAACGTCCTGAGGCGGTTGCGCCCACATCCAAACCCAGCACATCAGCATTCAGGCAAAAGATTAAGAACAACGGGTAATCGCCAGTCGGTTCCAAACAACGCCCACCATAGAGTGTGGAGCCCGTATAAAAAAGCCAGTCAGCGACGATCCTGACTGGCTAGTTAGCGCTATTTTTGTAAAAGATCGGGGAATTTCCGGTCGATCAGGGCTTCCAAGCGGTAACGCTTCTTGCTGGCCATCACACCGGCGTCAACGAAATCGTTGAGCTCAATTTTGCTGATGTTCGCTGCCTCGGCCAGGTCCTTGCGGCGGATCCGTTTGGTTGCCAAGACTTGTTTGACTTTGGCGCGCTGAGAAGCCTTGCGTACACTTTGGATCGTCGCCACGAACACGATCAACAGAATCAAGACGATCGTTGACCAGATTTTGCTGTGAGGGTCGATCAGGAAATAAAGGAGCATCATCACCACGGCACTGGCGACCATGGCGGCGTAATCTATTTTTTGGTTTTTCGGCATGAGTGTCCTCCAACTGACGCAGAGCGCGTCTAAATCTATCTCTTATCCTATCATAGATTGCCAGTGTCGGGTCGGAAAATTTTGTGCTGGCGTAAATGATGTCAGTCGACCAGCACGTCTGTCGGAAGCTGGTTACGTTGACTGGGGAAATAGGGCGGCGACTACCGGGATCAGGGTGTTGACAGTTTGGGCAACTTGGGCGGCGTTAGTTTTGTTGACCAGATGTGGAATGATCAACGGCACTATTTTATCCGCGGAAACCAATTCGCTAAACCCGCGCAAGAAACCAGCGCGCCAAACCAGCATGGTCATGGCGACATTAAAAAAAGCAGCCGTTGCCGACTGCCTTTTTCGCGCTCATTTTTTTGAAATTGTGGTCTTAAAGATTGCGATCCATGTTGAAAGTTAACCGCGATAACGTAATGCCCTTGGTGAACAGGCGGCCCATGAACGCTTCGGTCTTGGCCCGCATCAGCGCAACGGTCTCGTGGTTCTTTTCCGTCAAGAAGGCGGTCAACGCTTCACCCGAATAATTAGCGGCTTGGGCGTCAACAGCGGCGATTTGGGCGCGCAACTCTTGGCGACATTCCTTCAAGTAATCCAGATCATCTTGAACGAAATGGCTGTAATTGGATTCCACTAAAACGGACAAGGCGCGGTACATCCAGTGGGCCTCCTTGATATTGAAGTCCAAGGAAACATCGCTGTAAGACGGGTCGGTGTCGTTGGCGTTGGTGTAAAACGGCAGATAAGGGCTGAAGGTTGGGTAACCAATACACAACCACATGACCGCGGCGTGTTCTGCCGGCACGTCATTACGGATCTGCAAAATATGCGAGTTTTGCGTCCGGTTCAAACCGATTGGACGATAACGATACTTATCAGCGTCAGCGCCTTTGCCTAGCGGATCATAAGGCGTTTCGTTGTAATGCGAACCGAGAATATATTCAATATCATCAGGTGAGATTTTGTGGCTAGTCCGACAAATGAACGGCAGATCGCTGCTTTCAGGATCTTGGTCGATCTCCGGGTTCAAGATATGTTGACCATACCAAACCCGTGGCGTGTTATAATGCCGATCTTTTTCATTGTCCGTGCCGAAAATATGCCGGAAGTTCCAGCCAGCTTGGTCTGGATTCAAATGGTGTTCTTCAACATAATCTTGGATGCCTTCGGACCAGAGGAAGTTGTCATGATCATTGAAATCGACTTGTTGGATCGCCACTTGGTTTGCCGCGATCACATAAGCGTCATCAGGGATCCGTTGGGCAACCCAGTGATGGCCCGTGACGATCTCCATGTACCAAACATTATCCTTGTCGCCGAATAAAACCGAGTTTCCCGCTGGCGACCCGAATCTCTTGATCAGGCTGCCTAGATATTCTACCCCAGCTTTCGCCGAGTCAATATAAGGCAAAACCGCTGTTTGCATACAGTCTTCGTCCAGACCGTCCTTGACTAACGGATCAAAGGCCAAGGCCCGCTCGTTACCATAAGTACTTTCGGTACAACTCATGGCCACGTTTTTCTCGTTGATCCCGCTTTCGTCATAATAGCCCAGCTTCTGATAATCAACGTTAGGGACCGCCGGATAGCGATAGCCATCTTCAGGCAATTCCATTTGGAAACCATTGAGATAAGATTTGAGCACACGGCCCTTTTCACCGTGAACCGCTGGATGCATATAGAATCGGTGGGGCGCTACGGCGTGGAATGTATCGTCGTTTCGGGCGATCATTGTGGATCCGTCGATGCTGGCGTCTTTCCCGACTAAAATCGTCGTACAAGCACGTTCGATATTTTGTTCGGACATGAAATAACCTCCATCTGCTGAAAAAATGATTGACACTAAAGCGCCAAATTCGTACACCATAAAGATAGCACATTTCCGGGAAAAGTTCGACCGGGTGTTGGGCGAACCGCGTGCGGTTTTTGTTCTTGCGCTTGATTGCGGTTTTTGGGTGGGTGTTGCGCGTGAGCGCAACCGGGTCGGGCCATTTGTGCGGCTGGAACGCAGTGGGCGTCGTTTTGAGCCAATCCGCAAAGTGCGCGGTTTGTCTCAAAATCGAGCCTTATTCTAAGCGGCAAAGCCGCAAAGAATAACTTCACCACTGAAACGTGTTCGCCGACCTAGCTTCTTCCGCTTAGCTACGCAACTATTCCGGAGGCACAGACCAGCCTCCAAAATAGTTGCTAGGCTAATGCTCAGAAGCTGCCCAGGTCGGCTCTCACTCTGGATAGAGCCGCATGGCCCGACCCGGTTGCTAGGCAGAATTGAGCCTATCTGCAATCGAGGCGAAGGATTTGACGAAGTGCTTTTGCAAGCAAGAGGTCAAACAATTGCCCACTTTTGAGGTGGTACGACCATGCCAACGGATTCCGGATACCTAGACTCCGTTCTTGGTTTTTTGCTTAATTTCAGGTGTGCTGGGTTTGGTGGGGACGCAACCGCCTCAGGACGTTTGTCGTGGTGGAACGCGGTGGGCATTGTTTGAAGCCAATTCCAAAAGCGGGAATTGTCTTCAAATCGAGCCTTATTCTAAGCGATAAATCGCTAAGAATAATCTCACCGCTGAGCCACACGTCCTGAGGCGGTTGCTAGGCAGAATTGAGACTATCTGCAATCGAAGTTGGGTATTTGACGAAGTGTATTTGCAAGCAAGTGGTCAAACAATCGCCCTTTTTGGGTGTACGACAAGGCCAACTGATGTTGATACAGTTTGCATCGGTTGAACATCTTTACCCGCTTCACAAATAATTCATGAGGGGAAAATCGACTGATTCAGTTGATCCACCGAGAACTAGCTTTGTTCATCAGACACACTGTACTGGTGTCACCAATTTAAAACTGGTGACCACTAATCACGGTCGTCAATTACGTGGTTCCTCATCAATTGACCATAGCTTGCCAAATGGCGTGAGTGCTCAAACGGCTGTTAAAACGTTGAGCGGCTGGAGCGGAGAAATTCGGGGTGAGATCGCCGTGAAATTGTCCTTGGCGGCTCTGCCGCTTAGGACAAGGCCTGATTTTGAGACAAGCCGCGCACTTTGCGGATTGGCTCAAAACAGCGCCCACAGCGAGCTCACCCCGAATTTCGCAGCGCAAGCAGCGGCCAACCTACTTTTACCAGCCAAGTGCAGTGCCACCAGCCCAATCCGTCCACGCGACCAAAAAAATAGCACCGCGCAACTTGCGCGGTGCCAGCTGATCCATTTTTCAAGAGAAGAGAATCGACCTAATCCAAGAAAATATGACGAATAAACGGATCACTACCAGAACTCATACAAGTCTGAATAACGGCCCGGTGTTGCTTCAACCGCGCAACCGTGTCATAAATGTTGTTGTTGAGCGTTGACCAAGCTTCGCCAGAAACGCCAGTAACCGTCAATTGTTGACCATCGATCACCACATGACTACCGACACCCAATTGCACCACCGCATTGTGCGCAGCAACATTGCCAGCATCAACGAGGATAACAGAAGGCAGATAAGACCAACGATAAACGCTATCCGTAGGGACAACTTTATTGCTGGCAGTCGCTGTGAAGGAACCGCCAATGGCAAAATGTCGACCGAACAGATTCAAACCGCTGGTAACCGTCGCTTGTTGTGACGAGGCACTGCTGGTTGAGGCGCTATAGGCCGTTGTTGCGGCAGTCGCCTGATTCCCTGCAGTCGTGTTGGTTGTGGTTGGGTTGGTTGCGCTGACCGTTGTGGTAGCGGCGTTAGACGTCGTTGCCCCTTTGGCCGTCTGATTGCTAGTTGCTTCGTTGGCTGCTTTCGCTGCTTTGGCCGCCGCGAATTTAGCGGCTTGCTTCTGACTAGCGGCTTTACTCAGCTCTAAATGTTCCTGTTGTTTAGCTTGATAAGCGACCTGAGCTTGCGCGGAGATCGTTGGTTCGTACGTATCTTCACTGATCGCGATGGTCAGATTCGTGCCCAAAGATAATGAGCTCAAAACGACAGCGGCAGTGACGACGACCCCCGTAACCAAATGGGATCTTTTCAGGGTGATATTGCGAGTTTTCATTGCTTAGTTTTCTCCTTAGTTGATCAATCCAAACCGATTTGACGGTGTAGTCGATCCACTTCGTCTCCCACGAAGTAGAGAAAATGACGTTCCCCAACGAAATAATCATGAAACACGCATGGTTTAAAAAAGAAAAAGAGACCCGACCATCCCACTTATTTTCTGAAAACCTCAGAAAATAAAGTGTTCTGATTGAATCCCCAATAATGTATTTTTAAACTTATCAAGTCAGACCGACTCGCTGCCCACGAGCTGATCTCACTTTTCCCCAAAACCTACTATAGCACCTAATTAGATTGAGAACAATTTATATTTCAAAAAATATTCAAAATATTTAAACGTGAAAATCGGCGCAAACATTGGTATCAATGACTTAGCTTATCCATCCGTAATCATTTAGATTATAATCACGCTTACGTATTTTGGACACAAATGGGTTTCCCGTGACGAAAGCGCGATAGTGATCCGACCAATTCGTACCGGTGCGCACGCCGATTCGCGCAGTGGTCGTGACCTGGGTGGGCGTGCGACTGGCCTGAGAAATGATTTTCAAAGGGCTTTCATGGAAATCAAGCCCGTTCAGTTTCGTGTCGTGAATATTAAGCGCGCGCATCAATTTACCGGGGCCACTGGTCAAGTTTAGATCTGGTTGCTTCGGGCGATTGTGCCGCATCAAATCCAGACCGATCGCCGGTTCCAACGCGCGAATCAAGATTCCTTGCGGTTCTTCAGCCGCTTGGGTGACCACATCGAAATCATAAAAGCCGCGAATAGCGTAAATATAAATCGTGCCGGGCGGACCGTAAAGTGGCTCGTTGGAAGGAACGCGCCGGTTCTGATAGGCGTGGGCGCCAGGGTCAGCGGCGCCTAAGTAAGCCTCCGCCTCGACGATGTACCCGCCGACTTGACCGGCCGGACTATCGTAAATCAGTAATTTTCCCAGCAAGTCTTGGGTGATCGTCATGGTGTCCCGGCCGGTGAAGAAGGCTGGATCAAGGCCGCGGGGGTCGGTAATAGGGGGCATTAGTTGCATTTTTCGGTCAAGTCCTTATCATTGAAGTTGGCAAATCAGTTATGCGCAGCCAGTTTTGAGCACGATCATCTCGCGGGTTCGTGGAAGTTCCCGCGAACGCGATCGGCGGACAAAACGCTGCCGGAAAGAAGTGAGCGCATGTTAACGATTCAGCGCATTTATCAAAATCCAGTGGTGCCAGACACTTATCGCATCTTAGTTGATCGCGTCTGGCCGCGGGGGATCTCGAAAGTCAAGGCGCAGTTGGATCTCTGGGCCAAAGAAGTCGCGCCGACCACCGAATTACGGAAATGGTTCAATCATGATCCGGCGAAGTTTCCTGAATTTCAGCAACGCTATCAGGCGGAACTGGACGCCAATCCCGACTTTCCCGCGTTTCTGACAACGGTCAAGACGCAATTGGCCCAAGGCGATGTGGTCCTGCTTTACGGCGCCAAGGATCAGCAGGATAATCAGGCCCAAGTGTTGCTGGCCTATTTGCAGACTAAACTGGCAACCAATTGAGCATAACGCTAAGACGGGCCAATTGGCAAGCCTAACCTTCACGTGATCGCGGACACCATCAAGTTGAACTTGGTGGTGTTTTTTCGTGCTTTAAAAAATATTTTTTCTGACGTGGTCGGTGTGGCTTTGAAAATTTTTTACAGGCGGGGGTTGTTGCTGAAAAATTGTGTAGCGTGCACAAACTTTGGCGGGGCTTGGGTCACTTGCCTGGACAAGGACGACCTGTCTATCCAAGTGGCATCAGGGTCTAGCGCGCCGGCGGATTGACGGATTGGTTAGACCAATATTTGTGAGGCACCGCGCGACCAAAAGAGCGGCGGGGACATCATGTATTTTATTACAGGAATGAATGGATAAATATTAATCGTGAAAATGTGAAAAGAAAATTCCAGCATAACTTTGTATTTATATTCATGCAATTATGCATATTGCGTTTTTTGATTCGACTTGATATGATAACTTTCGCCCCAGATATGCCGGGTGATTCAATGATTCGCTGCTGATTGTGGTGGTGATAGGACAGAACAAATAATGAATGAATTTTTATTTTATACAGGAGGAAACCCTTTGAAGAAGAAAAAATTTCGCACCGGTGCTGCGTTGGCAGCTTTAGCAGTGATGGCAGGTGTGGCGATCTGGCCCACGACCGCGCAAGCAGCCACGCTCAACGAAAACGCCACTGATTTGACCACCGCCGCTGACGCGCAAGCACCCGATGAGCTGGCGCTACCCGACAATGGTGCTGAAAGTGAGCCGTCAGCACCCGAAAGCGATGCCAATCAAGAGAGCAACTCCGAAGATACCAGTGGCGCAGACGCTGGCGATGAAAACACGGATCATCAAGACGTTGGCACTGAAAATCCCCCTGAAACAAATGATGGTGATACGGAAACAAGTCCCGACAATCAAGAAAATCCCATTGAAAACACACCCGATCCAGACGCTGACCCTGGCAACACCGATAGCTCAGAAACCGACAGCCCAGAAACCGACAGCCCAGAAACCGATAGCGAAGATACTAACAACGAAAGCACCGATAATCAAGATGCTGGCGATGAAAGTACGGATAACTCAGGTACTGGGAACGAAAATACCGACAAGCCAGATGCGGACAATCAGGGTGCTGACAACCAAGGCGCTGGTGATGAAGATACCGATAATCAAGGCACCGATAATCAAACCACGGACAAGCCGGACACTGACAATGAAAATACGGACAACCAAGATGCTGGTGATGAAGGCACAGACAAGCCAAGTACAGACGAGCCGAGCACCGATAATCAAGGTACAGACAAGCCAGACACCGACAATCAAGGTACCGAGGAGCAAGATGGCCCCAACGAAAATACCGATAATGATCACACGACTGACCAAGGCACCGGCGATGCGGATGGGACGACAGACGGTCAAACCCAGCCAGATGCAAACACTGGAGATTCCGATAACGGCGAGGTCAACGGCAACAATCAAGACGCCAACCAAGATGCCAATAATGAAAGCGACGAAAAGCCAAACGACGAGAATTCAAGTGACGAGAATTCAAGTGACGAGAATCTCAGCGATGCCGGCGAAAACAATGACGATCAAGCCAGCGACAATCAAGGAAGCAGTAGCGAAAATACTGGAAACGATGATGACCTGACAGGAGGACATGACAACCATGACAGTCACAACAACATTGACCACGGCCAAACAGGCGACCATCAAGGTGCTGACAGCATTGTGTCAGTTCCCGAAAACCAGGACAGCACCGTCAACAACGTGCAATTTCCGCATTTTTCGTCACAATTGGCTGAAGGGGCACAGTTGCCACAAGCCGGCGAACAGCAAACGGTCAGCGCACCAATCATGGGTCTGATCATGACGATTTTGGCCGGACTGGGCTTAACTGGGCTGGTAACCATCCGGCCACAGAAAAATAACCAAGACTAAGATCAATCACACGCCTCACCCAGTGATTTCGGGGGAGAAGCAGTAAATCGCGGCAAACGATTTGCTTTTTGCAACGATAATGGCTGGTGAGGACCAGGGGGAAGGCAATGAAGACGAAAAAATATCAGCTCATCCTAAGCATGACTGGGGCGGCAGTGCTATTCAGCACACCACTGACAACGGCGACAATGGCGGCCGCAGACGGACGAATCGCTGTTGCTGCGCCGACAAGCGCAACGCAGCAGGTAAAATCAGAGGCGTTGCTAAATAATTTGTTAGGGAAACAAGCGGCGTTGGCCAATGCGCAGGCAGCCTTGGGCGAGGACGAATCCAACGTGGCGCAGTCACCAAGCGGACAAAACGAAACCGAGGAAATCGCGACCAAAAACATTGAAACATCGGATCCACAATTAACAAGCGCAGCTGCGGACAACCGGGCTGCCGCATCAGCTTCAACGGCGGCCGCTTCCTTAACCATACCAGCTGCCCAAGCTCCGTCACACATCAACGATTGGATGCCTAACCGCGATCTCCAGCAATTGGTGCTGAACAATCTCCAACGCCAAGGTGTGGCCGTGACTTCAGTGGATCAAATTCACTCCCAGGAAATGGCCCAATTGCAATGGCTCAGTAATGAACCGATGGCCGATCTAGGTGATTTTGCGCCTTTTTCTTCGGAATTGGTGCCGAAGTACAGACCCGATGGCGAATATCAATTGAACGGGTTAGAAAAAGCCGTCAATCTGAAATCAGTTGTTCTCAAAGGTCTCGGCCGACCGCAACGCCGGGGGAATATTCGCTCACTGCTTCCGTTGATTAATCTGCGTCACCTTGAAACGATTGATGTCAGTGGCAACCAACTTCAAAGCGCAGAATCCTTTATCTTTATCCAACGGTTATCTCCTCAATTGAAGTCTGTCGACATCAGTAACAATTCGATCAGGGATTTTTCCGGAATAACAAAGGAAAAACTGCAACAATTTAACTACAAAGGTCAGATGGTTGTGACCAAAAACACTGGGGTTTTGAAAGGGGAAACCAGCGAAACCTATGATCTTGCGCGGGTCCTCCGCCCGTTCAAAGGCGATACTTTAGCAAACCAGTTCGGTGCGCCTCAACTTAACTTCAAGCAATCTGAGCATTTCGACTTGGCGCTGCCTGCAGGTCGACCCCAGAATAAAATCAGCGTCTATGAGAACGGTGCCGCGCAGGGTAATGGCAGTGTGTCAGGGTTTAAAGTCACTTATGAAGGTCTGGCCGCACAAGAAACTTATCCTGGACTACCTGCGGCGTTCGCGGGACAGACTGATTTACCGCACAAATATCGTTATGCCATGTTCGTCAATCTCTATCAGCGTGGTGAAACAGATGAGCCAGTTGCAACCGTGATCATTCCTTATCATGACACCGATCTGGTCGGCGAGCCTGTGTTTGTTCAAAGTGTTGATGAGAACGGGAAAAGAATTGGTAACGTTCGCCGTGTGACGGAAGCACAGCCTCTTTTGAATCAACAAGGATACTATGAGTACCCTTCCCACGCCGGTTATGTCGACCAAAAAGAGCAACTCGCTTATCAGGTCACTGACGAACCCCAAACCGTTACAGTTGTTTATCACCCAATGTTACGAGCCCAAGACCGGGAAATTGTGCAGGATAGTGTTTGGAGCATCAAAGATAATTTAACTCAAGTTCGCACGAAGAAAGGTGCAGAAATGCCATTGTCGACGTTAGATCTTGACCAGAATAAGATCAAGGTGACAATCGTCTCTGACTACAACGGCCTGAAGTTCACGGAAGCGGATGTCGTGAAGAAAACTGGTGAATATACTGTTACCTATCATTATGACGACAAAAAATTCGAGTCTCACTTGACAGTTGTTGACCAACTAACGAAAATCGTTGCCCACGACGTGACCATCAAAGCCAACGAAGCCTGGTCACCAGCCGCTCACTTTGACAGCGCGGTCGGTGCTCAAGGAATCGAATTGTCGCTGAAGGATCTGGACGTTGACGCCAGCAGTGTGGACGTGACTAAACCTGGCGTTTATCAAGTGATTTTCACGATTCCTGCGGCACTCAATGGCGGTAAACCATACCAACGCATTGTGACGTTGACCGTGGAAGCAAACAATTTAGAAGCGCCACCAGTCGACCCGGAAGAGCCAGGAGAACCGGAAGAACCAGAACAACCGGAAAAGCCAACACCAGAACAACCAGAGAAACCAACACCAGAACAACCGGAAAAGCCAACACCAGAACAACCAGAGAAACCAGCACCGGAGCAACCAGAAACACCAACACCGGAAGAACCGGAAAAGCCAACACCAGAACAACCAGAGAAACCAACACCGGAAGAACCGGAAAAGCCAACACCAGAACAACCAGAGAAACCAGCACCGGAGCAACCAGAAACACCAACACCGGAGCAACCGGAAAAGCCAACACCAGAACAACCAGAGAAACCAACACCGGAAGAACCGGAAAAGCCAACACCAGAACAACCAGAGAAACCAGCACCGGAACAACCAGAGAAGCCAACACCAGAACAACCGGAAAAGCCAACACCGGAGCAACCAGAGAAACCAACACCAGAAGAACCGGAAACGCCAGGAGAACCAGAACAACCGGAAAAGCCAACACCGGAGCAACCGGAAAAGCCAACACCAGAACAACCAGAGAAACCAACACCGGAGCAACCGGAAACTCCAGGAACACCGGGTGAATCAGGCGAGGCACCAGTACCGGAAACACCGGACGAATCAGAAAAACCAGAAAATCCGGAAACACCGGAGCAGCCAACGGAACCGGAAGCTGAGCCTAATCCAATTGCACCGATGGATCCGCAAGATCCACAATTACCCGCGACACCAGATCTGATTGTTACAGCACCGCAACCGAATTTACCGAGCACACCGTGGACACCGCAATCAAACGGCCAGCAACCAACGGTCTTGCCGCAAGCAAATGAGCGCCATGCTTCTGTTCTTACGGCGCTGGGAACTTTGGCGATGCTACTGACCGGGTTCGCCGTTGTCCGCGGGTTGTGGAAAATGGTCAAACCACGCTAACCTTCACTAAGTTAAAGCCGTTCTAAATGATGAGCCGCTAACCCATATTTAAAAATTCCCGTCTGACTTGCTTCCTCCCAGCTAGTCAGACACCGCCGTCCCGAAGCACCACAACAAAATAGCCATGCCCGGAATATGAAGGGCATGGCTATTTTTGGTCTATTTTGCTTTTGACGAACTAATCTTGCGTGCTCAGGTTCTTCGGTAAAGTTGGTTGCGTGTTTTCGATCAGATCGACTTCCAGATCTCGGTCGGTCGTCGCGGCCAAGGCTTGCCAATCTTGGTCAGTCTGGACGAGGAAACGGCGAAAGGCAGGCGTGTGCCGCAACACTTTCTGCAAAGGCTTGCTATCTGGCCGCAAATTCGTTAGGACGGGGATCACGGTCAAATCCGCTTGACGCTGGGCGAGAACCGTGTAGAAACCAGTCTGGATGTCACCGACCAGCACCGGCGTCTGAGGTTGTGCCGCGAGATAATGTTGCAGCCACCAAGCCGTTAAGTCGTCTTCGCTGGCGAAAACATGGGTGACCAATCCTTGAGAATCGAACAGTTGGAGCGATTCGATCTTGCCAGCGGTCAGGGTTTTGGTCAAGACCACGGTGCCGTCGATGCGATAATAATCGATGGTCGCCAACTGGGCGTCCTCATCAAATTGGGCGCTGGTGGACAGTTGACCCGCCGGATTATATTGCTTACTCCGAACTTTCTGATCATTGGTGAAGTAGTCGATCTGTGTGATGGCGCCGTCATTTTGATGGATGGTCATCAATAAATGATCGGCCTTATCGAAGATCGACGTGGTGTGATGTTCCAGATCAACCCGTTGGATCCAATTATCATTCTGAGGCAATTCGACTTGCGGTGCGGTATCGTCGCCGCTTCGTTGCAGTTGGTCGTAGAGATCAATCACAGTGATCCCGGTCAACCCCGCCTGGGCCAAAACCGCGGTGACTGCTGCTGCCCCCGCCGGTTGATAGGTAGCGGTGAACAAGGTCGGTGCTGCTGGCAAAGTCGCTTGTAAGTAGCGCAACAAGGCGAACTCCGTGCTGGCAGTGTTGGTCAATTCCGGGGTGAAAACCAAATGATCGTGCTGAGGGTCATATTGGATCGCCCGCAGTAAGTAAGGACTGTCAAATAGTTCGGTGACATGGTCTTGCAGTCCGGCGATGGTTGCGGTCAGGGCCGCGACTTGGCTGCTAGCGGTGGTGATCTGACGGTCTAAACGTTGACCGGCATTTTCCGCGTTGGTCAGTTCGCGTTGCCGTTCGGCGACTTTGTTGGCCAAAGCCGTCTCTAGTTGTTTCTGTTGACCCGTTTTTGCGTTGTTTTGCTGATTGAGCTGGCTGACCCGGGCCGATAATTCATCGCGCTGGCTGCTTAGTTGATTGAATTTATCGTTCAATTCTTCCCGCGTGCTGATCAAACGGCCGCGCTTCTTGTAAAGTGCGTCGACTTGCGGCTTCTGTGCCGCCATTAGCTCGTACATTTTCTGCAGATCGGTTTCAGCCTTGATCTCCGTGGAGAGTTGGTTGCTGGCCTGTTCGTTCTCGTCGATTTCCAAAACAACCTGGCGAATCGCCTTGGTCGTGGAGTCGATTTCTTTCTGCAATCCGGTCAAATGAGTCTGTTCTTGAGTCGTTGTTTGGGCCAAAGCCGCCAATTCGCCGGCCAGTTCATCGATCTCAGCCTGATCGGCGCTGTCGTTGATCGCCTTGAGTTGGGCAATTTTGTCCGTGTTAGCTTGCGCCTTAGTTTCCAAGGCCGCCAATTCCTGTTGGATCGTCGCCAACTGCGCTTGGTTCTCCTGCTTCTCCGTGAACAATTGCTGCTTCAGCTGAGTCTTGACCTGCCGATAGTCGCTGGCCATCCGCGCCAGCTGGGCCTCCAAAGCCACCCGTTGGTCGTGGGTGCTCAACTCTTGGACCGGTGTTGGCGTTGGCACGGGTGTTGGCGTCGGCGCTGGCGCTGGGACAGCAACTGGGGTCGCGATCGCTGGCGATGGTGCAGCCGTTTGCGGTTCCGCTAACCGCGCCGGTGTCACAGGGGTTGCCTCTGGCTTGGCCGGAGTGATTTCAGGTTCGTTTTTTTTGGTGCGATTGCCGAAAAGTTTCATAAAAATTCCGCCTTAACTTTGAATTCAAGATGGGTATGTCAACAAATTATTCGATCTGCGCGCGTTTTGCCCAGCAGATCACGCATCGTTCTAGCTATCCCTAAGTTTAGCATAATTTAGCGCGGCTGTAAGCTGTTCTAGCGGGAAATCGCCGGAGAAATTGCGAATCCGGCCGGCGGGGGAAGGCTGGGGCTCTAGATCGACGGTGCGACTGACCACGAACACGTTCACAATTTGATAGAAATAATACGGGAAAAAGCCTTTACTAATGAGTATTAGCTTGTTAAAATTAAAGCATAATTATCAATTCTATTGGGGAAATTCTGATTGCTTTCGGCTTCTGGCGGATTTAGGAGGTGCGCCGTCTATTTGTGAACACTTTTTATAGTTGAATAGTCAATGAAGTTATTCTGGGGGGAATAATTGATGAAAAAGAATAGAAAACAATTTTCTGCGGTTTTGGTGACGACGGCAATTTTATTGGGTGCGGTGTGCTCACCGGCCATTGCTGCTGGGGCGGCAACGGGTGAGCTTGAGGCCACGCTAACTGATCGTCAGCCCGTAGCAGCGTCGGCGACGGAACAGGAATTAGAGCAGAACAATGTTTCGGTTTCGGTCGGTCAGGGCGATGAGTCAGCCAACAATGAAGTGCTGGCTAGTGATCAATCGGCCCAGACCACCGAGGAAACGGCGACTACGCCTGCTGTGCCCGCGCCGGCTGAACCGACACCGGCGCCGGGTACAGAAACAATCGATCAGTGGATGCCAGACAAAAACTTCCAAAAGATTGTCTTGGCGTCATTGGTCAAGAAAAAATTGCTAATTGAACCAGTAACGGTCAATGATATCACCAAAGAACTTGTTGGTCAGATGAAGGAGATCTCAGCTGACACAACGAAGCAATTCGAAGAGGAATCGTTCTATTTGGCGGCTAAGAACATCACTTCGATCGAGGGCGTGCAATTTGCGACCAACCTGCAAAGAATCGCGATTTATCCAGAAGGGAACGCAAGTGTGAAGTGGGATAAGATAAATACGACTTATTCAAAAATTTCCGATATTTCTCAACTGGCACAGCTCAAGAATATTAAGGATTTCGCAATCAATCAATCTTACCTTTCTGACATTTCTTTTTTTAAGAATTTCCCTTTGAGGAAGATCGATCTTAGTTACAACAGTATTGCTGACATTTCGGCGTTAAACAATCAAAAATTCATTACCGCTTCACTATCAAAGCAGCACATCGTTTTACCTAAGGTTCACTTAAATCCATCTGTGATCGAGTATACAACGCCATCATTTGTGATCAGGAATCTCCAGAGCCAGAATGTGCCTTTGACTCCTGTGAAGAAGGGCGATGATGGGTTGGGCTATTTGACAACAGCCACAGGTGTAGCTGGATCGAACAATCAAGTAACTTGGACTGATCTTGAGGATAAAGGGGCGTTGATTTCAACTTGGGATGATCCATTTCAGGGCGACCCTACACGTTCTTTTAGAGGAATGGTCGTGACCCCTTATGAACTGGATGTGAATGTTGGCAATGTTGACGTGGGCTTTCAGACGGAAGCCGGGCTCGTGCTCAAGCCAAATCAGACCTTGAGTGGCACTCTAGAAACCACCTACGATTTGAAAAATGTTGCGAGTGTTCAGGACGTTTTAACCGGCTTACTGAATAATGGTTGGCGTGTTAAGGCGATCAACGGTTCTGAAAGGGGGACCTATCAAGCTGAGATGGCCAAGGTTGTCTATGTTCTGACCGATCAGCCTGAGCCTGTGGACCAATCGGATTTAGAAGTGAAGGATTCAAGCTTGACCGTTGGCGATACTTGGCAAGCGATTGGTAATGTGGTCAAAGTCGTCGATGCGGCCGGCAATGAGTTGGATCTGACTGGCAAAGACATTAACGCTATTCCTGGTCTAACCTACACGATTAGCCAAGATGGGGTGACCGTGGATGCGTTGACAACAGTTAAGCCGGGTGACTATCAAGTTACCTATCAATATCAGGGAACAAGTAAAACAACGACGAAAACGGCTAAGGTCACCGTTAAAGCCGCCAAGCCCAATCCGAATCCAGATCCCAAACCAGATCCAGATCCGGATCCCAAACCAGATCCCGACCCAGATCCAACGCCAGATCCAGATCCAGATCCCGACCCAACGCCGGATCCTGACCCGGCGCCTAATCCTGACCCAGCACCGCAACCTAAGCCCGAACCAGAAAAACCGGTTTTACCGAAACCAATTTTGCCAGTGACCGGTGGTGGGGACAAAACGGTCAAGCCCACAGCGACTAAGCCAGTGCTGCCGCAAACTGGAGAGCAATCAGCGCAGCGGGCCCAGATCCTAGGCTTGATCTTGCTTGGTTTCAGTACTTTGGCAGGAATCCTGTACTTTAGCAAACGGTGGGAAGATCTGCAATAAGTCTCAGCAAGTGCCTGCCACTAGCTTGCACTAAGGTGAGTCAAACTAGAATCCTGTCAGCGAATCGGCTCTGGCGTAAAAACCTCGCTCGGCTGGTTAACGACGTGCGGCGATCACTGATCGCCGCATTTTTGATGATCGCCGCATTTTTAATGGGCATTCAGCTTTGATGGACATTCAGTTTCTTGGACGTTCAGCTTCGTGGGGCGTTCAGGGTCAGTGCGAACAGGACATCATACCGCCTAAATCTGGGTTCCGACTTGTTGTTTGAGCGCCGATTTGGTAAACTTGGGTTGCATTGATTGACTGATTGGTTCGATAATTTTTTTCGATCAGTTCGCAGTCGGTTCAATGATCAGGAGTACCATCGTTAACGCTGATAAACAGCGGTTTCGCTGTGAAGAATGCGATCGACAGAGTTTGGGACATCGCGGCGTTCTCGAGTTGGAGGACGCTTTTTTTGTTGGCAGGGGTCAATTTTGTGGCAGTGTGTTATTTAGGTGAATTAGGTTGTAAGGGAGTGGATTTTTTGAAGAAAATAGTACGGAATTTATTGTTGGCCGGGCTGTTGCTGGTCGGGGTGGCCAGTGGCGCGCAGGTTCAACGGGCAGCGGCAGCGACGACGATCGGCGCATTCGGCTATGACCAAAATAATGGCACGACGCTGAATGACGGTGAAGCGGATTTAGATCATAGTGGCGCGGATACTTGGAATTATAATGGCGGCGATGCGGAACATTTTACCGCTTATAATCGCGATGGTGTCACAGTCCAACCGGCAGCTTCAGTGAAGAAATCTGTTAAGGAAACCAGTACCCAAGGGTTATTTGACGTGTCTTTGGCGATTCGGGGTAATTCGCAGGTTGTGAATACACCAGTGGATATCGCCATCGTGATGGACTACTCCAGTACGATGAAGGGTGACAAGCAAGCCACTGCCATCGCAGGGGTCAATGATTTTATTGATGGCTTAGCGCCTTATTTTGCCAAGGGCGAAGTACGGTTGGCCATAGTTTCCTATAATCGCGAGGTACAATCGACAGGCTTCCACACTGGAACTGGCGCTAAAGCGGCAATTGATGCTTTCCTGAAGGCCCCCGGATTGACGGCGACTTCTGGAACCTTCATGCAGGCGGGGTTGCTCAGAGGTCAGCAACTACTGCAGGATGATCGGGCCGCGGGCAACGCGAGAACCTGTGTCTTGATCCATGTTGGTGATGGCAAAGCTAACCGGGCCTATACCATGAATGAACGAGGGGCCACGGTTCCCGGCGTCAACATTGTTGCTAGTTCGGCTTATCCGGATACCCCATTAGCGAACTATCCAACTGGGACGATACTCCCTTTGATCGCCAGCTATATCAGTTCCGGTGAGTCCAAATCACCCAAAGAGTTGATTGAAGGCACGACGCCGGAGATCGTCCAGAATACCATGGGCACGATTCTAGATGTGCGTGATCATTCAGGCTTTGAGACTTATTCGATTGGGGTCCAGCCAGAGAAACAAGGTGACTACTTAGATCGTAATATTGCCGCTAAGCCTGACCGCTATCGGGAAATTGATGAGAACCTCTCTGATTTGAGCGAAGCCTTAGATAGCATTTCTGCCCAAATCGATGATACCATCCCCAATGGCACTGTGGTCGATCCCATGGGCAGTGGCTTACTGTTGGCCAGTGATTTCTCGCAGCCTAACGGGAGCTGGTCGCTTACTGGTCAGGTTAAAAACGCCAGCGGCAACTGGGTGGCTGAATCGAACCAGCTCTTGACGGACAGTGTGGCCGTCAGCGCGGCAAATGGTCAGATCAAGATGACCGGGATCGAATTAGGCGCTAATGAGCAGCTGACCTTGACCTACCAAGTACGGATCGATACGGAGACCAACGATTTCAAGCCGGAAACTTGGCTGTTGACCAATGGCCGGACCACCTTGGATCCAACCAGTGAAGGTCAGGAACAGTTCGACTTCCCGATCCCATCAGTCAAAGCGCCAGGCGTCAAGTTAAGTCTGATCAAGTTGTGGCAAGATCAAAACAATCATTTGGGTCAACGCCCCGATCAGGTCCAAGTCCATTTGACCCGTGGCGTAACCACCGCTCAGACGGCCTGGACGACCTCGGCACCTTTGACGTTGACTGCGGCAGACCAATGGCAAAAGACGATCAGTCAAGTTAGCCTGACCGATGGCACGGACGTTTATCTACCGAAGTTCAATAACCACGGCGAAGATTTCGTTTATTCAATGACGGAAGCAACCAAGCTCCCTGATTACCAGACCAGTGTGCAGACCAAGGGGAACACGATCACCTTGACCAACACACAAGCTGCTAAAGACAAAGATAAAGACAAAGACGATCATGACACTGATGATGATCAAGAATTGACCAGCGATGGTAAACGTCCCGGTCAAGCAGGCAAGTTACCGCAAGCTGGCGAAAGCCAAATGCCTGCCAATCTGCTCGTTTCGGGCGTGTTATTATTAGCGTTAGTAATTTGGGGCATCGTCAGCCTGATCCGCCACAAACGGAAGTAGCTAAGCGGAAAGCACTGGGCCGGTGAGCACGTTTCAATCATGCCCGCAGCTTACGCTACGAAATTCGGGGTGAGCTCGCTGTGGGCGCTGTTTTGAGCCAATCCGCAAAGTACGCGGCTTGTCTCAAAATCAGGCCTTGTCCTAAGCGGCAAAGCCGCTAAGAATAACGACACGGCGATCTCACCCCGAATTTCTCCGCTCCAGCCGCTCAACGTTTTAACAGCCGTTTGAGCACTCACGCCATCCGGCAAGCTATGGTCAATTGATGGGGAACCACGCAAATGACGACCGTGGTTAGTGGTCACAATTTTTAAATTGGTGACACCAGTGAAGTCTGCCTGGTGAACAAGTCAAGCTCTTGATGAATCAACGGAATCAGCCGGTTTCTATCCGTGGATTGTTTAAAAAACAAGTCGAGATGTTCAGCCTACGCAAAATGTCCCGACATCTGAATTCGTTGGTATTGCCGTACCACCTCAAAAAGTGGGCGATTGTTTGACCTCTAGCTTGCAAAAGCACTTCGTCAAATCCTTCGCTTCCGAAACCGTTGTGTAGCTAAGCACAGAAGTCAGTTGCGCGGAGCACGTTTCCAGCCACGACAAACGTCCTGAGGCGGTTGCGTCCCCATCTAAACCCACTACACTTCGCAGCACGTTTCAAAAAAGCAATCACATTTTTCCTGTGATTGCTTTTTTATTGACGCTGTTCGATTTTTAGTCCATTTATTCAGAATTTGTGTGTTCAGCGCCTAGTGTGCTCGTTTCGTTGAGTCGCGGTTGGGCTAAGCCGTTTCCGTCTTGTGTTGTGCTGGCGGGGTCTGCTTGTTCAACTTCTCGTGGGACATCCGCGCCCGCAGCGCCCAAAGGATCGAAGTGGTATCGACGACTTCTTGGAGCATGGCGCCAAACAAGGCTGGGATCACACCAGTGGCGGCGATCAACATGAGCACGGTACAAATAATGATCCCAATCATCACGGATTGTCGCGCTACTTTCATGGTATCGCGGGCTAGTTCGACGGCGGTGGCGACTTTGGAAATGTCATCCTTCAAAATCACGGCGTCGGCGGATTCGCTGGCGGCGCTAGCGCCATTCGCGCCCATGGCGATGCCCACATCAGCGGCGGCTAAGGCCGGCGCGTCATTGACGCCATCACCGACCATGATCACTGGCCGGTCGCTAGCCGGCGCTTCGGTGATCAGGCTGATTTTCTCTTGGGGCAAACATTCCGCGTGGACTTCGGTCAGCGCCACTTGGGCGGCAATGTGTTCCGCTGTTTCCTGCTTGTCGCCGGTCAACATGGCCAGTCGTGACAAACCTTGTTGCCGCAATGTTTTGATGGTTTGTGGTGCTTCCGTGCGGATCCGATCGGCCAAGGTGACATAGCCGGCGAAACGGTCGTTGATCGACATGAAAATCACGGATTCGCCTTCGTTTAATTGAACTTCCGCTGGCGCCGCGGCGATGAAGGTCGCACGGCCCGCTTTGATCTCGTGTTCCGAAAACCGCCCCTGGACACCTTCACCGGCGACTTCACTGAAATCATCGACTTGCGCCGCGGCGAAATCAGGTTGTTCGTTCGCATAGCGGACGATCGCCCGGGCAAAAATATGATTCGATTGAATCTCTAAATTGCCTAAAGCGCTGATAAATTCAGCCTCAGACAGCCAAGCTTCTGGGTGAACGGCGATCACATTCAAGCGGCCTGTGGTGATCGTCCCCGTTTTATCAAAGAAGGCGGTTTTAGCTTTGGCCAGCTTTTCAATGCTGGTCCCTGATTTGATAATGATGCTGTTGCGGCTGGAGCGGCTCATCCCGGAAACCAAGGCCACCGGCGCCGCCAAAATCAACGGACAAGGTGAAGCCACCACGAGAACTTCGGCGAACCGATGGGGATCGCCGGAAATGATCCAAGCCACGATGGCGATCACCAAGGAAATGATCGTGAACGGCACGGCGTAACGGTCGGCCATCCGAACGAAATGCGCGGGCTTGTCCGCGGACTCCTTGACCAATTTAACGATCGTCTGATACTGCGAATCGGCGGCCAAATGCGTGACCCGCATGGTAACCGCGGTGTCGCCGTTAACGGTCCCTGATAACAAGTCGCTACCGACTTTCTTGGGAATCAAAACGGATTCACCAGTCATCGATGACTCGTCAAAGCTCCCCGAGCCGGCGGTGACGATCCCGTCTACTGGCACGGCTTCACCAGGTTTGACCACGACCGAATCGTTCAATTGCACGTCGTCAATGGATTTATCCACTAAACCGCCATTTTCCTGAACGTGGGCGATGGACGGCGAGTTGTCGAGAAGATTTTTCAGATCGGAGCCGGCTTTGTTGGCGGCGTAATCCTCCAATGAATCGCCACCGGTCAACATGACCAATATCATCAAGCTGGCCCAATATTCACCGACGCTTAACGTGGCCGCGATCGACATGATCGCCAGCAGATCCACGCCGTACTTACCTGATTTCAAGGTCTTGACCATTTCCACAAACATGGACAAGGCTAAAATCGCCCCCATCACGGTGACGATAACTTGTGCTGCAATTGGCTGATGAAACAGAAATTGTGTGATCAAAGCCACACATCCGACTGCCAAAACCGTCAGAAATTTTTTTTGATGTGCCATAAAAATTTCCTCCTTCGAAGTCAGTCCAACTAAAAAAAGCCATCCTGACTTGTTCATCGTCAGTATAGCATAGAAGAATTGTGATGTAAATTAGAATAAGTCTAAAAAAGAGCTGATTATAAATTAGTTAAATAAAATGGGAAATAACGCTGATCTAGCAATGCTTACATCAGTAAGTGAACAAAATTGTCTACAACTTATTTAGAATAACTACGGATTTTACGGTGCTTATCTTGCAAGAAATCACCGTAACCGAACTCAACGAAATAATTAGAGAAAATTTATTTTTCCCGTAAGCACACCTTATTTGATTCGCCTCCAGTATACCATGATTGCGGTGATTTTGCTGGGGAGAAGGATAATCATCGCCCTGATCCACGTTCCGGCGCCGCGCCTCTCCAACTAAAGGCCGATATTGGTGGAGTTTGAACAGAATTGCTGATATTTGCGGGGGATAAGTGTAGAATTAGAAGTGTAGAAAAGTAACGGAGGTGTTGTGCCGATGATGATTTATCTATTAATTGCCGCCTTGCTGGCTAGCATGCTCTTTGGTATTTACTGGCAGTCCCAGATCGTGATCCGGGCTCGCTACAAGTACACACCGCTGATTTTCAGTATTCTGATCGGTGGCTGGGCCTTGAGCGAACCGATCAATAATTTCGCGTTCGTGATTTTATTGGCCGCCTTTTTCACCTTGAATTTCATGGATGGTGTTGGTGGGATCGGGTCGAAACGGTTGGTTACCAGCGGGCTCTTCTCGCGCGTGGTGGATTATTCCACGGTCACGGCTTTGAAGGTGTTGCCGGTCACGCTGCCTAATGGTAAAGTGCGGGTGATCATTGTGTTTGTGATCAATGACGCTCAGCAGATTCAAATGAATTTCAACCAAGGACTAGAAGTACTATTGAAAACGCTGGCTAATTTATTGCCGGAAACGGTCAAGATCGAAGTCGATCATTTGACTTAACCACTAGCCGGTTCTTGCGGTGTTTTGGCGAACAAAAGGGAACAGTAAATGAAAAGCAGTAACGCGATTTTTGCGTTACTGCTTTTTTGAATTGTTGTTGTGGTGATTGGGTTTTAATGATGTCCGCAGCTTGCGCTGCGCGTGACGTTGGTGGATGGCAGATGTGGTGGGGCTCCAGGTCGGGCTGGGGGTGGTGGAACGCTGCGGGCACGATTTTGAGCTTTTCGGAAGTGCACCGAAAATCTCAAAACTCGGCCTTATTGTAGGCGATAAATCGCCAACAATAATATCGCGGCTGACTCACCTCCGCTCCAGCCGCTCAATGTTATAGCAGACGTTTGAGCACTCATGCCAACTGGCAAGCTATGGCCGGTTGATGAGGATCCACGTAATTGACGACCGTGGTTAGTGGTCACCAGCTTTAAATTGGTGACATCAGCGCAGTCTGTCTGATAAACCGGGCTATTTCTCAGTGAATCAACTGAATCAGTCGGTTTTCCATCGCCTTTTTTGTTGCAAGTATAATATGATGTCCGCAGCTTGCGCTGCGAAATTCGGGGTGAGCTCGCTGTGGGCATCACTTTGAGCTTCGCAAAACCCGCGAATCTCAAAGCTGAGCCTTGGTCTAAGTGGCAAAGCCACTAAGACCAATTTCACGGCGATCTCACCCCGAATTTCTCCGCTCCAGCCGCTCAACGTTATAGCAGACGTTTGAGCACTCACGCCAACTGGCAAGCTATGGCCGGTTGATGAGGATCCACGTAATTGACGACCGTGGTTAGTGTTCACCAGCTTTAAATTGGTGACACCAGTACAGTCTGTCTGATGAACAGCCCTAGTTCTCAGTGAATCAACCGAATCGGTCGGTTTCCCTCCATGAATTGTTGAGGAAACAAGCAGAGATGTTCAGCTTACGCAAAATTATCCCGACCGCCTAATCTAAATCTGTTGATATTACCGTACCACTAAAAAAAGTGTGATGGTTTTGACCACCACACTTGCAAAAGCACTTCGTCAAATCCTTCGCCTTGATTGCAGATAGGCACAATTCTGCCTAGCAACCGCCTCAGGACGTGTGGCTCAGCGGTGAGATTATTCTTAGCGATTTATCGCTTAGAATAAGGCTCGATTTGAAGACAAGCCGCCGGGCTTGCGGATTGGCTTCAAACGATGCCCACCGCGTTCCAGCCACGACAAACGTCCTGAGGCGGTTGCGTCCACATCCAAACCCACTACACCCGCAATCAAGCAAACACTATTTTACAAAATCGGTGACAACAACCGGGAGAAATACTGCTTGAACCGCAACCAATGCGATTGCCGCCCAATGATCTCCGGCGTCAACAAGTAGGCTTTTTTCATATCATCGCGGAAAATCGCGCTGAGCTGTTGACTCACTTGCGCGTCGTAAATGTAGGCGTTACATTCGAAATTCAGTGAATAACTGCGGTAGTCCTGATTCATTGAGCCGATGAAGCAATATTGATCGTCCACCACCGCCGTCTTGGCATGGAGAAAGCCGTTGGTGTAGATGTAGATCTTCACGCCAAACGTGGTCAAAAGGTTGGCGTAATACTGAGTGGCCCGATAAATAAAGGGATGGTCCGGCATGCAGGGGACCATGACGCGGACGTCGATGCCGGAACGAGCGGCAACGGAAAGGGCGCTGATCATTGAATCGTCGGGGACCAGGTAAGGTGTCTGGATCCAAACGGATTTCTTCGCCGTCAGCAACATTTTCATCATGCCGCCTTTAAGGATATCTTCTTCGGTATCGGGACCGTCGGAAACGATTTGGATCGGGGTGTGGCCCTGAGCCAAGGCGATCGTTTGCGGGAAGTATTCTTCGCGGAACCAGATGCGCTGGTGATAATGTTCGATCGAGGCGTTCCAATCCATGATAAAGCGCTCCTGCAACGCCAACACGCTGGTGCCGACGATGCGGACGTGGGTATCCCGCCAGTAGCCAAACTTTTTACTGCGGCCTAGGTATTGATCACCGACGTTGAAGCCACCTGTCCAGCCGACTTGGCCGTCGATCACCACGACTTTGCGGTGCAAGTGATAGTTCAGTCGCGTCTTGCGGATCAAGTCGCGGGAGGTGATGAACGGCACCACTTCGCCGCCAGCGTCGCGCAACGGCTTGAACCATTTGCGACTAGTGCCCGGCGAGCCCCAAGGATCATAGATCAAACGAACTTCCAAGCCTTGCCGGGCCTTGCGGATCAGTAGATCGAGGAAGTCATTGCCGATTTGATCGTTGTAAAACGAATAATATTCCACATGGATAAAGCGTTGCGCCGCTTCGATGTCCTTGAAAACAGCGGCGAATTTGGCCGCCCCATCGGTGAAAATTTTGACATTGTTGTGGTGGGTCACCGGTGAATCTTCGGCGCGGTCGAAATACTCGATCAAGCCTGCCGCCTGTTTGGTGGTGTCCGCTTGGTCCGAGTGGTCATTTTTGGCGGGGAGGTCGTGGACGATCAGGTCCTTCAAGTGGGCCAACCCGATATGGTCCTGGTGATTCAGGGCGAAGATGTTCTCCCGCGCGATGCCCCGCCCGAGAAAAGCGTAGATCAAAAAGCCTAGTCCCGGCAGTAACACCAAGACCAACAGCCAAGCCAGCGTCGCCGGAATACTCCGCGGGCGGTGAAACACGGTAATGATCGCACCCGCGGTGTTGATCAGCAACAGCGCAATAATAATCAATAAAACAATCCGTAAATTCATAATACTCCCCTAATTGACCCCAGTTTTCCTGTTCTAACCCCAGTTTGCGGCGCTCAATCCCGATCGCGCCCGCCGAAAAGCAGGACCAGCCGCAACAATTGCAGCAAGCTGGACAGCACCGCCGCGACGTAGGTCATTGCCGCCGCTGTCAACACTTGGCGAACCATCGGCACTTCATCGCTGGTCAACAACCCATCGCTGCTCAAAATTTTCAAAGCCCGAGCTGACGCGTTGAATTCCACTGGCAAGGTCACCAGTTGGAAGATCAGCACCAAGGCGAAGGCCCAAATACCAATGTTGATCAGAGTTTGGTTCCAGCTGAATAACACCCCAATAATAATTAGGGGCAAGGAGATGGTCGAGCCCAAATTGACCAATGGGAAAATCCCTGTGCGGATCCGCAGCGGCACATAATTCTGATGATGTTGCAACGCGTGCCCGACTTCATGGGCAGCCACGCCGATCGCCGCCACCGACGTGGAATTATAGGTTGCCTGTGACAGGCTCAGCGTGCGATTACCAGAATTATAATTGTCGGTCAGATGCCCTTGCACCTCTTGGATCGTCACGTCGGTGATCCCCGAGGCGGCCAAGATCTGCGCCGCTGCCTCAGCACCGGTCAGATTATTTTGACTATGAACTTGGTCGAACTTGCGGAAAGTACTGTTGACCCGCGCCGAAGCGATCCCGGTAATGATCAGGCCAACAATCACGAAAATATAAGTTGGGTCGAAGAAGAACATCACACTCATCCTTTCATTGAAAAGCAATGCACACGAGGAAAAAGCAATGCACGCGAGGAAAATTTGCACCAGATTAAGTCGCCTTGATTGATTCAAAGCAGAATCATTCGCGCCAAAATCATTCGGAACCAGAATCGTTCAGAACCCGCATCAATCCGAACCAGAATCACTGAAAACCGACATCATTCAAACGCGCTGACTTCGCGCAAACTGGCGCTGGCGCCGTTAAGTCGAATTCGCGTGACTATTTGTCACTAAGCGCTTGTCACCATTCTACCACGCCCGCCTGGAAAAACTAGCGTTAACGGTGACTTTGGTGCTTAAGTCTGAGGAAAAAGCGAACATCTGTTGGTTGCCGGCGCCGTTAAGTCGTGAGGGTTCAGGCTTGCCATTTGACTTGGCGTTGGATCTGCCAACTGCCACCGGGAGTCACCTGATAGCCCAGCGTGCGTAAACTGGTTTGTTGCGCCGCCGTTAGATTAGACGCCGCCATGTCAATCAATTCCCCGCCCAGTTCGACGAAAATAAACGCGGTCAAATGACGGGTGATCTCTAGAAATAGCGCCGCTTGTTGTGCGGGAACTAACGCCGTACTGGGCCAAACCGCCAAACTGGCCCCCAGCGCTGGCGGTACTTCCGCTGTCTTTTCGGTAGCAGTGGGGCTGGCAGTGAGCGCTTGGGCCGTCGTTGGTGCTGAAGCCTGCGCGCCTGTTTGAGTGGTTGTCGTGGACAACTGGCGGGGAAGGATCCGCGCCACGCCCACCAATGCGCCGGTGCTTCGCTGCGTGATTCCCCACAGCAGACGTTGGTTTTTCATGATCGCCAACATTTGACCTTGAATGAATTGGGCGGTGTGGGCATAGTCACTGGTTTGCGCGGCCAATTGCGGTAATTGTTGGAGCAAGGCGTGGCTGTTTTTCAGCGGCGAGTTGGTCAACCAGTCCAAAGTGTAGTGGTCGGTCAAAATGGGATGATATTTTTCAAATTTGGTCATGTTTGCTTCCTTTAACGATTGAAATTTAAAAAGGTTGTGAGATAATTAATCCGTGCACATTTCCCGGCCGGTACTGAATCCCAATTATTGGGGCAGATTCGCGGCGGGGCAGAAGTAGGTGCGCGCTTGAAATGACAAACGAGTCTAGGACTTCCCTAGGAGTTGTCCGCGACTCGTCGTTGAACTTAATGGTTATGATTGAATAGAAAGCGATTGATCACTGCCAACACCCGCTCGTCGTCATGTAACTTGGAATGTTCCGCGTCTTTGCCGAAAACCTCGACTTCTTTGAAGGTCTTGGCGATGGGCGCGAGGATGTAACGAATCGACTTGGCCGAAATCACGCTGATATATTTATCGGTATTGCTGGTGTCACCAATATTGCCGTAAATATTCAGCACGCTAACATTGGCGGGAAACCGGTGGCGCCCCAATAACAGTTGCAAGTAATGGGGATTCATGATCACCGGGCGACCTTCGTGGTTCAAGCGATTGACATTGGGCCAGTCACCTAGCGCCACCACGCCATCGAACACACCGGCCACCAGCACCAACTTGTTGAGCTTGGGGAACGCGGCGTTGTCGTAATTCCGCATTTCTACCCGCACCAAAGCCGTGGCGCCGATCGAGTGCCCCACCGCATTATATTCGGAAAAGCCAAACTGGGCCTTAAGTTTTGGCAAAACCAGATTTAGCCAGTTCACGATTTGCAAAACCGGCATCCACTTATCCTTGAAGACGATCTGGATCAGCGGGTAGGGGTCTGTTGACCAATGTCCCTCATAAGTCAAGTCACCGCGCCAATCAACGATCACCTTCAAATAAGTATCCGCGTCGGTGGCGTTTTGCGCGCTGAGCACCATTTTGTTGGTGGTATAATCACCGCCGCGAAAACCGTGAACATAAATTGTCGGCACCTGATCTGTCCGCGCGCGATCTTGCGCCGTTAAGCCGTGACCCGGCTGTTGCGCCTTTGCATATTGTTCCGTTTGATAGCGACTCTTGAGCCGCCGCCGTTGCCCCAGCGCAACTCCTACGCCGACCAAGCCCGTCGCGACCCCACAAGCAAAATGCGCCCAAGCTTTAGTCGTGTTTTTATTCGTTTTCAAAAACTATCCACCCATTCTACAGCTTACTTCTCTAGTAACATTATATTGATCAATAGGAAAATTAACAACTTTATCATAACTTTAAATGGAGGAATTTTTATGGCTCGCAATTATTATGCAGTATTAAGAGGGCGCCGGCCTGGTATTTATACCGATTGGGAAGTGGTCAAAGGTGAAGTTTTCGGCTTCTCCAACGCCCGCTACAAGAGCTTCGACACGAAGGAAGCGGCCGCAGCTTGGTTGACCATCGAAGCGGACAAACCAGCGACCGCCGCCACGAGCGCCACCCAGTCAACGCCTTCGACCGCCAAAAGTAGTACGCAACCCGACCGCCGACCGCTCCATCTGGATTTGGATGTCCAAGACCCGAATATCATCCAAGTCTTCACGGATGGCGGCTCCCGCAACACCGGCAATAAACTGGGCCAGCACGTCAAAAGTGACGACCTGGCCGCCTGGGCCTACTTGATCATCCTTCCCGATGGTCAACAATTCAGCGGCAGCGCTGGCGAAACTGGCGCCACCAATAACCGCATGGAACTTCTGGCCCTGATCAACGCTTTAGAGAAATTACAAGCCGAAAATCTGCAAGGCAACGCCATCCAGATCACCAGCGATTCTCACTATGTGCTCGATCCGATCCGCAAAGGTTGGTTGAACAATTGGCGCCAGCGCGACTGGCGTAAATCCACAGGCAAAGTCATTGCCAATTTGGAGGCTTGGCAACAAATCGATCACTTGTTGACCTACTTTAGTCAGCTGAACTTTCAATGGGCCAAGGGTCACGCGACCAATTCCGGCAACATTTTCGTTGACGAGCTCTTGAACAAAACTATGGATGAAATGTAACTGGTTTTGCGCTTGATTGCGGGTTTGGGTGGGTGTTGCGCGTGAGCGCAACCGGCTGGGACTGCTGTTGCGGACTGGAACGTGGTGGGCATCGTTTGAAGCCAATCCGCAAAGTGCGCGGCTTGTCTTCAAATCGAGCCTTGTCCTAAGCGGCAAAGCCGCCAAGGACAATTTCACCACTGAGCCGCGCAGTCCCAGCCGGTTGCTAGGCAGAATTGAGCCTATCTGCAATCGAAGTTGGGTATCTGACGAAGTGCTTTTGCGAGCTAGAGGTCAAACAATTGTCCACTTTTTGGGTGGTAGGGCAATGTCAACTAATTCTGGAAGCCGAGATGCCGTTCTTAATCTTTCGCCTAATTGCAGGTGTGATGGGTTTGGTGGGGACGCAACCGCCTCAGGACGTTTGTCGTGGCTGGAAACGTGCTCACCGACCCAGCTCCCTGCGCTTAGCCTAGCAATTGTTTCGGAAGCAAAATGCAGCTTCCAAAACAATTGCTAGGCTAATGCTCAGGAGCTAACTGGGTCGGTTCACACTCTGTTTTGAACGTGGTGGGCATCGTTTGAAGCCAATCCGCAAGCCCAGCGGCTTGTCTTCAAATCGATCCTTATTCTAAGCGATAAATCGCTAAGAATAATCTCACCGCTGAGCCACACGCCCTGAGGCGGTTGCTAGGCAGAATCGAGCTTATCTGCAATTGAAGCTGGGTATCTGACGAAGTGCTTTTGCAAGTGTGGTGGTCAAAACCATCACACTTTTTTTAGTGGTACGGCAATGCCAACGAATTTGGATTAGAAGGTTGGGACACTTTGCGTAGACTGAATATCTTTACCTGCTTTCTTAACAACCCACGGGTGGAGATCGACCGATTCAGTTGATTCACTGAGAACTTGCCTTGGTTCATCTGACCGACTGTACTGGTGTCACCAATTCAAGGATTGTGACCACTAACCACGGCCGTCAATTGCGTGGTTCCGTATCAATTTGCCATAGCTTGACAATTGGCGTGAGTGCTCAAACGGCTGTTAAAACGTTGAGCGGCTGGAGCGGAGAAATTCGGGGTGAGATCGCCGTGAAATTGGCCTTAGCGGCTCTGCCGCTTAGGCCAAGGCTCAGCTTTGAGATTTTCGGCGCCCTTCCGAAAAGCTCAAAGTGACGCCCACAGCGAGCTCACCCCGAATTTCGCAGCGCAAGCTGCGGCCAACCTACTTTCAATCAGGTCAGACAATCTCAACCGCACAACAAATGAAAAAGCAGCTAACGCGCAAATCCACGTTAGCTGCTTTTGAAATGGGGCAATTAATCCAAGTCTTTTTTACCAGTGTAGAGTTCGTAGTAGTAACCCTGCAAGGCCATCAGTTCATCGTGATTGCCATGCTCGATGATCCGCCCATGATCAAGCACCAAGATCAGATCAGAGTTGGCGATCGTCGACAACCGGTGGGCGATCACAAAGGTCGTCCGCCCCGCCATCAAGTTATCCATCCCCGCCTGAACCTGCCGCTCAGTCCGCGTATCGATACTGGAGGTCGCTTCATCCAAAATCATCAGCGGCGTGTCCGCCACGCTGGCCCGGGCGATCGACAATAATTGCCGTTGCCCTTGAGACAGATCCGAACCATCACCGTCGATCGGAGTATCGTAGCCCCGCGGCAGATCGTCGATGAACTCGTCGGCCTGGGCCAACTCGCCGGCCGCTTCGACTTCGCTATCGGTGGCGTTCAACCGCCCAAAGCGGATATTTTCACGGATCGTGGTGCTGAAGAGGTTGGTGGCCTGTAAAACGATCGCCATCGAGTGCCGCAGATCTGCTTTTTTGATCTGCTTGATGTCGATGCCATCATAGGTGATCGTGCCGGAATCGATTTCGTAGAAGCGGTTCAACATACTACTGAAGGTGGTTTTACCCGCGCCGGTTTCCCCGACCAAGGCGACTTTCTCGCCTGGTTCCACGGTAACATTGATGTCGTGGAGGACGGTTTTGCCCGGAAGGTAACCGAAATTAACATGGTCAAAAACGATCCGCCCCAGCACGGGAACTTCCTTGATCGTGCCGTCCGCGTTGGGAACTTCCCAGAACCAGCGGCGCGAACCGGCGGCTGTGTCGGTCAGATCCTGTTTCAAGGTGACCTGGCCGTCATCGACTTCTACCGGACTGTCTTCCAGTTGGAAAATCCGCTCCGCCCCAGCCAACGCCAAGACGATCGAGTTCAATTGTTGGGAGATCTGGGAGATCGGTTGGCTGAAGGACTTACTCAACTGCAAGAAAGCCGCGATCGCGCCTAAAGTCAGCGGCGCCCAATGGTTGATGGCGATCATCCCGCCGAAAATCGCGATCAAGACGTACAAGGCGTTACCAATGTTCCCCATGATCGGGAACAGCATGACCGCAAACGAGTTGGCCCGGGCAGCGTCGACGCGATATTCGTCGTTATAAACGTCAAATTCTTCTTTGATCTGGGGTTCGTGGGAGAAAACTTTAACGACTTTCAAGCCGTTGAGCACTTCCTCCACATAACCGTTAACGATCCCTAATTGCTTCTGTTGTTCCTTGAAATAATAACCGGAACGGCTGGTCAAATAGCGGACCACGCCGATACTCAACCCGAAGATCGCCAAGGTGATCAGGGTCAACAGCGGGCTTAAGACCAACATCCCGAAAAGCACGAAGATCAGATTGAACGCCGAGTTAACGAATTGGGGGATACTTTGGGAGATCATTTGCATCAAGGTATCCACATCGTTGGTGTAACGGCTCATGATATCGCCGTAATCGTTTTGGTCGAAGTAAATGATCGGCAAGGACTGCATGTGATCGAACATATCGTCCCGGATCTTCTTCTGTAAACGCTGGCCCAAAACGGCCATGGTTTGCGTGGTAATGAAGGTGGCGATCACGCCCAAGAGGTAAATGGCGCCCATGATCACGATCGCCCGGAACAGCGGCGTGAAATTAGGGTAGGCTTGTTGCGTCAACGGCACGATATAATCATCGATCAACCGTTGTAAGAAAAGCGAGCCGTAAACCGTCGCCGCCGCGGAGATGATAATGGCGACCATGGCGATGATGAAAGGTGCCGGGTAAGTTTGGACAATATATTTCAACAACCGTTTCAAGGTATCTTTACGAAAAGGTTCTTTCTTCTGTTTAACTTTAGCCATTAGCTTCATCACCTGCTTTCTTTTCTTGGTATTGATAGATGTCGCGGTACAAGGCGTTGCTCTTGACCAGTTCATCATGAGTACCGACAGCTTGGATCTGGCCGCGGTCCATGACGATGATCTGATCGGCGTCTTTGATCGAGACGATCCGTTGGGAAATAATGATTTTAGTGGTGTCAGGTAGGTCTTCGGCTAGACCCTCGCGGATCATCCGCTCCGTGGTGGTGTCAACGGCGGAGGTCGAATCGTCGAGAATCAAGATCTTCGGCTTCTTCAACAGCGCCCGGGCAATGGTCAAACGTTGTAACTGACCACCGGAAACGTTGCTCCCACCTTGTTCGATGTGGGTTTGGTAACCATCTGGGAATTCATTGATGAAGCCATCCGCTTGGGCGATTTTGGCCGCGGCGATCAATTCCTCATCGCTCGCGTCTTCATTACCCCAGCGCAAGTTCTCGGCGATCGTGCCGGAGAAAAGCACGTTGTTTTGTAACACCATCGCCACATTATCCCGCAGTGTGCGCAGATCATAGTGGCGCACGTTATGCCCGCCGATCCGCAAACGCCCGTGGGACACATCGTAAAGCCGGGGGATCAACTGAACCAGGCTACTTTTACCAGCGCCGGTTTCGCCAATGATCCCGATGACTTCACCGGACTTGATCTGCAAATTGATGTCCTGCAAGATCTCCCGGGGTGAATCGTTGAAAGTGAAATTAACATGTTGGAACTCGATCGCCCCATTGGCCACCGACTTTATCGGATCCTTAGGGTCGTTGATCGTCGGCCGGTCTTGCAACACCGCCGTGATCCGCTCGCCACTGGCTTGGGCGATGGATAATTGGGTGAAGACCATGGCCAACATATTTAAGCTGAACAAAATCGAATTAGAATAAGCGTACATACTGACCAGTTCGCCGGTTTGTAAGGACCCGCCAACGATCAATTTCGCGCCGAACCAAGATAAGAGCAGTAAAGACAGGTTCAAGATCAGCATCATCGCCGGGCCGTTCAACGACATGATCCGTTGCGCTTTGGTGAAGACATCGGCGATGCCTTTCGACGCGCGCTTGAATTTATCGCTTTCTTCGTCAGCGCGCACGTAAGTCTTGACCACCTGCACGCCGCGGATATTTTCCCGGACGACTCGGTTCAAAGTGTCATAACGCCGGAAGACGACCCGGAACAACGGCCGAGCCGCGTGCAAGATCAGCACTAAGAAAATTGCCAGGATCGGGATCATCACCACGAAAACCAGCGCCAATTGACTATTGACGCGAAAGGCCATCATAATGGAGAACAGGAACAACAGCGGCGCCCGAACCGTCATCCGGATCATCATCTGATAACCCATTTGGACGTTGGAAATATCGGTGGTCAGCCGCGTCACTAAACTGGACCCGGAGAAATGATCGATATTGGCGAACGAGAAATCTTGAATATGATAGAACAGATCGTGGCGCAGATTGGTCGCGTAACCAGCGGCCGCGTGCGGCGCGACCCAACTAGCCGCCGCCCCACAGATCAGCGAGAAGATCGCCATGGCCAACAAGATCAGACCATATTTGGTAATGTAACTCATGTCACTTTTTTGGATCCCATCATCAATGATATTACCCATTAGAAAGGGAATAAACGTTTCTACGGCAACTTCCACCGCCACTAGAATCGGCGACAAAATCGTCAAGCCCTTATACTGGCGGATCGAGCGCGAGAGTGTTTTCAGCAAGATATCAACCTCCTATGTAATTGTAAAATAAAAAATACCGATACTACCCATCATACGCTAAAACGCGGGAGAATGCCTATGTTTTGCTTACAAAAAGTGTGAAGCGCTGACAGGTTGGCTGCGGCTAGCGCTACGCGTGGCGTTGGTGGATGGCAGATGTGGTGGGGCTCCAGGTCGGCGAACACGTTTCAATGTTGGCCGCAGCTTGCGCTGCGAAATTCGGGGTGAGCTCGCTGTGGGCGCTGTTTTGAGCCAATCCGCAAAGTACGCGGCTTGTCTCAAAATCAGGCCTTGTCCTAAGTGGCAGAGCCACTAAGGACAATTTCACGGCGATCTCACCCCGAATTTCTCCGCTCCAGCCGCTCAACGTTATAACAGCCGTTTGAGCACTCACGCCGACTAGCAAGCTATGGTCGAATGATGGGGAGCCACGCAATTGACGGCCGTGGTTAGTGGTTACAAGCTTCAAATTGGTGACACCAGTACAGTCTGTCAGCTGAACCAAGGCAAGTTCTCAGTGAATCAACTGAATCGGTCGGTTTTCATCCATGAATTGTTAAGGGAACGAGCAGAGATGGTCAGCCTACGCAAAATGTCCCGACCGCCTAATCCAAATCCGTTGGTATTGCTGTACCACCTCAAAAGCGGGCAATTGTTTGACCTCTAGCTCGCAAAAGCGCTTCGTCAAATCCTCCGCTTCGATTGCAGATTGGCTTCAAACGACGCCCACCGCGTTCCAGCCACGACAAACGTCCTGAGGCGGTTGCGTCCCCACCAAACCCGCCAGATCTACAGTCAAGCGCAGGTTCAGAATAAGAACCCAACGCCTAAATCAATTTCAAACAACGCCCACCACTTTACAAAATAGCGTGAGATACCCCTTATTTATCTTAACGCAATTCAACTGGTTAAATGGTAATCTTTTGTGAATATTTATGAGGGGTTTTCGCAAAAAAGGCATAAAATGAGAGCGATTGGCAGATTGACAGCGACAAAGCGTGGCGAATTGAAGGCGAGCGGTAAATCGTCGAATCAGAATCACTTGCGGGAACCGGGAGCTGACCCTTGAGCACGAAATAAGATGAGCCAGGTTCGAAATTTACCTGAGGAACCGAGGGACAGGTGGCTGGAAAGGCCGGATCAGCGCGAGCCAATGGGTTGACTGAGATAGGTTGATCGCGAAATTTTGTGGGCAAGGTCCGTTTCGCGGCAGGAGATAATGTGATACGATAATCATGATCGGCGAACCGATCAACCGGCGCGGCTTCGTTGCCGCCGGAAACAGCTAGCTGATCGGTGCGGTATCGGGCAGGCAAGGGAAAGGTGGACGAAAGTAATGGCTAAGCGCATCGGCGCGGATTTTGTGGTGGGATTGATTGTTTTCACGCTGTGGTTTGTATCGGGCTTGGTTTGGTTCTGGCTCACCAACGGAACCGTGGTCGGCAAAGTTTTATCCAGCTTCGGTGTGGCCGCGGTCATCGGCGGCATCACTTTTGTTGTCGAATTGTTCATTCGAGAAAAATAAAACGATGCCCGCTGGTCGTTAAATTGTCCCAAGTAATCAGAGGATATAAATAACGCAAAGGTAAATGGAATTGAACTTTCCATTTTGCCTTTGCGTTTTAGTTTGCTGCCGCGAGTGTGCATGAATTGCGAGTTCTATTCTTGAACCTGCGCTTGATTACAGAAGAGTAGGGTGTTGCGCGTGAGCGCAACCGGCTGGGACTGCTGTTGCGGACTGGAAACGTGCTCACCGACCCAGCTCCCTGCGCTTAGCTACGCAACTATTCCGGAGGCACAAACCGGCCTCCAAAATAGTTGCTAGGCTAATGCTCAGGAGCTACCCGGGTCGGTTCGCACTCTGTTTCGAACGTGGTGGGCGTCGTTTGGAGCCAATCCGCAAAGTGCGCGGCTTGTCTTCAAATCGAGCCTTGTCCTAAGCGGCAAAGCCGCCAAGGACAATTTCACCACTGAAACGTGTTCGCCGACCTAGCTTCTTCCGCTTAGCTACGCAACTATTCCGGAGGCACAAACCAGCCTCCAAAATAGTTGCTAGGCTAATGCTCAGAAGCTGACAAGGTCGGCTCTCACTCTGGATAGAGCCGCGCAGTCCCAGCCGGTTGCTGAACAGAATTGCGGTTATCTGCAATCGAAGTGAAGGATTTGACGAAGTGGGTTTGCAAGTGTGGTGGTCAAAAAATTGCCTTTTTGGGGTGGTATGACAATACCAACTGATTAGGATTAGGAGGTCGGGACACTTTGCGAGGCTGAACATCTCTACTCACTTTTTTAACAATCCATTGGTTGAAACTTACCGATATTCAGTTGATTCGCCAAAATTTTGTCCGAGTTCATCAGGCAGACTGTACTGATGTCACCAATTTAAAGCTTGTAACCACTAACCACGGCCGTCAATTGCGGGAATCCCCATCAATTGACCATAGCTGGCCAGTCGGCGTGTGTGCTCAAACGGCTGTTAAAATGTTGAGCTGCTGGAGCGAAGCGTGGCGTTGGTGGGCTGTTTACTAGTTGGCGGAAGGTCGGGCTGGGGGTGAGTCAGCCGCGATATTATTGTTGGCGATTTATCGCCTACAATAAGGCCGAGCTTGAAGATTTTCGGCGATTTTCCGAAAAGCTTCAAGTCGTGCCCGCAGCGTTCCACCACCCCCAGCCCGACCTGGAGCACCACCATATCTGCCAACCACCAACACCATGCGTAGCGCAAGCTGCGACCAACCTACTTTGGAGAAGTAAATCAACATCACGCAAGGTAAAAAGCGTTAGGCATCACGCACAGCGGCCAACCCGTCCACATCCAGCAAGTTGACAGTTTTGCCCTGCCGCCGCAATAACTGCTCGTCCTCAAAAATCTTGAACTTACGAGAGATCGTCTCCGGCGTTGTGCCCAAGAAACTGGCCAACTCCTTCAATTTCATTGGCAACGTGACCTGTTCTGTCTCATCAACCTTCGCCAGATCCAATAAATAAGTCGCTAGCCGTTGCTCGATCAAATCATGGTTCAATAACTGATTTTGCCGCTCCAACGCGTCGATTTTATTGGCGTTGCTTTGTAATAGTTTCCAAGCGATACTGGGATAACGCTCCAAAAGAGGCTGGAAATCTTGCGCTTGCAGTACGCAAAAATTGGCGTTTTTCAACGTCTCAACGTACAGATCCTGATTGGTGATCCCAAACAGGTTCTTCTCACCTTCGAAATCGCCAGCCTCTAGGACCCGCAATAATTGTTCCTTGCCATTGGCGGCCAGTTGGTAGACCTTGGCCGCGCCTTGGGCCAGGATCACCAGCTGTTTGGGCGTGTTCGGCCCCAGCGCGATCTCGCCCTTGGTTAGATGATGATGCTTGACCAACGCCGAAACCCGCACCAATTCCTCATGGTCTAGCTGGGTAAAAATCGGCACGATCTCCGCGCAAACGTGTTCTGTCATTGACGGTGTCACCTCACTGATAATTTAGCGTTGGATAAAACGCTTCGTGCGACTTGATTTTGGCTCTCTCGGCTGAGCATCGCAAGCTTTGATCCAAAAACGAAGCCGCGTGGTTGTTTGTTGTTTGTTGTTTGTTGTTTGTTATATGGAGCTTTTCGCTCAGTCGATTTTGGTACTGGCAATATTATAACCGAGATCGGTGACCACCTGCGCCAATTTGGCCGCCGTCGTGGTCTGCGTGTTGAACTGGAGCTCCAGTTCGTTCTTTTCGAAAAGGGCGCCGACCTCGCCAACGCCGGACTGCTCTTCCAGTTGTGCTTGAATATGCTCGAAACAAGCTGGACAGGCCAGCGGTTCCAATGTAATTGTTAATTTCGCCATTCTGATTGCCTACTTTCCACTACTATTCTAGTCTACATCAAGCGAATCGGTAAATAATTGATCTCGATCAAGTTTCCACCGGAAATCAGGGGCGGGGATGACGGTGTTAATACGGAAAATTAACCCCAATCCCTCGCTTTTTTCGGAATTGCGAATTTGGGTCTTTCTGTTATAATGAAGATATAAAAAGAGCAGTCGTTGGTTCGACTGCTCCCCAGCTCCGTGAAAACACGGTGACTTGATTATTTGTTTAAAATAACCGCGATACTGTCAAGAGTTGGACGCGGTTATTTTTTTTGACCTAATTTAATCAGATCAATCGCGAGCTGAACGGCCTGAACAACAAAAATTCCAGCCATGAACAACAAGACGATGACATCCTTAACGGACATCAGACTACTCCTTTCTCCAGATTTACGATTTTTTCTGTTCGTTCGATGAAATGTTGCGTGTTTTTTTGTGATTTCTCTAAGTTGCGAATTTGGGTTCATCTGTTATAATGAAGATGTAAAAAGAGCAGTCGTTGGACCGACTGCTCTCCAGGGCCGTGAAAACACGGTGACTGATTATTTTGTTGCAAAATAACCGCGACTTGGTCAGAAGTTGGACGCGGTTATTTTTTTTGACCTAATTTAATCAGATCAATCGCGAGTTGAACGGCCTGAACGACGAACGTTCCCGCCATGAACAACAAGACGATGACATCCTTGATGGACATCAGACTACTCCTTTCTCCAGATTTACGACCCAGAAATGATCGTATTGGTCATAGGACCACAACCTTTCGAATCAGATTAGCCACCGCATCAACTTACCCTGTGACACCTAGTCTATCAGCTAATGGATAGAAAAGGAACAGACAGATTTACAATTTTGTCTGTTCGTGCGGTGGGATGTCGGTTTTTGTGCTTTCTCTAAGTTGCGAATTTGGGCCTTTCTGTTATAATGAGGATGTAAAAAGGGCAGTCGCGCCAACGACTGCTCTCTAGGGCCGTGAAAACACGGTGACTGGTTGTTACTTAAATAACCGCAACTTGGTCAGAAGTTGGACGCGGTTATTTTTTTGACCTAATTTAATCAGATCAATCGCGAGCTGAACGGCCTGAACAACAAAAGTTCCGACCATGAACAACAAGACGATGACATCCTTAACGGACATCAGACTACTCCTTTCTCCAGATTTACGATTCTCTCTGTTCGTTCGATGAAATGTTGCGTGTTTTTTTGTGATTTCTCTAAGTTGCGAATTTGGGTTCATCTGCTATAATGAAGATATAAAAAGAGCAGTCGCGCCAACGACTGCTCCCCAGGGCCGTGAAAACACGGTGACTGATTATTTGTTCAAAATAACCGCAACTTTGTCAAAAGTTTGGATGCGGTTATTTTTTTTGACCTAATTTGACTAGATCAATCGCGAGCTGAACGGCCTGAACGACGAACGTTCCGGCCATGAACAACAAGACGATGACATCCTTGACGGACATCAGACTACTCCTTTCTCCAGATTTACGACCTAAGAATGATCGTATTGGCCATAAGACCACAACCTTTCGAATCAGATTAGTCACCGCATCAACTTACCCTGTGACACCTAGTCTATCAGTTAGTATGTGGAAAAGAAACAGACAGATTTGAGATTTTCTCTGTTCGTTCGATGAAATGTTGCGTGTTTTTGTGTGATTTCTCTAAGTTGCAGATTTGGGTTCATCTGCTATAATGAAGATATAAAAAGAGCAGTCGTTGGTCCGACTGCTCCCCCAGGGCCGTGAAATCACGGTGACTGATTATTTTTTACAAAAATAACCACGACTTGTCAGAAGTTAGACGCGGTTATTTTTTTTGACCTAATTTGACTAGATCAATCGCGAGCTGAACGGCCTGAACGACGAACGTTCCGGCCATGAACAACAAGACGATGACATCCTTAACGGACATCAGACTACTCCTTTCTCCAGATTTACGACCTAGAAATGATCGTATTGGTCATAGGACCACAACCTTTCGAATCAGATTAGTCACCGCATCAACTTACCCTGTGACACCTAGTCTATCAGTTAATATGTAGAAAAGGAACAGACAGTTTTGCGATTTTGTCTGGTGCGGTGGGTGAGACTGTTGGTGGTTTTTCGTAATTTTTCTAAGTTGCGAATTTGGGTTCATCTGCTATAATGGAGATATAAAAAGAGCAGTCGTTGGACCGACTGCTCCCCAGGGCCGTGAAAACACGGTGACTGATTATTTTAGTTAAAAAATAACCATAACTCTGTCAAAAGTTGAGTGGTTATTTTTTTTGACCTAATTTGACTAGATCAATCGCGAGTTGGACAGCCTGAACAACAAAAGTTCCGGCCATGAACAACAAGACGATGACATCCTTAACGGACATCAGACTACTCCTTTCTCCAGATTTACGATTTTTTCTGTTCGTTCGATGAGATATTGGTGGTTTTTCGTGATTTCTCTAAGTTGCGAATTTGGATTCATCTGCTATAATGAAGATATAAAAAGAGCAGTCGCGACAACGACTGCTCCCCAGGGTCGTGAAAACACGGTGACTGGTTGTTACTTAAATAACCGCAACTTGGTCAGAAGTTGGACGCGGTTATTTTTTTTGACCTAATTTAATCAGATCAATCGCGAGCTGAACGGCCTGAACGACGAACGTTCCAGCCATGAACAACAAGACGATGACATCCTTGACGGACATCAGACTACTCCTTTCTCCAGATTTACGACCTAGAAATGATCGTATTGGCCATAAGACCACAACCTTTCGAATCAGATTAGTCACCGCATCAACTTACCCTGTAATATCTAGTCTATCAGCTAATATGCGGAAAAGGAACAGACAGATTTGCGATTTTGGCTGTTCGTTCAAGAAGTTGCGTGTTTTTTTGTGATTTCTCTAAGTTGCGAATTTGGGTTCATCTGCTATAATGAAGATATAAAAAGAGCAGTCGCTACAACGACTGCTCCCCAGGGCCGTGAAAACACGGTGACTTGGTTATTGCTTAAATAACCGCGATACTATCATAGGTTGAACGCGGTTATTTTTTTTGACCTAATTTAATCAGATCAATCGCGAGTTGAACAACCTGAACAACAAAAGTTCCGGCCATGAACAACAAGACGATGACATCCTTGACGGACATCAGACTACTCCTTTCTCCAGATTTACGACCTAAGAATGATCGTATTGGCCATAAGACCACAACCTTTCGAATCAGATTAGTCACCGCATCAACTTACCCTGTGACACCTAGTCTATCAGCTAATGGAAAGAAAAGGAACAGACAGATTTACGATTTTGGCTGTTCGTTCAAGAAGACGCTGATAAATTTTTGTGATTTCTCTAAGTTGCGAATTTGGGTTCATCTGCCATAATGAAGACATCGAAAGAGCAGTCGCGACAAAGACTGCTCCCCAGGACCGTGAAAACACGGTGACTGAATGTTACTTAGATAACCGCAACTTGGTCAGAAGTTGGACGCGGTTATTTTTTTACCACAATATCCACCATGCCAATAATTCTTCAACAAAAAAACCGATCGTCATCGGCGCTACTTGGCCAGATGACGATCGGTTTTTTTTGAAGCCCAATTTCGTTACCGTCTGTTCGTTAAATCGTTGCATCGCTAAATCCGTGGATCGTCGAATCAGTGAACTCTCAAATTGCTGGGTCGTTTGATCGTCGAATCATGAAGCGACTCAAATTGCCGCTTCAGCACTTTGGCCTTGAATTACTTGAACCAGCCGCTGATGGTTTGCCAGAGGCTTTGGAAGAATTTGCCTAGTTGGTCACCGATTTTCTGGAGGAAATTGCGGTTTTCTTCGGTGTCTAATTTGTTGAAAATCGATTTGGCGTTAGTCTGGATGTTGCTGATCAGTTTGCTGGCTTGTTCCTTGAAACCGGCCGAATCAAGGGCGCCCGAATCGCGGATCTTGACCAACATGTTGATGATCTGGGTCTTTTGATTGTCGGTGATGATGTTGATGATGCCGTTGTTGGTCAGCTGATTATTGACGATGGTGGTGATGTCGCCGGTGGAAATGTTGCTGCCTTTCTCGGCCATCTCTTTCTTGGCGGCGGCGACGGCGTTGTTCAGTTGGGCGTCGGAGTAACCGTCTTTATCTTTATTGGCACTGTTGATGTCGCTGAGGGTGGACATTTCTTCCTGAGCGGCGGTCACTTGGCTTTGATTGAGCGTGTTGCCGGTGGAAGCGTAAGCGGCGTAAACACCGGCCAGTGCGCCTGAACCGTCGATCGGGGTCGCGGAGGTGACGTAAATATTCGCGTCAGTCACGCCGGCGGTCAAGGCCGCGTTTTTGTACTGGTCGGCGGTGATGGTCGTGATGTTGTTGCGCCCATTATAATTGAGGATCTGCACATTGATCCCGGTTCCGGTCGCCGTTTTCTCGATCAGGGCGCTGGACCAAACGCCAGAACTGGTGGTAAAAGTTGAACCAGAAGGATTGAGATACTTGACCAAAGTCGCGCCGTTAACGGTGATCGTTTGATAGTTGCCGCTGATTTTGGCGGTCAAGGTGTCAATCGTGCCTTGCTTTTGCGCCGCGGTCAGTGAGGTGCCCAGAGTCAGGACCGGTTCCGTCCAAGTGGCGCTACTGCTGCCGTCCGCCGCCAGCACGGTTTGGTGGTTGGCGTGACTGAAGCCGACTGCCGCGCCGACTAAGAGCGTCAAGCCCATGGTTGCGATGATTTTCTTCAAGAATGATTTCATGATCGAACCTCGTTTTTCATTTAATAATTGCTAGCTCCATTATACCAAGCCCGCCGCGGCTCGCCCAATCATTCCCGCTCATCTTAACCATCCCTTAAGCAAAATCAGTCCTGCGACGGAGACCGGGCGCGGCTTCTAGCGACGAGCGGGCCAGCAGCTTAAGCAACGAGTGATCCAGCGGCTTAAATAACGGGCGGTCCAGCAGCCTAAATAACTCGCTCGCCACTGAGAAAAATAAATTATTTGGCCGCCAGCCTGTTTTCCAGCGAAATCGTCGGAACAATGTGTTAAAATAAATACAATGTAACCGCTTTAATAATTGGTACGCTTCAGGAAGGGTCAGTGGGATGATGAAAATGTTACGGCGCTTGGTGATCACGGTGGTGGGGACTTTTATGATTGGGTTGGGCATCGCCTTGTTGGTGGATTCTGGGGTCGGCATCGATCCGCTCAGTACCTTTCTGGCTGGCGTGCAAACCTTCATTCCTTGGTCCTTGGGCAATCTGATCGTCGCGTTCAACGTGATCATGTTGATCGTGCTGTTCTTCCTGGATCGGCGGCTGTTAGGCGTTGGCAGTGTGATCAACGCCACCTGCGTCGGACTGACCGTGGACTTGTTGACTGGCTTTAACGCCTTCATCACCGCTCAAAACTGGCCCAGCCTGATCCTCAGTTTACTGGGCATCTTCTTCCTCGGATCGGGCTCGGCGATCTACATGTATGGGCGGCTGGGCTACGGCGCGTTGGAAGGCCTGATGATGTTCGGCAGCACCCGGCTACACTGGCCCGTGCGCTGGACTCGCATCGCCATGGACGTGATCTTCATTATTCTCGGCATCCTGATGGGCGCCAACTACGGCTACGGCACCATTCTCAGCGCGCTGCTCGTCGGCCAAGTCATCGGCCTCTGGCGCCAAATCATCACCGCGAAGCAACGACGCGGCGGTGTGGTTGTGAAGGATGGCGAATGACGGGGGGAACGACCAACAAAAAAAGATTTTTTCATGAAAAATGGAGAGATAACCAGTGTCAGCAAGTGGTTCCCAGCTTCGGGTAAAGGGCTGGCAAAATTGGTAAAAAATTCACCTTGACTAGAATAAGTCCCGTGTTATAATACAGTTGAGTTTATTATTGGGGAATAAAAGGTACATGTAAATTGAACCCGGAATGTTGATTTAACGGCGCTTTCGGGAGATGCAAAGGATATGATTGGCGGGGGAATTGTTACGTTCCCCGCCAAAATCCCCGCCAAGTTTGGGCCGATTGAGGGCTGAGTTGGCGGGGATTTTTTTGTTTAACTCAAATCTACGAAAAAAGCGATACATGTATCTATCTGGAGGCAGTCTATTTTTGTGCAGTCTATGTTGGGCAGTTCATTGAGTTCCTAATTTATAATTGATATACTTGGACAAGGGACTACACGACCGACGATGTCTATCGTCAAAATAGCACCATAATAGAGGAGCTTACTGATGAACGAAGCGGGGAAAAAAGAATTCCCAAAATTGCAAGAACAAGTTAGCCGGGGTGTTGAGACACTCCCAAGAACAGTCTGTTATCTTATGAGTGGTTCATTGTTTAGCTTACGTGTTGTGCTGAACGCCGAGTCCGGCGCACTTCGGTCTCAAAACACTCCTAGGGGCTACGGTAGTCTAGCTTTCTCCGGGGAAGCCCGTTAAGACGGTCTTGGGTAGCCAGCACCTGGCTGGGACTAACATCATCCAGCGACTCGCCTTTTGGGTAGTCACGTCTAATCATGCGATTGTGGGCCTTGTTGGAGCCGCGATCGCATGAGGTGTATGAATGCGCGTAGAAGATGTCTGTATCTGTATCCTCAAAGGCCTTATTCAGAGTCGAGAACTCCGGGCCATTGTCTGCGGTAATCGTGCGCAGACAGTCACCCCACTCAAGCTTGATTTCTCGTAACGCAAACTCCACAGAGTCCGAGTCTCGGCCGTCGATCAGTCGGAGAAGTTGGCAACGAGTCTTCCGCTCAATCAGGCTAAGGATGACGCTCTCACGGCCATTGCGTTTCCCGACAACGGTATCCATCTCCCAATGTCCGAACTGCTTGCGGCGTTCGACAGCCTTAGGACGCTTCTCAATACTGCGGCCGGCTAGGCGCTTATGCTTAGTGCTCTTGTGTTGCTTGGTCCGCCGATTTGCCTTCTCCACGAGATCGATGTTTCGAATTTCTAAGCGTTGATCATCGATGTAGCGATATAAAGTGGTTGTGCACACCATCTCCTCAGGGGTGAATAGCTTGGCTCGCCGTGCGGCGCCAACGGCTGCATCAGGCGACCAGTGTTCAGTCTTGGCCTGATTAACATACCAGGCCAGGAAGTGGCTTGTAGCGGCGATTTTATCCGGCCTATGACAATTCAGACGTGCGGTCTCATAGCGCGTCTGAGCAGCTTCAGGACTATATTCCGTATGATAGATTAGTTTGCCATTAATGCCATTAATGCGCTTAGCCTGCTTGACAGTCCCTCGGTCAATCTCATTATTGATGGTTTGATGGCAGACGCCAATTTTGGCAGCAATTTCGCGTTTGGAGGTGCCGGTGGCGTAAAGTTCTGCAATTCTACCGCGTTCCATTTGAGACAAATGATGACCTGGTTGACGACGTGTGATATCCTGTTCATGCATCAGGACAATACCTCTTTCATTGTTTGTGTTGGAACTTCAATGATACAGGATATCTGTTCTTGATGTTTTTTATTTTCCAAAAAATTTTGAGACAGTGGCTAACTTGATTCTAAAATGCGCGCCGAAATCTTGACATAAGAACCTTATTACCAAGGCGTCAAAGTTGTATCAAATTAACTACAAAGTTACTGGGGATTCGTCATTTACGGCAGCCTAGTTCAGCATTCACTAGCACAACGGGTTGTGGTTATGTTATTAAGCGTATATAAATAAACATTTTTTAGTAGAGGTGACAATATGTTTTTAGCTTGGAATGAAATAAAACATGCTAAATTAAGATATAGCTTGGTAATGGGCGTAATGTTCTTAATCGCCTATTTGGTGTTTTTCTTGACAGGACTTGCTTATGGACTTGCACAAGACAATCGAACAGCTATTGATAAATGGCAGGCAGATACGATTTTATTGAGTAAAGAAGCCAATTCAAATTTAAATATGTCAATGATTGCCAGAAAGGAATTAGACAATGTAGATGCCAAAAATAAAGCCTTACTTGCACAAACACCTGGCGTAATCGTTGACAATTCTTCAGAAGATAATGAAAAAATTGACGTTAGTTTTTTGGGGATTGAGGCAGACAGCTTCTTAGCACCTAAAATAGTTGAGGGAAAGATGTTTGCTTCAAATGATGAAGTGGTTGCTGATAGTAGTGTGAAGGAGCAATACGGCATTAAAATAGGTGATGAGCTTTCGCTTTCGGGGAATGAAAAAAAGCTCACAGTAGTTGGTTTTACAGAAAATGCAAAATTTAGCGTTTCACCAGTGTTATACACGAGCATTAACGCGTTTCAAGAAATTCGCTTTGAAAAAGAGGATACGAGTGAGAATGCGCGAATCAACGGCATTGTGATTAGGGGACCTCTTGCCGCATATCCTGATGATTTAGAAAAAATTTCAGTGGGCAATTTCATCAATGATTTACCAGGGTACAGTGCACAAGTACTTACTTTTGGCTTTATGATTGGGTTTCTTATTGTTATTGCGGCAATTGTTATTGGTATTTTTGTGTATGTCTTGACCATGCAAAAGCAAAAAATATTTGGCGTCATGAAGGCACAAGGAATTTCGAGCGGCTACATTGCTAAATCTGTCATTGTTCAAACATTCTTATTGGCTTTTGTGGGTGTTGTAATAGGTGCTTTAACAAGTATTTTGACATCTTTTCTATTGCCAGCCGCGGTTCCGTATCAAAATAATTACTTATTTTTGATAGGTGTTAGTATTTTGATGCTATTGTTCGCAGTTTCAGGTGCGTTATTCTCAGTTAGGACGATTGTAAAGATCGATCCTCTAAAGGCGATAGGTTAGGAGTGATAGTGTGAGCGCAATAGAATTCATTGATGTTAAAAAACAGTTCAAAGACGGCGACACAACAATCGAAGCATTAAAAACAACAAATTTCAAAGTTGAAAAAGGCGAATTTGTCGCAATAATTGGCCCTTCTGGTTCAGGAAAAAGTACCTTTCTTACGCTTGCAGGGGGACTACAGTCACCTACTGAGGGTCAAGTTAAAATCAACGGTGAAAACTTTAGTGAAGAAAAAGAAAAAACGCGGGCCAAGTTGAGGTTTAAAAAAATTGGCTTTATCTTGCAAGCTTCAAATTTGATTCCGTTTTTAAGTGTCGAAAATCAGCTGAAATTGGTCGATAAAATTAGTAGCAAGGAACAGCACTTATCGAAAGATAAATTATTTAATCAACTAGGAGTTTCTAAGTTGGTAAAAAAATATCCAGAGGAATTGTCAGGCGGAGAACGTCAGCGTGTGGCGATTGCACGTGCGTTATATAATGATCCTACAATTATTTTGGCAGATGAACCAACCGCTAGCTTGGACTCAGAACGAGCTTTTGAAGTTGTAGAAATTTTGGCTAAAGAATCAAAGGAAAAAAACAAAGCGATCATCATGGTGACACACGATATTCGCTTGGTTCAGTACTGTGACCGGATTATTGAAATTAGAGATGGGCTGATGGTTGAAAAAGATGCGGAAAAAATAAAGCAAAAATATGCCCGTGAAGAAGACAATGAAAATTAGAAAAATTAGAAAAAATAAAAACTATGCACGACAGATAACTTTCCAAACTAGAATTGTTGGATTAAGCAAATCAGTGTCGTGGATAGTTTTTTATTGATTTAACCACTCATCTATTCGGTGTGTTGATTCTGTGTATATAGTAAAACCCGTTGTGCTAGTTAATTTAAAACGCGCATTTTAGAATCAAGTTAGCCACTGTCTCAAAATTTTTTGGACAATAAAAAACATCAAGAACAGATATCCTGTATCATTGAAGTTCCTACACAAACAATGGAAGAGGATATTGTCTTGATGCAGAAACAGGATAGCACACACCGCCAAAAAGGTCAGCACTTAACATCACTCGAGCGCGGAAAAGTGGCCGGATTCCGCCAAGCTGGGAAGTCCAATCGTTGGATTGCTGCTGAAATTGGCGTCTGCCCGCAGACCATTAATAATGAAATCAAGCGAGGTACAGTAGATCAGGTCAAGAAGAGTAATGGCAAGCGCGTCTACCATCGACAATACCTGACAGAGGCTGCTCAGGCACGTTACGAGACTGCACGCTTGAGCTGCCATCGTCCTGACAAGTTCGCCAGCGTACAGGTCTTCTTAGCCTGGTACGTACAGCGAGCTAAGCAGGACAAATGGTCGCCGGATGCTTCAATCGGCTATGCCAAGCGACACAAGCTGTTTACTCCTGAAGAGCTTGTTTGTGCCTCGACTTTGTATCAGTACATTGACGACCAACGCCTAGAGATTCGAAATATCGACCTGTTGGAGAAGACTAAGCGGAAGACCTCTCACCAGCACCACACCAAGGCTAAGCGCCTGGCTGGCCGCAGTATCGAGGAACGGCCTAAGGTCGTTGAACGACGCAGGCAGTTCGGTCACTGGGAGATGGATACCATTGTCGGTAAACGCAATGGCAAGGAGAGCGTCATCTTGACTCTGATTGAGCGCAAGACCCGTTGCCAACTTCTCCGCTTGATCGAAGGACGAGATGCAGACTCTGTGAGCTATGCATTGCGTGGAATCAAGCGCGAATAAGGAGCTTGCATCAAGACCATCACAGCCGACAACGGACCCGAGTTCACCGCCTTAAATACTGCTTTTGCTGGGACGGAAACTGAGATCTTCTACGCCCATCCTTACACGTCCTGCGACCGTGGCACCAACGAGGCACATAACCGGATGATCCGCCAGGACTTCCCTAAGGGCATGTCCCTAGATGACATTAGCCCTAGTCAAGTGCAGGCCACGCAAGACCGCTTGAATCAGTTGTCTCGCAAACAACAGGGCTACTGCACACCCCAGCAAAACTTTGAGGCCGAAGCTCGGCGCGTTCGCCGCATGGCCCAGTAGTCTCTCTAGCGCCACAACTTCTATTTGATAACGGCCTGTTCTGGGATTGTCCTCAACGACTGGCTAACTTGTTCTTGCAATTTACGGTCATTTTGCACCATGCAGCTGATATTGTTAGCGAGTGAATTTTCATAGCATGGCTTCGGGGCAGTAGTCACGTAATTCGGTAATGAACATTAAGATCCCGTTACAGTTCAACTTTCAGTTTCAAAACGCGTCCTACAAACCGTCTGTATATGTTGAGAGCGAAAGTTCTCACAGACCTTCCGGAAGGGTCTTGCAACGTACGCCGCCGTGCGCGGCGTGCAGCGCGAAAGCCGCTAGCGCGAGCGGTGGCGGTCAGCGTTAGCCGGCCGCCACAAGCCCCCGGTCTCTAATAGGGGGGCAAATATTAGAGACAAAATACACGTAAGTAGGACGAAAGCGCCGATGGCAAGCCACTTTGCGTAAGCAGAAAGGCGGCTTTGCTGTCAGGTTACTTCGAAAGGAGCTAACATGCTGAAAGATTTGAACTTAGTCGGCGGGATGACGAATACCGACTGGCTAAACCAGTTTCATGATGAGATGCGCACGCATAAGATTACTCAAGGTCAATTAGCGAAGACGGCTGCTTACAGTCGATCGCATTTGAATCAGTTGCTGACGGGGAATAAGCCGATTAACGAACAAGCACGGCTGCGGTTGACGTTAGCGCTGCGGTCACTGACCGGCCAGAACAACATTGACGTATGTATTGATTACTTGGGCGTCACATTCAAGTCGCACGACTATGAGGAAATGGTGACCGAACTGTTCCAGATTAACCTGAATCACTTTAATCTCAAAGAAGGTGCACGCTATGGTTACAGTGCCACTTTCAAATGTGGTGAAATCGACGTGTTGCTGTCACCGTATCAAGATGTCAATGCAGACGGCTATGATCCAAGCGAAGATAGCGGCACGATGATTGAGCTGAAGGGCCAAGGCTGCCGCTACGTTGAATCGTATTTGCGTCAGCAGAACAGAACTTGGTACGACTTCTTGGAGACCTGTATCGCCCTTGGCGGTCACTTCACACGCATTGACCTCGCTATCAATGATCGTAATGGTTTGCTCGACGTGCCAACTTTGATTGAGAAGTGTGACCGTGATGAATTCACCTCGCGCTTTCATGGCTTCCGAGATAATCGCACCAAGCAGTGGGCGGTGTCGGGCAGAACTTTGTATCTGGGGTCACCGCAAAGTGAGGTGTACTTCTGTATTTATGACAAGGCATTTGAGCAACACCAGAAGCACCCTGAGATTGCGATAGAAGACCAGCCGATACGCACGCGGTTTGAAGTCCGGCTACGTCGCAAACGCGCCGCTGCGGCAATTAAGAATTTGTTGGCAGAGCGGGATCCTGAGAAAGTTGTGTTCGGTATCATCAACCGTTATCTTCGCTTTTTGACGCCGAGCCACAAAGCCAAGAGTCAGTGGACGACAGATCCGCGTTGGGATGCTTTCATCGGCAATTATCGCGACAAGCTGCGACTGTCAACCAATCCTGAACCATTGAGTTACGCGCATATTACCCGTTGGCTCAAGAAGCAGGTCGCGCCATCGCTGAAGATGTTGCAGCTGATTGATCAGTACAACGGCACCACCGAGCTGAAGGCAATCATTGACGGCGGCAAGCTGACGCAGCGCCACTGGGATTTGATCCATCACTATCAGCACCACCGTAATGGCGTTTTGACGGATGCAGAACCAAGTGAGACATCAAAAAAGAGCGACTACGCCGACCAAAGCAAGTAGTCACTCTTCACAGATAAGATATGGGTTCTATCTGGTTTGATTATCTCACTTCAATCAACGAGAAGGAAGTGACGTAATTGGATAAGAGTTTTGTCTGCTATCAAGATCTGATGGCATTAGGATTTAAGCAGCATACTGCGCGCGATATCATTAGACAAGCGAAGCAAAGGATGGTACAAAAGGGTTATCCCTTGTATCTCAACCGAAACTTAGGGCGCGTACCGCGTTCTGTCGTTGAGTCCATTCTCGGATCACCGATGAATGGAGCTGTTGAGAATGAGTAAAACCAAATATCCAGGCGTGTTCATAGACGTCAAAGGTAACTTCTACTATGAAACCGAGTTAGGCACCGACAAGATGAGTGGTAAGCGCGTCCGCAAGAAAGGGCGGAAGGACAGTCAAGGAATGCCATTCAGCACCGCGTTTGCGGCGAACAAGGAACTGACGCGGGTGAAGCGTGAATATCATGAGGCGCATGGGTTTACGAACTTCCGCATGACTTACCGTCAGTTCATGAAGGACGCGTATATTCCAGCGTATAAGACCGATGTGGAGGAAAGCACCTTTGCTGTCCGCAATCGCAGTTTTGATATCTGTATCGCACGGTTTGGCGACCAGTTGCTGCGCGATATCGACATCACTGACGTGCAGAACTTCCGCACGTGGCTGCTCACGGATGAAAAGGACGGTGGTGCGGGCTACTCGCAAGGCTATGCTGGATTGGTGTTCGGCTGCTTCCGCAAGTCCCTCGATCACGCGGTGCAGATGCAGTATCTGTCCAGCAATGTGTCGAAGCGAGTCAAGGCGATTCCCAAGGCCAAAAGCAGCGTGCCGTTTTGGACGAAAGCCGAGTTTGAACAAGTTATCGCGCAAATTTGCATTAATGATATCTATGGGCATCTGAACTTCGTGATGTTGTGGCTGTACTTCCTGACTGGCGTGCGGATCAACGAAGGAACGGCGCTGTGGTGGCGGGATGTTGATCTCGCCAAGAAGCGGCTACACGTTGATCACATGCTGGTGATGAAGAACCGGCATGACTGGGAACGCCACGACTACACGAAGACAGACAGCGGCAAGCGCATCTTGACGCACGACGATGACACCGTGGCAATTCTGCGGCGTTGGCGTGCCGTACAGACAAGTTTCGGGCTGGGTGGGGTTGATGACTTCATCATGACCTACGACGGCTTGCCGATGACTAAATCGACGATTTCGCGGATTATCCACCGCTATGCCAAATTGGCACAGGTGCACCCAGTCGAAGGCAAAGGACTGCGCCACAGTCACGCGTCGTATCTCATCAATGAGTTCAACGTCTCGGTGCTGGTGTTATCTAAGCGCCTAGGGCATTCGTCGCCGGAGATTACGCTGAAGCACTACTCGCACTTGTGGGGCGGGCTGGATGCAGATATCGCGGAACAGATTGCGGGTAATATTACGATCAAAACGGCGGGTCAGAATCAGGTGCGGTTCGTGGGGAATCAGGCGGTGAAGTACGATCAACTAAGCCCCGCCAAACTCCCCGCCAAAACGGCAGTTGAAGCATAGAAAGCTAGTGGTGACGCGGGTTAGCGCCGCTGAAGATACGCTTGAATGGGAATAATAATTCAGTTATTTTTGACTATTGGGAAACTATTCATTGGGGTGGATATCAACATAATTGCGTGCACAACGCAACCGCCTTTTTGAGTGGTTGCGTTTTTTGTCATTCAATTCAGGGGGAGTTAACCATGAAACGAAAAACCAGTCTGTTTGTGCTATTGTTTTTAAGTCTTATTTTGGCGGTCGGTGGGACGAAGCGGGCCCAGCCAGTTCACGCCGTGGTTGTTCCGACACCACAAAGAGAGCCGGTGGATGCGGGCCCGACCAATTTCACTCCTGTGGAGGATGAGGATGAGAAAGTGACTGATCCAGATGACATTGATTCGTGGATGCCAGATAGGAACTTTCAGATTATTGTCCAGTACATGTTGAACCGTAAGATAGACAAGTCTTTTGTGACTAAGCCACGTGAGCAATGGCCATTTCCATATCCAGCTGATATTCAGCCGTCAATTCTTGAAGAGAAGCTAACTGGGGCACCGCTTGATTCTATGTGGACCGCCTTAGCGGACAAGAATGTACCGGTTAAATACGCCGAAGAATTTTACAATGCTTTTTTGGAAACCGAATCTTTTCAGGGAATTGAAAAAGCTGTAAATTTACAAAGTTTTGATTATCGTGCACCAATGGAGCAAGAGTTTTTCGATAAGATTAAGGTGGATTCATCTGTTCAGGTGGATTCATCTGTATTGAAACGGGGCAAATTGAGAAATGCTAATGCCTTAGCAAAATTGAATAATATTTCCAGCGTTAATCTTACAGTCATGAACACCGACCTATCTGACGTTTCAAAATTAAAAACAAAGTTCTCAGGCGGACAGTTTTCATTTAATCGAATTCGCGATTATTCGGGATTTTCTGCTAAAACATTTTTGACCGGCAACCAGATTATTTTACCTGTGGTGGAGATTCCAGCAGATCAAAAAGATGGCTATCAAACCAGCACCACGATCGAGTCATTGACGGGAATCGACGGGGAGCCAATCAAGCTGCTCCCGCAAGCGAACAACGATAAAACGTGGTTTATCCAAAATTATCGTCCGCTCACATCAGAAGGGACGATCCGAAAGCAACAAAGTGATGCTGATGGCGAGCTCAGTGCGGATGGGGAAAAGATCATCTGGTCCAATTTAAAAGAGCCAGAGGGCTACCTCGTCATGATGTTTGATCCTAAAAACACTGACGGCGGTTTGAAGAACTATTCGAGTGGTGTGGTTCGTCCCTATAGGATCAAGCAATCGGAACCCATCGCAACACACCTAAACGTCAATTTCGTCAGTCAGAGTACCAATGACGTGTTACACGACCCCTACCAACTCACGGGGAATGTCGGCGATGATTACGATTTGACGCAGAATCCTGACGTCAGTTCCATTGTGGCTGGTTTGAGTGCAAAGAAGTACTTGTTGACCGAGAAGCCAACCAATGAGACCGGGACACTGTCGGAATCGAATCCTGAAGTTAACTATGTCTTCAAAGAGGATCAAACCAGTATAGCGCTCAAAGAAAAGAACGTTGCGCTCACCACTGGCGCGACTTGGGATCCGCTGGCCAACGTTGCCAAGATCACCGATGAGGATGGGCAGACCGTCGATTTAACGCAAATTAGTCAGGATTCGAAGTTTAAGATTACGATCAGTCAGAATGGTGCGACAGTCGGGCAACTTGATCTGAGTCGACCGGGTACTTACCATTTGGTCTACACTTATGGGTCAGCGACGGCCGAGGCAGACGTGACGATTTCAAAGCCAACCGTCGTGCCGCCAGTGATCGATCACACCAGCTTGGAAGTTGTGCCCGCAACCACGATCAAGCAAGGCGCCGACTGGCAGGCCAAGGATAATTTTATCAGCGCGACTGACAACAACAACAAGCGCTTGACCTTTGAGCAGATCAACGTGCTGGGCACCGTGGACGTTAACCGGGTCGGCAAATACGAACTGACTTATCGCAATGGCAGAATCAGCCGGACGGTCGTGATTACCGTCGTTGCGGATGATGGTGGCAAGCCAGTGGATCCAGATAAGCCAACCAAACCTGAAAAACCAACTAAGCCTGAAAAACCAACGAAACCAAGTATCCCAACTGACCCGGTCAAACCAACCTTGCCCCAAACTGGTGGTGCGACCACTAAGAATCCGAAAAAGGCGACCTTACCACAAACGGGTGATCGGAAAAATCTGACGATGGTGGCAATGGGCTTGATTATCGTTTCCTTGCTTACCGGCGCGACGATCAAGTATCTCCGCACCGAGCGCCTTTGATCCAATCAGCAATCTATTGCGTCATCAAAAACACAAGCCAATCTGGTTTGTGTTTTTTTCTGGCGCTTATCCGACAACTATTGCCGCTGGACCTGGTTGTCAACGACCACGCTGCAGCCATAATGAAAATATAAACAATTTTTTGTCAATTGAAACATGGGAAAAATCAATTGCAGTTGTCGGGACACAAGGTGGTGTTCGCAACGGGATCAGATGGAGGAACGTCAATCAGGGTAAGGAGCTTTGTCGAAATGAAACAAGAACAAATTGGTGTTTGTCTATTGTGGGGGTTGTTGTTGATGGTGGCTGGCAGCAGCGTGGTGGCTTGGCGCGGGAGCGGATCTTCGACCACTGTGGCGCATGCGGCAGTGCTTCAGCCAGCACAAAAGCAGTCCGGCACAAGGCAAACAAGCGGCGCGAGCATAACACGCGGTGACGATAATCTGCCAGAATTACAGACGGTACCGCTTTTGGCCGGTGTGCGGGCGCCTGGTTCGGGCTTAGTCGCGGCACCTGATGATCAGGTGACAGTCAAGCATTATCAATTAAATGGGTTCACCTATCAGCACCAAACTAGCCAGGATACGATTTTGCGACCGACACCTTCCCAGCAGCCTGTTTCCGGCGATCGAATCGTGGCGCTGATCGAGCAGGTGGCCTCGCGACTACATTTTTACGGTGTCGGCTTTTTAGGCCAAGATCAAGACTATCGGGCCTTGGCCATTGCGCCGCGCCCCGGACTGGATCTGAATTTTGGCAGCAGCACTTTTTTCCTCAGTTTGGACCAGATCAAGCAATTATTTACCGGCAAAGTGGTGACCGGCGTGGCGCAAATCTATCTGTATACCGGCACATCCGCGTCGGCGGCGTGGCTTTTGGGGCCGAGTGACTCGCCCGATATTGAGCGCCAGTTGACTGCCGGCTCGCAGCTTTTCCAGGCAAGCCCATTTATCTTCAAACGTCAATTTCATGATGATCAGGGGCGACTGCTGTTTGCTGGAGCCGAGCCGCCCGTGATTCCTTTGATTCTCAATGGTCGCGATAGTCAAGATCCTGGTGCTGTCCCAAGCCTTAACCTGCTGGCGAAACTTATTTTGCACTGGCAGGGCTATCGCTTGTCCGCGCTTAAAATAACCGCCGAGGGGGAGACGATCACCGAGAACTTCTCGCCAGAATTCATCGTTACCAATCCAGATTCTGACAATCCAGATTCTGACAGTCCGGAGGTCGATATTGGCTTTGGTAATACTGTCGCCGCGTTTAGTCATAGTGAAATTTATTCAGACACGCCCGGTCCGCAGACGTTTAGTTTCGATTATATTTTCACCAAAATGGTTGATTACCAAGACGAACAAGGCCGGCCGCTTTTCGGTGATCAGGGGCCAGCCCAGGGGAATTTGCGCTTCGTCAGCGACCGAGAGAGCTCGTCAACACTGGCTTTGGACGGCAGTAATTGGTTGCGTACCACCTATCAAAATAAGACATTGCAGAAAATTATTTGGACAGTTTTAGTCGGCGAACAATCACTGACGATCACCAGTAACTTCAATGCGGACGGCACGGTCACCATCAAGCGGGCTGACCAGGCCAGTCAGTATGGCCAAGCTCAGGTGGATCCGCCGCAAGCGCCTGAAGATCAGAAGATGATAAACCAAGCGCCACAAAAGCAGGCAGCGACGGATCGGCCGTCGGTTGCGGAAACGACGGCGATGCTCAGGCTGACGGCGCTTAAGAACAATCAGGTGCTAACGTCCGATCAATGGCAGACTGTGGTCAAACGACTGCCCGTGAATCCGGCCGGCGTGGCGCACATGACCTTGGTTTACCGTGAAAACCAACCAGGACCACAACCCGGAAAACCGGGGCCGGCCACGCCGACAAATCCCAACGCCGGTGACCATAACAACGGCGGCACCACGCCAACCGAACCAACAACGCCTACGCAACCAACAGCACCAACAGCACCAACCGAACCAACAGAACCAACCATCCCAACCATCCCAGTTGGCCCCACAGCACCAATCGTCCCAGATGGGCCAAGTAAACCAAGTAAGCCGCTCGAACCAGTCGCACCGACAGCACCGACAGCGCCAAGCAAACCGCCCAAGCCGACAGTACCAGCGCCAGCGCAACCCGGGACAACAGTGCCGTCAGCAACCAAGCCAGTAGTGTCGACGGCGGCCGCTTCAACGCGGCCAACGCCAGACACGGCGCCCCGCCGCCATGGGCAAGCCGCCTCGTCTCGCCCGCAGTCGTTGCCTGTTGCCGGTGAACGGGATGGTCGCCAGCAAGTTTATGGGACGCTTTTGCTCGCCGGTCTGCTGTTCTGGCGGGGCCGGGCGCTACGAAAACGACAGGGCGCGGAGTCATGATGTTGGAGATAGAATTTCTGCCGTCTAATACGCAAGCCATTTAAAGAACACATGAGAAGGCGCTCACGGGAATTCAGTTTTGAATGGCTTGATTTGCGCCGTGCGACAGCTACTCATGGCGTTACTAAAAAAACACTCATCCAGATTTCCTCAATGCAAAGGAATCTAGATGGGTGTTTTCAATTGATCATGCTGCTTGGTCGTGGCTTAGTGGTTTGTTCGTAGTGATTGAATTAATGTTGACGATTACTCTGCTGGCGTAATTTTCGCATCGGCGACTTTGCAGCCGTCATCATGTAAATAATGCCGCAAAAACTTAGCAACGTGGTGTTTGTAGGCGTGGGGATCGACACCGAAGGCTTGGGCGTGGTCGGCGTTAGGGACGACCCATAATTCCTTGGGAGCGCTGGTGGCGGCGTAGTTTTCTAGCACCATCGCGGTGGGGACGAAGCCGTCGCGTTCACCATGAATGAAGAAAATCGGGCGCCGGTTGTTTTTCAGCGCGGTCAGGGAATCCACTTCCTTCAGATCGAAGCCTAAGGTCAGGTGGTTGAACAAGTTGGCGACAGGCACGAAGGGGAATTCCGGCAAATGGAACTGGGCCTTCATTTGATAGGCCAACTCGCCGCGCAACGAACTGTAGCCGCAATCCTCAATGATTGCCTTGACTTGGGGTGGCAACACCTCGCCACTCATCATCATCACGATGGCGCCGCCCATACTGACCCCGAAAAGCACAATCTCGCAATCGGGGCCTAAATGATCCACCAGATCTAGGCACCAATCCCGGTAATCCAGCCGATCCAGCCAACCGAAATTAACCCATTCGCCAGCGCTTTCGCCATGAGCCCGATTGTCAGGCATCAGCACATTGTAACCCAGCTCCTGAAACATTTGGGCATAGCTGGCCATGGTCAGGGCGCTACCGTGATAGCCATGGGCAATCAGCACCACTTTCTTCGTCGGCCGCGGATGGGGCAAATACAGCGCGTGCAACCGATTCTGCGGATCGTCATCGTACAGCCACCAGTCTTCACGCGGTTGTTGCGCATACCAGGCGCTCCAACTGTGCTTCTTGCGATTGAACGCCGCCAACTGCCGCGTCGCTTCCTTCTGCTTCATCCGACCAAAGCCATAACGATATAACGCCGCGCTGGTCGCTGTTACGCCCAGCAGAAAAGCGCTGGGAACCGCAACGCTAGCGATTTTTTGCCATTTCATCTTGTCTTCACCTCGTCGATTGCTGGCGCACACGTCCAGCGTTTGCTTACCCCTATATCGTAGCCGAAAACCGCCACTTTTGCGACAAGCACGCTTGCTCAACGCGACGGCGGAATCGGCCTGAGCGCTGGAGAAAAACCGGCAGATCAAGCTTGAACGCCTGAACTCGCCCCTCCGTCACTTCTTGGCGACTATGCGCGAAAAAACAACAGCGCCACATTTTGTCGCAGGCGGACCGTTTGCGACAATCAAACCACGACCCAACCGTCCGATTGTGACAAGCAAGCCACGGCCCAACCGTTCAATTGCCACGATTCAACTGCGACCACCTGTCCGCTTGCGACGATCAAGCCACGACCAACAAACGCCGCCTCATTTCGTCGGAGTCAGAAATTGCCGCCGCAATTGGTCCAAGTCGCTGGGCGCCAACTTGAGCCCTTGCCGCCAGTAGTTGGCGATGCCGCCGTAACCTTGGGCGATCGTTTGCACCACGCCTTGAATGAATAGCGCGTCGCCGGTCTGCGTGTTCATTTGCGCCACCGCCGTTGCCACTTCATCATCGCTGACCGCCGCGCCATCAGGAAAGTTGTACAAATCGTTGGTCAACAAGTAATCTTGGACAATCACCGCTTCCGGCACCTCCAGCGCCAGTAAAATCAGGGCCGCGGTCATCCCCGTCCGATCCTTGCCCGCCGCGCAGTGGAAAACCAGCGCCTGATCTTCCGGCAAACTCAATAATTGCCGGAAAACCGTGGCGAAAGCTTGTTGACTATGTTCGTTCAAAACCACATTTTGGTAAATTTGCGCCACTGGATCCTGCAGTTGTGGTCGGCGATGCCGATTGAAGCGCAGGCGCGCGAAAGGACCATGATTCATTAGCCGACCAAAACCAGAAGTGGGGTAGACCGGATCGCGAACCAACTGAACGCCAGGCCAATTTTGATCAGGATAACCAGATTGCTCTGCCGGTGAGCGCAAATCCACATCTTTAGTCACCTGCAAATCCGCCAGCAAAGTTTGATCCTCGGGGGTCAACCCACCCAGCGAGGCCGCGCGGAAAATCCGGCGCCACTGGACGACTTGATCGTGGGTGTTGCGGTAACCGCCTAAGTCGCGGAAATTGACTGTGCCTAACAGGTCGATCACGCGTTTTGAGTGTTCTTGAGTTGTCATTACAATACCTCCAAATCTAGAATTTGAAAAATGGTTTTGGTTGCTATTGAATGTTTGGTGCTTGATTGCGGGTGTGGGTGGGTGTTGCGCGTGAGCGCAACCGGCTGGGACTGCTGTTGCGGACTGGAACGTGGTGGGCGTCGTTTTGAGCCAATCCGCAAAACCCGCGGCTTGTCTCAAAATCGAGCCTTGTCCTAAGCGGCAAAGCCGCCAAGGACAATTTCACCACTGAGCCGCGCAGTCCCAGCCGGTTGCTGAACAGAATTGAGCCTATCTGCAATCGAAGTTGTATATCAGACGAAGCGCTTTTGCAAGATTGAGGTCAAACAATCGCCCTTTTGGGGGTGGTACGGCAATGCCAACGAATTTGGATCAGGAGTCGGAACACTTTGAGTAGGCTGAACATCTCTACTTGTTTCCTGAACGATCCACTAGGTGGAAACCGACCGATCCAGCTGATTCATCAAGAACTTCCTTAGTTCATCAGACAGACTATTCTGGTGTCACCAATTTAAAGCTTGTGACCACTAACCACGGTCGTCGATTGCGTGGCTCCTCATCAATCGACCATAGCTTGCCAGTCGGCGTGAGTGCTTCAATGAATAAGGTTACGTTGAGCGGAGCGTGGCGTTGGTGGTCTGTTTACTCGTCTGGCGGAAGGTCGGGCTGGGGGTGAGTCAGCCGCGATATTATTGTTGGCGATTTATCGCCTACAATAAGGCCGAGTTTTGAGATTTTCGGTGGGTTTCCGAAAAGCTCAAAATCGTGCCCGCCGCGTTCCACCACCCCCAGCCCGACCTGGAGCTTCACCACATCTGTTCACCACCAACGCCAAGCGCAGCGCAAGCTGCGACCAACCTACTTTCAACCAGTCTAAGTAGCGGAGCGGCCCGTTGGTCCGCAACGCTTTTGGTGGGGGTGGCTTGCGCGCCGCTTGTGTTTCAAGTTTAGTCGTATATAATTGAAGACAAGAAACGAAAGGCTGGTTGCCCATGTCGCTAAATCCTTTATTCAGCATTATCATGCCCTTATACAACGTCCGTTCGTATCTCGACCGCGCGTTGCGCACGATTATAAACCAAACCTATCCCAACTTACAGATCATTCTCGTTGATGACGGCTCCGATGACGGTACCAGCGACCGCATCGACTATTGGCACGCTCATGACCGCCGCATCGAAGTCCTCCATCAAGAAAACCGCGGTATTTCTGCCGCGCGCAATGCGGGCATGTCCTTAGCCCGCGGGGAATTTCTGACTTTTATCGATGGGGACGACTGGGTCGAACGGGATTATGTCGCCTTCATGGTCAAAAATCTCCAATATTTCGAAGCGGACCTGGTCAGCTGCGGTTATTTCATTGATCCGCCTGGCCGCAGTGCCGCCAGTAAAGTGGAATCGGGCATTTTGAGCCGAAAAGAGTTACAAAATCGGATTTTGAAATTAGGTGGCAGTGTCCGCGGCTATACTTGGAACAAAGCGTATCGAACGGCCTTGATTCGGCAACATCAACTGGCTTTTGATACGGATCTAGGCTTGATGGAAGATCAGCTGTTCAACATTCAGTATAGCAATCAAGGCGAGCGCTTCTACTTCGATACCAAACCACTGTATCATTATGTGCAACGGGCCGACAGTATCGTCCATGCCTTCGATTTGCAGAAGGTGCCTGACAATTTCTTGGCGAATTTCCGGATTTTCCGCGAGTTGAATCGACCTGAGAATCGCCAAACCGCCACGCCTAAAAAGAAAACCGCCATGCACAAAAAGGCCGCGATCACCATTGGATCACAGCCGCAAAAGAATAAACTGCGTCAATTGCCGATCAAGCAGTCGACGCCGATATTAGGGCGGGCGACCAGGTCCTTCGCGCTGAATCGCCAGGCGAAAGCGTTGGCGCGTTACGATTGGACCCGCCAAGCGGACTTGAGCCAGCGCGAAGACATGACGCTCCACTAAACTAGAAAAAGTTATACTAAGCTAGAAAAAGCGACGCTGAACGAAAATTTACGTCAAACTGACAGCCAAGCCTAGCGCAAATCACGGTTCCAAACGTTGGCGGATGTGATATTGAATCACGGGCACATCCCGCTTGCTGGCAATGTGGGCATCCTTTTCAAAGTAGACCGCGAACGCGTCTTTCCTATCCGCGGCTTCCACAATGATCAAAGGTGATTGCAACGGCGCCTTTTGCTTGAAAATCTCGGCGCTTTGCATGGCACCAGCGAAATCGTGAGCGTTGGCGATCGCGTCGCCAGGGTTAAAGAAGACATCTTCAGACATGACAATCACTCCTTTTACCTAAATTATAGCGATAAAGCAGGCAAAGGAACAGGAAAAGCAACTATTCGTCATAGAAAAACAGGGGCGTTGAAAAATGGAAATCAGAGTCAATCATACGACACTATATTACGTGCAAAGCGGCCAGGGCCAACCGCTGATTTTGTTACATGGTAACGGCGAAAGCCATCAGATTTTCGACAAATTGTTGCCGACCTTGAGCGCCTATTTCCAAGTCTTCGCGCTGGACAACCGCGGCCATGGCAAAAGTGCCCCCGTCAAAGAAATCCACTATCAGGAGATGGCCAATGACGTGGTCGACTTCATCAAACAGCTCAAGTTAGAAAAGCCGCTGCTCTACGGCTTCAGCGATGGCGGCATTATTGGCCTGCTGGTGGCGAGCCAGCATCCCGACCTGCTGGGCAAACTGATGGTCAGCGGCGCCAACTTGAACCCCAACGGCCTCCACAGCAAAGACCGCTTTCTCGCCTGGAACGTCCATTTGTGGTCGCGGCGGCCAGAAGTGCGCCTGCTGAACACCGAGCCCAACATCACCAAGGCCGACCTGCAACGGATCCAGATCCCCACGCTGGTCATGGCTGGTGAGAAAGACGCCGTCAAAATCAGCCACACCCGCTACATCGCCGACCAGATCCCCGACAGTAGCCTAATGATCCTGCCCAAAGAAACCCACAGCAGTTACGTGATCGACAGCTTCAAACTACTGCCGATCATCCGCAAATTCGCCAGCCAACCCGCGCGCAGCACCACCGCCCCCAGCAGAAAAGCCTAGCGCGCGGTGGCAAAATCCTACTAAAACATCTATTGCAATATCCACTGCAATATCTACTTTAACAGCTACTGCAATATCCGCCACAACATCCGCGGGTCAAGTCAGAACGACAACAATCGTCGCTCTGACTTTTTTTGGCTCTTTGTCAACTGGTGTTGAAAGATAGTTTTTATTCTTCGAGGATTTCTCAGTAATGAGGAATCTTTTTGTTGTTGTATCGATTAGTTGAATGTGATCAGTGCGAGCATCACTTTATTTGAATTGAGTGTAACCTAAATAAACAT